>NZ_JBXANI010000013.1:0-273222 GCF_058801495.1 Cupriavidus sp. GW822-FHT03E04
GCGGGAGTAGCTCAGTTGGTAGAGCGCAACCTTGCCAAGGTTGAGGTCGCGAGTTCGAGCCTCGTCTCCCGCTCCAGGTTTCGGTTAAGTCTGGAAGTCCACAATGTGTGTTTTGTGGTTCCAGGTTGGCACGCAGAGTAGTCAAAGTAGTAAATGCGGGAGTAGCTCAGTTGGTAGAGCGCAACCTTGCCAAGGTTGAGGTCGCGAGTTCGAGCCTCGTCTCCCGCTCCAATCCCAAAGGGAAGCACCGCTTCCCTTTTTGTTTGTGATGGTAGTGCGCAAGCGCAGCCCGGCAGGGTCTGGCGAATGCGGCTACAATCCAGCAGCCGTCACCCGGCGGGGTGGCAGAGTGGTCATGCAGCGGCCTGCAAAGCCGTGTACGCCGGTTCGATTCCGACCCCCGCCTCCAGTATCTTCAAGCACAGAGCGCTACCCTAACCGGTGGCGCTTTTTGCTTTCTGGCGATCCGATCGCTGGCGCCATCCGCACCGGCAATTCCCTCTTCCTTTCCCCTCCTTCTTCCCCCTCTTTTTTCCCCTCAAATTTCCGCTAGATTGCGCGTCTCGGCTCTTTTTTGTCGTTTATCCTCTCCGATTTTTAGGACAAGTCCTAATATCGTCGCTTATTTTTGTTGTATTTCCCAATTCTGCTTCAGCTATTCCAGCGGCTGCCGTAAAGGCGGATGTGAGGGTCGTCCAAAAGACGGCTCACCGGATTCCGAGATTGTTGCAAGCGCGCTTCCAAAACAGACTGCTTGACCCCGTTCCCGTTGCTCACGGGCGTCATTTCATCGTCCACCTTTCTTGGAGAATCGGTGCCGCCCTCTCGCGCGCGCCGACATTGCGTCATGAACATCACCCAACGCCTCTTAGCTACCTTGTCGCTGGCCTTGCTGGCCCTGCTTGCCGTCGGAGTCGGCGGCCTCTGGCAGCTTCGCGAGTCGCAGGAGCGTTTTACCTACTTCAATGACAACACGCTCATCAGCGTTCGCACGCTGAGCGACCTGCGGGATACCGTCAGCACCATGCGCGTGTCGCTCTACCGCTATGCCTTGTCGCCGGAGGCGAGCAGCCGCGCCGAAGCCACGAAGGCGTTGGCGGAGGCGGATGCGGTTTTCGACAGCACGGTCGCGACCTACGAGCGCAGCGATATTTCCGACGAGACAGACCGCCAGATGCTGGAGGCGGACCGCGCCGCGGCGAGGCAATATCGCGCGGAGCGGGAGCGCTTCCTGGAGCGCTTCGCCGCCAACGACGATGAAGGTGCGCGTGGCATGCTGATGGGGGGCTCGCTCTTTGTCGCGGCCTCGGCGCTGCGCACCGCCATCAACAAGCACGTGGCGTATAATGCGGGTCTGGGCGAGCAGGTGGTGGTGAGCAACGGCAAGGCATACGGACTGGCCTTGACGGTCTTCTCGGCGATCATTGCCTGCGGCTTTCTGGTTACCGGTACGCTTGGCTATTCGCTCTACCGCCACATCCACAACAGCCTTGCCGAGATTGAGCAGACCCTGCGCTATGTGAGCGAGTCGCTCGACCTCAATCGCCGCGCTTCGGTGCGCCATGAGGATGAGATCGGGCGCACGGCGATTGCTTTCAACCAGTTGATAGAGCGCGTGGCGTCGGCACTGCATGAAGTCCGCTCGTCGACCGACTCGGTCAGTACGGCCGCCCACCAGATTGCGGCGGGCAACGCGGATCTGTCCACGCGTACCGAGCAGCAGGCGGCATCGCTGGAGCAGTCTGCCGCCAGCATGGAAGAGTTGACCACGACCGTGCGCCAGAATGCCGACAATGCGCGCCAGGCCAGCAGCCTGGCGGACAATGCCGCCGAGGTGGCGGAGCAAGGCAGCACGGCCGTGCAGCAGATGGTGGAAACCATGGGTGCAATCAGCACCAGTTCCACCCGCATTGCTGAAATCACCACGCTGATCGAGGGCATCGCCTTCCAGACCAATATCCTCGCGCTCAATGCGGCGGTCGAGGCGGCGCGCGCCGGCGAGCAGGGCCGCGGCTTTGCGGTTGTGGCTGGCGAGGTACGCAGCCTGGCCCAGCGTTCGTCCAGCGCGGCGAAGGAAATCAAGGATTTGATCGACACCTCGGTGGACACGGTTCGCCAGGGCTCGACGCAGGCCGAGGGTGCGGGCAAGACCATGAGCGAGATTCGCCAGGCCGTGCGGCGCGTCTCCGACATCATCGGGGAGATTGCCGCGGCGTCGAGCGAGCAGAGCACCGGGATCGAGCAGATCAACCAGGCCGTCGGGCAGATGGACCAGGTCACGCAGCAGAACGCAGCTTTGGTGGAGCAGGCGGCAGCGGCTGCGCAATCGCTGGAAGAGCAGGCCGACAAGCTGCGCGATACCGTGGCGACGTTCCAGTTGGCCGGGCGGTAGGACTTCAGGGCGGCGGGATGGCAGGTGGGGCGGCGCACTTGCGCGGGGATGGGGGCACATCCTGCCCCGATTCCGCGCTTTGCCATTGTGGTGATCGTGTTACATTCCATGTTGTAGTCTTCACGGGGCGTTCAGGGGATATCCGACCTGAACAGCGTGCCATCGTCGTCCGCTTGGACTCATGCCGCGCTTTTTGCCTCCAGGCTGCCGTAAAACTCCCGTTCCCGTTTTCCCTCAATCAGTGCGGTACCTCTCGGCCTGTGCCCGGCGTTCAACGCCGCAGCGCGGCCCAGAGGTCGCTTTGTGGTCCCCGCCATACGGCCGCTGGGGGCGGGCGGGTTGTCCAGTCACCGCCGCCATGGCCAAGCACGAGGAACCCAGAACGCATGCATCACGCTACCCCGCTCATCAGCACCATCGTCGGCGGTCTCGTCCTGGCGTTTATATTGGGCGCGCTGGCCAACCGGCTAAAGCTCCCGCCGCTGATCGGATACTTGTGCGCGGGCATCGTGGTTGGCCCGTATACGCCGGGCTACACCGCGGACCAGGCGCTGGCGCCGGAACTGGCGGAACTTGGCGTGATTCTGCTGATGTTCGGGGTTGGCTTGCATTTCTCGCTCAAAGACCTGATGGCGGTGAAAACGATCGCCATTCCCGGGGCGGTGGTACAGATCGGCATCGCCACCTTGCTCGGGATGGGCGCGGCCTGGGGCTTTGGCTGGGAATGGGGGCCAGGCCTGGTCTTCGGGCTGGCGCTTTCGGTGGCTAGCACCGTGGTATTGCTCAAAGCTTTGCAGGAGCGCGAGCTGGTGGAGTCGCCGCAGGGCCGGATCGCGGTGGGCTGGCTGATCGTGGAAGACCTGGCCATGGTGCTGACGCTGGTGCTGCTGCCGGCGCTGGCGGGCCTGCTCACGCCGTCCGCAGATGCCACGGCGTCAGGCGTGGCCGCACCGGACTCCGGCGACATCGTGTTCGCCGTGTTCGCTACCCTGGGCAAGGTGGCTGCCTTCGTCGCGGTGATGCTGGTGATCGGCCGTCGCTTTATTCCCTGGATGCTGGAGCGCATCGTCTGGACCGGGAGCCGTGAACTCTTCCGTCTGGCGGTGTTGGCAACGGCGCTCGGCGTGGCCTTTGGCGCGTACTCGCTGTTTGGCGTGTCGTTTGCGCTCGGTGCATTCTTTGCAGGCATGGTGCTGGCGGAGTCGGAATTCAGTCACCGCGCGGCAGAGGAGTCGCTGCCCCTGCGCGATGCGTTTGCAGTGCTGTTCTTTGTTTCGGTCGGCATGCTGTTCAACCCCATGGTGCTGATCAACGACCCCTGGGGCGTGCTGGCCACGCTGTTCATCATCGTGGTGGGCAAATCGCTCGCTGCGCTTTGCATCGTTCGGGTGTTCGGGCATTCCACCCGTACCGGCATGACCATCGCGGTCAGCCTGGCCCAGATCGGCGAGTTCTCCTTTATCCTCGCGGGCCTCGGTGTCTATCTGAAGATCCTGCCTGAGCGGGGCCACGCCCTGATCCTGGCAGGCGCGCTGCTGTCCATCGTGCTGAACCCGCTGCTGTTCCACCTGCTCGATCGCTATACCGCCAAGCATGCAGGCGAAGCGGATCCCCACCCCGCGTGAGCGCGGGCATGCAGCGGCTTGCGCAGCTCACTGGCTGGTCGCCGCGGCATCGCGGCGAAGATACTCCGTAAAGGCCAGCAGGCCCTGCGTAGGGTACTTGTCCTGGTGAACCACGAGGTGCAGCGGCCTCACCACGTCGGGCAGGCCATTGCGCAGCGCCACCAGTGTGCCGCGTTGCAATTCGTCTTCCACCACCTGCAGCGACAGGCAACTCACTCCATAGCCGCTCATCACGGCACGCTTGATCGCTTCGGAGTTGCCCAGCTCCAGCGCAAAGCGCAACTCGCCCAGCAGTGGTGCCAGCCGCTGTTCGATGATCTCGCGCGTGCCCGAGCCGGGTTCGCGCACGACCCAGTCGGCGTCGCGCAAGGCAGCCAGATTGCCAGGGTAGCTTGCGAGCGGGTGTGACGGGCTGACCACTACCACCATCACATCGTCCCGCCAGTGGGCGCTGCGCAGGTCGCGCTCGTGGCATGTGCCCTCGATCAGCCCGATGTCCGCCTCGAAATGCAGCAACGCCTGCAGGACCTCGCGCGTGTTGCCAATGCGCATGTCGAGCGCGCAGGGCCCGCTCTGTGCATGTCGAAAACCCGCGAGCAGACCCGGCAGGATATAGCTGCCGATGGTGTTGCTGGCGGCAATGCGCAGTTGCACCCCGGGTTGCACGGTGAAGCGCTCGAGTTCCTGTGCCTGGTCCAGCAGCGACAGTGCGCGCGGGAAAAACAGCCGGCCGGTCTCATTGATGCTCAGGCGGCGCGCGACCCGGTCAAAGAGGGCGCCGCCCAGCGTGGCCTCCAGATCCGCCAGCGCGGCGCTGACCGCGGATTGCGACATGGCCAGCGCATCGGCCGCAGCCACGGTGCTGCCGTGCTGGGCCACCGCGACGAACACGGAGAGTTGGCGCAGGGTCAGGCGTAGCGGGCGATGGGTCATATCTGTAAAGCAGGTAATGTATAGCGATATTACCTGTTTTACAGATTTCTGCCTGCTAAGTACGCTTCGGACATATTCAATATGCGCCCCGAAGCCCTCCGGCGTTACGGGCAGGACCCCCGCCATGTCTTCCATTCAATCGTCCGCAGTTGCCAATCTCGGCACCGAACCGCCTTCGTGGCCGACCCGGGTCTTGACGCTGGTGCCGCTGGGTTTCATCGCCTGGCTGGCCATGGTGTTCTCGGCCAACCCGGCGGTCTCTCACCTCGGCATGAGCGCGCTGACGCTGGCCATGTTCGCCGGCATGGTGGCGGGCAATACGCTGCCGCAACGCTGGCTCACCCCGCTTGCGCCGGGCATGCAGCTGGCACGCCAGCAACTGCTGCGCCTCGGCGTGGCGTTGTATGGCCTGCGCCTCACCTTCGGCGCTATCGCCGACCTGGGCTTGGCAGGCGTGCTGGTGCCGCTGGCCATGCTGGTCTCGACCATGTTGCTGGGGATCTGGATCGGTTCTTCGCTGCTGGGACTAAGCCGCCGTGAAGCCATCCTCGTTAGCGCGGGCAGCGCCGTATGTGGCGCCGCGGCGGCCATCGCGGTGGCTTCGGTGGTGCGCACCGACGACCGCCAGACGGCCGTGGCCGTGGCCACGGTGGTGCTGTTCGGCACGGCTGGCATGCTGCTGTATCCCTATCTGTTTGAGCTGGCCACCCAGCACTGGCACCTTGCCATCAGCGAGCGCACGTTTGGCATCTACACTGGCGCCACGCTGCACGAGGTGGCACAGGTTATCGCCTCGGGCAAGATGGTCAGCGATGCCACCGCGGATGCCGCCGTGGTGACCAAGATGGTGCGCGTGTTGGCGCTGGGTCCGCTGTTGCTGGTGCTGGCGTTGTGGCCGAAGGCCGGCATCGGGCTGGAGGAAGACGGCAAAGGCGAGAAGGCGGCAGGCGGGCGTCCGTGGGGTGCCATCCTGAAGGCGATCCCGTGGTTTGCGGTGGGTTTCGTGGCGGTGATGGCCGTGCATTCGGCGGGCCTTGTGCCCCAGGGCTGGAAGCCTGCCCTGCTGGCCTTCGATAACTGGCTGCTTGCCTGCGCGATGCTGGCAATTGGCTTGCACACCCGCATCGGCACCTTGCTGCGCGCCGGGCGCAAGCCCCTGGTGCTGGCCGGCCTGCTGTTTGTGTTCCTGGTGTGCGGTGGCGCGCTGTTGTGCGCGGCGGTGGCCTGAGCGCGCAAAGCCGGGACAGGGGGAGGGCGGAAGCTGGGGAGGGTGGATGCTGGTGCGGCCGACGGGGGTCGAACCCGTAAGCCCGTAAAGGCGGCAGATTTTAAGTCTGCTGAGTCTACCAATTTCTCCACGGCCGCACGGCAAGCCCGATATTGTGGTCGGTTGGGCGCGGTGATGCAAGCTTCGCGCGGGATTTGTACCGTGGGCAGCCAGGCGGGTGGCAGCAACGTGTTTATGCGTCGGTTGTTACGCTTGGTAACAATGTAACGTTCTCGGTTTCACCTGCAAATTTCCAGGAACCTACAATACCTCTTATCGAATAACGCATTGCAAGAGGCAAGGATCATGAAACGTTGGTGGCTCGCAGGACTCGCTTTGCTTGGGGCGCTGGCATCCGGTGCGGCAATGGCCCATGTGAGCGTTGGCGTGGCGATTGGGGTGCCTGGCGTTGTGGTCGGCGGCCCGGCGTACTATCCGCCGCCAGCCTACATTGCCGCGCCGCCCGTGGTCATGGCGCCTGCCCCTGTCTACTATGGTCCGCCGCCGGTCATCGTGCGGCCGGCGCCGGTCTACTACGGTCCGGGGCCGGCCTATTACGGCCCGCGTTACTACGGCCGCGGCTACTATGGGCGGGGCTACTATGGCCCGGGACATGGACGCCACTGGCGATAAGCATGAACGACCTGCCTCGTGCAGGCTGGTAAAAGGGGCCCTGCGGGGCCCTTTCGTTTTTCACGCACAGCCCTGGGAGGCAAACTGTAGGCGGCAATCCGGACAAGGTTCCATTGTTATTGGTGGGGTCAAAAAATTTGAAGAGACAGGTCAAACCGGCTCTCATATCCTTATTAGGGTTTCCACCTATACTGCTGCTGTGACGCCGTGATGACAAGATTCCGCAATGCTTCATCATCCAGCGCCCCTCCAGCACGACCTAATTCCCAAGAGGATCCGCCCATGAAGATCAAAAACAGCCTGGTGGCGATCGCAGCCCTGACCGCCCTCTCCGCACTCTCCGCCTCCACCTTCGCAGCCGGTATTGCCAAGGCAGACCCTTACACCGATGGCGCCAAGATCGGCAAGGTTGATCCCTACACCGATGGTGCCAAGCTTGGCAAGGTTGACCCGTACACCGACGGCGCACGCAAGGTGGATCCCTACACCGACGGCGCCAAGGTTGGCGATCGCCGCGACCAGTTCAGCGACGGAGCCTGAGTTTGCCGGACACAAGCCTGTGGCCCTGAGGGCTTCGGCCGTCCGCATCCAGCAACGCCGTGAATCATCGAAAGGCCCGCCTCGAGCGGGTCTTTTGCTTTTTGCGGGCAGGTGCCAGGACGGTGGCGGCATGGTCATGCCAAGGGCCGTGGCGCTATACTTCCGGCTCACTGAAATGATCTTCGAGGAGAGTGGTATGCAGCAAAAAACCGTGCTGACGGCAGATGATGTGAAGAAGGTACTGGCCGCAGCCGAGCTGGAAGCCAAGAATCACCAATGGGCGGTTTCGATTGCCATCGTGGACGACGGTGGTCACCTGCTGGCATTGCAACGCCTGGACGGCGCCGCACCGATCTCGAGCTACATCGCGACCGAAAAGGCACGCACGTCGTCGCTGGGCCGTCGCGAGTCCAAGGTTTACGAAGACATGATCAACAACGGCCGTCACTCTTTCATGACCGCGCCGGTGTTGCAAGGCATGCTGGAAGGTGGTGTGCCTATCGTGGTCAATGACCAGGTAGTGGGTGCAGTTGGCGTGTCGGGCGTGAAATCGACCGAAGACGCACAGATCGCGCGCGCGGGCATTGCCGCCCTGGGCGTCTGATACTCGCCTGCAAACAGAGGCGGCCGTGGTGCCGGCAGTGAGCGTGGCTCACTGCCCACGCACCTCCTGCCGACTGCGGAGCAAATCGCTTGTGCTTCCGGATGCTGAAGCCTGTCGACGGGCTTTGGCATCGGGCTGCCGGTTCCGGTAGCCCTTCTTGCATCGAAATCCCGTACAGCGTTACATGGTTGCCACAATGGTTTCCCACGGCATGGCTTGTGCTGGCGCGTGCGCGCGCCTGGGCACGGTCACTTCGTCAGGATCAGCTTGCCATAGCGCGTGATGCGCAGCGTGTAGACCTCGCCGTTATGCAGGATCGGCAGCAGGTTGGCGCCACGCATCAACAAATCCAGGGGCACTGCATCCCCTGCGGGCGCAGCTGGGAGGCTGTCGCGCACCAGCGCTTCGAGCCGTGCGGGCAGGGCAGCTACAGCAGATTTCATCGATTCGATCGCCGCGCTGGCGGGGCTTTCGCGCCGCGCCTGCGCAGCCTTGTTGGAATTGACTTCGACCCGGCGCAGGGAAAGGCGGCGACGGGTGACTTCATGCGGTTGCGACAGCGGCAGGGTCAGGGTGCTCATGGGCGGGCTCCGGTCCGGTGGTCTGTGGCGGCTGCGCGAGACTGCGAGCGGTCACGACCGGGTTCAAGTTGGCTCAATCTTAAATGAGAATTGTTATCATTACAATAGAGATTTTTAATCGTGCAGGACGGGTCAGCGCAAGCAAAAAGGGCACTCCTTTGAGCGCCCTTTTTGTCGATGCTACGTTGCCGGCCCAAAGAGCACGGCACGAACAACACTAGTGCTTGGGTTCCGTGATGAACCCGATCTTGCCCAACCCGCCGTGCTGAGCGGCTGCCATGACTTCCGCCACACGCTCATAGCGCACGTCGCGATCGGCCCGCAGATGCAGCTCAGGCTGCGGCTGCTGCTGCGCGGCCTGGGCTATGTTGGCTTCGAGCGTGGGCTCGTCCACCTCAGCCTGGTTCCAGAAGACCTTGCCGCTGGCGTCGATCGACAGGTTGATGTTCTGTGGCTTGGGATCGTTGGGCGTGTTGGTTGCACGCGGAAGGTCGATCTTGACCGTGTGGTTGATCACGGGAATGGTGATGATGAAGATGATCAGCAGCACCAGCATGACGTCGACCAGCGGCGTCATGTTGATTTCGCTCATTACTTCGTTATCGTCCGAGTCGAGGGTGCCGAATGCCATGATGACTTCCTTGTTGCCTTGCTGCGGCCTTACTGATTCTTGACTGCGAGGCGCACACCGTTGTCATCGGTGGCACGCGCGCTGGCGCTGGTCGGGCGCACACGGGCGCCGGTGACGAAGTAGGCGTGCAGGTCGTGGGCGAACCGGTTGAGTTTCGAGATCACGCCCTTGTTGCCGCGGGTCAGCGCGTTGTAGCCCAGCACCGCGGGGATCGCAACGGCCAGGCCGAAGGCGGTCATGATCAGTGCCTCGCCCACCGGGCCTGCCACCTTGTCGATGGTCGGCACGCCGGAGGCGCCGATGTTGATCAGCGCGTGATAGATGCCCCACACGGTGCCGAACAGGCCAACGAACGGCGCTGTGGAACCGACGGACGCCAGCACGGCCAGGCCCGATTGCATGCGTGCAACGGCCTCGTCGATGGCGCTCTTGAGCGAGCGGGTGATCCAGTCCGAGATGTCCATCACGTCGTGCAGCTGCGGTTGGCTGGCGCGATGGTGCTGCGCGGCTTCCTTGCCGGTCATGGCTAGCGTGCGAAACGGGTTGGCTTCGCTGCTGCCGAGGGTTTCGAGAGCGTGGTCGAAATCGTCGGAGTGCCAGAACTGCTTTTCAGCGCCATGCGCCATCTTCTTCAGCCGGAAGAGATCCCACGCCTTCGTGAGAATCACGATCCACGAAGCCAGCGACATGATGAGCAGAATGATGGCGGTGGCACGCATGACGAAATCGCCTTGCGTCCAGAGGTGAGAAAGTCCGAGGTCCTGCATGTTGGTTCCTGGTGAGGTCGGTATTGAAATCAGTTGAGTTCGAACCCGATCGGCTGCTGGGCGGTAACCGCCACGGCACGACCGTTGTCCAGATAGGGCTTGCAGCGCATGCGTCGCACCGCCTCCTCGGCGGCCTGGTCCAGCCTCGAGGATCCGCTCGAGGTCACGACTGCGGTCTTGACCACCTTGCCGGTATCGTCTGTAGTCAGACGCACCACGGCCTTGCCGGTTTCACCCATGCGGCGCGATTGCGACGGATAGGTGGGTTGCGGCGGGCTGCACTGGATCTCGCCAATGCCGACCGCGCGTGGCGCTGCCGACACCGGAGCGGCCGGCTCGGGGGCGGGGGCGGGCGGTGCCGGCGGGGCAGGTGGCGCGGGCGGTGCTTCCACGGCATTGGGCGTGGGTGGCAGCGATGCCACCGGCGTCGGCGTGGGGCGCGGTTGCGGCGGTGCAGGCTTGGGTGTAGTGACCTTCACCTGCTTGGGCGGGGTTTCCGGTTTGGGCTTTGGCGTCTCGACGGCGGGCTTTTGGGGTGGCTCGAGCGGGATGATGCGGGCGACGACTTCTGGCGAGATCACGGCCTCCGTGATCTTGCGTCCCAGCCCGCTCTGGATCAGGTAAAGCAGGCCGACGTGGAACAGCAGGACGGCAAGCGTGATCTTGAAAAAACGTTGATCGAACATGAGAAAACAGCAGATGTCGGCGAATTGGCGCGGCGCCGGCTTTATTAGCGATAGGGCCTATTTGCGATAGAACAGGATCAGCGAGATGCCACAACCGACCAGCAAGCTAAGCAGCAATTCCATGATAAACGCTCCTTCAACAGTGATGCCGGTGGGAGCGCCGCTCTTGAGGCAGCGTGTCAGGTCGTCAGTATAAACGATAATGATTCTTATTTGGTGGCATTTTGTGCAATGCGTTGAATCGCTGCCGCGCAGCCGTCTTTATACGCCGATTTGGCGATACCTTCCCGCGGCTGCGACAAAATGCGCGCTCTCGCACGGCACAGGGTTGCTGGCAATGCCCGATTTGCCACAAAGCGCGCTAGCATAGGAAAAAGACGAGCCATTCGATCCATTCGAGCATTTCGCCGCGCTGGCCGCGGCGCCCCCCGTGCGAGAGGACCAGGCCATGGATTTCACCCGTTTCGCCGAAGACGACCGCTCGACCCTCCTGCGTGCTGCGACCGGCTCGCCATGCACCTCCGCGCTCGACTGGATGTGCGCCCAGTTCGCCCTGCGGGTCGTGTGCTCGCTGGGGCCCAGATTCAACCTGCGCAGCAATATCAACGACATCCTGACGGTCAGCGCACAGGAGATGGTGTGGCCGTACGGCGTGGTGTTGCGCGTCCAGCGCTTCCTTGCCGCGCGCTGCGCCGATATGCCGGCCTGGAAAGGTGCAGCGCGCCTCACGCCTGAAGAATTCCTGGAGCGGCACGGGCAATGGAACAGCGCGTTCGACGAGAGCGCGCTGTTCTACTACCTGGATGAGTACGTCAAGCATCACGCCAAGGATATGTTCGCCGTGTTCGATGCGTCGGCGGCGGCGCTGGCAGCGCGGCTGGATGGCGAGCGCGTGCTGCTGGTGCGTAACATCGACATGCTCAGCCATGTGCTGGATTTGCCCGAGCATGAGCGCAAGCTGTTGCTGTATGCGGCGCTCGCAAAATACAAGCGCGACCTGCGCGCGGTGATGGTGGACTGCAAGGTGGCGCACAGCCAGGAAGCCTTCCAGATCCTCGCCGGCTTGACCGGCGCAAGTCCGGCCGCGGTGGCGGTGTCGCTGCGGCCCGGATCGCGTCTGGAGACGCTCAACCTGATCGAGCAGCCCCTGCCCGAGAACAGCGTGACCGATCTGGGCGACCTGATGCGCCTGTCGGACCGGCTGCTGCATGTCCTGCTTGGCAACTACGCGAACGAAGCCGAGATGATGGCGGTGTTCACGCGCCCGGCGGCAGCACCCACGCTTGGCACCGGCGACTATCCGCACGTCGAGACCGATGCGCGCTACCTGTCGGCGCTGCTGGCCAACGCCACGCAGCAGCATGCCTGCGGCGTCAACGTGTTGATCTACGGCCCACCCGGCACCGGCAAGACCGAGTTCGCGCGGCTGCTGGCGCGCGAGGCTGGCTGCGAGTTGTACGAAGTGGACTGCCTGGACCGCGACGGCAACAGCTTGTCAGGCAAGGATCGCTATCGCTCGCTGCAGGTGTCGCAGGCGTTCCTGCGTGGCCGCCCGCGCACGGCTCTGCTGTTCGACGAAGTCGAGGATGTGTTCCCGGGCAGCGCGCGCGAGCTCACCAGCCTGTTTGGCCAGGAGGACCCGCGCGGCTCGGTGAACGGCAAGGCCTGGGTCAACCAGACATTGGAGCAGAACCCGGTCCCGGTGATCTGGATCTCCAACTCGATTCGCCAGATCGACCCGGCCTATCTGCGCCGTTTCCAGTTCCACCTGGAGCTGAAGATCCCGCCCCCGCTGGTGCGCGAGAACATCATTCGCAAGCACCTGGGCACGCTGGACGTGAGCGACGCCTTTATCGCGTCGCTGGCCGCGCGCAAGACCTTGACACCGGCGCAGGTGCAATCGGCCGCGCGCTTCGTGCAACTGGCGGGCTCGGGCGTGGCCGAGCCGGTGGAGGCGCTGATCTTGCGGCAGCTTGACCATGCCGACCGCGCCATGGGCTTGCGCCCGGAAGTGGAAGGGCGCCCGGTGGTGACGCACTACCGCCTGGATTACCTGAACCTGGAGACGCGCTACGAGGTCGGCAAGATCGTGCAGGCGCTCAAGGCACGGCAGCGCGGCACCTTGTGTTTCTATGGTCCTCCGGGCACCGGCAAGACCGCGCTGGCCGAGCACATCGCGGCCGCGCTCGAGCAACCGCTGATGATCCGGCGCGCCTCCGACCTGATGAGCAAGTACGTGGGGGAAACCGAGCAGCAGATCGCGGCGATGTTCGCGCGCGCGGAGGAAGACGGTGCCATCCTGCTGCTCGACGAAGCCGACAGCTTCATGCAAAGCCGGCAGAACGCCGTGCGCAATTACGAGGTGTCCGAGGTCAACGAGATGCTTCAGGGCATGGAGCGCTTCAACGGCATCTTCGTTTGCACCACCAACCTGTTCGAGCGGATCGACGAGGCGGCGCTGCGCCGCTTCTCGTTCAAGATCCGTTTCCTGCCGCTCAAGCCCGAGCAACGCACGGCGATGTTTGTCGAGGAAGCGCTGGATGCCGATCCGCAGCGCATGGACGCAACCATGCGCGAGGAGCTGGCGAAGATGGATTGCCTGACGCCGGGCGACTTCGCCACGGTCAAGCGTCAGTGCGTGCTGCTCGGCGAGACGCTGACGCCAGACGAGTTCCTGGCACAGTTGCGCCAGGAACATGCGGTCAAGCCGGATGTGCGGCAGCGTCGCCCGCTGGGGTTCCTGCAATGACCTGAAGCGGGAGCCGGTGCCTCAGTCGAATGCGGGCGCCGGCTCGATTACCAGGGTTTCCGCGGGCGCGTCCACATGCAGCAGCGCCGCGGCCATGGCGCGCAGGTGGGCGGCATCCTTGGTCGACGTGTAGCGGTCGTTGGGCACCGCGTCGGCGTTTGCAGCCATGTCGTGCTCGGCCAGCTTGCGCCGAAGTTGCCGCGCGATCGCGTCACCGGTATCGACCAGCGTCAAACGGTCGCCCACCAGTTCACGCACGGTGTCCGACAGGAAGGGGTAATGGGTGCAGCCAAGTACCAGCGTATCGGCGCCGGCCTCGAGCATGGGCGACAGGTAGGTGGTGAGTTTCTCGCGCACGGCCGGGCCATCCACATCGCCTTGCTCGATCAGCGGCACCAGCCCGACGCCAGCCTCGCAGAGGAAGCGGCTCTCGCCTTCCAGGGAGGCAAGCAGCCGGCCGAACTTTGCGCTCTTCAATGTGTTACCCGTGGCCAGCACGCCAACTACTTTGCTGCGGCTGGCGGCGGCGGCGGGTTTCAGGCCGGGCTCGACGCCGATGATCGGCAGCGCCAGCTTTTCGCGCAGCGTTTGCACCGCATGCATGGTCGCCGTGTTGCAGGCGATCACCAGGGCCTTGCAGCCCTGCGCCACCAGCCATTCGCAAACCTGCAGCGTGCGCGCCTCGACAAAATGCTCGGGCTTCTCGCCATAGGGCGCGTACTTCGAGTCGGCTACGTAGATCAGCGATTCCTGCGGGAGCAGGGCACGGATTTCGCGCAACACGGACAGGCCGCCGAGGCCGGAATCAAAGATGCCGATGGGTGCGTTGTTCACGGGAGGGTTCGAGGCAATCAAGAGGTTAGGTAGCAAAAAGCCGGGTCGGAAGACCCGGCTTTTGCAGACAGCTGCGCTGTCACGGCGTGGCTCGCGTTACAGCGCAGCGACCGGGATCTTGCCGATCTTGGCTTGCCATTCGGCGGGGCCGGTCTTGTGCACCGAGGTGCCTTCGCTGTCCACGGCCACCGTCACGGGCATGTCCTTGACGTCGAACTCGTAGATGGCTTCCATGCCCAGGTCTTCGAAGCCGACCACCTTGGCGTGCCGGATAGCCTTGGCCACCAGGTAGGCCGCGCCGCCGACTGCCATCAGGTAGGCAGACTTGTGCTTCTTGATGGCCTCGATCGCCACCGGGCCGCGCTCGGCCTTGCCGATCATCGAGATCAGGCCGGTTTCGGCCAGCATCATCTCGGTGAACTTGTCCATGCGGGTAGCGGTGGTGGGACCTGCCGGGCCGACGGCCTCGTCGCGCACCGGATCGACCGGGCCCACGTAGTAGATCACGCGGTTGGTGAAGTCCACTGGCAGCTTCTCGCCCTTGGCCAGCATGTCGGCGATGCGCTTGTGCGCGGCGTCGCGGCCGGTCAGCATCTTGCCGTTGAGCAGCAGGGTCTGGCCCGGCTTCCACGAGGCGACTTCTGCCGGCGTCAGCGTGTTCAGGTCGACGCGCTTGGAAGTCTCGGTGTTCGGTGCCCACTCGACCTTCGGCCAGGCCGACAGGTCAGGCGCTTCGAGCTTGGCCGGGCCGCTGCCGTCCAGCGTGAAGTGCACATGGCGGGTGGCCGCGCAGTTCGGGATCATCGCGACCGGCTTGGAGGCAGCGTGGGTGGGGTAGCCCATGATCTTGACGTCCAGCACGGTAGCCAGGCCGCCCAGGCCTTGCGCGCCGATGCCAAGCGCATTGACCTTCTCGTACAGCTCGACGCGCATTTCCTCGATCCAGTCCTGCGGGCCGCGAGCGATCACGTCCTGGATGTCGATCGGGTCCATCAGCGATTCCTTGGCCATGACCATGGCCTTCTCGGCGGTGCCGCCGATGCCGATGCCCAGCATGCCCGGCGGGCACCAGCCCGCGCCCATGGTCGGCACGGTCTTGAGCACCCAGTCGACGATGGAGTCGGACGGGTTGAGCATGACGAACTTCGACTTGTTCTCCGAGCCGCCGCCCTTGGCCGCCACCTGGATGTCCACGGTATTGCCCGGCACCACTTCGTAGTGGATCACGGCAGGGGTGTTGTCCTTGGTGTTCTTGCGGCCGCCTTCGGGCGGGCTCACGATGGACGCGCGCAGCACGTTGTCCGGGTTGGTGTAGCCGCGGCGCACGCCTTCGTTGATCATGTCCGACAGGCCCATGGTGGCGCCATCCCAGCGCACATCCATGCCGACCTTGACGAAGATCGTCACGATGCCGGTGTCCTGGCAGATCGGGCGCTTGCCTTCAGCGCACATGCGGCTGTTGGTCAGGATCTGCGCGATCGCATCCTTGGCCGCGGGACTCTGCTCCAGCTCATAGGCACGGCCCAGGCTGGTGATGTAGTCCATCGGGTGGTAATAGCTGATGTATTGCAGGGAGTCGGCGACGCTCTGGATGAGGTCTTCTTGTTTGATGACAGTCATTTTTGTGGGGAGGACAGTCGAGGGGAAATTCAGCCCGAAATCATACACCTAGCGAGGGGGAGGTGCCTGACTGCATGCGGTTGTCGACAAGGCCGCAGGTGCGCTTCGCTGCTCACGGCCGGCCGATGCGCGCTTCCTGCCGCGAAGTTCTTCGCCTGCCTGCGACGCTTGCCTTACAGGGCCTTACGGGCGGGTGAAAAGGCCCCGATTCCGTTTTCTCCTTGGCGCATGTTCACGGTGGGCCGGCGGTTATCTTGGCATCTCCTCAATAACGGAGATGTGACCATGACCTTGAGCGCAATTGGCAGCAACACGTCGCTGTCCAGCCTCTTTCAGACGCAGTACACCGGCAAAAGCTGCGGTAGCCAGGATGCGTCCAGTGGCAGCGACACCAGCAACTCGGCCAGCAATCCGGCCGATGCGCTGATGCAGGCACTTCAGCAAACGCTGGCGCAGTTGGGCATCACGACCTCGTCGTCCAGCACTGACAGTTCGACGACCGCGGCGTCCGCCTCGTCTGCCACTTCCGCCACCTCTGCCAGCACCGCTTCGGGCGCCGCCGCCAGCAGCAGCACCACCGCGTCCAGCGCAACGGACAGCGCCGATGCGTCCGGCAACGCGGTGCAGGCGTTCGTCGGCGCGCTGTTCCAGGCACTTGCCGCCCAGGCTGCCGGCACCACCGCGAGCCAGGGCACGAGCGCTGCTACCACCGCTACCACCGCCGCCAGCACGACCGACAGCACCGTAGCCAGCGCGACCGGCACCGATGCTGCGCAGACGACCCAATCGCCGGCTGGCGCAACCGGCCATCACCACCATCATCACCACTACCAGAGCGTCAGCGCGGACCTGTCCAGCCTGGCGCAAGAAGCTGGCGCCAGCAGCACTTCATCGAGTGGTGCCAGTTCGGATAGCGCCAGCAACCCGGCCTCAGCAACGCTCGCGACCCTCGAGACGGATTTTTCCGCGCTTCAGCAATCCGGTAGCTCGGGATCGACGGTATCCTTGCAGTCGTTCCTGCAGACGCTCTCGGCCAACCTGAGCAGCGGCAACGGTACGATGAGCACCGTTGGCAACTTCGTTACCACGCAGGCATAAAGAACCACCCGCAAGGGGGTGCTGCTGTTCCCGGCACGCCCTGCGCATGCTGCCCCGGCAGCGTGCGCGCGCCATCACATTCATGACTCCTCACGTGCTTCTCGTCGACGACGACCCTGTCGCCTGTGACCTGCTGTCACGCATCCTGCTATCCAGCGGCATGACGGTGTCAGTGCTGCATGACGGCTACGATTTGTCGCGTCGCCTCACGCAAGAGAGGCCATCGGTGGTGCTGCTCGATATCATGATGCCGCGCAAGGATGGGCTGAGCGCGTTGCAGGAAGTGCGCGCTGCCGGTGACGATGTGCCCATGATTTTCCTGTCGGCGCGTGGCGAGGCCGCCGACCGTGCCGCGGGCCTGGAGCTTGGCGCCGACGATTACCTGCCCAAGCCATTTTGCTCGCGCGAATTGCTGGCGCGGATCCACGCGGTGCTGCGCCGCCGCCCGCAGGCCCCGGGGAGCGCGCCGGAGCAGCGTCACTCTTACAGTTTTGGCCCGTTCGACGTCGATTTTTCCGCCCGCATCTTGACCCGCGACGGCGAGCGCCTGCCTTTGCGCGATACCGAATTCGCCATGCTCAAGGTCTTCACCGGCCACCCGATGAAGGTGCTTTCGCGCGCCCGGCTGCACGACCGTCTCTATGGCTCCGACATGCATTTCCGCGACCGCAGCCTGGATGTGCCGGTCTGGCGTTTGCGCCGCGTGATCGAGGAGGATCCATCCGTGCCTCGTTACATCCAGACCGTGCGGGGCCGCGGCTACGTCTTCGTCCCCGGGCTCGACGCGTTCTGCGCCGACGAAGCGCCGGACGCATGAAGAATCCGTTCAATACGCTGTTTGGGCGCATGGCGGTGCTATCCGTCTCCGTGCTCGTCATTGTCCATCTGGGCTGGACTGCGCTGATGTTTCACCTGCGCCCGCATGGTCAGGCGGACGGCATGGCACGGGGCATCGTGCTGGCGCTGGGCACGCTCGACGGGAGGCCGGGTGCCGGCGCGCAGCGCAAGCCAGGCGCCGCCATCCGGCTTGCCGCCCTTGGCACCGAGCCCGCCGCCGGCCCGTTGCCAGAACATGGACCCTTGCGCCATCTGCTGCGTGACCTTCGGCAAGGGCTTCCAGCAGGGTCGGAGCTGCGTGTGGACCAGGCATGGCCGCCGCACCTGTGGGCGCGCCTTCCCGGGCAGTCCCGCTGGGCGGTCATGGCGCTGGACATGCGGCCGCCGCCATTGCCGCCGTTCGTCTTTGAAACCACGGGCATGCTGGTCGCGGCGATCCTGCTGTCCCTGTTCGTGGCATGGCAGATGCAGCGCCCGATCGCCCGCGTGGCCGGTGCCGCGCGCGAGCTTGGCAATGGCGGGAGCGCGGCGCTGATTCCGGTGACGGGCCCGTCCGAGTTGCGCTATCTGGCCGAGTCCTTCAACGACATGATGCGCAGGCAGGCGGAGAGCCGCGAGAACCAGGCGGTCATGCTCGCCGGCGTGGCGCACGACCTGAAGTCGCCGCTGACCCGGCTGCGCCTGCGTGCCGACGTGCTCGCGGACACCGCTGAGCGCGGTGGCTTTGTGCAGGACATCGACTCGATCACGCATATCGTCAACCAGTTCCTGGAGTACGCGAACGAGAGTCCCGATCCCGGTGCGGCCATCGAAGTCGATGCCTTTCTGCGCCAGCAGTTTTCCGGCGCGTTGTTTCAGTTGCGCGTGGACGCCGGGCCGCGGTTCTTGTTGCCACGCACGCTGGTGGACCGGATGGTCACCAACCTGGTGGACAACGCGCTAGAGTACGGCATGCCGCCGATCCAGATCGAGACCCGGCTGGACGGCGAGCACTGGCATATCGTGATACGCGACCATGGCGAGGGCATGCCGGATGCGCAGGTCGAGGTGGCGATGCGTCCATTCGTGCGGCTAGACACCTCGCGCGGCGGCGACGGCCATTGTGGCCTTGGGCTGGCGATCGTCAGCCGCCTGGTGGAACGCATGGGGGGCAAATGCCTCGCTCGCAATGCGCCCGGGGGCGGTTTCCAGGTCTGCCTCGTGCTGCCCGCGCCGCAACCGCCAGAGCATCTGGTGGCATGAAGCGCTGGCTGCCGGCGAAAAAAACCGCAGTCTTGGCTGCGGTTCTGTGATGCCGGCGTTGGGCCGAAGCCCCTCAATGGGCTAGCCCTTGCCTGTCCTGCTGGCGCGCCAGGCGCGGCGGGCCAGCGGTCCGGGCCAGCTCGCCAGTGCGATGCCGGCCAGCACACAGGCGAGCGCCACGCCGTGCGGCCAGCCCGGCGTCTCCCCGAGGAAGACGATGCCGTAGGTGGCGGCCGCGATCGGCAGCACCGCAGTGAACACGCCCGCCATCTGTGCCGGCACATGCCGCACGCCTTTCATCCACAGCCAGAACGAGAAGATGCTGGCCGACAGCGCATACCAGAGCACCATCCACCATATGCTCGCCGGAACCGATGCCATGTCGAAATGCAGCAGCGGCATCAGGCCCAGTGGCAGCATCAGCAGCCCGCCGATCAAGTGCGTGTAGGCGCAGATCTCGATGGCCGCCAGGGTTTGCGCCAGGCGCCGCGAGAGGATCACGTAGATCGATTCGCAGACCACCGCGCCCATGATCATCAGGTTGCCGAGCAGCGCATGCTCGCTGCCGACGTCGGCAGCGCTGCTGCCGCCGTGGTCTGTGCCCCGCGCCACGTTCAGCACCGCAATGCCCGCCACCGCCAGCAAGACCGAGAACACGGTGCGCCGCGATAGCCGCTCGCGCAGCATCAGCCATGAGAGCAGGGCCACGGTCGCCGGGATGGTGCTGGTGATCACGCCTGCGGCCATGGCGCTGGTCAGCCGCACGCCGCCCAGCATCAGCAGCGTGAACAGGAACGTGCCGAAAAAGGCTTGCAGGAAGAGGTTGAGCCATTCGCCGCGCGAGACGGCGCGCATGCGCGCGGGGCGGTACCAGGGCGCCAGGCACACGATGGCGATGGCGAAGCGCAGCAGCGCGAACAGCAGGATGGGTACGTAAGCGACGATGGCCTTGCCCAGCCCGACATTGCTGCCGACGAGGGCCATTGAGGCAATCAGGAAGAGGGCGTGGATGGGCACGGGGTTCTGGGTGGCGGCGCTGTTTGATCGGGATCTGGCCGGCTTCTGGCCTGGTTCTGGCACGGTACTGGCCGGTGGCTAGCGCAGGCGCGTTGCGCTGAGCATGTCTGCCAGCGAAGGTCCGCAATGCCGCAGCGCCGCGTTCGGGATAGGGCTCGCGGCATTATAGCTGTGCTAGCCTAATGGAGAAGGCTGCACATCCTTACCCGTGTCCGGCCGTTATCCATGGTGCGCCGCAGCAGCCGGCGCGCAGGTGGCGGCATGCGAGCGGGTTGGGTTTGGCAGCGTCAGGTTTAAGTAAGCCGTCGAGCGTAAGTTCGCAGCCAGGCAGCCACGCTATATCAGGAGACAAACAAATGTCCGCCATCGAGTCCGTGATGCAGGAGCATCGCATTTTCAATCCCCCGGCGTCGTTCGCCAAGCAAGCCGCGATCCCCAGCATGGAGGCTTACCAGGCTTTGTGCGACGAGGCCGAGCGCGACTACGAGGGTTTCTGGGCGCGCCACGCCCGCGAGCAACTGCACTGGACCAAGCCCTTCACCAAGGTGCTGGACGAGAGCAATGCGCCGTTTTACAAGTGGTTCGAGGACGGCGAGCTCAATGCTTCCTTTAACTGCCTGGATCGCAACCTGGACAACGGCAATGCCGAGAAGGTGGCCATTGTCTTCGAGGCTGACGACGGCACCGTTACCAAGGTCACCTATCGCCAGTTGCATGCCAAAGTGTGCCAGTTTGCCAACGGCCTCAAGGCGCTGGGCATCAAGAAGGGCGACCGCGTCGTCATCTACATGCCCATGTCCGTCGAGGGCGTCGTAGCCATGCAAGCCTGCGCGCGCCTTGGCGCCACGCACTCGGTGGTGTTCGGCGGCTTCTCCGCCAAGTCGCTGCAAGAGCGGCTGGTCGACGTGGGCGCGGTGGCGCTGATCACCGCCGACGAGCAGATGCGCGGCGGCAAGGCGCTGCCACTCAAGGCCATCGCCGATGAAGCGCTGGCGCTGGGTGGCTGCGAAGCCGTGAAGAGCGTGATCGTGTACCGCCGCACGGGCGGCAAGGTCAACTGGGCCGAAGGCCGCGACCGCTGGATGGAAGATGTCGCCGCCGGCCAGCCGCAGACCTGCGAGGCCGAGCCCGTCAGCGCCGAGCATCCGCTGTTCGTGCTCTACACCTCGGGCTCAACCGGCAAGCCCAAGGGCGTGCAGCACAGCACCGGCGGCTACCTGCTGTGGGCGCTGATGACGATGAAATGGAGCTTCGACATCAAGCCCGACGACATGTTCTGGTGTACCGCCGATATCGGCTGGGTCACCGGGCACACCTACATTGCCTACGGCCCGCTGGCCGCCGGCGCCACGCAGGTGGTGTTCGAAGGGGTGCCCACTTATCCCAACGCCGGCCGCTTCTGGGACATGATCGCGCGCCACAAGGTCAGCATCTTCTACACCGCGCCGACCGCGATCCGCTCGCTGATCAAGGCGGCCGAGGCCGACGAGAAGATCCATCCCAAGCAATACGACCTGTCCAGCCTGCGCCTGCTCGGCACGGTGGGCGAGCCCATCAACCCCGAAGCGTGGATGTGGTACTACCAGAATATCGGCGGCGAGCGCTGCCCGGTGGTCGACACCTTCTGGCAGACCGAGACCGGCGGCCACATGATCACGCCGCTGCCGGGCGCCACGCCGCTGGTGCCGGGCTCGTGCACCTTGCCGCTGCCGGGCATCATCGCGGCCATCGTTGACGAGACAGGGCAGGACGTACCGAACGGCAGCGGCGGCATCCTGGTGGTCAAGCGGCCGTGGCCTTCGATGATCCGCACCATCTGGGGCGACCCGGAGCGCTTCAAGAAGAGCTACTTCCCGGAAGAACTCGGCGGCAAGCTGTACCTTGCCGGCGACGGCTCGATCCGCGACAAGGAGACCGGCTACTTCACCATCATGGGCCGTATCGACGACGTGCTCAACGTCTCGGGCCACCGCATGGGCACGATGGAAATCGAGTCCGCGCTGGTCTCCAACCCGATGGTGGCGGAAGCCGCCGTGGTGGGCCGCCCGGACGACATGACCGGCGAGGCCATCTGCGCCTTCGTGGTGCTCAAGCGCTCCCGCCCGAACGAGGAAGAAGCCAAACAGATCGCCGCGGAGCTGCGCAACTGGGTGGGCAAGGAGATCGGCCCGATCGCCAAGCCCCGCGACATCCGCTTTGGCGACAACCTGCCCAAGACGCGTTCCGGCAAGATCATGCGGCGCCTGTTGCGCTCGCTGGCCAAGAACGAAGAGATCACCCAGGACACGTCCACCCTGGAAAACCCCGCCATCCTGGAGCAGTTGAAGCAGGCACAATAACGCGATAACGAGACAACGCGGTCATCCGCCCCTGCCGGCACGCCTTGCGCGTGCCGGCAGGTTGCTTGCTTGCCCAACCCGGCTGCCCAACCACTGCTCCCATGCCTGATGAACAGTCGCGCTTTCGCCGACGGCTGCTGCTGTACTACGGCTTGTTCACGATAGGCCTGTTTGTCTTTATCGGCATGATGGGCCTGCTGGAGCATTCCAGCGGCGATGCCCTCTGGCTCGGTTACGTCTTCCTGTTCGTCACCATCGCCATCTATGCGTGCATCGGGCTGATCTGCCGCACCTCCGACCTCAATGAATACTATGTAGCTGGCCGGCGCGTACCCGCGTTGTTTAACGGCATGGCGATCGCAGCCGACTGGATGAGCGCGGCGTCCTTCATCGGCTTGGCCGGCATCTTGTTTGCGTCGGGCTACGAAGGCCTGGCCTACGTGATGGGCTGGACCGGCGGCTATTGCCTCGTTGCGTTCCTGCTCGCGCCCTACCTGCGCAAGTACGGCGGCTACACCATCCCCGACTTCCTCGCCGCGCGCTATGGCAATGGCAAGCCCGGCGGCAACATGCCAGTGCGCGCGATCGCCGTGTTGGCGGCTTCGCTATGTTCCTTCGTCTATCTGGTGGCACAGATCCAGGGGGTAGGGCTGATTGTCACGCGCTTTATCGGCGTGGAGTTCGCCGTCGGCGTATTCTTCGGCCTGGCCGGCATCCTGGTGTGTTCCTTCCTTGGCGGCATGCGCGCGGTGACGTGGACCCAGGTTGCGCAATACATCATGCTGATCGCGGCCTTCCTGGTCACGGTCTCGATGATCGCGTGGAAGCACCATCACCAGGCGCTGCCGCAACTGAGCTACGGCACGCTGCTGCAGCAGCTCGACACGCGCGAGCGCAGCATCGAGCGCGACCCGGCCGAGCAAGCCGTGCGCGAGTACTACCGCCAGCAGGCCGTCCAGATGCAGGACCGCATCTCGCGGCTGCCGCAATCGTTCGATGAGGAGCGCAATGCGCTGTCCGCGCGCTTGCAGGAGCTGCGCTTGCGTAACGCACCGCTGCGCGAGATCAAGACGGTGGAGCGCGAGCGGGTCGAGTTTCCGCGTGACGTTGCCGCGGCCCAGCAGCAATGGAACCAGCAGCGCGAAGAAGCCCTGGCGCGCAGCCAGCCTTCCACGCCGTCGACCGAGCCCTATCCGTCGCCCTCGGAGGCGGAGCGCAAGACCAAACGGCTGAACTTCGTGTTGCTGGTGTTCTGCCTGATGCTGGGCACCGCCAGCCTGCCACACATCCTGACGCGGCTCTACACCACACCCTCGGTGAAGGAGTCGCGCAACTCGGTGGCGTGGGCGGTGTTCTTCATCGCGCTGCTCTACGTCTCCGCGCCCGCGCTGGCGGCGCTGGTCAAGTACGAGTTCTTCCAGCACCTGGTTGGCACGCCATACGCGGAACTGCCGCAGTGGGTGGTGCAATGGCGCAAGGTCGATCCGCCGGTGTTCGGCATTCGCGATGTGAACGGCGACGGCATCGTGCAGTGGGCGGAGATCCTCATCCAGCCCGACATGATCGTGCTGGCCGCACCGGAAATCGCGGGCTTGCCTTACGTGATCTCGGGGCTGGTTGCCGCGGGCGCGCTGGCGGCCGCGCTATCCACCGCCGACGGCCTGCTGCTCACCATTGCCAACGCGCTGTCGCACGACGTTTTCTATCACATGGTCGACCGCACCGCGAGTCACCAGCGGCGTGTCACCACGGCCAAGATCGTGCTGCTGGGCGTGGCCCTGTTTGCCTCTTACGTCACCTCGCTGCGGCCCGGCAATATTCTCTTTCTCGTTGGCGCGGCCTTCTCCCTGGCCGCGTCCAGTTTCTTCCCGGTGCTGGTGCTGGCGATCTTCTGGCGCCGCACCACGGCTGCGGGCGCGGTGGCAGGCATGGTGGCCGGACTCGGCGTGGCGGTCTACTATATCTTCGTCAACTACCCGTTCTTTACCCGCATGACCGGCATTTTCGGCAATCGCTGGTTCGGCGTGGACCCGATCGCTTCCGGCGCATTCGGCGTGCCCGCCGGCTTTGCCGTAGCCATCCTGGTCAGCCTGCTGACGCCGCGCAACGCCCCGGTGATTGACCGTCTCGTGACGTACTTGCGACGCGGCTAGTGTCTTCGATCACGAAACACTAGATTTGCGAAACAACACTCTGATATACTCGCGGACTTGCTGGAGAGATGGATGAGTGGTTTAAGTCGCACGCCTGGAAAGCGTGTATAGGTTAATACCTATCCGGGGTTCGAATCCCCGTCTCTCCGCCAGAACAACGGAAAAAGCCCTTGGTATTCAAGGGCTTTTTCTATTTTCGGGGCAGCTTCAGGGGCAGCGCGCGCGTCTTGCGCGCCGGCATGCGCGAACTCCCCATGCATAAAAAAAGCACCTGTAGCAGGTGCTTTTTTATTTCCCGCGGTTGAAGGGGGAGGGGACCGAACCGGGTCGGCAAACTCATTGGGATCCGGTTCGGACTTGCAAGCCTAATCGGCTTGCTCGATCTCACTGCCATGCTGGCCAGAGGATCATCTGCCACTTACCTTCGCTTTGCTACTGCGTGTCTCAGTCGGCAGGACTTCAGTATAGGTCAGCAGGAATCGGGGTCAACCTGAGTTTAATGGCGGGTTGCTGGTGGCTCTCATGGACGGCTTTTGCCGGCGGTTCATCGTGCTTGTGAGTTCTGCTGCAGGTGGTGAACCGCGCGTGTTCCCGATGCCGTCGCGGCAAACGCGCCGTGCTACGATCGATAAAAAATCGGGATGAGACACACAGTGAGCCAAGACATTGCAGCGCGTTTCAATACGGAGTTCGCCCCGCGGATTGCGCAGACGATCGCGGATTTGTTCAAGCGCCGCATTCACGTCGAGGTGGTGCCGGACGAGAGGCCTGGCCGCGCTGCGCGCGTCCGCCTTTCCGGCGAGCCGTTCGATGAGCCGCGGCGGTTCGCGCAGCCATTGAACGTCTACCTGTCGTGGGACGGCCTCGAGGTGGAAGCGCTGTTCGCCGCCGGTGGCGCGGAAAAATTCGAACACTATCTCGCGGCCCTGCCGGGCAAGATGCGCGCGTGGCAAACACCCCGGCAGATCGATTTCGGGACGCGCTCGCAGGCAGACCCTACCGTGCTGCTTGGCGGGCTGGATTTCGAGCATTGAGGCTGAGCTGTTCGGGCGTACTCACCGCATCCCCTGCAGCCTTTCCACGTTTCGCACCAGATCCATCAGCCCCGGCGCGACTTCCCGCTCGCGCGCGGCGAATGGCTTGGCTTGTGCTGATACCCCGCAGTTGAAGATCAGCCATTGCGAATCCACCGGCCGGAACAGCGGCACGGCAAAGGCATGGACATCGCTGCGCCATTCGCCACGGTTCACGCAGTAGCCCTTGGCCTCGAAATCCTGCCGCAGGCGCAAGATCTGTGGCTGGAAGCGCAGGAAGGCATCGGGGTCTTGGAGGCGCAGGCGATTGAGCACGCTTTCACGCTCTTCGGCGGGCGCCTTGCATAGCCAGGCCTTGCCGATCGCGGTGGTGAGCATGGGCAGCGCGGCGCCGATGTCCGGCACCGCGACAAGGCTGTCGGTGGAGCGGGCGGTCTCCACATAGATCATCTGCGTGCGGTCGCGCATGCCTAGCGATACCGCACCGCCGACGCGGTCGGCGAGCTCTTTCATCAACGGCCGGGCGATCTGGCGGATATGCATGCTGGCTAGCAGCGGATAGCCGAGCGAGAGCACGGGCGCGCCGAGCCGGTACTTGGCTTGCGCGGCGTCGCGCCGCAGGTAGCCGAGCACGGTCAGCGTGTGCGTGAGCCTTGCCACGGCTGATCTCGACTGGCCGGTGCGTTGTGCAAACTCCTTGTTGCCGAGCAGGGATTCGCCAGGGCGGTAGGCCAGCAGGATATCGATGCCGTGCGCGAGCGTGGTGGCGAACTGGCGATCGCCGGTGTCGCGCTCGTCGCCTACGGGCGTGCCGCGCGATCGGCCGGGTGAGGGCGCCGATGCCATCACGCGATCCCCAACGACGCTTCCACGCGCCGCACCATCCGCAGCAGGCGCGGCCCCATTTCGCGTTCGAGCTTTCGTGGTGTCATCCTGCCGCCTGGCACCCCGCAATTGAAGACCAGCACCTCGCCGTCGATCTCGGCACGCATCGGCACGGCCACGGCATGCACGTCGCGCTGCCATTCCCCGCGCGACAGGCAGAAGCCAAGCGTGGCGAAATCGTGCGCCGCGGCTTCCAGCGCGGTGGCGTGCGCCTGCCATTGCGCGGCGTCGCTGGCGCGTAGCGCCGCCAGCACCGGCTCGCGCTCGTCGGGGGATGCCTGGCACAGCCAGGCGCGTCCGATGGCGGTGGGGAGCATTGGCAGCGATGCGCCGATATCGGGCCGGAAGGCGATGGCGTCGTGCCCGCGGCTGGTCTCCACGTAGACCATTTGCAGCCGGTCGCGCAGGCCGAGCGAGACCGAGCCGCCCACTTCGTCGGCGAGCTGCTTCATCAACGGGCGCGCAAGCTGCCTGACCTTGAGGCTGGCCAGCAGCGGGTAGCCAAGCGAGAGCGCAGTGGAGCCCAGCCGGTAGCGGCGCAGATCGGTGTCGTAGAGCAACAGGCCGCGTGCCGCCAGCGTGTACGTCAGGCGGCTGATGGTGGCCTTGGACAGCCCGGTGCGCTCCGCCAATTGCTTGTTGCTCATGACCGTCTCTCCCACGCGAAAGCACTGCAGCAGCGCTAGCCCGTGCGCCAGCGTGGTGGCGAAGGCAGGGTCCGGGTGATGGGGGCGGAGCGGCATCTGGCGTGAGAGAAAAGCGGTTCAAAGGCGGTTCAAAGGCGGCGCATGGGCTGCATCGCAGGGCAGTGGTACGCATCCATCATAGCCATCGCCGGGCATTCCGGGCACGCCTCGCGTTCAAGATAGCGAAACATCGATCCGCTTTTCTGGCACGGGTTGCTACGCTGGTTTCCACGCAGCCGATCCCGGCCGCACTTACCGGATGGAGCAAGACTGATGATCAGGGAACCGGACGCCTTTCAAGCCTTTCTGGCCGAATTGCGGCGTTTCGTGCGCGAGCGGCTGGTGCCGCGCGAGGCCGAGGTGGCCGCGCTCGATGCCATACCCGAAGCGCTGGTAAAGGAAATGGCCGAGCTGGGCTTGTTCGGCTTTTCGATTCCCGAGGCGTACGGCGGCGCCGGCATGACAACCGAGGAACTCGTGCTGGCGGCGCTGGAGTTGTCACAGTGCTCGGTGGCCTTCCGCGCGCGGGTGGGCACCAATACCGGCATTGGCTCGGAAGCGCTGGTGGCGGATGGCACGCCCGAGCAAAAGCGCCGCTACCTGCCTTTGCTCGCCAGTGGCGAGCTGACCGGCTCGTTCGCGCTGACCGAGCCGGAGGCCGGCTCGGATGCCACGGCGCTGACGACTTCCGCGCGGCGCGACGGCGACCACTATGTGCTCAACGGCACCAAGTGCTTCATCACCAATGCGCCCATCGCAGGCTTGTTCACCGTGATGGCACGTACCGATCCCGCGCGTAGCGGGGCGGCCGGCATCTCGGCGTTTATCGTGGAGCGCGGCACGCCGGGCCTGACCACCGGGCAGCCGTATCGCAAGATGGGGCAAGAGGGCTCGCCGGTCTCGGAGGTGCACTTCAACGATTGCCGCGTGCCCGGCGCCAACCTGATCGGAGGCGAGGAAGGGCAAGGATTTCGCACGGCGATGAAGGTGCTCAACAAGCAGCGCATCCATCTGGCGGCGCTGTGCACGGGGCCGGCCATCCGCATGCTGGACGAAGCGATCCGCTTCGTCACCGGGCGCCAGCAGTTCGGCCAGCCGTTGGCGGAGTTCCAGCTGGTGCAGGCAATGATCGCCGATTGCCAGACCGAGATCTTTGCTGCGCGCGCGCTGATCATGGAAACGGCGCGCCAGCGCGATCGCGGCGAAGACGTGACCATGCAAGCCTCGATGTGCAAGTACTTCGCCTCCGAGATGTGCGGGCGCGTGGCGGATCGCTGCGTGCAGATGTTTGGCGGCTACGGCTATATCGCGGACTTCGGCATCGAGCGCTTCTATCGCGACGTACGCCTGTTCCGCCTGTACGAAGGCACCAGCCAGATCCACCAGCTCAATATCGCCAAGCGCACGCTGGCGCAGGCCGCGGCGAGCTGATCACGAAAGCGCAGAACAGCCGCCGGCCAACTTGCCAGGCGGCGTCATTCCTTCAAGGAGACACCATGTTGAAAACCTTGCTTGCAGCGGGCTCCGTCCTGCTGACCCTGCCTGGGCTTGCGCAACCGGCGCTGGCCGAGGCAAGTTATCCGGCCAAAGTGATCCGCCTGGTCGTGCCGTTCCCGCCGGGTGGGTCCACCGACACGCTGGCGCGCTTGCTGGCCGAGCAATTGAAGGAAGAACTCGGCCAGACCGTGGTCGTTGAGAACAAGGCAGGCGCTGGCGGCAATATCGGCGGCGATGCGGTGGCCAAGGCTGCGCCCGATGGCTACACGCTGCTGCTGGCCGCGGCCGGTCCCACGGTGATCAACCCCAGCCTTTACGCGCGCATGTCCTATGACCCCCTGCGAGACCTCGCACCGGTCACGATGCTGGCGCGCGAGCACAACCTGATGGCGGTCAACCCGTCGGTGCCTGCGCACAACCTCAAGGAGTTCATCGCCTATGCCAAGAGCAAGCCCGGGCAGCTCAGCTTTGGCTCGCCGGGCAACGGCACCACGGCGCAACTCGCGGGCGAGCTGCTGAACCAGTCCGCCGGCATCAAGCTGCAGCACGTACCGTACAAGGGCAGCGGCCCCGCGGTGGCCGACCTGATCGCCGGGCATATCACGCTGATGATCGACAACATGCCGGCGTTGCTGCCGTTTGTGCAATCGGGCCGCCTGCGTGCCCTGGCGGTGGCCAGCGACAAGCGCGCCAGCGCCTTGCCCGATGTGCCGACGGTCGAGGAGGCCGGGCTCAGGGGCTATGTGGTGACCGCGTGGAAGGGGCTGATGGCGCCGGCTGGCACGCCGCGCCCGATCATTGCCAAGCTGCATGATGCGACAGCGAAGATCCTGGCCAAGCCCCAGATTCGCAAGCGCCTGGTGGACCTCGGCGCGGAGCCGGTAGGCAACACGCCCGAGCAGTTCGCCGCGCTGATCCGCAGTGATACGGCGTGGTGGGCCGCGCTGGTGAAGTCGACTGGAACCACGCTCGACTAAGCACGCTGCCCTGAGCCAATTTCCAACACACCAGAACATCGCCTCGGCACCCGCATGAACCACATAGATCAAGACGCGCCCGCCGCGCAGCAGAACGGACCGCTCGCCGGCGTGCGCATCCTCGACATGGCCACGGTAGTCGCCGCGCCATTTGCCAGCACGCTATGCGCGGACATGGGCGCGGAAGTCGTCAAGCTCGAGTTGCCCGATGGCACCGATCCGCTGCGCGGGCTCGCGCCGGTGAAGGGCAAGCTGCCGCTGTACTGGAAGGTCACCAATCGCGGCAAGCGCGGCATCACGCTGGATGTGCGCAAGCCGCAAGGACGCGCGCTGTTTCTCAAGATGCTGCCGCGGTTCGATGTGCTGGTAGAGAATTTCCGCACTGGCACGCTGGATCGCTGGGGCCTCGACGCCGAGACCTTGCACGCAGCCAATCCGCGCCTGACGATCCTGCGCCTGACCGGCTTTGGCCAGACGGGGCCGTATGCGGGGCGAGCCGGCTTTGCGCGCGTGTTCGAGGCGATGAGCGGGTTCACCAACCTGGCGGGCGATCCGTCGGGCTCGCCGATGCACATGAACTATCCGATGGGCGACATGGTGGCCGGGCTGTTCGGCGCGTTCTCGATCGCAGCCGCCGTGGCCGACAGCCGGCGCGCGCACGCGCATGGCAACGAGGCGCGTGGCCGCGAGATCGACCTGTCCGCCACCGAGGCACTGTTCCGCCTGCTGGAGCCACTGGCAGTGGAGTACGAGCAACTGGGGCAGGTGCGCCAGCGCGCCGGCAATCGCGCCACCTACACCGCGCCATCGAATATGTACGCTACCGCGGACGGGCACTGGGTTTCGCTCGTGGCGTCATCGGACCCGATCTTCCGCCGGCTTTGCCATGCCATCGGCAAACCTGCCATGGCCGACGATCCGCGCTATGCCAGCAACCCGGCGCGCGTGCGTCATCTCGATACGCTCGACGCCATCGTCAAGACCTGGTTTGCCGCGCATGACGACGAAGCCGTGGCGCGGGCGCTGGGCGCGCACGAGATCCCGTTCAGCAAGATCTTCACCATTGTCGATATCCTGGAGGATCCGCATTTCCAGTCACGCGGCGCGGTCGTCCGCCTGCCCGACCCCGATCTCGGCTCGATTCCCGCGCCCTGCGTGGTGCCGAGGTTTTCCGGCCATGCGCCACCGGCACCCCGCAGCGGCCCCGCGGTGGGCGAGCACAACGCGGCGTTCTACGCCGAGCTTGGCCTGACGCCGGCCGATCTGGAAACGCTGCGCGAACTGCAGGTGGTCTGACAAGCGCGGTGCACCGGCGTTGCGGCAGCCTCGTGCGCAACTCGTGCTACAGTGGCCTGATCCGATTCTCCGGAGGAGCATCATGGCTAAGGATTCCACGCCGCATCTTCAGGCAATTGTCCAGACAGCGCCGCAGGCCGGGCGCTATGTGTGGGTGATCACGCTGGTCGACTTCGCTGCGCAGATGGTCAAGCGCACCATTGTTTCGGACGATACCTTCACCACCTCGGACGCGGCGCGCGTGGCTGGCGACGCGCAGCTCAAGGCGATGGCGGCGGATAAGTAGCCGCTACGCGCGCCATGGGAAAGCGCAGCATTGACACTGTCGGCGCGCAGCGGCCCGCTCGCTGACTGCATGTGCAAGGCGCGGGAGCGATGATGAGCATGTGCGAGGCCTGTGCGCAGATACGGCCCGGCTCGACCGGTGGCACGGGGCATCCCCGGCTGCTTCTGACGGATACGCAGCGCATCAAGCCGCGTGGCCAGCCCGCGATCACCTTTGCCACCTACACCTGTGCCGATTGCGGCTGCCGCTGGCGCCATGAGAGCGACAAGAACGGCAAGGGGCCGGGTTGGTCGATACAGCCGGCAGACTGACGCGGCCCGATTTGCCTGAAAGCATTCCCGCCACCGCCTGGCAACAGGGCGGGGCGAATCCGTGGCGGTGCGGCGCCGGCCGCATCCACCCATCCATCATCGACAGGGGAGCGCAAGTTGGACACTGGACCTTTCACCCGCTACAAAGGCTTCGATCTCTACCCGCTGATCTATCGTCACCAGGCGGAACGTACCTGGCCCGAGCGCCGGCCGGATCGCAGCTTCAACGCGTCGGTGGTGATCTGCCGCGAAGGGCATGAGCCGGGGACCGAGCGCTCGCGCGTGTTTCGCCTCAGCGCCGCGCCCTGGGACAATATCGGCACCGCGCGCCGCGGCGCCGTGAAGTTCGGCGAGGACATCATCAACGGCCTGGTGCCGGGCGAGTCCGTTGCTGCGCTGTAGGGCGGCCTTGGGGGCGGTCAGGCGCGGCAGGCACGCCAGCCGCGGTGGCAGCGGGCGGCCACCGCGGCGCTTCATCACGGCGCTATGGCGCTATGAAGTCATGGGCTCATGGGCTCATGGGCTCATGGGATCATGGCGCTGTACACCGTGTTCCTGAACCACGCGCGGTAATACTCGCGCTGCCCCGGCGCCTGCATCATCCAGATCGCCACGGTCTTCTCCTTCGGGTCGACCCAGAAGTAGGTGCCCCCGACCCCGCCCCAGTAGTAGTCCCCGACCGATCCCGGCGTGGCCGATTCGCCGGTGCCCGTGCGCGTGCCGAACCCCAGGCCAAAGCCATAGCCCGGCCCCGGCAGGTAGGCCGCGCCGCGCGCCAGGGAACGGGCGCCCACGATGCCAAGGTGGTCGGCCGTCATGTAGGCGACCGTCTTGGGCGATAGCAGGCGCACCCCGTCGATCTCGCCGCCATTGAGCAGCATCTGGGCAAAGCGGAAGTAGTCGGCCGCGGTCGACACCAGGCCGCCGCCGCCCGATTCAAGCTTCGGGGCGCGGCGCACGTCGATCAGCCCGACCGGCACCTTGCTGTCGGGATCGACGGCAAAGGGCTCCGCAATGCGGCCTTGTTGTGCCGGCGGAACCCAGAAACCGGTGTCCTTCATCTGCAATGGCGCAAAGATCCGCTGCTGCAGATGCGTGGCCAGCGTCTGGCCCGACACGCGCTCGAGCAGGGCGCCCAGGACATCGGTGGAGCGGCTGTATTCCCACGTGGTGCCGGGCTGGAACTGCAGCGGCACCTTGGCCAGACGCGCGATGAACTCGGTATTGCTTTGCTCGGTGGCATCCACGTCCAGCCGCTTGTATTCCTCCTTGACAAGCGACTTGCCGAACACGCCGTAGGTCAGGCCAGACGTGTGGCGCAGCAGGTCCTGCACGGTCATTTCGCGCTGGGCGGGCACCAGTTCCAGCACGGGCTTGCCGGCAGCGTCGATCTTCTCCACGCCAACGCGCAGGTCCTTAAGCTCGGGCAGGTACTTCGACACCGGGTCGGCCAGCTGGATGCGGCCGTCCTCGACCATCATCATGACTGCCACCGAGACGATCGGCTTGCTCATCGAGTAGATGCGGAATATCGAGTCCGGGCGCATCGGCACCTTGCCCGCCGCGTCCTGCCAGCCAATGGTCTGCGTGTTGACGATGCTGCCATTGCGGGCCACCAGGTAGACGGCGCCGGGAATGCGCCCTTGCGCGACATCGGCACGCACGCGCGCGCTCATGCTGTCCAGTTGCGTGGCGGAGAAGCCGGTCGTGAGCGGTGCGGTATTTTGCGTGTTGGCCGGGGCCGCGCAGGCAGCCAGCAGTGCGACCGCCAGCGCAGGCAAAGTGCTGCGTATCATTTGTCTCATCCTTTGTCTTATCGTTGTCTTGGCAATGTCTTATCGATGCAGCCTCGGTGTGGCACCGATGTGGCATCGGGAAGGGCTCGATTGCTGCAAATGCAAGGTGATCATCGCATGCGGGTTGGCGCGCGTGAATCGAGGCTCACCCGAATCGGGCCGCGCGCCATGCTACGATCCCGACAAATCATCGGAGGTGAAGATGTCAAAACACGTGTTCACTCGCAGCCAGTACCTGGCCATCCTCAATGAAAGCCTGAAGAACGACCCGAGGTGGAAGCCAGGCATGGCCTTTGTCTTTCATCCGTTGGGCGCGGACGAAGCCAGCGCGACCGGTGTCGGGTGCACCGGCCCCGACGAGGCGCTTCCCGTCTATGCGGAGATCGAGCGGGTGGCGGCGGATTTGATCGAGGTGAGGCAGGCGCGGTAGGGGGCTGGCGCGGTGACGCCATGCAGTGCCGGCCAGGCGTGCATCGCGTCATGTGCACGTCGGAAAGGTGGGCCTTCCCGCCGACCTGCGTACAATACCGCCCCAGACAGACTCTAGCGGAACAAGCCGTGAAAAAGACCGACCTCGAAAAGAACAAAGCGTTGAAGCTCGCAAACAGCCTGAAGCTGTCCGCGGCAGTCCGTGCCGGCCGTGATACCGGCCCGGCCAAGGTCGATCGCCGCGAACAGCGCCGGCTCGACCAGGAACAAGGCCTGGTGCCGTTTGCATGCAAGCTGGATGCCGAACTGGTGAAGCGCCTGCAGGCACTGGCGCCGGCACACGCCGGTGGCATGAGCGGCCTGCTGAAAGAAGCGCTGGAACGAGGCCTGCCGCAGGAAGACGCGGCAGCCTGATTGCAGCGCGCTGGGCCGGGTGGGCAAGAAGCACTGGTTTGTGCCTTCTTGTCCACGCAAACGGTGTGGTGCGCAGGGCCGTAGCAAACAGAAGCAAGCAAAACGCCCGCTGGGTTTCAGCGGGCGTTTTGCTTTTGCTGTTTTGCTTTGAGGGAAGGGGGGTCTCCCGGATGCCGTTCCTGTGTGAGCGAGGGCAAAACCTCAATGCACGAACAGCCAGATCAGCAGCAATACGAAGGCAGGGACACCGAGCAGCCAGGCGAGAATGTAGGGCATGATTTCCTTCCTTTCCTATCTGTTTTCCACGGTTCCACTATAGGCACGGCCGTTCTGGCAGGGTGTCCGGCGGTTTCCGCTTGCGGTGTAGGACTGGGCTGACGGGGGCGGGAAAGACTCGGGGCAGTGCGGTTGCCCGCGGCGAGGCACGCCAGGGCGGAGGGAACGGAGCGGCCGCGGGGACCGCTCCAGGGGATCACAGCCTTATGGCCGTCATCCCTTCGGGGTGGAGCAAAGGGCGCTCAGTCCTCTTCGCCTTCTTCCGAGTCGAGGAAATCGCGGCGAAGCATCCAGTTTTCGATGGCCTCATCGCAGATTTTCTTGAGCTTTTGCTTCTCCGGCACTTTGTCGAACAGCTCAAAGTTCACCAGCGCGATGCCGGCGTCGGAGATGTAGAACAGGCGGCCGGGCTCGTCGTAATGCACGATGCGCCCGTCGATGCCGCTTTCCTCGCTGTCGACCGGCATGTCTTCCAGTTCGACTACCCGGCAGGTGAAGCGGGGCGCGCGGGTGTGGGTCAGATATTCAAATTCGTCATGCATGACCTCGCCGCCCTTGGGCGTAAAGATCGCGAAGCCCCAGATAAAGCGGGGCATCGGCAGATCGGACAGATCATCAATCTCGTCCATGGTGTTCTCCCTGATTCGATAACCCGCATTATCGCTCGGCCAGGGCACAAGCACCAAAATGTTCTGGCGATGACCTGCTCGGGCGCTGCTCCGGAGCCCTATTTCGCTGCGTGGCAGTTGGCGTAGGCCGGTGGCGCGCTCTCGCCCTTGGTCAGGTCCTGCAGCATGCCTTCGTCGCCCTTGGTGATCCACAGATACGCGCCATGCGCATAGCGGGCGCCCGAGCCGGTCAGCACGCTGACAAAGAGCAGCGGCTTGCCATCCAGCCGCAAGATGGCGATCTGGTTGTCGGTGCTGTTGAAATAGCGCGCCGTGACCTGCTTGCCGTCTTCGCACTGGTAGCGCACGGCACGGGGCGGGTCGAAGCGCACGCCGTCGATGCCGGGCTTGGCCATGGCGGGGGCAACGGCCAGGCCGATGGTGGCGGCGATGGCGCAGGTAGTGAAGCGACGCAGGGGCGAACGAAGAGGCATATGGTTTCCTTGTTGGCTAGCTCGGTAGCAAGATGCCGATGGCTGATGAGGCGGCCCAGGTCGTGACTGGCGTACTCCCCGCGGCACGCGCGGCGGGGTGGCGTCCCTGCCGCGGGTTGTCGCTCAGGCCAACATATAGCCGCTTGCCAGCTCCCGGAAGCTGGCTACCTCGGCCGCTTGCCAGGCGGCGTCGTGCCCATGCTCCTCGGCCAGGATCTCGGCCACCCGCGGCGCTGCCGCGCTCGCGGCGCTGGCTTCCAGGAACAGGGCGCGATTGCGGCGCGCCAGCACGTCCTCGACTCGCCGAGCCAGTTCGAAACGCGCGGCAAAGCGCACATGGGCGGCGGTCAGCCCGGCGCCGGGCACGAGCATGTCGTCGTTGCCGGGCAGCGTGTGCAGCATGCCGACCTCGTTGCCGTAGTAACGGTCCGGCGAGCCGCTGCCGGGCGCGGGCAGGTTCGCGGGCAAGCCCTGCGCGCCGTGCAGCGGCAGATCTGCTGTCACGCAGGGCGCGGCCGGCAGCATCTGGCGCTGGATGGCCGTGCCCACCACGTCCTCGGCCATCTTGCGGTAGGTGGTCCACTTGCCGCCGGTGACGGTGATCAGGCCGGCCTTGGACACCAGGATGGTGTGCTCGCGCGAGAGCGAGGCGGTGGAGGCTTCGCCGGTGGCCTTGACCAGCGGGCGCAGGCCGGCCCAGACGCTGGTCACGTCGGCGCGGGTTGGCGCGCGCGACAGGTAGCGCGTGGCGGTCTCCAGGATGAAATCGACGTCGTCGGCGCCGGCGCGCGGCTCCAGCGGCAGGTCCTTGCGCGGCGTATCGGTGGTGCCGATGATGGTGTGGCCGTTCCAGGGCACGACGAAGAGCACGCGGCCGTCATCGGTCTTGGGGATCAGGATGGCACGGTCGCCGGGCAGGAAGCTGCGCGGCAAGGTCAGGTGCACGCCCTGGCTGGGGGCCACCATGCTGCGGGCCTGGCCGTCTTCCATCTGGCGCACGGCATCCACCCACACGCCCGTGGCGTTGATCACGCAGGACGCCTTCAGGTCGAAGCTGGCGTCGCCCAGTACGTCCTTCACGGTGACGCCGTCGATCACCCCGTTGCGCTGCGACAGCCCGCTCACGCGCAGGTAGTTGATGGCCGTGCCGCCCACGTCAAACAGCGTGCGCATCAGCGCGATGGCCAGGCGGGCGTCGTCGAACTGCCCGTCGAAATACAGGTTGCCGCCGCGCAGGGGCCGCCCACCCACGTGCTCGGCCAGGGTCGGCGCCGCTGCCAGGGTTTCGCGGTGGTTGAGCCAGCGGCTGCCGGACAGGTTGAGGCCGCCGGCCAGCATGTCGTATAGCTTCAGGCCGATGCCGTAGAAGGGCTGGTCGAACAACTGGTAGGCCGGCACCACGAAGCCGAGCGGCCACACCAGGTGCGGCGCGTTGCGGGCCAGCAGGCCACGCTCATGCAGCGCCTCGCGCACCAGGCTGATATTGCCCTGCGCGAGATAGCGCACGCCGCCGTGAACCAGCTTGGTTGCCTTGCTGGAGGTGCCCTTGGCGAAGTCGGCGGCCTCCACCAGCAGCGTGCGGTAGCCGCGCGAGGCGGCGTCCACCGCCGTGCCCAGGCCGGTGGCGCCGCCGCCGATGACGATGACATCCCACTTAGGCTCGCGCTCCAGGGTGGCGAGCAGGGTGGCGCGGTCGGGCGGCAGGATGGGGGTGTGCAGTGTCTGCATGATTCCTTGTTTGGTGCGAATGCGTGTCGCGGTGTTGCTTGTATGTACTTTTGTACTTGCCGTGTAGGCTTGTGTGCCTTGTGTGGCTTGTGCGCTGCGCTCAGCTCGCGCTCAATTTGTCGAGTGCGGTGGCGCGCCATCTTCCCGCGCCCAGTCGCGTGCGCGCTCTACCGCGCGATGCCAGCGCCAGAGCCGGTACGCGCGCGCGTCGGCGCTAAGGTTGGGCTCGAAGCGATGCTCCACCTGCCACTGGCTGGCGATCTCGTCCTCGCCGCTCCAGTAGCCGGTGGCCAGTCCCGCCAGGTAGGCCGCGCCAAGCGCCGTGGTCTCGGTCACGCGCGGGCGAACCACGGCCGTGCCAAGCAGGTCGGCCTGCATCTGCATCAGCAGGTCGCTGCGCGATGCGCCGCCGTCCACACGCAGTTCGGCCAGCGAGATGCCGGCATCTTTCTGCATGGCGTCCAGCACGTCCACGCTCTGCAGTGCGATCGACTCCAGCGCGGCGCGGGCAATGTGCGCTCGTCCGGTGCCGCGGGTCAGGCCGACCAGCGTGCCGCGCGCGAACGGATCCCAGTGCGGCGCGCCCAGGCCGGCAAAGGCCGGCACCAGCACCACGCCTTCGGTGTCGTCGCACTGGCGCGCCAGCGGCTCCACCTCGGGCGCGCTGTTGATGATCTGCAGCCCGTCGCGCAGCCACTGGATGGTGGCGCCGCCCATGAACACGCCGCCTTCCAGGCAATATTGGGTGCGGCTGGCGGGCGGCGTGGTGCCGCCCAGTTGCCAGCCAATGGTGGTGAGCAGGCGATTGTGCGAAGTGACCGGCTGCGATCCCGTGTTCATCAGCAGGAAGCAGCCCGTGCCGTAGGTATTCTTGGCCATGCCCGGGGACAGGCAGGCCTGGCCGTAGGTAGCGGCCTGCTGGTCCCCGGCGATGCCGGCAATGGGGATCTCCGCGCCAAACAGCCGCAGCGCCGTGCGCGCCACCTCGCCGCTGGAGGGCACCACCTCGGGCAACAAGCTGCGCGGGATGTCCAGCAGGTCGAGCAAGTCATCATCCCACTGGAAGGTGTGGATGTTGAACAGCATCGTGCGCGACGCGTTGGAGACATCGGTGACATGGCGCTTGCCGTCCGTCAGCTGCCAGATCAGCCAGCTGTCGACCGTGCCGAACGCCAGCTCGCCACGCGCCGCGCGTTCGCGCGCGCCCTCGGTGTTGTCGAGCATCCAGCGCAGCTTGGTGCCGGAGAAGTAGGCGTCGATGATCAGGCCGGTCTTGTCGCGGAACAGCTCGCCATGGCCGTCGGCCTGCAGCGCCTCGCACATCGGCGCGGTGCGGCGGTCCTGCCAGACCAGCGCGCGGCCGATGGGCTCGCCGGTCTGGCGGTCCCACAGCACGGTGGTCTCGCGCTGGTTGGTGATGCCGATGGCGCTCACCTGGCTGGCCGCGACGCCGGCGTCGTTCAGCACCTCGTGGGCCACCGCCAGCTGCGACTGCCAGATCTCGTAGGGATCGTGCTCGACGTGGCCGGGGTGCGGGTAATATTGGCGGAATTCGCGCTGCGCGACCCGCGCCACGTTGCCGGCGTGATCGAACAGGATCGCGCGCGAGCTGCTGGTGCCCTGGTCGAGCGCCAGCACGAATTGCGGCAGGCCCGAAGGCTGGGTTTGCTTCATGCGTCTTGTCCTGGATTGACTGCTTTTACCACTACATTAACCACTACATTAACCACTACATTAACCACTACATTAACCACTACATTAACCATTGCATTGACCATTGCAGGCGTGCCTTGCCGGCCGCCGGGATCCTTCATGTCCGATACCTTGCCCGATAGCGCCAGCCAGAACCCCGTCGTGTCCCGCGTTGCCGCCTCGCTGGCGGCGCGCAGCCGTTTCGATGCCGGCGCGCATTTGCGGCTGACCGTGGCAGGCCGCCAGGTGGGCTGGCTGCCGCGCGCGCATGCGCAGATCCTGCGCGCGCAGGATACGGTGCCGGGCGTGCTGGGCGAGCCGCGGGGTGGCAGCGTGGCGCTGCTGCCGGACTGCGGCGATGCTTGCACTCGCAGCGCGGCGCTGAAGGTGCTGGCGCACTGGCTGGCGGATGCCGGCCATGTGCGCGGCTGGCGCGACGAGCTGTTCGCCGTCACGCCGGAACTCGCGGCGCCGGCCTTCGCGGTGATCGAGCGCGCGGCCGCGCGCTTTCTCGGGCTGCTGACCTTTGCCTCGCACATGAACGGCGTCATTGCCGGCGCGCGCGCGCTGTGGATTTCACGGCGCAGCGCCGCCAAGGCGGTCGACCCCGGCATGTGGGACAACCTGGTGGCTGGCGGCATGCCGCACGGCAGTGATCCGCTTGCCACGCTGGTGCGCGAGTGCGACGAGGAGTCAGGCATTGCGCCCGTGCTGGCGCAACGCGCCGAGGCGCATGGCGTGATCGAAGTGCTGCGTGAAATCCCCGAGGGCGTGCAGTGGGAGGCCGTGTACGTGTACGACCTGTTGCTGCCGCCGGATTTCGTGCCGCATAACCGCGACGGGGAGGTGGCCGAGCACCGCCGTATCGAGCCGGAGGCATTGCTTGCTATCATGGCGGATGGCGCCATGACGGTCGACGCGACCCTGGTGACGCTGGATGCGCTCAATCGCCGCGGCTGGAGCGCCCCCGGCATCCCCCGCCCTTGATCGGCGCGCACTAGACAAAACCACACACGATGAGCAATACCGGATTCATTCTCACCATTTCCTGCCCGGATCAGCCTGGCATCGTCCATGCCGTCTCGGGCCTGCTGTTCCAGCACGGCTGCAATATCGTCGACTCCGACCAGTACGGCGATGAGTTCACCGGCCGCTTCTTCATGCGTGTGCATTTCACGCCGGCCGCCGGCGGCCCGGACCTGGCCACGCTGAAGACCGCGTTTGCGCCGATCGGCGATCAGTTCGCCATGCAGTGGGACTTGTTCGATGCCAGCGTCAAGCCGCGCGTGATGATCATGGTGTCGAAAATCGGCCATTGCCTGAACGATCTGCTGTTCCGCGCCAAGGCCAGCGGCCTGCCGGTGGAGATCGCCGCCATCGTGTCGAACCACCGCGATTTCTACCAGCTTGCCGCGTCGTACGATATCCCGTTTTTCCACCTGCCGATGATGAACGCCTCGGCTGAGCAGAAGGCCGCGCAAGAGAACAAGGTGTTCGAGATCGTGCGCGAGCAGAACATCGACCTGGTGGTGCTGGCGCGCTACATGCAGGTGCTGTCCGACGACCTGTGCCGCAAGCTGGCCGGCCGCGCCATCAATATCCATCACTCGTTCCTGCCCAGCTTCAAGGGCGCCAAGCCTTACTATCAGGCGCACGACCGCGGCGTGAAGCTGATCGGCGCGACCGCCCACTACGTGACCGCGGCGCTGGACGAAGGCCCGATCATCGAGCAGGAAATCGAGCGCGTGGACCACAGCATGGATCCCGAGCAGCTCACCGCGGTGGGGCGTGACGTGGAGTGCGTGGCGCTGGCGCGTGCCGTCAAATGGCATGCCGAGCACCGCATCCTGCTCAACGGCCACAAGACCGTCGTCTTCAAGTAAGACCTCCGGCAAGTCCCTAAGCGAGTCCTTAGGCAAGCCACTCAGCAAGCCCTTCGCCAGGTGCCCGGCGGCAGTCGCGCCGGCACCGCCTCGCCCGCAGGGGCGCCTGCGCCGTGGCTGGCCGCTCTCAGGCCTGCGCGACCACACAGCGCACTCCGCTTTCTTCCAGCATGCTCTCGAATGGCGGCTTCAACGGCTCATCGGTGAACAGCCGGTCGATCTCCGAGACGTGCGCCAGTTCCACCATGGCCTGCCGGTTGAACTTGCTGGCGTCCGCCGCCAGCCAGACTTCGCGCGAATGCTCGATGATGGTCCGCGCTACCTTCACTTCGCGAAAATCGTAATCGCGCAGCGTGCCGTCGGCCTCGATGCCCGAGATGCCGATCAGGCCGATATCCACCTTGAACTGGCTGATGAACTCCACCGTGGCCTCGCCCACGATGCCGCGGTCGCGCGAGCGCAGCACGCCGCCGGCGACGATCACTTCGCAATCGGGGTTGTCGGCCAGGATGCTCGCCACGTTCAGGTTGTTGGTGATCACGCGCAGGCCGCGGTGATGCATGAGCTCGCGCGCGATTTCCTCGACCGTGGTGCCGATATTCAGGATCAGCGAGCAACCCTCGGGCACGGCGCTGGCCACTGCGCGCGCAATGCGGGCCTTGCCCTCGGCATTGAGCCCCTGGCGCTGCCGATAGGCGATGTTCTCCACCGTGGAGCCCTCCACCCGCACACCGCCGTGAAAGCGCGCCAGCATGCCGCCTTCAGCCAGCAGGTTGACGTCCCGGCGCACGGTCTGCAGGGTCACCCCGAACTTGCGGGCAAGTTCGTCGATGGAAGCGAAGCCCTGGCTGCGAACCTCTTCCAGCAGGGCGGTCTGGCGTGGATTTAGCGTCATGCCGGCATTCTAGTTCAAACACAAACGAAAACAAATGATGCGGTGCATGATTGTTTTATTTTCGTTTTTGCTCTAAAACGAGCGGGAAGCAAGGATTTGTGCGTTTGCATCATTGCGGTATATGTGATGTATGTGGCATTCGGAATCGGAGACTCGATGCAGCTCAGATTGGAAGGCATCGCCCAGCAAGCAGGTTCGCAGGCGTATCTATATCCCATGTCGCTGACGCCCGTGCCGGGCGCGGTGACCATCCTGCTAGGAGCCACCCAGGCCGGCAAGACCTCGCTGATGCGGGTCATGGCGGGGCTGGACCGGCCCAGTGCCGGCCGCGTCGAGGTGGACGGCGTCGACGTGACCGGCATGCCGGTGCGCGAGCGCAACGTCTCGATGGTCTACCAGCAGTTCATCAACTACCCGTCGATGACCGTCTTCGACAATATTGCTTCGCCGCTCAAGCTGCGGCGTTCCAAGGATATCGATGGACAGGTGAGGGCGCTGGCCACCCGCCTGCATATCGAGCACCTGCTCGAGCGCTTTCCCGCCGAGCTCTCCGGCGGGCAGCAGCAGCGCGTGGCGCTGGCACGCGCGCTGGCCAAGGGCGCGCCGCTGATGCTGCTCGACGAGCCCCTGGTCAACCTGGACTACAAGCTGCGCGAAGAGTTGCGCGAGGAACTCACCCAGCTTTTCGCGCATGGCAATGCCACCGTGATCTATGCCACCACGGAGCCGGCCGAAGCGCTGTTGCTGGGCGGCTATACCGCGGTGCTGGATGCCGGCGAGCTGTTGCAGTACGGGCCCACGCCAGAGGTCTTCCACTATCCCGCCTCGCTGCGCGTGGCGCGTGCTTTCAGCGATCCCCCCATGAACCTGATGGCCGGCAGCCTGCTGGCCGGCGCGGTCACGTTGCCTGGCGGCGTTGTGGTCCCCTTGCCCGGGGCCGTGGAACAAGGCGGCACGGTAACGGTCGGGGTGCGGGCCGGTGCGCTGCGCCTGGACGCCGTGCCCGGCTCGGTGCCGGTGGCGGGCCGGGTGGCGCTGGCCGAGCTGTCCGGGTCGGACACCTTCGTGCACATGGATTCCCCGGTTGGCAACCTGGTGGCGCAGTTTCCGGGAGTGGTCGACTTGGAACTGGGCGCACCGCTCACGCTGCACCTGGATCCCGCGCAGCTCTACCTGTTCGACGCAGACGGCATGCGCATTCATGCGCCAAGCCGGCCGTTGAAGGTCGCCCCCGCCACTGCCGAGCTGGGAGCCTGAGATGACACGCATCGACCTCGAGCTGTCCCATTCATACCGTCCCGATCCGCAAGCGGATGAGGACTACGCGCTGCTGCCGCTGAAGTTCACGTTCAATGACGGCGGCGCCTACGCCTTGCTCGGGCCCTCCGGCTGCGGCAAGACCACCTTGCTCAATTGCATTTCCGGCTTGCAGCGGCCATCGCATGGCACCGTTTCCTTCGATGGCCGCGACGTGACAGCAGCCACGCCGCAGGCGCGCAACATCGCCCAGGTGTTCCAGTTCCCGGTGATCTACGACACCATGACGGTGGGCGAAAACCTGGCCTTCCCGCTGCGCAACCGCGGCGTGCCCGCGGCCCAGGTGAAGGAGCGCGTGGGCCGCGTGGCCGAGATGCTGGACCTGTCCGCATCGCTGGACCGGCGCGCCAGCGGCCTGGCGGCCGACGCCAAGCAGAAGATCTCGCTCGGGCGGGGCCTGGTGCGCCAGGACGTATCGGCCATCCTGTTCGACGAGCCGCTGACCGTGATCGATCCGCACCTGAAATGGCAGTTGCGCCGCAAGCTCAAGGAGATTCACCACGAGTTCCGGCTGACGCTGATCTACGTCACGCATGACCAGACCGAGGCGCTCACCTTTGCCGACCAGGTGGTGGTGATGTCGCGCGGCAGGGCGGTGCAGGTGGGGCCGGCCGATGCGCTGTTCGAGCGCCCGGCGCATACCTTCGTTGGCAACTTCATTGGCTCGCCGGGCATGAACTTCCTGGCAGGGGCATGGCGCGATGGCGCCATCGAAATTGCCGGTCGGCGCTATATGCCAGAGTTCGCGCCGACCGTCGCCACGGCCTTGCAGGCGGCCGGCAGCTTCAAGGTCGGCGTGCGCCCCGAGTACCTGCGCCTGGCCGCGAGCACCGATCCGCAGGCCGTGCCCGCACGCGTGGAGCGCGCGCAGGACATTGGCACCTACTGGCTGGTCACCGCCACCGTGCAGGATGCCAGCGGCCACGCTGCCACCGTGCGCGGCCGGCTCGGCAACGAGGGCGCGGCGCTGCGGGCGGGCGAGACCGTGTGGCTGTCCGTGTTCAACCGTCATACCTGTTACTACGTCAACGAGGAGCTGGTGGCATGAGCACGCTGAAGCCCGTCAACCAGAAGGCCTGGCTGCTGGTCATCCCGGTGGTCCTGTGCGTGGCGTTCTCTGCCATCCTGCCGCTGATGACCATCGTCAATTACTCCGTGCAGGACATCATCTCGCCCGAGCGGCGCGTGTTCGTCGGCACCGAATGGTTCCGCACCGTGCTGCGCGACGGCGAGCTGCACGACGCGCTGCTGCGTCAGCTTGGCTTTTCGCTGGCGGTGCTGGCGGTGGAGATCCCGCTGGGCATCCTGCTGGCGCTGTCGATGCCGGCCAAGGGGGTGAAGGCGTCGGCGGTGCTGGTGGTGATCGCGCTGTCACTGCTGATTCCATGGAACGTTGTGGGCACGATCTGGCAGATCTTCGGGCGCACCGACATCGGCTTGCTGGGTGCGGGGCTTGCCGGCATGGGCTTTGCCTACAACTACACCGGCAGCGCGGTGGACGCGTGGTTCACGGTGCTGGTGATGGACGTGTGGCACTGGACGCCGCTGGTGGCGCTGCTGTGCTACGCCGGCTTGCGCGCGATTCCCGACGCGTACTACCAGGCCGCGCAGATCGACGGCGCCTCGCGCCTGGCGGTGTTCCGCTATATCCAGCTGCCCAAGCTGCGTGGCGTGCTGATGATCGCGGTGCTGCTGCGCTTCATGGACAGCTTCATGATCTACACCGAACCCTTCGTGCTGACCGGCGGCGGGCCTGGCAATGCGACCACGTTCCTGTCGCAATACCTCACGCAGAAAGCCGTGGGCCAGTTCGACCTGGGCCCGGCCGCGGCATTCTCGATCGTCTACTTCCTGATCATCCTGCTCATGTGTTTTATTCTCTACAACTGGATGCAGCGCGCGGGCACCGCCGGCAGCGAGGACATGCCCAATGCGTGAAGCCAAACGTGAAGCCAAGCAAAGCGCCACTTACTGGCGTGCAGTCTTCCTGGTGGTGTACCTGGTCTTCGCCATCCTGCCGATCTACTGGATGCTGAACATGTCGTTCAAGTCCAACGAGGAGATCGTTTCCACGCTGTCGCTGTGGCCCAACGATTTCACGCTGGAGCACTACAAGACCATCTTCACCGATCCGTCCTGGTACTCGGGCTACATCAACTCGATGATCTACGTGGCGATGAACACGGTGATCTCGATCACAGTGGCGCTGCCCGCGGCCTATGCGTTTTCGCGCTACCGGTTCATCGGCGACAAGCACGTCTTCTTCTGGCTGCTGACCAACCGCATGACGCCACCGGCGGTGTTCCTGCTGCCGTTCTTCCAGCTCTACACCACCATCGGCCTGATGGACACGCACCTGGGCGTGGCGCTGGCGCACCTGGTGTTCAACGTGCCGCTGGCGGTGTGGATCCTGGAGGGCTTCATGTCGGGCGTGCCGCGCGAGATCGACGAGACGGCCTATGTGGATGGCTATTCCTTCCCGCGCTTCTTCATCACCATCTTCCTGCCGCTGATCAAGGCCGGCGTGGGCGTGGCCGCATTCTTCTGCTTCATGTTCAGCTGGGTGGAGCTGTTGCTGGCGCGCACGCTGACCTCGGTCAACGCCAAGCCGATCGTTGCCACCATGACGCGCACGGTGTCGGCCTCCGGCATGGACTGGGGCGTGCTGGCCGCGGCCGGGGTGCTCACCATCGTGCCCGGCGGCATCGTGATCTGGTTTGTGCGGCACTACATCGCGAAAGGCTTCGCGATGGGCCGCGTGTAAGGAGAGGATGCCATGTTCAACTGGATGGTATGGACCACCCCGGTGGCCGTGTTCTTCATCAGCATCGCGGTGATGCTGGTTGGCATGACGATGTGGGAGACGCGCGCCCCTACCATGGAGCGCAAGGGCTTCCTGCCGATCGCGACCACCCGCGGCGATCGCCTGTTCATCGGCCTGATGTGCGCGGCCTGGATCAACCTCGCGTGGGTAGGCCTGGGCGAGAAGATGATGGCGTGGTTTTCGCTGGCGGAGGAGCCTTCGATCTGGATCAGCCTGGTGCTGTCCATGCTTGCGCTGGGCCTGGTGATGCGCAAGGGCTGAGCCGCATGCGGATCGCGTACCTGAGCCGACAAGAATAAAGCGACGGATTTTTCGTCAATGGGCATAGCGGCCTGCACCTTCCCCGGACCGCGACCCAGACAAAGAGCAGGGAGGGGGATTCTCGAGGAGACGTCAATGAAGGTGCACGTGAAATTGGGCATGACGGCGCTGGCCTGCGCAGCGGCGCTCGCTTGCGGCCACGCCGCTTGGGCAGGCGAGGCCGAGGCCAAGAAGTGGATCGACAGCGAGTTCCAGCCGTCGTCGCTCGCCAAGGACAAGCAGCTCGCTGAAATGAAGTGGTTCATGGACGCTGCCGCCAAGCTCAAGGCGAAAGGCGTGACGCAGATCAGCGTGGTCTCGGAGACCATCACGACCCACGAGTACGAATCCAAGACGCTGGCCAAGGCCTTCGAGGAAATCACCGGCATCCAGGTCAAGCACGACATCATCCAGGAAGGCGATGTGGTGGAGAAGCTGCAGACCTCGATGCAGTCCGGCAAGTCGATCTATGACGGCTGGATTTCCGACTCCGACCTGATCGGCACGCACTATCGCTACGGCGCCATCCTGCCGCTGACCGACTACATGGCCGGCGCCGGCAAGGAGTGGACCAATCCCGGGCTGGACGTGAAGGATTTCATCGGTACCAAGTTCACGACCGCGCCGGATGGCAAGCTCTACCAGCTGCCCGACCAGCAGTTCGCCAACCTGTACTGGTTCCGCGCCGACTGGTTCGCGCGCAAGGACCTGCAGGACAAGTTCAAGGCCAAGTACGGCTATGACCTGGGCGTGCCCACCAACTGGTCGGCCTACGAGGACATCGCCAGCTTCTTCTCCAACGACGTCAAGGAACTCGACGGCAAGAAGGTTTACGGCCATATGGACTACGGCAAGAAGGATCCGTCGCTCGGCTGGCGCTTTACCGACGCCTGGCTCTCGATGGCCGGGTCGGCTGACAAGGGCCTGCCCAACGGCATGCCGGTGGACGAATGGGGCATCCGTGTCGGCGCTGACAAATGCACGCCGGAAGGTGCATCGGTCTCGCGCGGCGGTGCCACCAACAGCCCGGCCGCGGTCTATGCGCTCACCAAGTACATCGACTGGATGAAGAAGTACGCGCCGCCGCAAGCCATGGGCATGACCTTCTCCGAAGCCGGCCCGGTGCCGGCGCAAGGGCAGGTGGCGCAGCAGATCTTCTGGTACACGGCCTTCACCGCCGACATGACCAAGAAGGGGCTGCCGGTGGTCAATGCGGACGGCACGCCGAAATGGCGCATGGCGCCGTCGCCCTATGGCCCGTACTGGAAGCAGGGCATGCAGAACGGCTACCAGGACGTGGGCTCCTGGACCTTCTTCAAGAACACCGATCCCAACCGCCTCGCGGCGGCCTGGCTCTACGCGCAGTTCGTGACGTCCAAGACGGTATCGCTGAAGAAGTCGCTCACCGGCCTGACCTTTATCCGCGACAGCGACATCCATCACGAGTACCTCACCAAGAATGCCGCGCAGTATGGCGGCCTGATCGAGTTCTATCGCAGCCCGGCGCGGGTGGCGTGGACGCCCACCGGCACCAACGTGCCCGACTACCCCAAGCTGGCCCAGCTGTGGTGGAAGAACGTGGCGACCGCTGTGACCGGCGAGAAGACGCCGCAGGCCGCGATGGACAACCTGGCCGAGGAAATGGACCAGGTGATGGGGCGGCTGCAACGCGCCGGCATGACGAACTGCGCGCCCAAGCTCAACGCCAAGAGCGATCCCGCCAAGTGGCTGTCCGACGACCACGCGCCCTGGAAGAAGCTGGCCAACGAGAAGCCGAAGGGCGAGACCATCGCCTATGACAAGTTGTTGCAGGCATGGAAGGAAGGGAAGGTGCGGTAAGCGCCATCCCCGATGGCGTAGCGGACGGTGGCCTTGTGCCACCGTTTTTTCTTCCGGAGTTTGTGATGCGTTATCGACAAAAGCGATCTCCTGAAAAACCCCTTGACTATCTATCTACCAGTAGATAATATTCAACACATGGAAGCCGCTGCTCCGCCCCAGCAAGAAAAGCTGCAGCAGGAAAGAGGATCCAGCGCATCACCCGGGGAATTCCCGTTTTTTTTGGCCAGCTCATCTATCTACTAGTAGGTAACAGGCGAAGGAAGCGAAGGGTTCCAAAGCGTACCGATTCGATTCCGCCCAAGCGCGGGTCCTCAAATGCAAATGGAGAACATCATGACCTCGAACCTCTTCGCCAAGACCCTGATCACCGCCGCCGCCCTTGCTGCTGCTTTCGTTGCCGGCACTGCCCAGGCTTCAGGCCCGAAGGACAGCACGTTCTCGGGTGACAAGTACGGCTACGTGTTCCGCACCACCACGCCCGACGCCTTCACCGACGGCGCGCGCAGCGGCAAGTTCGACCCGTTCACCGAAGGCGCACGCGTTGGCAAGGCTGACCCGTACACGGACGGTGCCCGCATCGTGGCCGGCCTGGATCGCACCGGCGTCTCGGCTTCGCCGTCGCGGGCCGTTGACCAGTTCACCGACGGCGCCCGTGCCGGCAAGTTCGACCCGTACACCGATGGCGCACGTATCGTCGCCGGCCTGGATCGTAGTGGCGTGTCGGCCAGCCCGGCTCGCAGCGTGGACGCCTATACCGACGGTGCCCGTACCGGCAAGTTCGACGTGTTCACGGAAGGCGCCAACGCTTGAGCTACGCGCGACGCCTGAGCACGCTGTGAATCAATCGGTCATCCAATGAATGCGGTGATACATGCAAAGAGCCGGTAACACCGGCTCTTTGCCATTGCCGGCGCCTCGAGGGTCCGCCGAAAGGTGGATGCATGCCATGACGACTCCGTCCGTACGCGATCAACTGCTGGAGCACACCCTGGTGCTGGTGCGGCAGCGGGGGTTCAATGGATTCAGTTATCGGGACCTTGCCGAGCGGGTAGGGGTCAAGACCTCCAGCATCCATTACCACTTTCCCTCCAAGGAGGACCTGGTGCAGGCGGCGGTGACGGAGTACAGCGCCCGCAACTCAGAGCGCGTGCGCGGCATCGACACCAGCCTGCCGGTGGACGAGCAGGCTCGCGCTTACCTCGCGCCCTGGCTGGCTACCGCGGGTGGCGACGCCATCTGCCTGGTGGGCATGCTGTCCACGGATGCCGTGTTCCTGCCGGAAGCGGTGCATCGCATCCTCAAGGATTTCTACCGCCTGCACGAGACCTGGCTCACGCGCCTGCTGGAAACCGCGCAGGCCGTGCGGCACAAGGCTTTGCCGATTCCGCCGCAGGCGCTGGCGCAAGCCGTGTTTGGCGCGCTGCAAAGCGGGCTGGTGGTCGCGCGGCTGTTCGGCGCGCCACAGCGTATCGAGGCCGCCGCGGACCTGTTGACAGCATCGGTATCCGCCTAGGCGCCCCGGGGGCGTGTCACGGGCCAGGGGCCCCGAGCGCTCCGCGTGCGGCAAGCCGCCGGCGCCGGTTGAGCCAGAGCGGCACCGCGCCAACCGCGATGCCGCCCAGGGCCACCAAACGCGTGGCCAGGTCGAAGCTGGGGATGCTGTACAGCCCGATGAACCACAGGAACGCCGCGCTGCAAGCGGGCCAAAGCACTAGCAGCAACAGCCTGGCGGGTGCGCGGGCGGCACCGCGCCGGCAGTGCCAGGCACAGGCGAAGCCGGCTAGCCCGTAATAGAACGCCACCTGGAAGCCGATGGCATTGACCGAGTCCTGGATGATCTGGCCCACGCTGTTGAAGCAGGCGGACAGCGCCAGCAGCAGCAAGCCGAACGAGGCAATCACCGCGGTGGCCACCCACGGCGTGCGCCAGGTGCGGTGCAGCTCGGCATAGCGCGGGTGCAGCAGGCCATCGCGGCCTTTGGCGTAGAGCGTGCGGGTGAACTGCAGGATCGAGGTCTCCAGCGTGCCCACGGTGCTGAGCATGACGGCCAGCACGGCCAGGTAGTCCCACGGGCGCGGGAGCAGCCGCGCGGCGAGCGCAAACACCACGTTGGTGCCGGCTCGGCGGATCTCCTGGTCGCTCAGCACGGCCTGGCTGGCGATGACGAAGGCCATGAACAGTGCCAGCACGATGACCATCGCCATCAATGCGCCGCGCCCGGGCGCATGCGCCGGATCGCGCGTTTCCTCGGTCAGGTTCGCCGTCACGTCCCAGCCCCAGAAAAAGAACAACGCCACCAGCGCCCCATTGGCAAACAGCTGCGGGTTAAAGTCAAATGGTGACAGCATGGCCAGCGAGGGCGGGTGGGCAAGCGGCAGCGGCGCACGCAGCAGGGCGGCGAGCACGATCGCGGCCAGCACCCCGACCTCGACCAGCGTCATTGCCACCTGGGTGTAGCTGGTCAGCTTGACTCCCTTGACCACGACCACGCTGACCGCCAGCAGCCAGCCTGCGGCGACCAGGGTCACCACGGGCGGGCGCTCCGCCAGCGCCGGATCGAACAGGAGCAGGGTGGCGGTGGCAGCCGGAATGGTGCCGGATACCATGAATACCGCCGACGCCACCAACAGCGTCCAGCCCGCGAAAAAACCGAGCACCGGATGGAAGATCTCGCAGACCCAGGTGTAGCAGGCGCCCGCGCTGGGCTGCAGCCGGTTCAGTTGCTGGTAAGACAGCGTCACGCCGAACATGATCAGGCCGCAATACAGCAGGCTGGCCGGCGCCAGGCTCCCCACAGTCGCGACCAGGGTGGCGGTGGTGGCCGCCAGGCTGAAGGCGGGCGCCGTGCCCGCCACGCCCATGACGACGGATTCGCCCAGCCCGAGTGCGCCTGCGTCCAGCGTTGCCGGTGAATTCCGATCCATGGCGAAGCTCCCCGTGCCATCGGTGGCCGGTGGCGGCCTGCCGACAGCACCGTGCGCGAGCCCGTGGGGGCGGGCATGCTTCAGGCAACTATACTGCCTGCCTCCGCCTTTTCAACCGCTTCCGAGGCTCACGGGCATTGCCGCAGTTCCCCGGCCAGCCAGTCGATCACGGGCCGGAACCGGGAAGCGCCGCGAAACTCCTGCGGATATGCCAGCCAGATTTCCCGTACGACCTCCGGCACCTCGCGCACCAGCGCGAGCCGGGCATCGTCCCGCGCCAGGTAGTGCGGCAGCAGGCCGATGCCCAAGCCGTTGCGAATGGCCTCGCGCACTGCCAGCAGGTTGTTCGACTGGAAGCCCGTGCGTGCCGCCAGCGTGCGCGTCCATTCGGATTCCGGCAACGCCAGGCCTTCGTCCAGCAAGCCGCACAATGGCGCGCCGTCGAGATCCTGCTCGCGCCACGGGCCGGCGTTGGCGGGCCGTAGCGGCGCATACAGGCCAAAGCCCATGCTGCCCGCGCGCTGCGCGATGGCATCGCTTTCCTGCGGCCGCGCCAGCCTTACCGCGATGTGGGCGCGGCGCCGTGCCAGGCTGGCGATGCGATTGTCCGTTTCCAGCCTGACCTCGAGTTGCGGGTGCGCGCGATAGAGCCCGAACATGCGTGGTGTCAGGAAGTGGCTGCCGAGCGCGGCGGTGCAGGCGATGCTGACCACGCCGGAGACGCCGCTGCCGGCGTCCTCCACTTGGCGCAGCAAGCGCTGCGCCGAACTCTCCATCTGCTGCGCCGCGGCCAGCGCCGAGCGGCCGGCCGCAGAGAGCGCGAACGCGCCATCGGTGCGTGTTGCCACGGGCTTGCCGAGCGCCGTCTCCAGCCGCCGGATGCGGCGGATCGCTGTCGCGTGCGTGACTTCAAGCTCGCGGGCACAGGCCGAGTAGTTGCCGGTGCGGATCAGCGTGGACAGGGTGAGCAGGTCATCCCAGTGGAGTGAACGTTTTTGCACAATGGATGTGAGCCAGTTGAGAATTGGCGAACAGCATAGCGCGGCTTATCATCGCTTGCATGGTAGTCACCCTGGTGGCGCCTGCCCGTGTATTCCCACGCCGTTTCCGACATCTGACGCACAAGCACTAGGAGCCATGATGACCACACCCTTTACCCTGCTCGACCTCGCCGGCGCCAGCCGCCTTCCTTCGGCGTGGGAAGCTGCCACGCTGGTGCTGATCGACCACCAGCGCGAGTATGTCGACGGCAAGCTCCCGCTGGTGGGCATGCCCGCTGCCATCGCGGCCTGCGGCGAGCTCCTGGCGCTGGCGCGCCAGCATGGCAGCCCGGTGGTGCACGTGGTGCATCACGGGCGGGCCGGCAGCGGCGGCGCCTTCGATCCCGAGGGCCCGTATGCGGCCATCATCCAAGGGCTGGAGCCGCTTGGCGGCGAGCACACCGTGGTCAAGGGCCTGCCCAACAGCTTTGCCGGCACCACGCTGGCCGCCATGCTGGACAAGCTAGGGCGCAAGGAGCTGATCGTGGCGGGCTTCCAGACGCATATGTGCATCAGCGCCACGGTGCGCTCAGCGCTCGATCATGGCTATCGCAGCACCGTGGTGGCATCGGCCTGCGCCACGCGCGACCTGCCTGACCCGCTGGGCGGGGCGCCGCTCTCGGCAGCGGAAATCCACCGTCACTCGCTGGCGGCGCTGCATGACCGCTTTGCCACCGTGGTGGCTGGCCCTGGCGCCTGGGCCTGAGTTGGCGGGAACGGGGCGCAGAGGGCCACCTGATGCGTGGTGGATCCTCTGCCGACCGTATGTCCCACGCTGGTACCCATGTTAAGGAAAGTCAAAGGAAAATGCGGTGTACCGCTGGCTGGCGCCGGGTGCCGCGCGAATCCCATGCGGGGCCGTCGCAGGGCTTGCAAATTGGTGCGCCGCCCATGGGGCTGGTGCATACTACGGCCTCGCTGCCAGCCAGCGAGATCCGTCCGCAACCCGATTCTCCATTTCCATGAAACGCATTCTCCTCATCAAGATCACCTCTCTGGGCGATATGGTGCACACGCTGCCGTTGGTGTCCGACCTGCGGCGCGCCTATCCCGAGGCCAAGATCGACTGGGTGGCCGATGCGTCGTGCGCCGATATTCCGCGCTGGGCCGTGGGCGTGGATCGCGTGATCGCGCCGCCGCTGCGCGGCTTCAAGAAATCCCGCAGCTGGGCCGACCTGCGTGCCATCATCGGCGCGCTGTGGGCCCTGCGCCGCGAGAAGTACGATGTGGTGGTGGATGTGCACGGCGTGTACAAGAGCGCCATCGTGGCCTGGCTGGCGCGCTCCAGCCGGCGCCTGGGCTACGCCGCCGAGTACCTTGGCGAGGCGCGCGCCGTGTTTGCCTACACGCAGATCTTCGGGCCGCATGGCGACGCTACCGCGCGCCACAAGATGCGCATGGTGGTGGCCAACGCGCTTGGCTATCCGCTGGATCCCGTTGAGCATTACGCGCTGCGCGTGCCCGCGCCCGCGGCGCCGCTCAATGCCGATGGCGTGCCGCGCGCGATGCTGTTCCACGCGACTTCCGTCGAGGCCAAGAAATGGCCTGCGCAGCGCTGGATCTCGGTCGGCAGGACGCTCACCGAGCGCGGCTACCGGATCCAGCTGCCCTGGGGCTCGCCCGCGGAGCGCGAGCAATCCGAAGCCCTGGCAGCGGAGATCCCCGGTGCCGAGGTCCTGCCGCGCATGACCATTACCGAATGCGCGCAACGGGTGGATGCCGCCGCGCTCGTGGTTGGCACCGATACCGGTTTCGTGCATCTGGCGGATGCGCTGGGCAAGCCGTCGGTGATGCTGTTCACGGTAACCGACAGCCAGCACTTCGGCATTAACACGCCCGGGCAGTCCGTCTCCGTTGGCGCGCGTGGCGTGGTGCCGGAGATTGCGGACGTGCTCGCCGCGATCGGCCAGGTCACGGCCGGCCAGTCCAGGCCGCAACTGGTGGCCGCCAGCCAGGGCTGATCGCCGCCCGCCCCGCCGCAACGGCGGGGCGTCCTGTCCACTTGCGCGGTACCGGCAGTGCCCGGCGCCCGCGCCGCTTCCCTTGTTCATCACGGAATGCAGGCCGTCCATCCGGGCGGCCGTCTGCGTTGCCCACGCTTGCCCGCATTTTTGCCTTGTGTTCTATATCGACCGATATATAATGCGTTCTATATCGTGTGATACAGAAACTATCCACCCCGACCGACCCAAGTCAGGCAAGCCGGAGCCACCATGGCGCGACCACGCGAATTCGATGAGCAGCAGGTGCTGGAGGCAGCGGGAGACGCATTCTGGGCGAATGGCTTCGAGGCCACCTCCACACGCGATCTCGTGAAGTGCACGGGCTTGACGCAGCCCAGCCTGTACAACGCCTTCGGCGACAAGCGCGGGTTGTTCCTGCGGGCGCTGGAGCACTACCTAGACCGTACCCTGCGCGAGCGCATCGGCCGGCTGGAATCTTCGCAATCGCCAGCGCATGCCATTGCGGCGTTCTTTGGCGAGATCGTCGAGCGCTCGGTCGCGGACGTGCAGCACCGCGGCTGCATGCTGGTCAATGCCGCGGTGGAGTCCACGCCCGGCGACGAAGCCTGCCGGAAAGGCATCGCCGACGAACTCGCCCAGATCCAGGATTTTTTTCAGCGCTGCATGGTAGCGGGGCAGGCGAGCGGCGAGATTCCCGCGGCCATGCCGGCGGCGGATGCGGCTGCGCATCTGCTGGCGGTGCTGCTCGGCGTGCGCGTGCTGGCCCGGGTCAGGCCCGAACGGGCATTGCTGACGGGGGCTGTTGCCCCAGCGCTTAGCCTGCTGGGCCTGCCGCCGCTGCCCGCCGGACCGCGCACGGCATGAGCTCGCATGAGCTCGCATGAGCGCAACAAACGCACACACCGTATCCGTAGGAATGCATCATGTCCGAGCACACAGCCACCATCCCCGGTCCCATGGCATCGACACTCGATGCCCGCGCGTTGTTCGCCACACTGGCCGGGTTGTGCGCCAGCCTGGTGGCCATCGGCCTGGCGCGCTTCGCCTACACGCCGCTGATTCCGCCGCTGATCCAGGCGCAGTGGTTCACGTCGTCGCAGGCGGTGACGCTGGGCGCGGCGAACTTCGCGGGCTACCTGGCCGGCGCGCTGCTGGGCCGTCCGCTTGCCACGGCGCTGTCGAACCGTAATGCGCTGCGTCTGCTGATGGTGATTGCCACCGCCGCGTTCTTTGCCTGCGCGTATCCGTTGTCGGTGAGCTGGTTCTTTGTCTGGCGCTTTGCTTCCGGCGTGTCCGGCGGCGCCATCATGGTGCTGGTCGCCACCACGATCCTGCCGCATATCCCGGCCGCGCGGCGCGGCTTTGCCAGCGGCATGATCTTCCTGGGGCTCGGGCTGGGCATCGCCGCCTCGGGCACCATCATTCCGGAGTTGCTGCGCCTGGGTTTGAAGGACACGTGGATCGGCCTGGGCGTGTTCGCGGCTATCCTCACCGCCGTGAGCTGGTTCGGTTGGCCGGGCGCCACACCGGCGGCACCGGTGGTAGCGGCGTCCAGCGTGAACGCAAGGCCGGCTCGGCGTGCGAGCACCGCCATGCGCGTGCTGTACGGCCAGTACGCCGCGAACGCGCTGGGCCTTGTGCCGGCCATGGTGCTGCTGGTCGACTACGTGGCGCGCGGGCTCGGCCGAGGCGCGGAGATTGGCGCAGGCTACTGGGTCTTGTATGGTGTTGCTGCCATCGCCGGCCCCCTGGTGTGCGGCAACGTGGCCGACCGCATCGGCTTTGGCCCTGCCTATCGGCTCGCGTTGCTGTTGCAGGCGATCGCCGTGGGTACGCTCGCGTTGTCGGGTAGCCCGGTGCTGGTCGGCGTCGCCACCGTGGTCCTGGGCCTGTTCACGCCCGGCATCGTGCCGCTCGTGCTTGGACGCATCCACGAGATGGTGCCGCATGACCACGCCGAGCAGCGCGCCGCGTGGAGCCGTGCCACCACCGCTTTCGCGCTGTTCCAGGCGCTTGGCGGCTACGGCTACTCGTACCTGTTCACGCTGTCCCACAACAATTACGCGCTGATCTTCCTGTGCGGCGCCGCGGCATTGGGCCTGGCGCTGGTCGCCGATCTCGTCACGCGGCGCGCGCCGCTTGCGGTGGCTGCGCACTGAAATGGCGCGACGACGCAAAAAAACCAGGCGTTCTAGAATGAGATGCCATGCCTGCCGCAAGCCGGCGCTACAGACAGCAAGGAGTCTCTCCCATGAGTGAAAGTCAGTTGTTCCAACCCTTTTCGATTGGCAATCTACGGCTGGAAAACCGCATCGTGATCGCGCCCATGTGCCAGTACTCGGCCGAGGAAGGCTCGGCCGCCGACTGGCACATGATCCACCTTGGCCAGCTCGCGCTGTCGGGCGCCGCGATGCTGATCATCGAGGCCTCGGCCGTGTCGCCGGAGGGGCGCATTACGCCGGGGGATCTCGGCCTGTACTCGGATGCAAACGAGGCGGCGCTCGGCAAGGTGATCAAGGCCGTCAGGGCGCATTCGCCGATCGCGCTGGCGATACAGCTGGCGCATGCCGGGCGCAAGGCATCGAGCCACGCACCCTGGGAAGGCGGTAGCCAGATCCGGCCGGACCAGCCGTCAGGCTGGAAGACACTGGCGCCATCCGCCGTGCCGCACGCCGAGGGCGAGGATGCGCCGTTGGCGCTCGACCGCGCGGGCATGGACAAGGTGCGGGACGATTTCGTTGCCGCGGCCAGGCGCGCGGCCCGCCTCGGGCTCGATGGCATCGAGCTCCACATGGCGCATGGCTACCTGCTGCATCAGTTCCTGTCGCCGCTGGCGAACAAGCGCGATGACGAATACGGCGGCAGCCTGGAGAACCGCATGCGGTTCCCGATCGAGGTGTTCGACGCCGTGCGCGCGGCTTTTCCCGCGGACAAGCCAGTCTGGGCCCGCATCTCGGCCACCGACTGGGTGCCGGGCGGGTGGGATATCGAAGGCACGATCGCGCTGTCGAACGCGCTCAAGGCACGTGGCTGCGCGGCCATCCATGTGACCACCGGCGGCGTTTCGCCGGCGCAGGCGATCAAGCTGGGGCCGGGCTACCAGGTGCCTTACGCACAGCGGGTCAAGGCGGAGGTGGGCTTGCCGACCATCGCGGTGGGGCTCATCACCGAGCCCGAGCAGGCGGAGGCCATCATCGCCAACGGCGAAGCCGATGCGGTGTCGCTGGCGCGCGCCATGCTCTACGATCCGCGCTGGGCATGGCATGCGGCGGCCAAGCTTGGCGCGCAGGTGCATGCGCCAAAGCAATACTGGCGCTCGCAGCCGCGCGAGTACAAGGACCTGTTCATTGATGCCAGTTTCGGGCAGCGCTAGGCTGCGCCGGAAAGCAAGCGGCGTCCGGATTCCGCGGGGCAAGCCGGACGCCGTCGCCTTGCACAGGCTCAGCCAGTCGATCCATCAATCGGCCTGGATGCCGAACTCCTTGACGATCTTGGCGTAGCGTGCCGAGTCCGACGCGATCAGCTTGCTTAGCGTTGCGGGCTCGCCGCCAACGGGCGTGATGGCGATGGTTGCCATGCGTGCCACCACGTCAGGCATTTTCAGGATGTCGTTGACGTGCGTATTCAGCATTTTCACCAACTCCGGCGGCAGTCCCTTGGGTGCCAGCAGCGCTTGCCACGCGCCTACCTCGACATCCTTGTAGCCCAGCTCCGCGAGCGTCGGCACGTTCGGCGCGAACGGCGAGCGCTTCATGTCCGCGACGGCCAGCGGCACGATGGCGCCCGTCCCTATGTATTGCGCCACCGCGCCCAGCGTGGAGTACGTCATCGGCACTTGCCCGCCGAGTACGTCGACCACCGCCGGCGCGGTGCCGCGATACGGCACCTGTGAGAGGTTCACGCCCGCGGCCTTGTTGAACAGCTCGCCAAGGATGTGCATGGGCGATCCGTTGCCGGGCGTGGCGTAGGTCTGCACCGTACCCGCCTTGGCGCGCGCGACCAGCTCAGGCAGCTTGGTGATGCCGGTGCCTTTGTTGACCACCACGAATAGCGACTGCACGCCAAGCTGGGCCACCGGCGTGAAATCGCCGCGCACGTCGTAGCTGGCGCCCGTGCCGTTCTTGAGCACCAGCGGCGCGATGGCAACGGTGTTGGGCGCGACCAGCAAGGTGTAGCCATCGGCGGCGGATTTGGCGACGTACGAACTGCCGATGGTGCCGGCCGCGCCGGTGCGGTTCTCGACCACCACGGACTGGCGCAGGCGCGCCGAGAGTTTCTCGGCGAGCAGGCGGGCCAGTACGTCGGTGTCGCCGCCGGCCGGGTAGGCAACGACCAGCGTGATGGGTTTGGTGGGGTAGGCCTGCGCTCCTGCGCCGCCTGCCATCATGGCCGTCGTGGCCGCGATGGCAGCAAACAGAATGCGAGTTGCGAGCTTCATGGGGAAACGCCTCTAGGTTGACTTCGTGCTGGCATGCAGCGCGTTGCGCGCTGCATGCCAGCCAGTGCCGCGCAGCGACGCGCCGGCGCTTAGAACGTGTGCTTGATGCCGATCATCGTGCCCAGCTGGTTGCCGCCGGGCTTCGGGTTGGAACCCGTCTGGGCACCGCTGACCGACAGGGCGAGCTGGCCGCCGTTGTCGATGAAGCCAGCCGTGGCGTACACGGAGGTGCGCTTGGAGAAGGCGTAGGTACCACGCAGCGCGTACAGCATCGCCTTGTTGTCGCTGTTGTGGTACTTGAGGTAGTAGACCTGGCCGGCCAGCGTGAAGGCTGGCGTAATGTCATATGCCAGGCCCGCATACCAGAGGTCGCTGCGCGGTGTGGGGCTGCCGTCATTGTCGCGGCGGATCACGCCCAGGCCCATCTTGGTCTTGGACAGCAGCACGTAGCCATTGAGCGAGAGCCGGTCGTCCGTCTGGTTGCTCTTGGTCAGGCCGCCAAACGCGCCAGGCCCGCCACGCAGCGAGTCATAGGCCGCGGCCACGCCCCACCATTTGTTGTCGTACTGGAGCAGGGCCGACCATTCGCGGCATTGCTTGCTGTCGGCAGCATTCTCGCCCGCGCAGTTTGTGCCGGCCGGGCTCGGGCCCGCGTTCACCGTGTCGCGGCCAAAGCTATAGGTAGCACCTACCGTGAAGCCGCCAAAGGTGCCCTTGTAAGACACTGCGTTATCGGCGCGCGCGTTCGGCAGATAGCTGTCGAGCGAGCCCGAGCCGTACACGTTGGGGCCGAGGATGTCCGGGTCCAGCGTGGCCCAGAACAGCATGGTGTACTGCCGGCCCAGGGCGACCTGGCCCCAGGGGCCGGAAAGTCCCACCAATGCCTGCCGGCCGAACAGGCGCGCGCCCTGGTTGGATGTGCCGGAATCGGGGGCGAATCCGGATTCGAGCACAAACAGGCTCTTGAGCCCGCCACCGAGATCCTCCGTGCCGCGGATGCCCCAGCGCGATGGCACCGTGCCCGTCAGCGTGTTCACGCGGGCCACGTTGTCCTTCGCCGCGCCAACATTGTTCACATACTCGATACCGGTATCGACGACGCCATACAGCGTCACCGTCGATTGGGCCGAGGCCAGCATGGGTACTGCGGCTGCAAGGGCAGCCAGTGCAATCCGTCCAAGTTTCATCGTTCGTTTCCTCTTCCTTTTCCTTTTCCGCCGTGTCGATCGGTTGGCGTTGCAGCGCTTCGTCAGGCCATCTTCGAGCTGGGTCCGTGCATACCGTAATGAGCACTTTCCATCTTCTTGTGTTTTATATATAAAACATCAGATTACATAAGAAACAACGAGCAAAATATAGCTGTTCATTTCGGGAAACACATGGGTGGGTAATCCCTAGTGATGCGGAGAAGCGACGAGTGGCCTGCACCAGTACGGCGCTGTTGCGCACCATGCTGCGCAACAACGAAGACGGTGGGCGCGCAGCCGCCAGGCCGGCGAGCCGCGCCCGTATTGGTACGCAAGGCTGTGCCAAGCCGTTGCGCCAAAAAGGGGATTTGCGGGGGCTCCAACGTCGGCGGAGAGCCGGGCCTGACGAAGTTTTTTTTGCAGGGGGTTAACCCGGATCAATTTCCAGATTCAGGCGGTCTATATTTCTTAGGTTTTATTCGCAAACTATGGTTTCATATATGGAACAAATTAACCCAGCGCAGCTACCCCAGCCGGATGAAGCGTTGCTCCGCGCACTCGATAGCGGCTTCAGCGAGCGGCGCATAGCCGCCGGCCGCGACGGCGCGCCACTCGCTTACCGGTGCGGCGGCAGCCACGGGCCTGTGGTGGTGCTGCTGCATGGCATCAGTTCCGGCGCGGCCTCCTGGCTGTCGTGCGCAAGCCTGCTGGCGGCGCACGCGCGCGTGATTGCGTGGGACGCGCCCGGCTATGGCAATTCGCCGGCCCTGCCCATCGCAGCGCCCAAGGCTGCCGACTACGCGCTGCGCCTGCAGGACCTGATGCGCGCCCTGGACGTACGGCCTGATGTGATCGTGGGGCACTCGCTCGGCGCGCTGATGGCGGCCGCCTATGTGGCCGAGGCTAGCCCGGCGCTGCTGCCCGCGCAGTTGTTGCTGCTGAGCCCGGCGCAGGGATACGGCGGTCCCGGCAGGCAGGACAAGGCAAGGGACGTGGCGCGCCAGCGGCTCGAAGCGCTCGCGGCTGTGGGCGTGGAAGGCCTGGCCGAGCGGGGTCCCGGCCGCCTGCTGAGCGCCGCGGCCAGCGCCGATGTGCAAGCCTGGGTGCGCTGGAATATGCGCCGGCTGGATCCGGACGGTTACCGGCAGGCGGTGGCGATGCTGTGCGGCGATGCCATTGACGATTACCTTGGGCGCCGGGGGCAGGGCGTCAAGGTGCGGGTCGGCTGCGGCGCGCTGGATGTCGTGACGCCGCCGCCCGGGTGCGCGGCGCTGGCGGAGCGCTTTGCCTTGCCGTTCGAGCTGATCCCGGATGCCGGGCATGCCTGCTACGTGGAGCAGGCCAGCCGGGTCGCGCGCTGGATTCGCCACGGGCTTGCCGCGGCCTAGCTTTCCCACTTCCTGTTCCTCGTCCTGTTCCTTCGTACCCACCCGCCTCAGGCCGCCGCGCCGATGCCGATGCCACGTTCTCGTGGCATTGGTAGATCAAAAGGGTAAACCCCAGTCAATTTTTGAAGTTTCGTTGTCTATAGTGGTGTCTGTGTTCAATATTTAAATCAGCGTTTTATATATGAAACAAAACGCTCGGTTAGCCGGTTGGCAATAAGGGAAAGGAGTAGCGCAATGGAAAACCTCGCATACAACCCGAATCTGGCGCCCTGGGAGCGTCCGGCTCCGAACAATGTCGCCGGCAAGGGCCACATCGAGCAGCCCGGCAAGGTCGCCAACATCGTGTGGCAGACCCGCGCCGCCATGCCCACCGCCTACGAAGACGCGCTGGGCGATGCGCTGGAGGCTGCCTTCGAGGCCGGTGCGAAAAGCCCGGAAGACATCGTGCGTTCGTTCAACCAGGCGGGATTGCTGGGCGCGGATGGCCAGGCCTGGACCGAAGCGCGTTTCCTCGCCGAAATGCGTCGCCTGGGCGCCTGAACGAGGCGCCACGCAGTTCAAGAACATCAAAGCGATTGCGTCGCGAAGGGCAGAGCCATCAGGCGCCCCTCGAAAGAGCGATCCGATCCGGTACCCGCAAGAGAGCAAACAATGGAATCGAACAAGCAAGCGCGTGCCGAGGCGCGCCTGAACACCGGCCTGCACAACTATTGGTATCCGGTATCGGCCGCATGGGCGGTCACGCATGCACCGGTCGGCATTACGCGCCTGGGCCAGAACATCGTGCTGTGGCGCGATGGCGAAGGCCAGGTGCACGCGCTGGAAGATCGCTGCCCGCACCGCGGTGCGCGCCTGTCGATGGGCTGGAACCTTGGCGACCGCGTGGCCTGCTGGTACCACGGCGTGGAAGTGGGTGGCGATGGCCAGGTCAAGAGCGTACCGGCCGTGGACAGCTGCCCGCTTGAAGGCAAGACCTGCGTGCGCAGCTACCCCGTGCAGGAAAAGGCCGGTGCCATCTTCCTGTGGTTCGGTGAGCGCGCTCCAGCGCAAGCCGATGCGCTGCGCCTGCCGGAAGAACTGGAAAGCGACGAGCACACCAATTTCCTGTGCGTGGCGCACTGGGACTGCAACTACCGCTATGCCATCGACAACGTCATGGACCCGATGCACGGCGCCTACCTGCACGCGGTGTCGCACTCGATGGCCAGCGGCGAAAAGCAGGCTGTGATGGCCGTGCGCGAGACCGACACCGGCCTGGTGTTCGAGAAGACCGGCCAGCGCGGCGTGAACTTCGACTGGGTGGAGTTCGGCGAAACCGGCACGATGTGGTTGCGCCTGGCCATCCCGTATCGCGCCAAGGTGGGCCCTGGCGGTCCCTTCGGCATCGTTGGCATCGCTACGCCGGTGGGTGAGGAGCACTGCATGGTGTTCTTCTGGCGCACCCGTCACGTGCAGGGTTGGGAGCGCGATGTCTGGCGCTTCCTGTACCGCAACCGCCTGGAGGGCCTGCACTGGGACGTGCTGGAGCAAGACCGCGTGGTGCTGGAAATGATGGCGCCGAACGCGCGCGAGCATGAAACGCTGTACCAGCACGATGTCGGCATCACCCGCGTGCGCCGCCTGCTGCGCCGCCGTGCCGACCAGGAAGTCGCCGACGAGCCCGTTGCCATGTTGAAGCCGGTTGGCGGGGTGGCAAGCCATGCCTGAGATCGATCGCCACAACCTGCTGGCTGGCCGGCGCGTGCTGGTGACCGGCGCCGCGCGCGGGCTTGGCCTGGCCTTCGCCACCGCGATTGCCGAAGCCGGCGCCGCCGTCGCCATGGCGGACATTCTCGCGGACCGCCTGCACGAGGAAGCGGCTGCGCTGCAGGCCCGCGGGCTGACGGCGCTGCCGTTTGTGCTCGACCTGGGCAACTCCGAATCGGTGACGGCCTGCGCCAACGCGGCGGCGGCCGGGCTGGGTGGCCTGGACGGCCTGGTCAACAACGCCGCGGTGACCGATTCCGGTGGCCGCGACGCCAGCGCGATCGACATCGCCACCTGGGACCGCGTGATGAATATCAACGTGCGCGGCACCTGGCTGATGACCACCGCCTGCCTGCCGGCGCTGCGCGCCTCGGGCCGCGGCGCCATCATCAACCTGGCGTCCGACACGCCGCTGTGGGGCGCGCCCAACCTGCTGGCCTACGTGGCCAGCAAGAGCGCCATCATCGGCATGACCCGTTCGCTGGCGCGCGAGCTGGGCGACGACCAGATCACCGTCAATGCCATCGCACCGGGGCTGACCCTGGTGGAGGCAACCGAATACGTGCCCCAGAAGCGGCGCGACCTCTATCGCGAGCAACGCGCGATTTCCCGCGAGCAGCTACCCGAGGATGTCTCCGGGGCCGTGCTGTTCGCCCTGTCCGACCTGTCCCGCTTCGTGACGGGCCAGACGCTGGCCGTCAACGGCGGCTTCGTCATGCACTGAGCTAGAAGGAATCCAAATGAGCGATCTTTCCCAACAAGACAATATCAAGCGTTCCTGGGAGCAGCCGTCCGGCGCTTCCTTCGACCAGTGGATGGAGAGCCGCGTCGCGCGTTTCTCCACCCGCCGCTACGACTGGGACGCGCTGAAGTTCCAGGCTGACTACGATCCCAAGTACCGCCGTGCGCAGATGCGTTACCTCGGCACCGGCGGCACCGGCGTGGCCACCGACACCAATACCGTGCCGTCCGAGAATTTCACCTTCTCGACCATGATCATCCCGGCCGGCCACGAAGGCCCGTCGCACCTGCACACGGACGTGGAAGAAGTCTTCTTCGTCATGCGCGGCAAGATCAAGCTGATCCTGGAAAAGGACGGCGAGCGTTTCGAAACCATCCTGACCGACCGCGACCTGGTCTCGGTGCCCCCCGGCGTGTACCGCGAGGAAATCAACATCGGCGAGGAAGACGCGCTGATGTGCGTGATGCTCGGCGCCAAGAAGCCGATCACGCCGACGTACCCGCCCGAGCATCCGCTCACCAAGGTCAAGCGCTGAACAGCGCGCGGCCGGCGCGCCAATCGGGGTGCCGGCCCAGTTGAAACACAAGCCATCTCATGACTCAAGAACGCCTGTCGGAAGACACCCAGGACAAGTACATCGTGCCCGGACTGGAACGCGGCCTGCGCCTGCTGGCCGAGTTCAGCCGCCGCGACCGCACCTTGTCGGCGGCCGACCTGGCGCGCCGGCTCAAGGTGCCCCGCTCCACGGTGTTCCGGCTGCTGGCCACGCTCGAGATGATGGGCTTTGTCGAACGCACCGACGGCGGCCGCGACTACCGCCTCGGCATGGCGGTGCTGCGCCTGGGTTTCGAATACCTGGCTTCGCTGGAACTCACCGAGCTGGGGCGCCCGCTGCTGGATCGCCTGCGCGACGACATTCGTTACCCGTGCAACCTGGTAGTGCGTGACGGCCGCTCGATCGTCTATGTGGCCAAGTCGGTGGCGCCCACGCCATTCAGCAGTTCGGTCACCGTGGGGACCCGCCTGCCGGCGCACGCCACCGTGCTCGGGCGCGTGCTGCTCGAAGACCTGACGCTGGCCGAGTTGCGCCAGCTCTATCCGGAGCCGCAACTGGAAGTGTTCACGCCCAGCACGCCGCGTACGGTCGAAGCACTGTTCGAGATGGTGCAGCGCGACCGCGAGCGCGGCGTGGTGCTGCAGGAAGCGTTCTTTGAGGCCAGCATCTCGACCATCGCGGCACCGGTGCGGGATCGTACCTGCAAGGTGGTGGCGGCGCTGGGCGTGACCATCCCGGCCTCGCGCATCGATCCGGAGCAACTGGACATGATGGAAGAGAAAGTCAGAGACACCGCGGGTGAGCTGTCTCGCCTGCTGGACTACCGCCCGCGCGAGCACGGCAAGGTGGTCAACCTGTATCGGGAGTGAGGACGATGTCCATGATTGAACTCGACGGCAAGGTTGCCGTCGTCACGGGTGGATCCTCGGGCATCGGCCTGGCCACCGTCGAACAACTGCTGGAAGCGCGCGCCGCCGTGGCGCTGTGCGGCCGCAACGAAGCGCGGCTGCGCGAAGCCGAAAGCCAACTGCGCGCACGCTTCCCCGAAGCCCGCCTGTACGCCGCCGCCTGCGACGTGCTGGACCCCGCGCAGGTGGCCGCCTTTGCCGCCGCCAGCGAGGCCGCGCTCGGCCCCGCCGACATGCTGGTCAATAACGCCGGGCAGGGCCGCGTCTCCACGTTCTCGAGCACCGAGGACGCGGCTTGGCTCGAAGAGCTGCAGCTCAAGTTCTTCTCGGTGATCCATGCCACGCGTGCGTTCCTTGCGCAACTGGAGCGCTCGGACAGCGGTGCCATCGTCTGCGTGAACTCCCTGCTGGCCGTGCAACCCGAGCCGCATATGGTGGCGACGTCCGCGGCGCGCGCCGGCGTGCATAACCTGGTGCGCTCGCTGGCAACCGAATTCGCCCCCAAGGGCATCCGCGTCAACGGCATCCTGCTCGGCCTGGTCGAGTCGGGCCAGTGGCGCCGGCGTTTCGAAGCGCGCCCGGATGCCGAGCGCGACCTCGACTGGGCCGCGTGGACCGCGCGCCTGGCGCAGCAAAAGCATATTCAACTTGGCCGTCTTGGCCTGCCGCAGGAAGCCGCACGCGCGATCCTGTTCCTTGCCTCGCCGTTGTCTTCGTACACCACGGGCAGCCACATCGATATTTCCGGAGGACTTTCCCGTCATGCGTAACGAACAGCAACAAGTCACGGTGGGCTACGCCATCGCCGCCTTCCTCGAACAATGCGGCGTCAAGGCAGCGTTCGGCGTGATCTCGATCCACAACATGCCCATCCTCGACGCGATGGGCGAGCGCGGCAAGATCCGCTTCGTGCCCGCGCGCGGCGAAGCCGGCGGCACCAATATGGCCGACGCCTGCGCCCGCACCACCGGTGGACTGGGCGTGTGCCTGACCAGCACCGGCACCGCTGCGGGCAACGCCGCCGGCGCCATGGTCGAAGCACTGACCGCCGGCACGCCGCTGCTGCACCTGACCGGACAGATCGAAACGCCGTACCTGGACCAGAGCCTGGCCTACATTCACGAGGCGCCGGACCAGCTGACCATGCTGAAGGCCATCTCCAAGGCCGCGTTCCGCATCCGCAGCGCAGATACCGCGCTGAGCACCATCAAGCTCGCCGTGCAAACCGCGCTGACCGCGCCGACCGGCCCCGTCAGCGTGGAAATCCCCATCGATATCCAGGCCGCGCTGATCCCGATGCCGACCGACCTGCGCCCGCTGGCGGTGCCCACCCATGTGCCGTCCGCCCACGCGCTGGACGAACTGGCCGAGCGCCTGTCCAAGGCAAAGCGCCCGCTGCTGTGGCTGGGTGGCGGCGCACGCCACGCTGGCGCGCAGGTCAAGCGCCTGATGGCGCTGGGCTTTGGCGTGGTCACCAGCACGCAAGGCCGCGGCATCGTGGCCGAGGACGATCCCCGCTCGCTGGGCGCGTTCAACCTGCACAAGCCGGTGGAGCAGTTCTATCAAACCTGCGACGCCATGCTGGTGGTGGGCTCGCGCCTGCGCGGCAATGAAACGCTGAAGTACGAACTGAAGCTGCCGCGCCCGCTGTTCCGTGTGGATGCCGATGCATCCGCCGAAGGCCGCTGCTACCAGAGCGACTACTTCGCCAGCGGCGATGCAGCGCTGGCACTCGATGGCCTGGCCGATCGCCTGGAAGGCAAGCTCAAGGTGGACCCGAACTTTGCCGCTGACCTGCGCAGCGCGCACGAGTTCGCCATGAGTGGCCTGATCGACGGCCTGGGCCCGTACTCGGCGCTGGTGGAAGCGCTGCAAGGCGCGGTGGGCCGCAATTTCAACTGGGTGCGCGACGTGACCGTCTCCAACAGCACCTGGGGCAATCGCCAGCTGCGCATTTTTGACTCCCGTGCCGGCGTGCATGCGCTGGGCGGCGGCATCGGCCAGGGCCTGGCGATGGGCATCGGCGCCGCCGTGGGCGCGGCAGTGACGGCTTCCGGCAAGAAGACATTCTGCCTGGCCGGCGACGGCGGCTTCATCCTGAACCTGGGTGAACTGGCTACCGCCGTGCAGGAGCGCGCCGACGTGGTCTTCGTGCTGATGAATGACAAGGGCTATGGCGTGATCAAGAACATCCAGGACGCGCAATACGGCGGACGGCGCCACTACGTGGACCTGCATACACCGGACTATGCGCAACTGTCGCAATCGCTGGCCCTGCGCCATCGCCGCGTCAGCAACCTGGCCGACGTGGGTGCCGCGCTGGAAGAAGCCACCATCGAATCCGGCCCGTTCCTGCTGGAAATCGACATGCTGTCCATCGGCACGTTCAAGACCGCGTTCGCAGGCCCGCCGGTCAACAAGGAAGCGGATGCCGACGCCGAGAAGACCGCACGCGCGGCCGAACGCAGCACTGTGACCGCCTGAGGGAGACGCAACATGCTGCACGTGTCGATGGTGGGATGCGGAGCGATCGGGCGCGGTGTGCTCGAGCTGCTCAAGAGCGATCCGGACGTGGTGTTCGACGTGGTGGTGGTGCCCGAGGCGCAGATGGACCAGGCCCGCCATGACGTCTCCGCGCTGGCCCCGCATGCACGGGTTGCCACCTGCCTGAGCCAGGCCGACGGACGGCCTGACCTGCTGGTGGAGTGCGCTGGCCACCATGCGCTGGAGGAGCACATCGTGCCGGCGCTGGAGCGCGGCATCGCCTGCATGGTGGTGTCGGTGGGCGCGCTCTCCGAGCCGGGCCTGGCCGAGCGGCTGGAAGCCGCGGCACGGCGCGGCGGCACGCAGGTGCAGCTACTCTCCGGCGCCATCGGTGCGATCGACGCACTGGCGGCAGCGCGCGTGGGCGGGCTGGACTCGGTGGTCTACACCGGGCGCAAGCCGCCCGGCGCGTGGAAGGACACGCCGGCCGAGGCGCTGTTCGACCTCGACGCGTTGACCGAAGCCACGGTGATCTTCGAGGGCAACGCCCGCGAAGCCGCGCGGCTCTATCCGAAGAACGCCAATGTGGCGGCTACGCTGTCGATGGCCGGCCTCGGGCTGGACCACACGCAGGTCAAGCTGCTGGCGGATCCGGGCGTGGATGAAAACGTGCACCACGTGGAAGCGCGCGGTGCCTTCGGCGGTTTCGAGCTGACCATGCGCGGCAAGCCGCTGGCGGCGAACCCCAAGACTTCGGCGCTGACAGTGTTCAGCGTGGTGCGTGCGCTGGGCAACCGTGCCCACGCCATGTCGATTTAAGCAGCGCAGCAAGGCAATCATCATGAAGCAAGACATTCTCCCCATCTGTATCGCAGGCGAGTGGCGCGTGGGCGGCGGCGAGCGCTACGCCACGCGCTACCCGGCCACCGGCGAAGTCGTCGCGGAACTGAATGCGGCAAGCCTGGACGACGTGGAAGAGGCCGTGCAGGGCGCGCATCGCGCGTTCCTCACCAGCGGCTGGGCCCAGCGCAAGCCGCACGAGCGCGCAGCCGTGCTGCATCGCGTGGCCGACCTGATCCGCGCGCGCGCCGAGCCGCTGGCTCAGCGCCAGCGCCTGGACAACGGCAAGCCCATCAGCGAGACGCGCGCGCTGGTGGCCAGCGCCGCCGGCACGTTCCAGTTCTTCGCGGCGGCCTGCGAAACCCTGGAGGAGACGCTCACGCCCGCGCGTGGTGATTTCCTCACCATGAGCGTGCATGAAGCCATGGGCGTGGTGGCCGCGATCACGCCGTGGAATTCGCCCATCGCCAGCGAGGCGCAGAAGCTGGCGCCCGCGCTGGCCGCCGGTAACGCGGTGGTGATCAAGCCCGCTGAGATCACGCCGCTGATGGCGCTGGAACTCGCCGCCATCTGCGAGGAAGCCGGCGTGCCCAAGGGCCTCATCAGCGTGCTGCCGGGCAAGGGCTCGGTGATCGGTGATGCCATTACCAAGCACCCGCTGGTGCGCCGCGTGTCCTTTACCGGTGGCACCACCACGGGACGCCATATCGCCCACATTGCCGCCGACAAGATGATGCCGGTGTCGCTGGAGCTGGGCGGCAAGTCGCCCACCATGGTGTTTGAGGACGCGGACCTGGACCACGCGGTCAACGGCGTGCTGTACGGCATCTTCAGTTCCTCGGGCGAATCGTGCATCGCGGGTTCGCGCCTGTTCGTGGCACGTTCCTTGTATGAGCCTTTCATGGACCGCCTGGCCGAGGGCGCGGCGCGCCTGCGAGTGGGCGATCCGGCCGACGAGCGCACCCAGATGGGGCCGCTGATCAGCGACCGCCATCGTGACTCGATCGAATCGTATGTGGCGCTTGGCGTATCCGAAGGCGGCCAGCTGCGTACGGGAGGCATCCGCCCCACGGTGGCGGGCTGCGAGAACGGCTACTTCTACACGCCGACCATCATCGAGGGGCTGGATAACAGCGCCCGCGTATGCCAGGAGGAAATCTTCGGGCCGGTGCTGGTGGCGATGGCCTTCGACGACGAGGACGATCTGATCGCACAAGCCAACGACAGCGTGTACGCGCTGGCGGCGGGCGTATGGACGCGCGACTACAAGCGCGCGTGGCGCTTTGCGCGTGCGGTGCAGGCCGGCAATGTGTGGATCAATACGTACAAGCAGTTCTCGATCTCGACGCCGTTCGGCGGCTGGCGCGACAGTGGGCTGGGGCGCGAGAAGGGGCGGCTGGGGATCCTGCAGTACATGGAACAAAAGAGCGTGTATTGGGGCATGCATGAACAACCGCTGCCGTGGGCTAACTAAGTGAGCGCGACGACATTGGACGCTGCAAAAGCGACACAGCAGGAGAGGGTAATGAACACGATTCTGGGCATCGACGAAATCGTCTACGGTGCCGACGACCTGGACGCCTGCCGGCGCTTCTTCGCCGACTGGGGCCTCACGCTGGTGCGCGAGGATGCGGCCGGGCTGGATTTCGAGACGCTGAACGGCTGCCGCGTGCTGGTGCGCCGCACCGACGACCCGGCACTGCCGGCGGCAATGGAAGACGGCCCGACGCTGCGCGAGGTGGTGTGGGGCGTGGACACGCAAGCCGCGCTGGACCGGATCGCGGATGCCATCCGCGCCGAGCCGGGTTTCGTCAGCACGGGCGAGCACGGCGTGCAGGGCGAGCAAGGCGAACGCGTTGGCTGCACGGATCCGAACGGCCTGGCCGTGCGCTTCCAGCTGACCCGCAAGCGCGAGGTCGAGGTGGAATGCGCCGCGATGAACACGTGGAACGACAAGCCGCGCATGAACCAGCGCAGCCCGATCTACGAACGTGCCACGCCGATCGAGGTAGGGCACGTGGTCTTCTTCGTCAAGGACGTGGCCGCCACCGAGCGTTTCTACACCGAGAGGCTGGGCTTCGTGCCGTCGGACCACTATCCGGGCCGTGGCGCCTTCCTGCGCTGCGCGCCGGACGGCGGCCACCACGACCTGTTCCTGCTGCAGCTGCCGCAGGCCAAGAGTGGGCTGAACCACGTGGCCTTTACCGTGCGCGACATCCACGAGGTGTTCGGCGGCGGCCTGCATGTGTCGCGCAGCGGCTGGGATACGCAGCTTGGCCCGGGCCGGCATCCGATTTCGTCCGCGTATTTCTGGTACTTCAAGAATCCGGCCGGCGGCCTCATCGAGTACTACGCCGATGAAGACCAGTTGGATGCCGACTGGGAGCCGCGCGATTTCGAGCCGGGTCCGACCATGTTCGCCGAATGGGCGGTGGAAGGCGGGCTGGATGGCAATACGCGCAGGCAGAAGAACGCAGGCGGCCCGCAGGGCAAGTTCCTGACGGAGAAGCGCTGAGCACGGCGTAGCAACACAGGCAACGCGGGCAACACAAGCAACGCAGGCAAGACAAGCAAGACAAGCAACACGAAGCAACCGAAGGAAGTGCCATGAGTACCAGCCAATCCCTGAGCCTGCGCGTGCAGGCCATGCGTTTCGAAGCGCGCGGCATCGTCAGCGTGGAACTGCGCGATCCGCACGGGCATGCGTTGCCCGAGTACGCGCCAGGCGCGCATATCGACCTGCATCTGGGCAATGGCCTGGTGCGCAGCTACTCGCTGTGCGGCGCGCCGGATGTGCGCGACCGCTACGTGGTGGGCGTGCTGCTCGACCGCGGCAGCCGTGGCGGCTCACGCTATGTGCATGAGCAACTGCGGGTGGGCAGCACGCTCACCGTGGCTGCGCCGCGCAACCACTTCGCGCTGGACGAGGGGGCGGCACACACGGTGCTGGTGGCCGGCGGCATCGGCGTGACGCCGATCGTGTGCATGGCGCGTCGGCTGCATGAGCTCGGGCGTTCCTTTACGTTGCTTTACTGCGCACGCTCGCGTGCGGAAGCCGCCTTCGCGGACGAGCTGGCCGCCTACGGCGACGCGGTGCGCATGCACTTCGACGACGAGGCGGGCAGCCCGCCGGACCTGTCCACGCTGCTGGCCGGGCAAGCTGCCAGCACGCACTTCTATTGCTGCGGCCCGGGCCCGATGCTGAACGCCTTCGAAGCCGCCTGCGCCGGCCATGGCTATCCCGAAGTCCATATCGAACGCTTCGCCGCCGACCCGTCGGTGGCGGCGGTGCAGGACGGCGAGTACACCGTGGCGCTGGCAAGCACGGGCAGCGAGCTGAAAGTGCCCGCAGGCAAGTCCCTGCTGGATGCCTTGCTCGAAGCGGGCATTGCGGTAGAGCACAGCTGCAAGGAAGGTGTATGCGGCTCGTGCGAGACGCGCGTGCTCGAAGGCATTCCCGAACACCGCGACGGCGTGCTCAGCAAGAGCGAGCGCGAGTCGAACCAGACCATGATGGTTTGCGTGTCAGGCTGCAAAGGCAAGCGCCTGGTCCTGGACCTCTAAGCGCGCCACCGCGCGCCGCGTCCATCGCGGCGCCAACGGTGGTGGCCATTGCCGGGCAAGTCCGGCAATGCGCCAGCGCGGGGCGGCTGCCTGCCTCGGATACTTTAGAAGAGAAACACCGTGTTGATCCAGAGACAAGAGGCCCCGCTCGCCAACGCGAGCGCCGAGGGTGTGGCGACCCCATCCAGCACCAGCACGGCAGGCGGTGGCGCGCGCGCCATTGACGCCCCCGTGGCAACCACCCGGGGCGAGATCATCGCCCGCATCGAGCGCCTGCCCAGCAATGGCATGCATGTCAGGGCGCGGCTGCTGATCGGCCTGGCCACGTTCTTCGATGGCTTCGACGTCATCGCCATCGCCGCCACGCTGCCGCTGCTGATCTCCATGTGGTCGCTCACGCCGGGGCAGATCGGCTTCCTGATCGCGGCGCCGTCGGTCGGGCAACTGATCGGCGCGCTGCTGTTTCCCGCGCTGGCCGAGCGCTTTGGCCGCCTTAACTCGATTGGCTGGAGCGCGGGCATCATCGGGCTGATGAGCATCGCCTGCGGCTTTGCGCCCTCGTTCGAGATCTTTGCCTTGCTGCGCATCGTGCAGGGCCTGGGCCTGGGCGGTGAGCTGCCGGTGGCCGCCACTTATATCAACGAAGTGACGCGTGCCCACGGGCGCGGGCGCTTCGTACTGCTGTACGAGGTGGTGTTCCCGATCGGCCTGCTGATCTCCAATGCGGTCGGCGCGTGGCTGGTGCCGCGGTTCGGCTGGACCGTGATGTACTTCATCGGCGGCGCCCCGGTCATCCTGTTCTTCATCCTGCGTCGGGCCATTCCCGAGTCGCCGCGCTGGCTGGCGGAGAAGGGCCGCCTGGCTGAGGCCGACCGCGCGCTCGCGGCGTTCGAGTCCCGCGCCAAGGGGCCGCTGGCGCCGCTGGGCGATGTATCCGCGTACGACGCGATGACCGGCAAGCACCCGCGCCGGCGTGTCCGGGATCTGCTGAGCAAGGCCTATATTGGCCGCACGCTGGCGGTGTGGATGTTGTGGGCGACCTGCGGCTTTATCCAGTACGGGCTGTCGACCTGGTTGCCGACGATCTACAAGACGGTGTATCACGCACCGCTGCAGTTGGCGCTGAACCTGGCCGCGGGCGCATCGGTGCTCGGGGTGATCGGCTCGCTGGTGTGCGCGATGATCGTCGATAAGGTGGGCCGCAAGCCGGTGATCAACGTCTCGTTCATCCTGTGCGCGATATCGCTGGCGCTGGCCGGCGTGTTCCACGCGGAGTCGGTGTACGTCGTGGCCGGGCTCTGCGCGCTCTCGCTCGGTTTCCTGGCCAGTGGCTTTATCACGGCCTACGTGTACACGCCAGAGCTGTATCCCACCAGCATCCGCGCCATGGGCTGCGGCTTTGGGGGCGCGTGGCTGAAGCTGGCGGCGATCTTCGCGCCGACGCTGGTGGCCAGCACGATCGGCTCGGGCAATCTCAGCACTGCTTTCTACGCGCTGGCGACGGTGCCGTTCGTGGCGGCGCTCACCATCCACTTCCTTGGCATCGAGACCAAGGGCAAGGTGCTCGAGCAACTCGAGGCCTGATCCGCGACGCACGACATGAAGCCCGTGGCAGCGCCAGCTGCCACGGGCTTTGTTCGTTTTCGTGCGCGCTTACTCGCCCCCGCCCCCGCCGGCGTCGCCGCGCCCGGGCGTCACGCACAGGCCGTGCAGCTTCCTCAGCGCCTGGTACATCGCGCGGCGCTCCTCCGGCTCAAGCAGCCGGATCACCTCCGCCTGGCCTTTCCTGGCCAGCGGCATCACTTGCTTATGCAGCGCCAGGCCTTCCGGCGTGATGCTGCAGATCAGCTTCTTGCGCGGGGTGTTGCCCTCGGCATCCAGCTTCACCAGCCCGCGGCCTTCGAGCAGCCGCAGCGTGCGGCTCACCAGCGCCTTGTCCGATGTGGATTGCAGCACCAATTCTGCGAAAGGCAACTGCCGTGCGTGTGCCAGCAGGGCCAGCAGGCGCCATTCGGGCACCGTGAGCGCGAACTGCTCGGCGTAGGGCAGCGTCACGGTGCGCCGCAGCGCGTTGACCAACTGGCTAAGCATCGTCGTCAGGAAGTCGTCGACATCGAGCCCGCTGCCTTGCTCGTCCAGTTGCGCCCAGGGGCAGTCGGTTTTCGGGGGCATTGCCTTGTCACCGGTGTCGGTTGTCGTTCCGGCTGCGCGCTTCATCAGATCCATGTCTTTCAGGAGATGCCGCCGGACGGCGGCTGATCAGGGGAGGGCGGAGCCGATTGTCTCATAGGGAATCCGATGTGCCGCCTTCTTCTCGTCATGATTCTCTCTTTCTGAGTTTATAAAAAATAGATATGTCAATTAGGGATTAACGTAAGTTGAGTGGTCAAAATTAGCATTCTAGTATGAATGACACGTTCCTCTCCTGAACTAATGTTTCGCTAATAAAACGCACATCGAATGCGTTCCCGTCCCTTAGCCGTGCCTAACCCCGCCCCCACCATGCCATTCCCCGCTGAAGTGGAGCGCCCCCACAGGAGCCGTAGATGAACCTTGCCCGCCGACACGTCCTTGCCACAGCGCTCGCCGCGATTGCCCTGGGAGGCGGCAGCGCCTTTGCACTCGGCTATCCCGCCAAACCGGTCACGATCGTGGTCGCCTATCCGCCGGGCGGCGACACGGACTCCATGGCGCGCATGTACGCGGAGAAGCTGTCGATGCGCCTCAAGCAGCCGGTGATCGTGGAGAACAAGCCGGGCGCCGGCGGCGTGGTCGGCAACGCCATGGTTGGACGCGCGCCGGCCGACGGCTACACGCTCTTGTTCACGCCCAACCCGTTCACGACGGCGCCGATGGTGCTCAAGCTCCCCGCCAGCGCCAGCTACGACGCGCTGCATGGCTTCACCCCGGTCATCCAGACCGGCACGCAGACCGTGCTGCTGGTGGCGTATCCGGGCGGTGGCATCAAGACCGTGCAGGAAATGGTGGCCGCGGCGAAGGCAGGCAAGCCGCTGACGTATGCCACCCCCGGCGCGGGTTCGCCCATGCATATCGCCGGCGAGTGGCTGAACCGCGCCGCTGGCGTGAAGATCCAGCATGTGCCGTACCGGGGCGTTGCGCCCGCCGTCAATGATGTCGTCGCGGGCCACGTCAACTTCGCCTACGTGACGCTGGGGCCGGTGGCCCAGTACATCAACACGGGCAAGCTGCTCGCGCTGGCCGTGACCGATCCGAAGCGCTCTGCGCTGCTGCCCAATGTGCCGACGCTGTCCGAGCTTGGCTACAAGGACGTCATCGTCGGCGCATGGCACGGCGTCATGGCGCCCAAGGGCACGCCGGCCGAGGTGGTGAAGCTGCTCAATGAGCAGCTCAACGAGATCGTCAAGATGCCGGACATCGCCGAGAAGATGGCCACCTTTGGCGCGGTGCCGGTGGGCGGCGCGCCCGCCGTGCTGGAAAAGATCAATGCTTCCGACTACGAGCGGCTGGGCAAGGTCATCAAGGATTTCGGCATTACCGCCGAGTGACGCGACGCCGGCGGCAACGCTCGCCGGCGTCTTCATGGTTTTCAGTGGTTTTCTGACTAGCAGGAGGTCGGCATGAGCACGTCGACAGTGGGAAGCGCCACGCCGCAAGTGACGGCGCGGGAGAAGGTGATGGGCAGGGCCGTGTATGCCGGCGACATCAAGCAGGCCGGCATGCTGCACGCCAAGGTGCTGCGCAGCCCGTATCCGCATGCCCGCATTGTTCGCATCGACACCGCGGCGGCGCGCGCGCTGCGGGGCGTCAAGCTGGTCCTGACCGGCGAGGACACGCCGTCACGGCTGTGGGGCACGCATCGCAAGGAGCAGCGCATTCTTGCCGCTGGCGTGGTCCGCCACGTGGGTGAGGAGGTCGCCGCGGTGGTCGCGGTGGATGAGGAAACCGCGCGCGATGCACTGGACCTGATCCGCGTGGAGTACGAAGAACTGCCCGCCATCTTCAGCGCCGATGCAGCGCTGGTCGATGGCGCGGCGGAGCTGCACCCGGGCACGCGCAATATCGCCCATGAGATGCATATCGAGCGTGGCGACGTCGAAGCCGGCTTCGCCCGGGCCGCGGTGGTCTACGAGGCCACGTACGACATGCACTCGCAGTATCCCGGCTACCTGGAGCCGATGGCTACCGTGGCCGCCCAGGATGGCAATGGCCGGCTCACGGTCTGGGCCTCGACGCAGTCCGTATTCCTGGCGCGCGCGCGGCTGGCCGAAGCGCTGGACCGGCCGGTGTCCACTATCCGCGTGATCCAGGCGGTCACCGGTGGCGGCTTTGGCGCCAAGATCGTGGAGGAGAGCAACAGCCTGATCGCGGCCTTGCTGGCAACGCGGCTCGACCGCCCGGTGCGCCTCGTCAACAACCGGCTCGAGGATTTCCTCGGCGCGCGCTCCAGCGTGCCGGCGCGGGTCTGGCTGAAGATGGGCCTGGACGCGCAAGGGATGATCGTCGCCAAGGACGTCAATATCGTGGCCGAGTGCGGCGCTTATGCGGGCCTGGCTGGCGACGTGATGCACGTGAGCGCGATGCGCAGCGACAACATGCATCGCTTGGAGAACGTGCGCTCCAACGCCGTGCTCGCCTATACCAACAATCCGCCGCGCGGCGCGTTCCGCGGCTTTGGCGGCCAGCAGATGCAGTTCCCGCTGAACAGCCACCTCACCATGCTGGCCGAAATGCTCGGCATGGACCCCATCGAAATCCACAAGCGCAATGCCATCCGCTCCGGGGACACCAGCGTGCATGGCTGGAAGATCGGCAGCAGCGGCCTGGTGGAATGCCTCGAGCAAGCGCGCGAAGCGATCCAGTGGGATGCGCGCCGCGCCGATGCCTCGCGGCGAACCGGCACGCGCCGGCGCGGGCTCGGCATCGCGGCCGCCATGCACGTCAGCGGCAACCGCACGCTGGGCAACTGGGACGGCTCCACCATCGTGCTCAAGGTCAACGAGGACGGGCGCGTCATGCTGCTCACCAGCGAGTGCGACATGGGGCAGGGCGCCAACACCATGCTCAGCCAGATCTGCGCCCAGGAGCTGGGCATTGCGCTGTCGCATGTCACCGTGAGCACGCCGGATACCGATGTGGCGCCGTTCTGCCTCGGCTCGCTGGCGTCTCGCGTCACGATCATTTCCGGCAACGCAGTGATGCGGGCCGCGCGCGAGGCGAAGCAGAAACTGCTGGCCGTGGCCGCTGAGAAGCTCGGCGTGCCAGAGGACGAACTGGACCTGCTCGACGGCGTGATCCGCGCCCGCAATGACGACAGCAAGCGCGCCACGCTCGCCGAGATCGCGCGCTTGCATATCTTCCGCCACGGCGGTGAAGGGCTGATGGTGCGCGCCACCTACGATGCGCCCACCGTGATGCACGACGCCAACTACTACGGCAACATCGCGCCAGCCTACTCGTTTGCGGCGCAGGCCGTCGAAGTGGAAGTGGACATGGCCACCGGGCAGGTCACGTTGATCGACAGCTTCGTGTCGGACGACTGCGGCAAGGCCATCAACCCGCTGGCCGTGCACGGCCAGACGCACGGCGCCACCGTGCAGGCGATCGGCTGGACGCTGTACGAGCATGTGCAGGTCGAGGATGGCCGCATCCTGAACGGCAACTTCGCCGACTACACGATGCCGACCGCTGACGCGGTGCCCGCGCTGCGCACGGATGTGGTTGAATCCGTTGAGCCCAACGGGCCCTATGGCGCCAAGGGCGCCAGCGAAACCGCGATCCTGCCAGGCGCGGCGGCCATTGCCAATGCGGTCTATGACGCCATCGGCGTGCGTATCGCATCGCTGCCCATCACGCCGGAGAAGGTGCTGGCCGCGCTGCGCGAGCGCAAGGAAAAGGAGGCGCGCCATGCGTAATTTCGAATTTCTGGAGCCCGGCTCGGTGCAGGAAGCCAGCCGCATGCTGGCCGACCTGGGCGACGAGTGTCGGGTAATCGCCGGCGGCACCGCGCTGATGCTCGGCATGCGCCAGCGCATGCTCACGCCCACGCACCTGGTATCGCTCGGCCAACTCGATGCACTGCGCAAGATAGAGTTCGATCCGCGCACCGGCTTGCGCATCGGCGCGCTGGCCTTGCATGCGCAGGTGGCGCGCTCAAAGCTGGTGCAGGCGCATTACCCCATGCTGGCCAGCATGGCAGGGCGCGTGGCCAATCCGCAGGTGCGCAACCAGGGCACGATCGGCGGCAACCTTTGCTATGCCGATCCCGCCACCGATCCGCCGGGTTGCCTGATGGCGCTGGGGGCGCAGGTGGTGCTCGCAGGCAGGAGCGGCGAGCGCGTGCTGGAGATGGAGGCGTTCCTGGTCGACTACTACACCACGGCGCTCGAGCCCGACGAGATCGTGACCGAGATCCGCATTCCCGCGCCGGCGCCGGATGCGCTCGGCCACTACGCGCGTTTCCTGCGCACGGCCGCCGAGCACCGGCCGCTGGCCAGCGTCGCGCTGCTGGCTCGCCGGACTGGCGCCACATGTATCGAGGCGCGCCTTGCTGTCGGCGCATCGACGCCGATTCCGGCGCGGATGCGGCATGCCGAGGCGTTCCTGGCCGGCAAGGCCGTCACGCCCGAAGTGGCCGCCGAAGCGGCGGATATCGTCGCCGCGGGCATCGACCCCGTTTCCGATATGCGCGGCAACGCGGACTATCGCCGCGAGATGGTACGGACCGTGGCGCGGCGAAGCATCGCCGCGCTATTCGGGCTGGCGGCGGACTAAGGATTCCCCATGCAAAAGATCCATATCGAACTCACTGTCAACGGCGAAGACCACAGCGTGGAAGTGCCCGCGCGGCGCCTGCTGTCGGACCTGCTGCGCGACGACCTCAACCTGACCGGCACCAAGCGCGGCTGCGAGACCGGCATCTGCGGCGCCTGCTCCGTGCTGGTGGACGGCGAAGTCATGAAGTCCTGCCTGATGCTTGCCGTGCAGGCACGCGGGCGCGACGTGACCACCGTCGAAGGCCTCGGCGCCGGCGGCGAACTGCACCCGCTGCAGCAAAGTTTCATGGAGTGCGGCGGCTTGCAGTGCGGCTACTGCACCCCTGGCTTCCTGATGACCTCCTGCGCCATGTTGGCGCATAACCCCAATCCGACAGAAGAGGAAGTCCGTGCCGGCCTGAACGGCAACCTGTGCCGCTGCACCGGTTACGTCGGCATCGTCGAATCCATTCTGTTCGCCGCGGAGAAGATGCGTGGAAATTGAAAAAAGGCTGATCGTCGGCGCAGCGCCGGCGCAAGTGTGGGCACTGCTGCTCGATCCCAATGTGATGGGCGGCTGCGTGCCGGGCATGCAGTCGATCGAGGTGGTCAGCGATGTGGAGTACATCTCGCACATCCAGGTCAAGATCGCCTTTGTCAGCGCGCGTTTCAAGATCAAGACCACCATCGTGGAGATGCGCGCGCCCAACTACCTGCGTAGCGAAGGCACAGGCGAGGACGCCTCCGTGGCCAGCTCGCTCAAGCAGTCCAGCGAGATCTTCCTGACCGGGCAGCCCGACGGCAAGACCGAACTGCGCATGAAGATCAACGTGGACGTGCTGGGCCGCCTTGGCACGTTTGGCCTGAGCGTGATGAAGACGAAGGCGGACCGGATGTGGGAGGAGTTCGGCACGAATTTGTCGGCGCGGTTGGCGGCGCCTGCCGAGGCGGCGCCGGCTGCGGCGTCCGCAGCGCCCGCAGCACCGGCTGCGGCGCAAACGGTTGCGAAGGAGCAGGCCCCTTCGCCCGCCTCGCCCGCCTCCGCCATCGAGGGGATTCCCGCTCGCCCGGCCGTCATCCCGGCTCACACCGTGCAAGCCAGCCCCAATCGCAGCACAGGCTGGTGGTCGCGCTTGTTCTCGCCCGCGCCCGCCGTGGACAGGGGCCCGCTCACGGATATCTGCATCGAAGTGCGCCAGCCCAATGCGACCATTACCGTGCGCTGGCCGGCACAGCACGCGGGCGAGTGCGGCGCCTGGCTGCGGGACTATCTGAAGTAGGCATGCGCGGCTTCGGTGATGGAAGTGCTGGAGGATAGATGCAGGGCGTGTTATATCGGACAGTCGCGGGCGGCGCATCGGGATGCAAGGTGCGTCATCCGCACCGGCCGGGCCGCAGGGCAGGGCAGGGCCGAAGCCAAAGCCGTTACCATATAGCACGCCAAAGTACTCATTCGCAGAGATATCACCATGACAGATGCCCTCGAGCCTACCGATCTCCAGGACAAGTACATCGTGCCGGGGCTGGAACGCGGCCTGCGCCTGCTGGGCGAGTTCAGCCGCAACGAGCGGACCCTGTCTGCCGCCGAGCTGGCGCGCCGGCTGCAGGTCCCGCGCTCCACGGTGTTCCGCCTGCTGACCACGCTGGAGATGATGGGCTTTGTCGAGCGCACCGATGGCGGCCGTGAATTCCGGCTCGGCATGGCGGTACTGCGTCTTGGCTTTGACTACCTCGCCTCGCTGGAGCTGACCGAACTCGGCCGGCCACTGCTGGACCGCCTGCGCGACGAGATCAACTTCCCATGCAACCTGGTGGTGCGTGACGGCCGCTCCATCGTCTACGTGGCCAAGTCCGTGGCGCCTACGCCGTTCGCCAGCTCGGTCAACGTCGGCACCCGGCTGCCGGCGCACGCCACCGTGCTTGGCCGCGTGCTGCTTGAAGACCTGACGCTGGCGGAACTGCGTGAACTCTATCCCGAGCCGCAGCTGGAAGTTTTCTCGGAGAGCACGCCCAAGACCGTCGAAGCCCTGTTCGACATGGTCCAGCGCGACCGCCAGCGCGGCTACGTGCTGCAGGAAGGCTTCTTCGAAACCAGCATCTCGACCATCGCCGCGCCGGTGCGGGACCGCAGCGGCAAGGTAGTGGCGGCGCTTGGCGCCACCATCCCGGCTTCGCGGATCGATCCGGAGCGGCTCGATGGCATGGTGGAACAGGTGAGGAGTGCGGCGGGGGAGCTATCCCGGTTGCTGGACTATCGGCCGTCGGAAGGTGGAGCCGTAGTTAATTTGTAGGGCGCCGGCCAGCCTTGTCGGCTAGTAGTGACGGGCAAGCACCGCGACTTCCCCTGGCCGCGCATATCCGGCATTGGGCCAGGCGGGGACCTGGAATGTGCACTGGAAATTCGTGTCTAACTACACGAACGCGTCAGGAATTGGCGATGGGCACATGTATCAAAATCCTCACAATCGTTGCGGCCATGACGCTGGCCGGGTGCGCGGCAGTGCCTGCATATGACGGCTATGGCTACGGCTATCCGCCCGAAGGCACTTATCCTTACGGCGCTTACTATCCCGCTTACCCCTATGGCCCCTACTATGACTACGGCTCTGGTGGCCCGGGTTTTATGGGGGTGGTGCCGTGTTCTTCCATGGTGGTGGCCACGGCGGTGATGGTCACCATGGTCATGGCGGCCACGGCGAGGGGCATGGGGAGGGTCATGGCGGTGGTCATGGCGGTGGTCATGGCGGCGGTCATGGCGGCGGTGGTCATAACGGTGGCGGCCATGGCCGGTGAGCGTTGGAGCAGGCCCGATCGGAGTCCGTCATGCCGGTTCTCCCCCTCCTTGTCGCTGCCCTGCTGATCGTCGGGGTGTACGCGTTCGCGATCCGGGCCATCTTTCATCGCGAACCCAAGGTGCGGGGAAGACCTGTCCGGCATTGCCGGCGGCACTACCGGCGCACCTGACGGCGAGCGAAACCCGCATCCGGCTTGGCTGCCTCCCGCGCACCCAAGCCCTTATTCGTTCTGATCGTTGGCGATATGCCTGCTAATCTTGCCTTGTGCAGAACCTGTGCGGAAGAATGAAGAGGAGGGCAACATGGCAGCGGTCCGCGAATCCCTGATTCACGAACTCCACCCGACGCAACTGACGGTGGGCATGATCGAAGTGCAGGACAAGAAGAAACACCTGGCCTCGCTAAAGCCTGCGGAGCAGCGCGAGTTCCTGCAGGCCCATCCGATCCCGGCGGTAAACGGGCCGGGCGGCAAGCTTTACATCACCGATCACCATCATCTCGGGCGGGCTGCCCTGGAGGCCGGCGTCACCAGTGGATTTTTCACCGTGGAAGCCGATCTGTCGGCTTGCGCGCAGGACGATTTCTGGGTGCAGATGGATAAGAGCCTATGGGTTCATCCCCTGGACGAACACGGCGTGCGGCACTGCTACGCTGCGGTTCCCCATCACCTGGAGAAACTGGTCGACGATCCATATCGGTCGCTGGCCGGGTATGTCCGGGACGCTGGTGGCTACACCAAGACGCCTACCGCCTTTGCGGAGTTCGTGTGGGCGGACTTCTTTCGCCGCGCCATCGCCGTCGAGGACCTTAGCGCCGACTTTCACGCAGCGGTCCGGCGAGGCATCACGCTGGCAAAAGGCAAGCTGGCTGTCGGCCTGCCCGGATACGCAGCGTAATCAGCACCAGGGTAAGCGGCACCAGAGTCAGCAGCAGGGGCTCGGCAAATGATTGGCCGAGCTGACTCTCCCGGCCTGGCGCGTTGGCCGATACCGGGCAACAAAAAACCCAGAGAGCTTTCGCTGTCTGGGTTTTTCGGCAACGTAGGCAGTTGCTAGCCACTAATTTGGTGGGTGGTACAGGGATTGAACCTGTGACCCCTGCCGTGTGAAGGCAGTGCTCTACCGCTGAGCTAACCACCCCTGCTGCTGCGCTGTTACTGCTGTGCTGCAGAGAAACAAGATTATGTCAGCGCCGTTGTATCTTGTAAAGCCCTTCCTGGAAATTTCTGCAAAAAATCCGTTGGCTACTTTCGGCCGGCAATCTTGCCCCGTCTATGCGGCTTCGCTCGCCGGCGGTGCTTCCTTCCATACGACTTTGCCACCGCTCGCCTTTTCCAGCTGTTTGAGCACCGCCAGGTGGGCGGTGGCTTCATCTTCGCTGGCCATCAGCACGGGCAGGTCGAGGCGGGAGAGGTCGGTGGCGGCCACTGCGTCGCTCTCGGCGCCGCCGCCGTCGAGCATGTCGATCACCAGTGAGTTCTGCCCGCGCGTCATGGCGAGGTAGACCTCGGCCAGCAGCTCGGCATCGAGCAATGCGCCGTGCAGGGTACGGTGGGCGTTGCTGACGCCCAGGCGGTCGCACAGGGCGTCCAGCGAGTTGCGCTTGCCGGGGAACATCTGGCGGGCTTCGCGCAGGGTGTCGATCACATTGCCAGCGTGCTCGCGAAACGGTGGCAGCCCGACAAGCTTGAACTCCATGTCGAGGAAGCCAAGGTCGAAGGGCGCGTTGTGGATGATCAGCTCGGCGTCCTGGACGAAGTCCCGGATCTCGTTGACCACTTCCGCGAACTTGGGCTTGTCGGCCAGGAAGTCTACGGTGATGCCGTGCACCGCGATCGCGCCTTCGTCGATATCGCGTTCCGGGTTGACGTAGAAGTGCAGATGCCTGCCCGTGAGGCGGCGGTTGAGCAGCTCCACGCAGCCGATTTCAATCAGGCGGTCGCCGGTGGCGGCGCTCAGGCCGGTGGTTTCTGTGTCGAGAACGATCTGTCGCATGGCGGGCATTCTAACCGGTGGGGCGGGGGAAGTCGGGCCGGTGTGGGGCGCTATGAGGCGGTACGGGGCCGGCTTTATCCCTTGAGCGAGTCGACGCCACGGTTGGCAAGGGCATCGGCGCGTTCGTTGCCGGGGTGGCCGTTGTGGCCGCGGACCCAGTGCCAGGTGATGTCGTGCTGCTGCGCGAGCTTGTCCATTTCCTGCCAGAGGTCGGCATTCTTTACCGGCTTCTTGTCGGCGGTCTTCCAGCCGCGGGCCTTCCAGCCCGGCAGCCATTCGCCGATGCCTTTCTGCACGTATTGGGAGTCGGTGTAGACCTTGATCCGGCAGCGGCGCTTGAGCGCGCGCAGGGCCTCGATCACGGCCGTCATTTCCATGCGGTTGTTGGTGGTGAGGGCTTCGCCGCCGAACAGCTCTTTCTCGTTGGTGCCGGACACCAGCACGGCGCCCCAGCCGCCGCGCCCGGGGTTGCCTTTGCAGGCGCCGTCCGAATAGATGATGACGTCTTCGATTTCGCTGGGTTCCATTGGGTATTGGGTATTGGCTAAGCTAAGGGTGGCACCGCGATGAGGCGGGGCCAACCGGGGTGATTGGGGGGGCGGCAGCGCTTGGATGGCGCTTAATGCTCGTCGCCGGGGGACTTGCCGTGGGTGCCCGTGGGGGTTGCCACCGGCGCGGCGACTGGCGACAGCGCAGCCTTGGGACTCTTCCAGGCGGGGCCGACCAGGCGGATATTGCGCACGCGCTTGACCGCCGAGATCATATAGACTGAACCGAAGATCGGCCACCAGCGGTCGCCGGCCTTCTCCATGAAGGCGGCGCGCTGCAGCCAGCGCTCGGTGCGGTACGGTGGGCAATAGCAGCCGAACCGGCCGCGGATAATATCGAAACCCAGGAGTTTGAGCCAGTCCTTGATGCGCACGAAGCCGATGGACTGGCTGTCGTTGGGCAGGAAGGGGTCGGCGCCGAGCCGTTTGAGGCCTTGGCGGGCGCCCCACAGGCTCATGGGGTTGAAGCAGGTCACCACCACCCGGCCTTCCGGCATCAGCACGCGGGACACCTCGCGCAGCACCTCGTGCGGGTCTTCCGAAAACTCCAGGATGTGGGGCAGGGTGATCAGATCGATACTTTGCGTCTCGAACGGCAGTTCGTCGAAGCGGCACAGCAACTGACGCGAATCGGCCTGTGCCCGTGGGCCGTGGGGTCCGTTGCCGGGGGCAAGGGCCAGTGCGGAGAACGGCATGCGGTTCTCGCGCAGGGTGTCGATGTGCGGCAGGCCGAGCTGCACCGCGTGGTAGCCGAAGATATCCACCACGATCCGGTCGTACTGCGCCTGCTCCCACTCGAGCATGTATTGCCCGGGAGGCGAGGCAAGCCAGTCTTCCCAATTTATAATCGGACGCTTGGACATAGGAGCACGCATGTTGAAGGTGGAGCCGATTCCCGCATTCCAGGATAACTATATCTGGGCAATCCACGACGGTCACTGCGCCGCCGTGGTCGACCCGGGCGAAGCCGCGCCGGTCGAAGCCTTCCTGGCACGCGAGGGGCTGACGCTGGGCGCTATTGTAATCACCCACCACCATGGCGATCACCAGGGCGGGGTGGCCGGGTTGCTGGCGGCGCATCCCACCGCGCCGGATGGCGCCCCGTTGCCGGTCATTGGCCCGGCCGGCGAGCGCATCGGCGCACGTACCGTGGCGGTGCGCGAGGGCGATACCGTGAACGTGGTGCACCCGTCGCTGCAACTCAAGGTGCTCGACGTGCCGGGCCATACCGCCGGCCATGTCGCGTACGTGGCGGACCTGCCGGGCGCAGGGCCTTCGGTCTTCTGTGGCGATACGCTGTTTGCCAGCGGCTGCGGCCGCCTGTTCGAGGGCTCGCCGGCGCAGATGTTGTCGTCGCTGGACAAGCTGGCGGCGCTGCCCGGCGCCACCCGGGTGTACTGCGCCCACGAGTACACCCGCAGCAATGTGCGGTTCGCCCGCGCGGTGGAGCCGCATAATGCCGAGCTGGCAGCCTGGGAGGCACGGGTGGATGCGTTGCGCGCGGTCGGCACACCGACCGTGCCGACCACAATCGGGCAGGAGCGCGAGGTCAATCCCTTCCTGCGCTCGCGTGTGCCCGCGGTGCGCGAGGCGGTGGCGGCCCACGCCGGCGGGGTGGCCGGCAATGACGCAGCGGCCTTTGGCGCGCTGCGTGGCTGGAAAGATAATTTCCGCTGATTTGCGCTGATCCCCGCTTGCCGTTACGTCCTTCCGTGCGCCCGCAAGCCTTGGGCGCGCTTGGCCGGGACGGCGTTTTTCACGTACCCGATACGTCCCAGCCGGCCTCGGCCCAGTGCCGCGGCAGGGAGAATTTCATTGACGCGAAAGCCGCTTTTTCTTAGCATCAGGCAAATTTTTAGCGTCACGATTTGAGAACTTAATGAAAATTGGTCGATTACTGGCGGTAGTTGCGTGTGCCGCGCTGCTTGCAGCGTGTGCCAGCACGCCCACTCCGCCCGAGGGCGCCGATGGCGCCACAGCGACCGCCTCCGCTTCCAGGCCCGCGATTTCCAAGCCTGATCCGCTCAACTCGATCAACAGCGCAGGTGTCATCAACGTGGACCGCGACAGCCTGGACTGGTTGCGCGGGCCGTCGAGCGACATCTGGGACCGCATCCGCCGCGGCTTCGGCATGCCGGACCTGGAAGGCACGCTGGTTGACGATCGCACGCAGTGGTACGCGCAGCGCCCGGAATACATGGAACGGATGGTGGGGCGCTCAAGCCGCTACCTCTATCACATTGTCGAGGAGTTGGAGCGCCGCAAAATGCCCACGGAGCTGGCGCTGCTGCCGTTCGTGGAGAGCGCGTTCAACCCGCAGGCCGAGTCCACCGCCAAGGCGGCCGGCATGTGGCAGTTCATTCCCAGCACCGGCAAGAGCTATAACCTGAAGCAGAACATGTTCCGCGACGAGCGGCGGGATGTGCTGGCCTCGACCGACGCGGCGCTGGACTACCTGCAGCGGCTGTACGACATGTTCGGCGACTGGCAACTGGCGCTGGCGGCATATAACTGGGGCGAGGGCGCGGTGTCGCGCGCCATCGCGCGCAACCAGGCGCGCGGGCTGCCGACCGACTACGCCAGCTTGAGCATGCCCAACGAGACGCGCTATTACGTGCCGAAGCTGCAGGCGGTCAAGAACATCATTGCCAATCCCCAGATGTATGGGGTGAAGCTGCCGGATATTCCGGATCACCCGTACTTTGTCACGGTGACCACCTCGCGCGACATCGACGTCAAGCTGGCGGCCAAGCTCGCCAACCTGCCGCTCGACGAGTTCAAGGCGCTCAATCCGTCCTTCAACCGGCCGGTGATCCTGGGCGCGGCAAATCCGCAGATCCTGCTGCCCTTCGATAACGCCGAGCGCTTCCAGTACAACCTGAACACCTACCGTGGCGGCCTGTCGAGCTGGACGGCCGTGACGGTGGATAACCGCGAGCGCATCGAGGCACTGGCGGCACGGCTGAATATCGATGCGGACACGATTCGCGAGATCAACCGCATTCCCAAAGGCATGCGGCTGAAGGCCGGCTCCACGGTGGTGGTGCCGCGCTCCGAGGATCACAACCAGGACATCAGCGCCACGCTGGCTGAAAGCGCCACGATGGCCATGGAGCCAGACGTGCCGGACGCACGCCGCGTGGTGGTGCGGGCCGGGCGGCGCGATACGGTGGCAACGCTTGCGCATCGCTATGGCGTGTCGGCTGGCCAGGTGCAGTCCTGGAACAAGCTCTCCGGCACCAAGCTGGTGGCGGGGCAGAGCCTGGTGCTGATGGTGCCGGCGCGCTCCCGCTTCGTCAGCGCGCCCGAGCCGGCTCCCACCGCTACCGCGCTGGTCCCGGTGCGGGCCGAGCCGGCGCGGGGAACGGCCAAGGGGCGCGCCGCGCCGCGCCAGCGCGTGACGGTCGAGGCCGCGCCGCGCAAGGGCGCCGCGGCCACGGCAAGGTCATCGGCCAAGCCTGCGCCGACCGTTTCGGCAGCCAAGGCCAGCGCCAAGCCGGCCAGTGCCAAGGCGGCCAGCAAATCAGCGGCGGGGCCGGCGAAGACCAAGGCGCACGCGCGCTAAAGCGGTAGTGGGTTTGAGCCAGATCAAGGGCGTGCCAATGGCACGCCCTTTTGCCTGGTGCGGCGCATTGTGGGTAAGCCTTGCGTAAGGCGGCATGCGCAGACTGCGGGAACCAGTGGCTCGGATCGGCCACGGCATGCCAGGCGCCATGCCGCCCCGGTGGTGGCAAACTAGCGACAGCAAATCAATAAACCAACAAACAACCCCACAAACAAACCAATAACCCGCATCCAAGCGGAGGAGACAAGCCATGACGGCTCCCCGTGCCTTGCACGCCCGCTCGCTGAGCGACCCCGAAGGCTTCTGGGCTGAACAGGCTCGCCGCATCGACTGGGAAACCCCGTTCGACACCGTGCTGGACGACAGCTGCCCGCCATTCACCCGGTGGTTCGTCGGTGGCCGCACCAATCTTTGCCATAACGCCGTCGATCGTCATCTGGCCGAGCGCGCGGACCAGGCCGCGCTGATCTACGTATCGACTGAAACCGGCCTGCACCGCACCTGCAGCTATGCCGAATTGCACGACGAGGTCAACCGCATGGCCGCAATCCTGCAGCAGCTGGGTGTGGTAAAGGGCGACCGCGTGCTGATCTACATGCCGATGATTCCCGAGGCCGCGTTTGCCATGCTGGCCTGCGCGCGCATTGGCGCCATTCATTCCGTCGTGTTCGGCGGCTTTGCCTCGGTGAGCCTGGCCGCGCGCATCGACGATGCGCAGCCGCGCGTGATCGTCAGTGCGGATGCCGGCTCGCGCGCCGGCAAGGTAGTGCCCTACAAGCCGTTGCTGGACGAGGCGGTGAAACTGGCCACGCACAAGCCGGAGCGCGTGCTGCTGGTGGATCGCCAGCTTTCCCCGATGGCGCTCACGCCTGGCCGCGATGAAGACTATGGCGCCTGGCGCGAGCGCGTTGGCACGGCGCGCGTGCCGTGCGTATGGCTCGAATCGAGCGAGCCGTCCTACGTGCTTTACACGTCCGGCACCACCGGCAAGCCCAAGGGCGTGCAGCGCGATACGGGCGGCTACGCGGTCGCGCTGGCGGCCTCGATGGAGTACATCTTCTGCGGCAAGGCTGGCGACACCATGTTCTCCAGTTCCGATATCGGCTGGGTGGTGGGGCACAGCTACATCGTCTACGGGCCGCTGCTGGCGGGCATGGCCACGATCATGTACGAAGGCACGCCGATCCGCCCGGACGGCGGCATCCTGTGGCAACTGGTGGAGCAGTACCGCGTGAACATCATGTTCAGCGCGCCCACCGCCATTCGCGTGCTGAAGAAGCAGGACCCGGCCTGGCTCACGCGCTACGACCTGTCCAGCCTGCGCCTGCTGTTCCTGGCCGGCGAGCCGTTGGATGAGCCCACCGCGAGCTGGATCCAGCAGGGCATCGGCAAGCCGGTGGTGGACAACTACTGGCAGACCGAGACGGGCTGGCCGATCATCGCGATCCAGCGCGGCCTTGACCCGCTGCCGGCCAAGCTCGGCTCGCCGGGCGTGCCGGTGTACGGCTACGACCTGAAGATCGTCGACGAGGCCACCGGGGCCGAATGCCCGCCGGGGCAAAAGGGCGTGGTCGCCATCGACGGGCCGCTGCCGCCGGGCTGCATGACCACGGTATGGGGCGACGACGAACGCTTCGTCAAGACGTATTGGTCCGGCGTGCCGGGACGGCGCTGCTATTCCACGTTCGACTGGGGTGTGCAGGACGAGGATGGTTATATCTTTATCCTCGGCCGTACCGACGATGTGATCAATGTGGCGGGCCACCGTCTTGGCACGCGCGAGATCGAGGAGAGCATTTCGTCGCACCCGGCAGTGGCCGAGGTAGCGGTGGTGGGTGTGCACGATGCGCTCAAGGGCCAGGTGGCGATGGCCTTTGTGATCGTGCGCGATGCGGGCCATACCGCCACCCAGCCAGACCGGCTGGCGCTGGAGGCCGATGTGATGAAGACGGTGGACCAGCAACTGGGGGCAGTGGCGCGCCCGGCACGCGTGTTCTTCGTCAACGCGCTGCCCAAGACGCGTTCCGGCAAGCTGCTGCGCCGTGCCATGCAAGCGGTGGCGGAAGGGCGTGACCCGGGCGACCTGACCACGATTGAGGATCCCACCGCACTCGCGCAGTTGCACACGGCGATGCAAGGCTGAAGGCAGGGGCGCCCGCCTTCCGGCTGGCGCTGCACTGCGCAAAAGATTGTCCTTGCCAGGGGGCCGCATGCCGACTAATATTTTAAGTATCAAATATTTAAGCATGATCTAGATGCGCTACCGGCGCATCGCATGTGCCGCACGGTTCTCCTGGAACTCAGAATCCCAGGGGCCACGCCGGCACGCAGGAGACGAAAAAATGCGAGTGCTCTGTATCGGCGGTGGCCCCTCGGGCCTGTACTTCGGCTTGCTGATGAAGCTGCGGGACCCATCCAACGAGGTCTACGTGGTGGAGCGCAACCGGCCCTATGACACCTTTGGCTGGGGCGTGGTGTTCTCCGATGCCACCATGGACAACCTCAAGCAGGCCGACCCGGTCAGCGCGGAGCAGATCAACGCGGCGTTCAACCACTGGGACGATATCGATATCCATATCGGCGGGCGCACCCTGCGCTCCGGCGGGCATGGCTTTATCGGCATCGGTCGCAAGCGCTTGCTCAACATCCTGCAGGCGCGTTGCGAGGCGCTCGGCGTGCACCTGGTGTTCGAGACCGACGTGACGGACGACCAGGAACTGGCGCGGCAATACCAGGCCGACATCGTGATTGCCGCCGATGGCATCAACAGCCGCGTGCGCGGGCGCTATGCCGAGACCTTTCAGCCCGATATCGATACCCGGCTGTGCCGCTTTGTCTGGCTCGGCACGCGCAAGCTGTTTGACGCCTTCACCTTCGCCTTTGAAAAAACCGAGCACGGCTGGTTCCAGGCCCATGCCTACCGCTTCGACGACAACACGTCGACGTTTATTGTCGAAGCGCCCGAAGATGTGTGGCGTGCCGCCGGCATCGAGCAGATGAGCCAGGAGGAGGGGGTGGCCTATTGCGAACGGCTGTTCGCCCGCTACCTCGATGGCAATGCGCTGATCAGCAACGCCACGCACCTGCGCGGCTCCGCCAACTGGATTCGTTTCCCCCGCGTGATCTGCGGCACCTGGGTGCGCTGGAACACGCTGGCCGATGGCCGCCGCGTGCCGGTGGTGCTGATGGGCGACGCCGCGCATACCGCGCATTTCTCGATCGGCTCCGGCACCAAGCTGGCGCTGGAAGACGCCATCGACCTGGCCAACAATATCCGCGATGCCGGCGCGGGCGGCGCCGACGTGCTGCCGCAGGCGCTGGAGCGCTACCAGGCCACCCGCAGCGTAGAAGTGCTCAAGATCCAGAATGCCGCGCGCAACTCCACCGAGTGGTTCGAAAATGTCGAGCGCTACGCGGGCTTGGCGCCGGAGCAGTTCGCCTATTCGCTGCTGACGCGCTCGCAGCGCATCTCGCACGAGAACCTGCGTGTGCGAGACCCCGGCTATGTCGAGGGTTTCGAGCGCTGGCTGGCGGGGCAGGCGGCTGCCAACGTCGCCAAGGCCACCAGCACCGGGCAGGCGGCCGAGGCTCGCGCCGTGCCGCCGATGTTCACGCCGTACCGCGTGCGCAATGTCACCTTGAAGAACCGCGTGGTGGTGTCGCCGATGGCCATGTACTCCTGCGAGGACGGCGTGCCGGGCGACTTCCACCTGACGCACCTGGGCGCGCGCGCGCTCGGCGGCGCGGGCATGGTGGTGGCGGAAATGACCTGCACCTCGCCGGATGCGCGCATTACCCCGGGCTGCCCGGGCTTGTGGAACGATGAGCAGCGCGATGCCTGGCGCCGCATTGTCGATTTCGTGCATGCCAACAGCGACGCACGTATCGCCATGCAGATCGGCCACGCCGGGCGCAAGGGCTCCACGCAACTCGGCTGGGAGCAGATGGACTATCCGCTCGCCGAAGGCAACTGGCCCGTGCTGTCGGCTTCGCCGCTGCCGTATATGCCGGGCATCTCGCAAGTGCCGCGCGAGATGAGCCGCGCCGATATGGACGCCGTGCGCGACGATTTCGTGGCCAGCGCGCGGCGCGCTGCCCAAGCCGGGTTCGACTGGTTGGAACTGCACTGCGCCCACGGCTACCTGCTCTCCAGCTTCATCTCGCCGCTGACCAATCAGCGCAGCGACGAATACGGCGGCTCGCTGCAAGCGCGGCTGCGCTACCCGCTGGAAGTCTTTGCCGCCGTGCGTGCCGTATGGCCGCAGGAGCGCCCGATGTCCGTGCGGATCTCGGCCCACGACTGGGTCGAAGGCGGGATCACGCCCGACGACGCGATCGAGATTGCGCGCGCCTTCAAGGCCGCGGGCGCCGACATGATCGACTGCTCGTCCGGGCAGGTGAGCCCGGACCAGGCACCGGTGTACGGCCGCATGTACCAGACGCCGTTTGCCGACCGCATCCGCAACGAAGCCGGCATCGCCACCATCGCTGTTGGCGCGATCTTCGAGGCGGATCACGTCGACAGCATCATCGCCGCCGGCCGCGCGGACCTGTGCGCGATTGCCCGTCCGCACCTGGCCGATCCCGCGTGGACCATTCACGAGGCGGCGCGGCTGGGGCATCGCGACCTGGCCTGGCCCAAGCAATACCAGGCCGGCAAGCGCCAGCTCGAGACCAATCTGGAGCGAGCGGCACAACTAGCCCGTCAAGCCCAGCAAGCCCGCCAGCCGGAGGATCACTGAGCATGAATGCGCATCTTTCCCTGCAGGGCCGGCACGCGCTGGTCACGGGCGGCGGGCGCGGCATCGGCGCTGCCATCGCGCGCCGCCTGCTCTCGCACGGCGCTAGCGTAACCCTGCTGGGCCGCGACGCGGCTACGCTGGCGGCCACCGCCGATACGCTGGCCGAGGCGGTCGTGTCGCCCGCCATGCTTTGCACTGTGGCGGCGGATATCTCGCAGGCCGACAGCGTGGCAGCGGCCTTTGCCGACGCCGCCGGCAAGGCCGGGCCCATCGACCTGCTGATCAACAATGCCGGCCAGGCGCGCAGCGCGCCGTTCGGCAAGACCGATCTTGCGCTATGGCAATCCATGCTCGAGGTCAACCTCACCGGCACCTTTCTCTGCACGCAGGCCGCGCTGCCGCACATGCTCGCCAACGGCTGGGGCCGCATCATCAATGTGGCCAGCACGGCCGGGCTGGTTGGCTATGGTTATGTGAGCGCCTATTGCGCGGCCAAGCACGGCGTGATTGGCCTGACCCGCGCGCTGGCGCTGGAAACGGCGAGCAGTGGTGTCACCGTCAATGCGGTCTGCCCCGGCTATACGGAAACCGACATCGTGCGCGACGCGGTCGCCAACATCGTGCGCAAGACCGGCCGTACCGAGGCGCAGGCCCGCGCCGAACTGGCCAAGGGCAATCCGCAGGGGCGGCTGGTGCAGCCCGACGAAGTCGCGGACGCCGTGGCGTGGCTGTGCCAGCCATCGGCCAGCGCGATTACCGGGCAGTCGATCGCCGTGGCCGGCGGCGAAGTCATGGCGGGTTGATCGCCAACGCATGCAAGCCAACCAGAATCAGAACGAACAAGCGAGAAACGAGATGAGTGAGATAGCACTGGACATGCGCCACCACAAGCGCAGCTTCGCCGGCTACCAGCCGCGGCACTTCCTGTGGTCGGTCTCGGCCGACGGCAAGGTCGGCACTGTGACGCTGAACCGCCCCGAGCGCAAGAACCCGCTCACGTTCGATTCCTACGCCGAGCTGCGCGACCTGTTCCGCGGCCTGTGCTACGCCACCGATATCAAGGCGGTGGTCATCACCGGCGCCGGCGGCAACTTCTGCTCCGGCGGCGACGTGCACGAGATCATTGGCCCGCTCACGCGCATGACCATGCCGGAGCTGCTGGAATTCACGCGCATGACCGGCGACCTGATCAAGGCCATGCGGGCTTGCCCGCAGCCCATCGTCAGCGCCGTCGACGGCATCTGCGCTGGCGCCGGCGCGATGATGGCGCTGGCCTCGGACATGCGTCTGGGCACGGTGCAGGCCAAGACCGCCTTCCTGTTCGTGCGGGTCGGACTGGCCGGCGCCGATATGGGCGCCTGCTCGCTGCTGCCGCGCGTGATCGGGCAGGGCCGTGCGAGCGAGCTGCTTTACACCGGCCGCGCGATGACCGCGGCGGAAGGGCTGCAGTGGGGCTTCTTCAATGCGCTGCATGCGCCGGACGCTGTGCTCGCCGAGGCGCAGGCACTGGCCGCGCAGATTGCGGCTGGCCCGACGTTCGCCCACGGCGTGACCAAGAAGCTGCTGCACCAGGAATGGAATATGGGCCTGGACGAAGCCATCGAGGCCGAGGCCGAGGCGCAGGCCATCTGCATGCAGACCCGGGATTTCCGCCGCGCCTACGACGCGTTCGTGGCCAAGACGCGCCCGGTGTTCGAAGGCGACTGAAAGGAATAGCAAGCCATGTCCGACAAAGGTTATCTCTGCCTGCCGTTCTTCGACGACGCGCACCGTGAACTAGAGCAACGGCTCGATGCGTGGGCCACGGCCTCGCTCAAGGTCGACCACAGCGACACCGATGCCGCCTGCCGAGCGCTGGTGCGCCAGCTCGGCGCGGCCGGCTGGCTGCGCTACTGCGTGCCAGCCGCCTACGGCGGCGCGCTCGACACGCTCGACTCGCGCTCGCTGTGCCTGCTGCGCGAAACGCTGGCCCGCCATGATGGCCTGGCCGACTTCGCCTTCGCCATGCAAGGCCTGGGCAGCGGCGCGATCACGCTGGCCGGCAGCGACGCCATGCGCGAACGCTACCTGCCGCGCGTGGCGCGCGGCGAGGCGATTGCCGCGTTCGCGTTGTCCGAGCCCGATGCCGGTTCCGATGTCGCCGCGATGCAATGCCGTGCTGTGCTGGATGGCGATCACTACGTGCTCGATGGCGTCAAGACCTGGATCTCCAACGGCGGCATCGCCGACTTCTATTGCGTCTTTGCCCGCACCGGCGAGGCGCCGGGTGCGCGCGGCATCTCCGCCTTTGTCGTGGATGCGCACACCCCCGGCCTGACCATCGCCGAGCGCATCGACGTGATGGCGCCGCACCCGCTTGCCACGCTGCGTTTCGAGAACTGCCGGGTGCCCGTCACCGCAAGGCTTGGCGAGGCAGGGCAGGGCTTCAAGGTGGCCATGATGACGCTGGACATCTTCCGCGCGTCGGTGGCTGCCGCCTCGCTGGGTTTTGGCCGCGCCGCGCTCGACGAAGCACTGGCCCGTGCCACCGCGCGGCCGATGTTCGGCGGCGTGCTGGCGGACCTGCAACTGACGCAGGCCGCCATCGGCGACATGGCCACCGCCATCGATTCGGCGGCGCTGCTGACCTACCGCGCCGCGTGGCTGCGCGATGTGGCCGGCGTGCGCACCACGCGCGAAGCTGCCATGGCCAAGATGGTCGCCACCGAGAACGCGCAACAGGTGATTGATCGCGCGGTGCAGATGTTCGGTGGCCTTGGCGTCAAGGTCGGCACGCGCGTGGAAAGCCTGTATCGCGAGATCCGTTCCTTGCGGATCTACGAGGGCGCCACCGAAGTGCAGAAGCTGATCATCGCGCGCGAAACGCTGGCGCAGCACCGCGCTTAGCGAGAACGCACCACCTTTACCAGCATCACCAGAATGAAGGAAGCGGAGACAACCATGGCGAGCACAGCCCACCTCGATACCTATGCACTGGACCGCTTGCCGCCCCCGCAGCAGTGGCCGGCGTTCCTGTTCAACGCCGATACCCGGTATCCGGAGCGCATGAACTGCGCGCTCGAACTGGTCGAGCGCCACGTGCGCGAGGGGCGCGGCGAGCGCGTGGCAATCCGCTACGAGCAAGACGGTGCGCACCGTACCGTCAGCTATGCCGAACTGGCTGCGCTATCGAATCGCATTGCCCATGTGCTGACCGGCGACATGAAGCTGGTGCCGGGCAATCGGGTGCTGCTGCGCGGCCCAAACAACCTGATGATGGCGGCGTGCTGGCTGGCCGTGGTCAAGGCGGGCCTGATCGCAGTGCCGACCATGCCGCTGCTGCGCGCGAAGGAGCTCAAGCAGGTGATCGACCGTGCGGCAGTCAGCGCCGCGCTGTGCGACGAACGCCTGCGCGAGGAGCTGGAGGCCAATCTCAAGCCAGGCGGCGAGCACCATTGCCCGAGCCTGACCCAGGCGCTGTACTTCAACGGCAGCGGCGCCGGTTCGGTAGAAGCCGCGATGGCGAACAAGCCCGAGCGCTTCGAAGCCTGCGATACCGCGGCCGATGATATCTGCCTGATTGCCTTCACCAGCGGCACTACGGGGCAGCCCAAGGGCACGGTGCATTTCCATCGTGACGTGATCGCGATGTGCGACCTGTTTCCGCGTCACGTCCTCAAGCCCGGCCCGGACGATATCTTCTGCGGCACGCCGCCGCTGGCCTTTACGTTTGGCCTTGGCGGCATCCTGTGCTTCCCGCTGCGGGTCGGGGCTTCCACCGTGCTGGCCGAACGGCTCACGCCCGAAAGCCTGCTGGCGCTGATCCAGGCCTGGCGCGCCACCATCGTGTTCACCGCGCCGACCTTCTATCGGCAGATGGCAGCGCTGGCACCGGGCTACGATCTGTCCAGCCTGCAGAAGAGCGTGTCGGCAGGCGAGGCGCTGCCGGACGCCACGCGCCAGAGCTGGAAGGCGGCCACGGGCATCGAGATGACCGACGGCATCGGCGGCACCGAGATGATGCATATCTTTATTTCCAGCGCGGGCGCGGACGTGCGGCCCGGTGCCATCGGCAAGGTGGTGCCCGGCTATATCGCGCAGATCGTCGACGAGCAGATGCAACCCGTGCCGCATGGCACGGTTGGCAAGCTGGCGGTGCGTGGTCCCACCGGATGCCGCTACCTGGACGACCCGCGCCAGGCCAACTATGTAAAGGACGGCTGGAACCTGCCGGGTGATACCTTCAAGGCGGATGCCGACGGCTACTACTACTACCAGGCACGCTCCGACGACATGATCGTCTCGGCCGGCTACAACATCGCCGGGCCGGAAGTGGAGAGCGCGCTGATGCGCCACGAGGCGGTGGCCGAGTGCGGCGTGGTCGGCATGCCCGACCCCGAGCGCGGCCAGATTGTTGCTGCCTATGTGGTGCTGCGCCCGGGCGTGGCGGCAAGCGACGAGACTTGCGCGGCACTGCAGTCCTACGTCAAGGCCGAGATCGCACCGTACAAGTATCCGCGCAAGGTGATTTTTGTCGATGCGCTGCCGCGCACCGAGACCGGCAAGCTGCAGCGTTTCCGTCTGCGGCAGATGGCCGAGCAGGGCGGGGCACCGGAGGGTGCGAGGCAGCCGTGAACGCGTTCTTCAGCAACAGCGCGCGGGTGCGCTTCAAGGATTGCGATGCTGCCGGCATCGTGTTCTTTCCGCGCTACTTTGAGATGCTCAACGACTTGGTCGAGGACTGGTTCCGCGACGCGCTCGGCTGGTCGTTCGCCGAAATGCATGGCGCAGGGCGGGCCGGCGTGCCGACGGCGGAATTGTCCACCCGCTTTGTCGCGCCCAGTCGCCTGGGCGAATTGTTGACGCGGGAGCTGCGCGTGACGCAGCTGGGTCGCAGCAGCTTTTCGTTGCGGGTGCGCTTTGTCGGGCCGGCAGGGGACGTGCGGGTGGAGATCGCGCAGCGGCTGGTATGCGTGGATACCGCGCAGATGACGTCGCGCGCGCTGCCGCCGGAAGTCCGCTCGGCCATGGAGCGCTTCCTGGCGCCCGATGCCCCGGCGGCCGCACCGATGTACCCGTCCGGGGCGTAGGGCGAAGCCGGCCAAACAAAAAAACAAGATCCCAATCCTAGATCCTGACCACTTCTTACCTTACGGAAAACCGACCATGAAGATTCTCCAGCCACCAGACTGGGCCGCGCCACGCGGCTACTCGAACGGCACCATGACCGAAATGCAGGTGGGCAGCCGCCTGCTCTTCGTCGGCGGACAGATCGGCTGGAACGGCCTGTGCGAGTTCGAGACCGATGACTTCGCCGAGCAGGTTGGCCAGGCGCTGCGCAATATCGTGGCGGTGCTGGCGGCGGGCGGCGCGCGTCCGGAGCACATCGTGCGCATGACCTGGTATGTGAAGGACAAGGTGGAATATGTGGCGGCCTACCGCGCCATCGGCGAGCACTATCGCGCCACCATCGGGCGTCATTTTCCGGCCATGACGGCGGTGGAAGTGGCCGATCTGGTGGAGGCGCGCGCCAAGGTGGAGATCGAGGTGACAGCGGTGGTGCCGGCCGGCGAATGACGCCATCGGCCCGGCATGCCGCCGGGCTGCCGGGCCCGTTGAGGAGGGTGGAGGCGTCCGCAAGTCCTTGATAACTTGAGAAAATGGGTGGCGCGGGGTATAATCCAAAAGTTTCGCTTTCAGAACCCCTCACCCTAGCGCCTACCGAATTCCACCTTCCGCCGCCCCCATTTCGCCCTGGCTCCGCCGCATTGTTTTATGTGGCGTATCGAGCACCGAGCGAACGGCCCCGGCGACAAGCATCGCGCCCAGTCGACGAAATCGACAATCCGCGCGCTGCCTGTCGCCCCGCCGGACAAACGGGGCAAGAGGCGTTGAGCAGGTCGGTCACGGGGTGAATCCAGCAGGAGCCTACCCGTGTTACCGTCTTTTCCGTCCGCCATTCTCGCGCTTGCAGACGGCACGGTCTTTCGTGGCTATTCCATTGGCGCTTCCGGCCATACCATCGGCGAAGTGGTGTTCAACACCGCGCTGACCGGTTACCAGGAAATCCTCACCGACCCCAGCTATTCCCGGCAGATCGTCACGTTGACGTATCCGCATATCGGCAATGTCGGGGTCAATACTGAGGATGTCGAAGCCACGAAAGTCCATGCCGCCGGCCTGATCATCAAGGATCTGCCGCTCCTGGCCTCCAACTTCCGCAAGGAACATTCCCTCGGCCATTACCTGAAGCAGGAAAAGGTGGTGGCGATTGCCGGCATCGATACCCGCAAGCTGACCCGTATCCTGCGCGAGAAGGGTGCGCAGAACGGCTGCATCCTCGCTGGCGAGGACAATGTGCAAAAGGCCATCGACCTGGCGCGTTCCTTCCCCGGCCTGGCCGGCATGGACCTGGCCAAGGTGGTGTCGGTCAAGGAACCGTACGAATGGAACCAGACCGAATGGGTGCTGGGCCAGGGCTACGGCAAGCTGGAGTCGCCGCGTTTCCACGTGGTGGCCTTTGACTACGGCGTGAAGTTCAACATCCTGCGCATGCTGGCCGCACGCGGCTGCAAGGTGACCGTGCTGCCGGCGCAAGCCAGCGCGGAAGATGCCCTGGCGCTCAACCCGGACGGCGTATTCCTGTCGAACGGCCCAGGCGATCCCGAGCCCTGCGACTACGCGATCCGTGCCACCCGTGAGTTCATCGCCCGCGGCATCCCGACGTTCGGCATCTGCCTGGGCCACCAGATCATGGCCCTGGCCGCCGGCGCCAAGACGCTGAAGATGAAGTTCGGCCACCATGGCGCGAACCATCCGGTGAAGGACCTCGACGACGGCCGCGTGGTGATCACCTCGCAGAACCACGGTTTTGCGGTGGACGCCGACACCCTGCCCGCCAACGTGCGCGCCACCCACGTGTCGCTGTTCGACGGCTCGCTGCAGGGCTTCGCGCTGACCGACAAGCCGGCATTCTGCTTCCAGGGCCACCCGGAAGCCTCGCCGGGCCCGCACGACGTGGCTTACCTGTTCGACCGCTTCACCAAGATGATGGCGGACGCACGCCAGTAAGCACGTTCAAGCCAAGACGAGACGTTACGTAGACAAGCAGACCGCAGGACGACCCGATGAACGCCTTCATGCATACCGCGCTGGGCATTACCGATTTCTGGACCTTTGTGCTCGGCACGATCTTTATCGTGCTGCTGCCGGGGCCGAACTCGATGTATGTGCTATCCGTTGCGGCGCAACGCGGCGTGCGCGAAGGCTACAAGGGTGCCTGCGGGGTGTTCCTGGGGGACGCCATCCTGATGGTGCTGTCGGCGGCGGGCGTGGCCTCGCTGCTCAAGGCCAGCCCCGCCTTGTTCTACGTGGTGAAGACCATCGGTGCCGCTTATCTGGGCTGGATCGGTTTCCAGATGCTGCGCGGTGCCGTGCGCGCATGGTTGAGCCGTGGCAGCGATGGCGGGACGGCGGCGCAGGTTCAAACGCCTGTGGACCGCGCGGTCAGCCCGTTCCGCAAGGCACTGGTGGTGAGCCTGCTCAACCCCAAGGCCATCCTGTTCTTCATCTCCTTCTTCATCCAGTTCGTCGATCCGCAGTTCGGCTACCCGGCGCTGTCGTTTGTCGCGCTGGGGCTGGTGTGCCAGTTGTGCAGCTTCGCCTACCTGACCGCGATCATCTTCGTGGGCGCCAGGCTGGCCGAAGCATTTCGCCGCCGACGACGCCTGTCGGCGGGCATGGCGAGCGGGGTAGGCGCCATGTTCATCGGCTTCGGCGCCAAGCTGGCGACGGCCACCCTGAACTGAATCGAATCCTGATATCCGGTGCGGCCCGCGCGATGGTGCGGGCCGGCCAATAATGAGAGCGTGCAATGCCAAAGCGCACAGACATAAAGAGCATCCTGATCATCGGCGCCGGCCCCATCATCATCGGGCAGGCGTGCGAGTTCGACTATTCCGGCGCCCAGGCCTGCAAGGCGCTGCGCGAGGAAGGTTTCAAGGTCGTGCTGGTGAATTCGAACCCGGCCACGATCATGACCGATCCCAACACGGCCGATGTGACCTACATTGAGCCGATTACCTGGGAAGTGGTCGAGCGCATCATTGAAAAAGAGCGTCCCGACGCCATCCTGCCGACCATGGGCGGCCAGACCGCGCTGAACTGCGCGCTGGACCTGCATCGCCATGGCGTGCTGGCAAAGTACAACGTCGAGTTGATCGGCGCGTCGCCGGAAGCCATCGACAAGGCCGAGGACCGCCAGAAGTTCAAGGAAGCGATGACCAAGATCGGCCTGGGCTCGGCCAAGTCCGGCATCGCCCACTCGATGGAAGAAGCGCTGGCCGTGCAGACGCAGATCGCCAAGGAAACCGCGACCGGCGGCTACCCGATCGTGATCCGCCCGTCCTTCACGCTGGGCGGCTCCGGCGGCGGCATTGCCTACAACCGCGAAGAATTCGAGGAAATCTGCAAGCGCGGCCTGGATCTCTCGCCGACCCGCGAACTGCTGATCGAAGAGTCGCTGCTGGGCTGGAAAGAGTATGAGATGGAAGTGGTCCGCGACAAAAAGGACAACTGCATCATCATCTGCTCGATCGAGAACCTGGACCCGATGGGCATCCACACCGGCGACTCCATCACGGTGGCGCCCGCCCAGACCCTGACCGACAAGGAATACCAGATCCTGCGTAACGCCTCGCTGGCGGTGCTGCGCGAGATCGGCGTCGATACCGGCGGCTCCAACGTGCAGTTCTCGATCAACCCGGCCGATGGCCGCATGATCGTGATTGAGATGAACCCGCGCGTATCGCGTTCGTCGGCGCTGGCCTCCAAGGCCACCGGCTTCCCGATCGCCAAGGTTGCCGCCAAGCTGGCGGTGGGCTACACGCTGGACGAGCTGAAGAACGAGATCACCGGCGGCGCGACCCCGGCCTCGTTCGAGCCGTCGATCGACTACGTGGTCACCAAGGTGCCGCGTTTCGCGTTCGAGAAATTCCCGCAGGCCGACAGCCACCTGACCACGCAGATGAAGTCCGTGGGTGAAGTGATGGCCATGGGCCGTACCTTCCAGGAATCTTTCCAGAAGGCCCTGCGCGGCCTGGAAGTGGGCGTGGACGGCCTGGATGACAAGTCCACCGACCGCGACGAGATCGTCGAAGAAATCGGCGAAGCCGGCCCGGACCGCATCTGGTACGTGGGCGACGCCTTCCGTATCGGCATGTCGCTGGAAGAAGTGCACGCCGAGACCGACATCGACCCGTGGTTCCTTGCCCAGATCGAAGACATCGTCAAGACCGAGACCCTGGTCAAGGCACGCAAGCTGGACAGCCTGTCGGCCGCCGAGCTGCGTCACCTGAAGCAGAAGGGGTTCTCGGACCGCCGCCTGGCCAAGCTGATGGGCGCCGAGCCTGCAGCCGTGCGCGCTGCGCGCCATGCCGCCGGCGTGCGCCCGGTGTACAAGCGCGTGGACACCTGCGCCGCCGAGTTCGCCACCAACACCGCCTACATGTACGGCACGTATGAAGCCGAACACGGCGAGTGCGAAGCCGACCCCACCACCAATCGAAAGATCATGGTGCTGGGCGGCGGCCCGAACCGGATCGGCCAGGGCATCGAGTTCGACTACTGCTGCGTGCACGCCGCGCTGGCGCTGCGCGAAGACGGGTACGAGACCATCATGGTCAACTGCAACCCGGAAACCGTGTCGACCGACTACGACACCTCGGACCGCCTCTACTTCGAGCCGCTGACGCTCGAAGACGTGCTGGAAATCGTCGACCGCGAAAAGCCCGTCGGCGTGATCGTGCAGTATGGCGGCCAGACCCCGCTGAAGCTGGCGCTGGACCTGGAAGCCAACGGCGTGCCCATCATCGGCACCAGCCCCGACATGATCGATGCCGCCGAAGACCGCGAGCGTTTCCAGAAGCTGCTGCATGAACTGGGCCTGCGCCAGCCGCCCAACCGCACCGCCCGTGCCGAGGACGAAGCGCTGCGCCTGGCCACCGAGATCGGCTATCCGCTGGTGGTGCGCCCGTCGTACGTGCTGGGCGGCCGCGCGATGGAAATCGTGCATGAGCCGCGCGACCTGGAGCGCTACATGCGCGAGGCCGTCAAGGTCTCGCATGACTCCCCGGTGCTGCTGGACCGCTTCCTGAACGACGCCATCGAGTGCGACGTCGATGCCCTGTGCGACGGCCAGCGCGTGTTTATCGGCGGCGTGATGGAGCATATCGAGCAAGCCGGCGTGCACTCGGGCGACTCCGCCTGCTCGCTGCCCCCGTACTCGCTGGCGCAAGCCACCGTGGACGAGCTCAAGCGCCAGACCGCGGCGATGGCCAAGGCCCTCAATGTGATCGGCCTGATGAACGTGCAGTTCGCCATCCAGCAAGTCAATGGCGAGGATATCGTCTACGTGCTGGAAGTGAACCCGCGCGCCTCGCGTACCGTGCCTTATGTGTCCAAGGCCACCGGCCTGTCGCTGGCCAAGATCGCCGCGCGCTGCATGGCGGGCCAGACGCTCGACTCGCAAGGCGTGTTCGATGAAGTGGTGCCCCCGTACTTCAGCGTCAAGGAAGCGGTGTTCCCCTTCAACAAGTTCCCCGGCGTCGACCCGGTGCTCGGACCAGAGATGCGCTCCACCGGCGAGGTGATGGGCGTGGGCAAGACCTTCGGCGAAGCCCTCTTCAAGAGCCAGCTGGCCGCGGGCTCGCGCCTGCCGGAGAAGGGCACCGTGTTGCTGACCGTCAAGGACAGCGACAAGCCGCACGCGGTTGGCGTGGCGCGCATGCTGCACGACATGGGTTACCCGATTGTCGCCACCCGCGGCACCGCGTCGGCCATCGAAGCCGCCGGCATCCCGGTGCGCGTCGTCAACAAGGTGAAGGACGGCCGTCCGCACATCGTCGACATGCTCAAGAATGGCGAGCTGGCGCTGGTGTTCACCACCGTGGACGAAACCCGTACCGCCATCGCCGACTCGCGCTCGATTCGTATCTCGGCGCTGGCCAGCCGGGTGCCTTACTACACCACCATCGCCGGCGCGCGCGCCGCGGTGGAGGGCCTCAAGCACATGCAGAGCCTGGAGGTCTATGACCTGCAAAGCCTGCACGCCTCGCTGGCCTGAAGCGCGAAGACCGATAGACGGTAGAGTGGACGGCTGAAGGCCTCCGGGCCGCCCGCAGTTGCTGCGGGCGGCCGTCTTGGCCTAAACTAACAGCAATTTCGTCGATCTAACCGTCGATACAACCTGACAACCTCAAAGCCGCGGTTGAGCGGAAGTGCCCCGGGCAGTGATGCCGGCGCATGGTTCCTGCTCCGCTGCGGCTCATTTTTTTGTTGAACGAAGACATGAGCATTCCGATTACCAAGCGCGGTGCCGAGCTGCTGAAAGAGGAACTGCAGCGCCTGAAGGCCGTCGAACGTCCCGCCGTGATCAACGCCATTTCCGAAGCGCGTGCGCAAGGCGACCTCTCCGAGAACGCCGAGTACGACGCCGCCAAGGAAAAGCAGGCCTTTATCGAAGGCCGGATCATCGAGGTGGAGTCCAAGCTGTCGGCGGCGCAGGTCATCGACCCGACCCAGCTCGATACCGACGGCCGGATCGTGTTTGGCGCTACCGTCGACCTCGAAGACCTGGAATCGGGCAAGCCCGTGAGCTACCAGATCGTCGGCGACGACGAGGCCGACCTGGATAGCGGCAAGATTTCCGTCAGCTCGCCGATCGCGCGTGCACTGATCGGCAAGTTCGAGGGCGATGTGGCGATCGTGCTGGCCCCTGGCGGCGAGCGCGAATACGAAGTCATCACGGTTCGCTACGTCTGAACGAGGCTGCGTGTTCTCTTCCTCCTATTCGAGCCTGCCGCCGCTGCCGCATCGGATCTTCCTCCTGCTGACCGTAGTCTGGGCCGGCAGTCTGTGGACAGTGGGCTACATGGTGGCCCCGACGTTGTTTTCCGTGCTGCCCAGCCGCGAGACGGCAGGCTTGATCGCCGGGCAGCTGTTCCGGACCGAGGCCATCCTCGGCGTGGTGGTCGGTGTGCTGCAGCTGGCGCTGTGCAACCTGATGATCCGCCGTGGCGCGGGACGCTATCGCGGCCTGCGCTGGCTTGTGCTGGGCATGCTGCTGTGCGTGCTGGCGGGGTATTTCGGTATCCAGCCCTTCATGGAAAACCTGAAGGAGAAGGCGACGGCGCTTGGCGTGGGCGTGTCCGACTCGCCCTATAAGGGGCAATTCGGCATGCTGCATGGGGTGTCCAGCGTGTTCTACCTGGTGCACAGCGTGCTGGCGCTGGTCACCGTGTGGCGCGCAGCGGCGCCGCGCTCGGCTGGCGAGTGAGACCGAAGGGGCGAGCCCAGGTGGCCGTCCCTTGCCATGCCAGCGGCCCAGGCGGGCGCGCTGGCATGGCTTCGACATTAGTCGAGCGCTTTCTTCTTCTGGCTGGTCGGGCGGACGCGCGCGCGCTTGACGTTGCCGCCGGCGGTGACGCGTTCATTGCCCAGCACCGTCACTTGCGAGCGCTTGGGGCGCCGATTGGGCGCGGCGCTAGGCTTCTTGACCGTGACAGTGCGCGGGGCGGCGCCGCCCCGCGGGGCCAGGCGGCCCAGTTCCTGCGGACGATTTTCCTTCAGGACGGCCGGGCCCGGGCGCCATACCACCAGCAGCTTGCCGATATGCTGGATCGGAGCGGCGTCCAGATCTTCGCAGATGGTTTCGTACATGGCGATGCGGCTTTCGCGGTCGTCGCCGAATACGCGGATTTTGATCAGGTCGTGAGAGGCCAGGCTACGATCGATTTCGGCCAGGACGGGACGCGTCAGACCCTCGCCGCCGATCATCACGACCGGATTGAGGCCATGGGCACGGGAGCGGAGTTCTGAACGCTGGGCGGGAATAAGTTGAAGAGCGGGCATAAGTAAAGCGCAGGCGAGGGCGCAAATGGGCGCGCAAGTGGTGCGCAAACCAAGGCACCGAAGTGCCGAAAAAGCGAATCGGCGCGTATTATCCGTCAAACTGGCGCGGTCAGGCTGCAAAAACAGCAAAACGAGTGAAAAACGCACGGGCGGCCGCGGGCCGGCGGCGTTTTTCTCCATACAGATGTATCCGGAATGGCCAAGAACAAATTCAATCAGGCGTGGTTGCACGACCATATCAACGATCCCTACGTCAAATTGGCGCAGCGCGAGGGCTATCGGGCCCGCGCAGCGTATAAGCTGAAGGAGATCGACGAGCAGGACAAGCTGATCCGCCCCGGCCAGGTCATTGTCGACCTCGGCGCGGCCCCCGGCAGCTGGAGCCAGTACGCCCGCAACAAGCTGGCGGCGTCTTCGCGCGCCAAGGACGGCGGCATCGACGGCGCGGTAATTGCCATCGACCTGTTGCCGATGGAGGCTGTCGCCGACGTCACATTTATCCAGGGTGACTTCCGCGAGGAGGACGTATTTCGCCAATTGGAGGAAATCGTGCTGCAAGCGTCCGGCGGCGCGAAGATTGATCTTGTTTTGTCGGACATGGCCCCCAATTTGTCCGGTGTAGCCTTTGCCGATGCGGCCCGTATCGATTACTTATGTGACCTGGCGCTGGAATTTGCCCAGGCCCATCTGAAGCCGGAGGGCTCATTGCTGGTAAAGTGTTTCCATGGCAGCGGTTACAGCCAGATCGTGGAGAAGTTCAAGCGCCAGTTCAAGGTGGTCGCGAAACGCAAGCCCAAGGCGTCACGCGATAAGTCTTCCGAGACCTTCATTCTTGGGCGTTTCCTCAAGTCGGCGGGGTGAAGCGGTGCCTATCGCTTCGATGAATTTGCTTTTTACCCCGACGCCGGGCGCTGCATTACAATGCAGCTATCCCGTTGGCAAGGCGTTCGTAAAGGAGTTTGGCCTTGAATAACAACCTGTTTCAAAAGGCGGCAATCTGGCTCGTGATCGCGCTGGTGTTGTTTACCGTCTTCAAGCAGTTCGACAAGCCCCGCACGCAGGAAGGCGTCACCTATTCGCAGTTCATGGATGATGCCAAGGCCGGCAAGGTGGGCCGGGTTGACGTGCAAGGCCGCAATCTGGTGGTGACGCCCAAGGAAGGGCAAAAGTACACCATCATTTCGCCGGGCGACATCTGGATGGTTGGCGACCTGATGAAGTTCGGCGTCCAGGTCACCGGCAAGGCAGACGACGAGCCCAACATGCTGGTGCAGGCCCTGTATTACCTCGGACCCACCCTGCTGATCATCGTGTTCTGGTTCTACATGATGCGGCAGATGCAGGGCGGCGGGAAAGGCGGTGCCTTCTCCTTTGGCAAGTCGCGCGCGCGCCTGATCGATGAAAACCAGAATGCAGTCACTTTCCAGGACGTCGCCGGTTGCGATGAATCCAAGGAAGAAGTGATCGAACTGGTGGACTTCCTCAAGGATCCGCAGAAATTCCAGAAGCTGGGCGGCCGTATCCCGCGCGGCGTGCTGCTGGTCGGCCCTCCGGGCACCGGCAAGACGCTGCTGGCGCGTGCCATCGCCGGCGAAGCCAAGGTGCCGTTCTTCAGCATCTCCGGCTCGGACTTCGTTGAAATGTTCGTCGGCGTGGGCGCGGCCCGTGTCCGCGACATGTTCGAGAATGCCAAGAAGCAGGCTCCCTGCATCGTCTTCATCGATGAAATCGATGCGGTTGGCCGTCACCGTGGCGCCGGCATGGGCGGCGGCAACGACGAGCGCGAGCAGACCCTCAACCAGATGCTGGTCGAGATGGACGGTTTCGAGGCGAACTCGGGCGTGATCGTGATCGCCGCGACCAACCGTTCGGACGTCCTGGACAAGGCGCTGCTGCGCCCGGGCCGTTTCGACCGCCAGGTGTATGTCGGCCTGCCCGACATCCGCGGCCGCGAGCAGATCCTCAAGGTCCACATGCGCAAGGTGCCGATCGGCAACGACGTCGACGCCTCGGTGATTGCACGTGGTACCCCGGGCTTCTCCGGCGCCGACCTGGCCAACCTGGTCAACGAAGCCGCACTGTTCGCCGCCCGCCGCAGCAAGCGCGTGGTCGACATGCAGGACTTCGAGGACGCCAAGGACAAGATCTACATGGGCCCGGAGCGCAAGTCCACGGTCATGCGTGAGGAAGAACGCCGCGCAACCGCGTACCACGAGTCCGGCCATGCGGTGGTGGCCAAGCTGCTGCCCAAGGCGGATCCGGTGCACAAGGTCACCATCATGCCGCGCGGCTGGGCACTGGGCGTGACCTGGCAGCTGCCGGAGCACGACAAGTACTCGAAGTACAAGGACAACATGCTTGACGAGATCGCCATCCTGTTTGGCGGCCGCGCGGCGGAAGAGGTCTTCCTCAACGCCATGAGCACTGGTGCTTCCAATGACTTCGAGCGCGCCACCAAGACGGCTCGCGACATGGTCACCCGCTTCGGCATGAGCGACACCCTGGGCACCATGGTGTACGTGGATACCGAGCAAGATGGCATGTTCGGCAAGATGTCGTCCAAGACGGTGTCGGAAGCTACCCAGGTCAAGGTCGATGCGGAAATCCGCCGCATCGTCGACGAGCAATATGGCCTGGCCAAGCGCCTGCTCGAAGAAAACCGCGACAAGGTCGAAGCCATGACTGCGGCCCTCATGGAATGGGAAACCATCGATGCGGACCAGGTCAACGACATCATGGCGGGCAAGCCGCCGCGGCCGCCGCGTGGCGCGTCCAGCCAGAACGGTGGTGGCAACACGCCGTCGGGCGGCTCGCCGGTGGCCCCGACCAACGCTCCGGCCACGGCCTGAGCGGATGGCCGGCACGATAGTGTCGTCGGCGTTCCGGTAATCCGGATCGCGCCGGCGCGGTTGTCGTGGTTGTAGCGGTCGTTCACCAAGCCTGAAGCCGGCGCCTTGTGCGCCGGCTTTTTCATTGCAGGCGCGTACGTCGCGCTGCGGTTTTCCACTTTCCTGGCTTTCGTCCTTTCGTATCTTGCCGTCGATCTCAACCGATTCGAGTTTCCAGTGCGGCCGCTACCGCTTCGCGCGCGACCGCCGTCCGCTGGTGATGGGCATCCTGAACGTCACCCCCGATTCCTTTTCCGATGGCGGCCAGCATGCTGGCCGCGATGCCGCCTTGCGCCATGCCGAGCGCATGATTGCCGAAGGCGTGGACATCATCGATATCGGCGGCGAGTCCAGCCGGCCGGGGTCGGCGGCATTGCCGCTGGATGAGGAGCTGGCGCGTGTGGTGCCGATGGTCGAGGCGCTGCGCGACTGTGGCCGGCCGCTGTCCATCGATACCTACAAGCCGGAAGTCATGCGTGCGGCGCTGGCTGCCGGGGCGGACCTGATCAATGACATCTGGGGCTTTCGCATGCCTGGCGCCGTCGAGGCGGTGAGTGAGGCGCAGGCGGGGCAGGCCGGACTATGCGTGATGCATATGCAGCGCGATCCGCAGACCATGCAGGAGCAACCCCAGTACGAGGATGTGGTGCAAGAGGTGGCTGGTTTCCTGCGCGAGCGGGTGGGCGCGCTGCGCGCCGCCGGCGTGGCTGAAAGCCGCATCACGCTCGATCCGGGCTTTGGCTTTGGCAAGGCGCCGGATCATAATCTGCGGCTGCTGGGCCAGTTGCCGCAACTGGCGGTGGATGGCCTGCCCTTGCTGGTTGGCCTGTCGCGCAAGTCGACGCTCGGCGCGATCCTGGGCGGGCGGCCGCCGCAGCAGCGGATCGCCGCCAGCCTGGCAGCGGCGGTATGCGCCGCGGAACGGGGTGCGTATATCGTGCGTGTGCACGATGTGGAACAAACTGTGGATGCCCTCAAGATCTGGTGGGCCATCCGTCATGAAACTATTGCCTGTTAACATTTGTTTTGATTGCGGGCATCCAGCATTGCGCGCTTAGCCTTTAGCATTCGGCATCCGCAACATCGAACAACGGGAGAATGATCATATGACACGCAAGTATTTCGGCACGGATGGGATTCGTGGCAGGGTTGGCGAGGCGCCGATCACGCCCGACTTCGTGATGCGCCTGGGCTATGCGGCGGGCATGGTGCTCGCCCATGGCGCGAAGCAGCAAGATCAGGCGCGTCCGACCGTCCTGATCGGCAAGGACACGCGCATTTCCGGCTATATGCTGGAGGCTGCGCTAGAGGCCGGCTTTACCTCGGCAGGCGTCAACGTGCTGCTGACCGGGCCGCTGCCGACGCCGGGCGTGGCCTATCTCACGCGTGCGCTGCGCTTGTCGGCAGGCGTGGTGATCTCCGCCAGCCACAACCCGTACTACGACAACGGCATCAAGTTCTTCTCCGCCGATGGCGACAAGCTGCCGGACGCCGTGGAAATGGCGATCGAGCAAGCGCTGGAAGAGCCGATGGTCTGCGTGCGCTCGGACGATCTCGGCCGCGCGCGCCGCATCGAGGACGCCGCGGGCCGCTACATCGAATTCTGCAAGAGCACGTTCCCCTACGAGCAGGACCTGCACAAGCTCAAGCTGGTGGTGGACTGTGCGCATGGCGCCGCTTACCACATTGCTCCGCACGTCTTCCATGAGCTTGGCGCTGACGTGATCTCGATCGGCAACCAGCCGGATGGCCGCAACATCAACGCCGGCTACGGCGCGACGGCCCCGGAAAAACTGATCGAAGCGGTCAAGGCCAATGGCGCTGATCTCGGCTTGGCCTTCGACGGCGACGCGGACCGCCTGCAGGTGGTGGACCGCGATGGACGCCTGTTCAACGGGGATGAACTGCTGTACCTGATCGTCCAGGACCGCCTGCAGGCGGGCCAGGCCGTGGAGGGCGCGGTGGGCACGCTGATGACCAATATGGCGGTGGAGCTCGCGCTCAAGCGCCAGGGCGTGGAGTTCGTGCGCGCCAAGGTGGGCGATCGCTATGTGCTGGAAGAGCTGAACAAGCGCAAGTGGACGCTGGGCGGCGAGGGCTCGGGTCATCTGCTCTGCCTGGACCGCCACACCACCGGCGACGGCATTGTCTCCGCGCTGCAGGTGCTGGCCGCGTTGCGCCGTAGCGGCAAGACCCTGTCGCAATTGCTGGAAGGTGTTTCGCTGTTCCCGCAAACGCTGATCAATGTGCGCGTCGAAAAGGGCTTTGATTGGCAGTCCCACGCGGGCCTGAGCGCGGCGCGTGCCGTGATCGAGCCGCAACTCGAGGGCCGGGGCCGGGTATTGATCCGAGCATCGGGGACCGAGCCGGTGGTGCGCGTGATGGTCGAAGCGGAGAAGGTCGAGACCGCGGAGCAGGCAGCGCAGACGCTGGCGGACGCCTTGCGGGCCTGAAACCGCGTCATCGCCGCCAGTTGTTGCCAAAACGCCGGGCTTTTCGCCCGGCGTTATTTTTTGTTGGAAGGCAATTAGCCGCAAGTTTTAGGCTTGTCTGCCGCGGGATGCGGGCCGGGGAGGGCGTTGCCGACGAGTGGATCAATGTGATGTGGGAGGCTGCTTCCGCTGACTTTGAAGAAGATCTCGTGATGTCATTGAATTGTCATAGTCGGAGCTTAAAGTTCGACTTGTCAAAAAATTGTCATTCCCCAACCATGTCTCTGGAGGACATATGAAGCTGGTCAAGACTGCCGTTGCAGGCATTGTGTCGTTGGTGGTAGCGGGCACTGCGTTCGCGGCGGAAATTACCGGTGCTGGCGCTTCTTTCCCGGCGCCCGTGTATTCCAAGTGGGCCGATGCATACCAAAAGGCAACGGGTAACAAGGTCAACTATCAATCCATCGGCTCGTCTGGCGGCATCAAGCAGATCGGCGCCAAGACTGTCGACTTCGGTGCTTCCGACGCGCCCCTGAAGGATGAAGAACTGGCCAAGCAAGGCTTGGTGCAGTTTCCCACAGTGATCGGCGGCGTGGTGCCGGTGATCAACCTGCAAGGCATCAAGCCGGGCGAACTGACCATCACCGGCGACGTGCTGGCGAACATCTACCTGGGCAAGATCAAGAAGTGGGACGATCCCGCCATCAAGGCACTGAACCCGCACGCCAAGCTGCCGAGCCAGGACATCCTGCCGGTGCGCCGCGCTGATGGTTCGGGCACCACCTTCATCTTCACCAACTATCTGTCCAAGGTCAGCACCGACTGGAAGAGCTCGGTGGGCGAGGGCACCACGGTCAACTGGCCGGGCGGTGGCACTGGCGGCAAGGGTAACGAAGGCGTGGCCGCTTTCGTGCAACGCCTGAACGGCGCCATCGGCTACGTTGAGTACGCCTACGCCAAGCAGAACAAGATGACCCACCTGAACATGAAGAACGCTGCCGGTGCAGTGGTTCAGCCTGGTGACGACGGCTTCAAGGCAGCGGCAGCAGGCGCCGACTGGAGCAAGACCTACTATCAGATCCTGACCAACGAACCGGGCAAGACGGCATGGCCGATCGCCGGCGCGACCTTCATCCTGGTGCACAAGAACCAGGAAAAGGCAGCGCAGGGCGCCGAAGTGCTGAAGTTCTTCGACTGGGCGTACAAGAGCGGTGGCAACATGGCCAGCGAACTTGACTACGTACCGCTGCCGGACGCCGTGGTGAACCAGATCCGCGCGACCTGGAAGAACTCGGTCAAGGACGGCTCGGGCAAGGCGTTGTACAACTGATCGGCGGGCCGCCACGGCAGCCGCGCCGTGCCGGTCCGGCGCCCCAAGGGCGCCGGACCGGCAGCATTGAAGACAGCAAGGCAGTAGAAGCAGCAGTAGAAGCAGCGCAGCAAACGCGGCAACCCGCGCGGGCAAGCGCGACGCAATGCAAGGGCCTATTGGCCCGAGCGGTCGGCGCGGCCAGCCAGCCGCCTATTAAACGAACTCCAATACCACATCATGGCGACTACATCCGATCTATCCGCAGTACGGCCGCCTAGCCGTACCGGTGACATCCTGTTTGGTGGCCTGACGCGCGGCGCCGCCATCGTGACCTTGCTGCTGCTTGGCGGCATCATCGTGTCGCTTGCAATCAGCGCCTGGCCTTCGATCGAGGCCTTCGGCCTGCGCTTCCTGTGGACCGCAGAGTGGGATCCACCCGCGGACGTCTATGGCGCGCTGGTGCCGATCTACGGCACCATCGTCACCTCCCTGATCGCCCTGATCATCGCGGTGCCCATCAGCTTTGGCATCGCGCTGTTCCTGACCGAGCTGTCGCCGGCCTGGCTGCGCCGCCCGCTCGGCACCGCCATCGAATTGCTGGCTGCCGTACCCTCGATCGTCTACGGCATGTGGGGCCTGCTGGTCTTCTCGCCGATCTTCGGCGAGTACTTCCAGAAGCCGCTGGCCGCCACCGTGGGCCAGGTGCCGCTGATCGGCAAGCTGTTCCAGGGTGCGCCCCTGGGCATCGGCCTGCTGTGCGCCGGCGTGATCCTGGCGATCATGATCATTCCCTACATCGCGTCTGTGATGCGCGATGTGTTCGAAGTTACCCCGGTTTTGCTCAAGGAATCGGCCTATGGCATCGGCTGCACCACGTGGGAAGTGATGTGGCGTGTGGTGCTGCCCTTCACCCGTGCCGGCGTGATCGGCGGCGTGATGCTGGGCCTGGGCCGCGCGCTGGGCGAGACCATGGCGGTCACCTTCGTGATCGGCAATACCAACCTGCTGGACAACGCCTCGCTGTTCTCGCCGGGCAACAGCATCACCTCGGCACTGGCCAATGAGTTCGCCGAAGCCGGCGCCGGCCTGCATACCGCCGCGCTGATGGAGCTTGGCCTGATCCTGTTCTTTATCACGTTCGTGGTCCTGGCGCTGTCCAAGATCCTGTTGCTCCGCCTGGCCAAGAACGAGGGTGCAAAATGAGCCAAGCCGCCATGTCTTCCTCTTCCTCTACGTCGATTCCGGCAGTCAGTCCGGATGCGGATGCCACGCGCACGCGTCTGCAGGCACGGCGCCGCCGCACCAACTTCTATGCCCTGACGGCGTCGCTGGGCGCCATGGGGTTCGGTCTGTTCTGGCTGGCCTGGATCCTGTGGACCACCATTTCGCTGGGAGTGGGCGGCCTGTCGATGGATCTGTTCACGCAGATGACGCCGGCGCCGAATACCGCTGGCGGCGGCCTGGCCAATGCGATCTACGGCAGCTTCGTGATGGTGGGCCTCGCCACGCTGTGCGGAACGCCCTTGGGCATCCTGGCCGGCATCTACCTGGCCGAATACGGCAAGACGTCGCCGTTGGCCAGTTTTATCCGCTTTATCAATGACATCCTGCTGTCGGCGCCGTCGATCGTGATCGGCCTGTTCGTCTACGCGCTGGTGGTGACCCGCATGGGCCATTTTTCCGCCTGGGCCGGCATCTGCGCGCTGGCGTTGCTGCAGATTCCGATCGTGGTGCGCACGACCGAGAACATGCTGAACCTGGTCCCGAATGCGCTGCGCGAGGCCGCCTTCGCGCTCGGCACGCCCAAGTGGAAGATGGTGCTGTCGATCACGGTGAAGTCGTCATATGCAGGCATCGTCACCGGCGTGCTGCTGGCGGTTGCGCGTATCGCCGGCGAGACCGCGCCGCTGCTGTTCACGGCCTTGTCCAACCAGTTCTGGACCAGCGACCTGAACAAGCCGATGGCGAACCTGCCGGTGACCATCTTCCGCTTCGCCATGAGCCCGTTCGTCGAGTGGCAGCAACTGGCCTGGGCCGGCGTGTTCCTGATTACCGTTGGTGTGCTGGCGCTCAATATCCTGGCACGCATGCTGTTCAAGAAATGACCGGCAGCGCGATAGCCGCACGGCCTACCCCAAATTCTTTGCGAGAGACGAGCATGACCTCGACCGTCATCGACATTCCCGACACGACCCGCGCCAAGATCGATGTGCGCGACCTGAACTTCTACTACGGCCAGTTCCATGCGTTGAAGAACGTCAATATGTCGATCCCCGAGCGCAAGGTGACGGCCTTTATCGGCCCGTCCGGCTGCGGCAAGTCGACCCTGTTGCGTACCTTCAACAAGATGTACGCGCTCTATCCGGAGCAGCGTGCCGAGGGCGAGATCAACATGGATGGCGAGAACCTGCTGACCGCCAAGAAAGACATCGCTCTGCTGCGCGCCAAGGTTGGCATGGTGTTCCAGAAGCCCACGCCGTTCCCCATGTCGATCTATGACAATATCGCCTTTGGGGTGCGCCTGTTCGAGAAGCTGTCGCGCTCCGAGATGGACGACCGCGTGGAATGGGCACTGTCCAAGGCGGCGTTGTGGAACGAAGCCAAGGACAAGCTCAACCAGTCGGGCTACGGCCTGTCCGGCGGCCAGCAGCAGCGCCTGTGCATCGCGCGCGGTATTGCCATCCGCCCCGAAGTGCTGTTGCTGGATGAGCCGTGCTCCGCACTTGACCCGATCTCGACCGGCCGCATCGAAGAGCTGATCGCGGAGCTGAAGGACGAGTACACGGTGGTGATCGTGACCCACAATATGCAGCAAGCCGCGCGCTGCTCGGACTACACCGCGTATATGTACCTGGGTGAACTGATCGAGTTCGGCGAGACCGAGAAGATCTTCATCAAGCCGCATCGCAAGGAAACCGAAGACTACATCACCGGCCGTTTCGGCTGATTGAGCGTTACGCACATAACGCATAGCATACGAATAGAGCGGCTAGGAGAGCAACATGTCTGACAAGCATCTGTCGACCCAATTCGACGCCGACCTCAACGCCATCAGCACGAAACTGCTGCAGATGGGCGGTCTGGTCGAGTCGCAGATCGAAAACGCCATGCGGGCGCTTTCGGAGTTCGACGCGGGCCTGGCCGACCAGGTCATCGCGCGCGAGCACCACCTGAATGCCCTGGAGCTCGAGATCGATGCCGATTGCGGCAACATCATCGCGCGCCGGCAGCCGACCGCGCGCGATCTGCGCCTGGTGATGGCGATTTCGAAGACCATCACCAACCTGGAGCGCGCCGGCGACGAAGCGGAGAAGATCGCCAAGCGCACCAAGCACATCATGGAAGACGCAGGCGCCCACCAGATCAATTACTCCGAGGTGAAGCTCTCGGGTGATCTGGCCATCGCGCTGCTGCGCCAGGCACTCGATGCCTTTGCGCGCCTGGACACCGTGGCTGCCGCCCGGATCGTCAAGGACGACAAGGCCATCGACGACGAATTCCGTGCGTTCGTGCGCAAGCTCATCACCTATATGATGGAAGACCCGCGCACGATCTCGGTCGCGCTGGATTTCCTCTTTATCGCCAAGGCGATCGAGCGCATTGGCGACCACGCCAAGAACATCGCTGAATTCATCATCTACATCGTCAAGGGAACCGACGTCCGCCACGCCTCGCGTGAGGACATGGAGCGCGAAGCGCTGAGTTAAGGCGCCACCGCGGAGAAAATTACATGCCAAGCAGCATTCTTGTTGTCGAAGACGAACCCGCGATTGCCGAACTGATCGCGGTTAACCTGCAACACGCGGGACACTATCCGATCCGGGCCTATAACGCCGAGCAGGCGCTGTCACTGATGAGCGACGTGCTGCCCGACCTGGTGCTGCTCGACTGGATGCTCCCGGGCAAGTCGGGAGCCACCTTCGCCAAGGAGCTGCGCAATAACGACCGCACCAAGCAGATTCCTATCATCATGCTTACCGCGCGCAGCGAGGAGCAGGACAAGGTGCTGGGGCTCGAGGCCGGCGCGGATGACTACGTCACCAAGCCGTTCTCGCCCAAGGAACTGCTGGCCCGCATCAAGGCCGTGCTGCGCCGCCGCGCCCCCCAACTGACCGACGACGTCGTTGCCATCAATGGCCTGCGCCTTGACCCGGCTACGCACCGGGTCACCGGCCAGGATGAATCTGGCCTGATCAAGCTGGACCTGGGTCCTACCGAGTTCCGTTTACTGCACTTTTTGATGACGCATCCGGAGCGCGTTCACAGCCGTTCGCAGTTGCTGGACCAGGTGTGGGGCGATCACGTGTTCGTGGAAGAGCGGACCGTCGACGTGCACATCAAGCGCCTGCGCGCCGCGCTGACTCCTGGTGGCTACAGCAACATGATCGAGACGGTGCGCGGCAGCGGCTACCGCCTGGCTCGCGCGCCCAGCCACTGATGGGCAGGCTTGCCACGTCGTTTCCGGCGTGGCGCCTGTTACAGCTTGCCTGTTTCGTGGCACACTCCACCGCATTCCATGCGGTCTTGCCGCCTGCCTGACCTTCTCACTTCTTCATGAACGTCATCTGGGCCCGTTCGGCGGCCATCCTGATTTTCCTGGCCCTGGCTTCGGCCGGGCTGTACTTCTTCCTTGGCCCCGTGCTTGCGCTGGCCGTGCTGTGCGTCGGGTTGCTGGGGCATCTGCTCTATTACATCTACCAGATCAACCGGCTCTGGAAAGTGCTGGACGCGCCTGCCTACGGCGAGATTCCCAGCGCGCTGGGGCTATGGGGCGAGGTGTATTACCGCCTGCATCGCCTGGTCAAGCGCTGGCGCACCCAGGTGTTGCAGGTCGAGCAGCAACATACTCGTTTTATCCAGGCCATCCAGGCGTCGCCCAATGGCGTTCTGATGCTGGATGATGCCGACCAGATCGAATGGTGCAACGATGTGGCCGAGCAGCATTTTGGCCTCAATGCGCGGCGCGACGTGCGCCAGCGCATCACCCACCTGATCCGGCGGCCGGAATTCGTCCAGTACCTGCACTTGCAGCGTTTCGATGAGCCGCTGGTGATGCGCGACATGGGCGAGCACAAGCGCAGCGTGATCGCCGTGCAGATCCTGCCTTACGGCGAAAGCCGCAAGCTGGTGTTGACACACGACATCACCAAGGTGGAGAACACGGAGGCGATGCGCAGGGATTTCGTCGCCAACGTCTCGCACGAACTGAAGACACCACTGACGGTGCTGACCGGCTTCCTGGAAACGGTGCGCGACCTGCCTGTGTCGGAGCAGGATCGCAACCGCTACCTCGACATGATGCTGGTGCAGTCCATGCGCATGCAGCACCTGGTCGAGGACTTGCTGGTGCTGGCCAAGCTGGAAAGCGACGAGCAGCCGCCGAGCCAGGACCGGATCGACCTGGCCGAGCTGGTTGCGCACCTCGTGCACGACGCCGAGGCGCTGTCCCAGGGCGAGCACCAGATCTCCGCGCAGATCGACCCGGCCGTCATGATCCGCGGTGCGGAACGTGAACTGCTGTCGGCCTTCGGCAACCTGGTTTCCAATGCGGTGCGCTACACGCCGGAGGGCGGGCGCATCAGCATCGCGCTGAACTACGAGAACGAGCACGCCATTTTCTCGGTCACCGATACGGGCCTGGGCATTGCCGCCGACCATATCCCGCGCCTCACCGAGCGTTTCTACCGGGTCGACCGCAGCCGTTCGCGCGATACCGGTGGGACCGGCCTCGGGCTCGCCATTGTCAAGCATGTGCTGTCGCGCCACCATGCCGACCTGCGCATCACCAGCGAAGTGGGGCGCGGCAGCGTGTTCCGCGTGGTCTTCCCTGTCGATCGCAGCGGCTATATGCCTAGCGCCTTGCCGCGGCCGGGAGAGTCGCCGCAGAAGGCGGCCTGAGCAGCGCCTGCTCGCGGCGTGGTGCATGGCACGGCGCACGCGAGGCGCGCCGTGCCGACCTCACCTCACCCTCACCCTCAGGCGCTGCCGAACAGGGCCAGCAGGTCGTTCTGGCTGACGTGCGGCTGCTTGGACTTGGTGTGCTTGCGGATGTAGCTGCCGTCGGGCTGCATGATCCATGCGGAGGCATTGTCGTGCAGATGTACTCGCAGGCTCTCCTTGATGACCCGCGCCTTCAGTACTTTGTCCAGTACCGGGAATGCCACCTCGACGCGACGGAACAGGTTGCGGTCCATCCAGTCCGCGCTGGACAGGTAGACCACCTCCGTGCCGCCGGCCAGGAAGTAATAGACCCGGTGATGCTCGAGGAAGCGCCCGACGATGGAGCGCACCGTGATGTGCTCCGACAGGCCCGGCACCCCTGGGCGCAGCGCGCACACTCCACGGATGATCAGGTCGATCTTCACGCCGGCGCGTGATGCCTTGTACAGCTCGTCGATGATGGATGGTTCCAGCAGCGCATTCATCTTGGCCATGATGCGCGCGGGCTTGCCGGCACGGGCGTTGCGGGCCTCCGCGCGGATATGCTCCACCAGATTGCTCTGCATGGTGAACGGCGACTGCCACAGGTGATTCAGGCGGATGGTGCCCGCGGTGCCCGTTAGCAGCTGGAACACGTGCTGGACGTCCTCGCAGATCTTCTCGTTGGCGGTGAGCAGGCCGAAATCGGTGTATAGCCGCGCGGTGCGCGGATGATAGTTCCCGGTGCCCAGGTGCGCATAGCGGCGCAGCTTGAACTGCTTGCTCTTGGCGCCTTCCAGTTCGCGGCGCACCATCAGCAGCATCTTGGCATGGCACTTGTGGCCAACCACGCCATAGACCACATGCGCGCCGGCGGATTCGAGCCGCTCGGCCCAGTTGATGTTGGTTTCCTCGTCAAAGCGCGCCAGCAGTTCCACCACTACAGTGACTTCCTTGCCATTGCGCGCCGCGGTCATCAGCGCCTCCATCACCGGCGACTCGTTGCCGGTGCGGTAGACGGTCTGCTTGATGGCTACCACGGCAGGGTCGACGGCGGCTTGCTGCAGCAGGTCGAGCACCGAGCTGAAGCTCTCGTAGGGATGGTGCAGCAGCACGTCCTGCTGGCGGATCGCGTCGAACATCGAAGCGCCGGGCGCAAACACCTTGACCGGCGCCGGCACGTGCGGCGGGTATTTGAGGGCGGGGCGGTCGACCAGGTCGGGGATCTGCATCAGCCGCACCAGGTTGACCGGGCCGCTCACGCGGTACACGTCCTGCTCGCCCAGGCCGGATTCGAGCAGCAGGCGGCGCGCCATGGCCGGCGGGGTGTCGGCCGAGATTTCCAGGCGCACGGTGTCGCCGAAGTGGCGGGTCGGCAGCTCGCCTTGCAGTGCCTCGCGCAGGTCCGTGATATCGTCCTCCGACACGAACAGGTCAGAGTTGCGGGTGACGCGGAACTGATAGCAGCCGTTGACCTTGATAGCGGGGAACAGCTCATGCACGAAGGCTTGCATGAAGGACGACAGCAGCACAAATCCGTAGGGATAGCCCGAGAGTTCCTCGGGCATCCTGACTACGCGCGGCAGCGCGCGGGGTGCCTGCACGATGGCCAGGTCGGCCTCCCGGCCGAAGGCATCCTTGCCCGATAACTCAATGACGAAATTCAGGCTCTTGTTAAGCACCCGCGGGAAGGGGTGGGCCGGGTCCAGCGCGATCGGCGTCAGGACCGGGCCGAGCTCGCGCGTGAAGAAGCTGCGCGCCCATTCGCGCTGCGCCTCGTTCCAGGTGGAGGCGAGGTGAAAGAACACCCCTTCTTTTTCCAACAGGGGGAAAATCACGTTTTGCAGCATGTCATACTGCATGGCCACCAGCTTTTGCACGCGCTCCGTGACAATCTGGTATGCCTGCTGCAAGGAAAGGCCGTCGGGCGTGATGCCGGAAGGATTGTCACGCATCTGCTCCTTCAAGCCGGCCATGCGGATCTCGAAGAACTCGTCCAGATTACTTGAAACAATACAGATGAATTTCAGACGTTCGAGCAGCGGCACGCTGGCGTCAGCTGCCTGTGCCATGACTCTCGTATTGAATTCCAGAATGCCCATTTCGCGGTTGAGCAGCGTGCCGGGTGGGCTTGTCGACATAGGCATGACCTTCTTTTGGTAATGCGGCGACTTTTTCATAGAATCATGTCAAATTGATGACAATGTGATTTTGTCACGATGCAGACATGATAAAGACATATTTTCTAAGGTTGGGCGAACCTGACTGCCCGACACCGTTATTGACGCCGCGGCTTGCGGCTTTTACCCACATTCCCCTACCGCGATGAACCAAACCCCTCGCTTGCTGGCTGCCGTCGACATGGGCTCAAACAGCTTCCGCCTGATGATCGGGCGGGTGGATGAGAGCCTGACCGCATCCGGGCCGGCCAGCCAGCTATTCCAGGTCGATGCGCTGCGCGAGCCGGTGCGCCTGGCCGCGGGCCTGACGCCAGACAAGTACCTGGACCAGCCGGCCCGCCGGCGCGGCATCGACGCCCTGCGGCGTTTCGGCGACCGCCTGCGCGATTTCTCCCCTGACCAGGTGCGGGCGGTGGCGACCAATACGCTGCGGGTAGCCAAGAACGCGTCGGAATTCCTGATCGAGGCCGAGCACGCGCTCGGATTCCCGATTGAAGTGATTGCCGGGCGCGAAGAGGCGCGGTTGATCTACCTGGGCGCCTCGCACGATGCGCCGGCCTGTGCCGGCAACCGGCTGGTGGTCGATATCGGTGGCGGCTCGACCGAGTTCATCATCGGCAGCGGCTACACATCCAAGCTGATGGAGAGCCTCTACATCGGCTGTGTCTCGCACAGCCGCCAGTTCTTCCCCAGCGGCAACGTCGATGACTACGCGATGAAGCAGGCGGAACTGGCCGCGCGCAGGGAGATCCAGGTGCTCGTGCGCCAGTACCGGGCGGCCGGCTGGCAGCAGGCGGTGGGTTCGTCGGGTACGGCGCGCGCGCTGGCCGAACTGATCGAGCTCAACGGCATGAACGACAACCCGGCCGAGCACGGCATCACCCGCGAAGGCCTGGAGCGCCTCAAGCGCGCGCTGGTCAAGGCGGAGAACGCCAACCGGGTCAAGCTGGTGGGCCTGAAGGCGGACCGCATCCCCGTGCTGCCAGGTGGCCTGTCGATCATGCTCGGCGTGTTCGCCGAGCTCGACATCGATCGCATGGACGTCACCGACGGCGCGCTGCGCCTGGGTGTGCTGTACGACCTGCTGGGCCGCACGCACCACGAGGACATGCGCACCATCACCGTGGATCAGTTTATGCGCCGCTATGGCGTAGACCGCGCGCAAGCCCAACGCGTGCGCCAGGCCGCGCTGGGTTTGCTGGCGCAGTTTCCCGAGCCGCGCAATGAGCGCCGCGACGACAATCTGGCACTGCTGGGCTGGGCCGGCGGGCTGCATGAGATCGGCATGACCATCTCGCACAGCGGCTACCACAAGCACTCGGCGTACATCGCCACGCACGCCGACATGCCGGGCTTCTCGAAGACCGACCAGGCACGGCTGGCAACGCTGCTGCTCGGGCATGCCGGCAAGCTAGGCAAGCTTTCCGGCAGCGGCAAGTTCCTCGACTGGCGGATGCTCTTCAGCCTGCGCCTGGCGTTCGTGCTGTGCCGGCGCCGTGCTGACGAACCGCTGCCCGAGATCACCGTGGGCCAGCGTTCGGATGCGCTGGACGAAGGTTTCGAGGTGCGCTTGCCCAAGGCCTGGATCGAGGCCAACCCGCTGGTCGAATACAGCCTGGCGCAAGAAGCCGATGAGTGGGAGCGCATCGGCAAGCGCTACAAGGTGGTGTACGCCTAAGCAGAGCGCGGGGGCGGCCAGATGGCGGCCCCCGTTTCGATCGGCGGGCGTGAACCAATGCAGGCGGCGAGCGCCCGCACAGGCTCAGGCGTCGCGGTTCAAGCCAAGGAAGTGGCGCGCATAGCGGGGGTTCATGTCGTTTACGCGCAGCAGCGTGAGGAAGTCCGCCACGTTGAAGTCGGGATCCCACGCCGGCATGCCGCAAATTCGCGCGCCTAGCCGCAGGTAACCCTTGATCAGCGCCGGCGGCTCTACATCCAGCGTCTGATTGAGCTCGTCGATCGGCAGAGGCAGGCGCGGGAACGCGTGATATTCGATCGGCGCCAGGGCGCGCTCGGCGAAGACCCGGTACAGGCTGGCCGCATAGTGGCCGCCATCGCTCATCGGCACGCTCGCGCATCCGAGCATCGACTCGATGCCCCAGCGCTGCAGGTACTCGCCCAGGCCACCCCACAGCGCCATGATCACGCTGCCCGAGCGGTAGTCGCGGTGCACGCACGAGCGGCCCAGTTCCACCATCTTGGGCTTCAGGTGAGCCAGGCGCACCAAGTCGAATTCCGACTCGGCATAGAGGCAGCCAATACGCTTGGCCTGGTGGGGCGCCATAACGCGGTAGGTGCCGACCACCTTGAGCGTGGCCGTATCGCGCACGATCAGGTGGTCGCAGTAGGCGTCGAACATATCCACGTCGAGTTCAGGCCTCGACGGGTTCAGCCTGGCGCCCATTTCTTCGGCGAAGACCTTGTAGCGCAGGCGCTGCGCTTCTTCTACTTCATCCTGGTGGCGCGCCCACGCCACGCTGAAAGCAGGCTGGTCATGCGCTTGTTCATGTGCTTGTGCAGGTTGCTGGCGATGAAGACGCCTCCGCGCCGAATGGCCTGACAGGCCACTGGGCAGGGAATCGAACAACGGCTGGGTGGGCGTCGGGAGCTCTCGCATCAGTATGTCCTTTCGGTGACGAAACTGTTGCGGTCGAATGTAGAGAGGGCAGGTGACAGTGCCGTGAAGCGGTCGTGACGGTTCAGTGACGGCGGCCCGGAAAGCCGGGCCGCGCCGTTGCGGGGTGCCCAAAAATGCTAGAGAAATTCCGGATTGATGACTGCGCGCAACACGACCTGCGATTCACTTTCGCGCGTGCGCCCCGACAGCCACCAGATGCCGCTCTTGCGCACGCTCCAGTTCATTTCCGAGCCCGCCAGCAGCAGGCTGGCAAGTTGGCCAAGCCAAGGCTGGTGCCCGACCAGCACGGTGTGCTCGGCGCCTTGAGGCCAATCGATCGCAGCCAGCACCGCGCTGACATCGGCGCCCGGGGCAAGCTCGGGCAACACCTCTGCGTTCTCGCGCAGGGCGGCGGCGGTTTCGCGCGTACGCAGGGCCGGGCTGCAGACCACCCGCGTACCGGGAGGCAGATGGCTGCGCAGCCATGCGGCGGAGGCATCCGCCTGCTTATGTCCGCGTTTGGTCAGGGGGCGTTGCAGGTCGGCATTGCGGGAAAAGCCAAGCGCGCCAGACAACTCCTCGGCTTCGGCATGACGCCACAGGATCAGGTTCATGAGAGCGGTGTGCTCAAGCTAAAGGGGAAAAGGGGAAAGGGAAAACGGGAAATGGATGTTTCGAGTATGGCCACGCGCGCAGGTGCGTGCAAGACGGGCAAACACCGGGCGGGAACGCAGCATGGCACTGCCAAATGACACGCACGTGGCGAGCCATACATGGCGGAAGCTGCCGCAGCCTGGGGTGAAGCGATAGGGGGGGGCAATGGCCGACAAGCCACCGGCATCGACCAGCGCTCCAGGCCTGAGGCATCAGGATGGAATAGCCATCATGATTGTTTCAGTGGAGCCGCTAATGCACGATGCGTGCAGGTGGCTATGGCCAGATGTCTCCCAGGGCGGGACCGCCGCGATGCGGTGCCCTGGAATGCGGTCTAGCGCAACGCTCGCCGGGGGCGAGTGTGGAAGAAGATCAGACTTTGTGGCGGAAGTTGATGCGGCCCTTGGTCAGATCGTAGGGCGACATTTCCAGCGTCACGCGGTCACCAGCCAGAATGCGGATGCGGTGCTTCTGCATCTTGCCCGAGGCATAGGCCCAGATTTCCACGCCGTTTTCCAGCGTCACGCGGTAACGATTGTCCGGCAGGGCTTCCGAGACAACACCGCCAAATTCGATAAGTTCTTCCTTAGCCAATCTTCTTCCTTTACGGCAGCCTTGGGCTGCATGAATTTAGGTAAATCCGGTGAGGCGAGCGCTGGCATGCCTGCATGCTCGCGAGGTCCGGGTGCCAGCAGTGACAAGCGCCGGCTTGCTTGGTTGCGCCTTGAAGTTGCGGGAGGCAAGCTGACCCGGACCGGCACGGCAAAAAAGCGCGTGCAAAAAAGTCCACGTTAGGGAATCGCCGGGGGGCGCGTCAGTGCCCGGCAGATTGCCTTGCCGGTTGCGGTCGCAAGCTAATGCGGCCGTGCTACCGTGATAGGCGCGGGGGCAATGAAGCGGGCAAGATGTTCCCGGTGGCTTGCCGAACTGCGCTGGATACTGCGCTGCAGTGTGATGGCTGCATTCCTCGGCAAGGGCGCCCGGTTACAGGGCATGCTGCATAAACCCCGGGCTAACGCGCGATTATATCATGGGTGTGCAGTCCAGGCGTGGCGCGCGCATGGCCGCCTTACCCGGATATGGCCGCGAAAACAAGAGAAAAAGCCCGCCGCCGGGTGGGTTGCGGGCTTAAAAGTGGTGCGGGCGGTTCGCAGACCCGCCCGCTGCCAGTGTCTGTGTTTCAAGCGCGCAGGGGATCCCATATTCATGGCATTGCCATTGGGTGCTGCGGTGCAGTGAGGTGGGTGCCCGGCGCAGCGGCCGGCACTGGCCCGGACAAAATCAGGCGACAAAAAAAGGCTTAGACCTTACGGTCTAAGCCTTTGATCTTATTGCTAAATACTGGTCGGGGCGACATGATTCGAACATGCGACCCTCTGATCCCAAATCAGATGCGCTACCAGGCTGCGCTACGCCCCGAAGCCGTGGATTGTAGCTCGGCGGCGGGGCCGGGGTCAAATTTTACTTTTGCACCGGCCAAGCGAGGCGCCGGCCGATGTGGGGGTCGCCGCAGGATTTGATGGATAAAAGGTTCGCTTGACTTGGTCGCAAGCGCTGACATAATCCGCACACCGCAGCGGCCAGGCCCCGCGCCCGGTCAGGCGCACAGGCAATCCGTGCCGCTAGCGGGACTGGCGCCGAACATGAGAATAAGAGTGCCCTCGCCACGATCGCGAGGCCCAGCCCCTGTCCGCCGGGGCGCATGAAGACGGTCAGAAGCTTAAAAAGAAGGAATGGCGAAAACCTCGGGTCCGCGCGGGTCCCGGGGCGCATGGTGGCGTGACGGAACGCTGCCTGCCAAGTTGGACGGGGAAATCATGTTTCAGTCGCAGGTTAGTGTGCTGGTCGCGGGCCTATTCGGGTTGCAGATGGCGGTGGTGTTCGCAGTCTTGCAGCGCACACCCGGCATGGGCCGCGCCGGTTTGAATTCTTGGGTGACCGGCGCGTTGCTGGTCACCGCAGCCACCGTCTTGCTCGCTGCGCAGGACTATCTGCCGGAATGGCTTACGCTCAATCTGGTGGATCTGGTCATGACGGCGGCTTTGTCCTTGATGGTCTATGGCACGCGCCGCTTTTTCGGCAAGCGCGGGGGTGCGGCTGCGCTCTGCTTGCTGAACCTTGCCGTGCTGGCCAACGCCGCGTACTTCGATTGGGCGGGCGTGTCGCCGGCGGAGCCGGCGCTCGTCTTTATCCTGGCCAATACCTATCTTCCGCTGTTGTTGCTGCGCGTGGTGGCGCCGCAAGTGCGCGCCAGGCGCGGCACCGGCCGCCTGGCGGCGCTGTCGCTCGGGCTGATCGCGCTCGCTTGCGCGGTCATGGGCCTCTATCAAGCCATCGACCTCAAGCTGCTCCCCGCTGGCCTGGCCTGGCTGGCAAAGCGCCCGCCCCGGGAAACCTTTGCCGTCCTGCACGCCTTTGGCATTGTCAGCCTGGCCGTGAGCTTCGCGCTGCTTGCCCACGATAGCCTGCGCCGACGTCTGGAGCGCCGCGCCAGCTATGACGACCTGACCGACGTCCTGTCGCGCGGCCCTTACTGGGAGGCGCTGGAAGAGGCCTGCAAGCAAGCGGACCGCCAGCAACGCCCGCTGACCGTGGCGTTCATCGACCTGGATCATTTCAAGGCCATCAACGATCTCTATGGCCATCTGGCCGGCGACAGCGTGCTGCGCCACTTCAGCGGCTTGCTGCGCAAGTCGGTGCGCGCGGACGATTTCGTCGGCCGGCTGGGTGGGGAGGAGTTTGGCATCGTGATGCCCGGCACCGCGCTGGACCAGGGCCGGGCGATCAGCCTGCGCCTGAGTGCGCTTGTGCGCACCACGCCGTGCCCTTCCGAGCCGGATGCGATTTCCTACACGGTAAGCATCGGCATGGCGGAGCGGCTGCCGGGGGAGGGGGCGGATACGCTCATGCGCCGCGCCGACAATGCCCTCTACGATGCCAAAACCATGGGGCGCAACTGTGTGTCCACGCAACCCATTGACCGGCTTGCCGGCATGGCCACGACGCCGCGAATGCGGGTTTCGCAGGCATCCTGAGCCGGGCTGTGTCGGGCCGCATGCCGACACGGTAGGATCGGCCGCGGGGCTGAGGTAGAATACCGGGCTTCGCATGCTAAGCCGTTCAGCAGCATGCGAAGCCCTCTGCATTTCAGTAGTTCCTCCTGTCCGCCCTTAGCTCAGTTGGATAGAGCACTCGCCTTCTAAGCGAGCGGTCACACGTTCGAATCGTGTAGGGCGGACCATTTTCTCCCGCATTCCTCAGCATTCCCCCAGCATTCTCCATCGCCCAGAGGCGCCATCGCATCGCGAACTCAGGCGATGGGCTGCCGATGGCCGCCAGTCCGGTCTAAGATTTCGGGGATGCCGTGGTTTTTTCTGGCACGGCGCCTTTCCCGAGGCTAGTCCCATGGCGAAGTTCAACACAGGTGCAGGCAGGAAGCTCCGTTACTGGCTGGCCGGCGGCGCGTGCCTGCTGATGCTGGCCGCCATTGCCCGCCATGCCTTGTTCCTGGCGGTCGAGGAGGACGCGTTCGAGCCCAAGCCGGCCGATGCGGCCGACGCGATGACGCCGGACCGCCTGGGGGTCGCGTCGCGCCAGTTCGCGTTTGCCAGCGGCGCGCGCATGCTGCGCGCCTCTTGCGTCCTGGCTCAGGGCGGTGACGCGCCCGCCGTGCTGATCTACCACGGCGACGAGGAAAACTTGTCGGACTGGGCCAGCGCGCAGGCGTTGCTCTACCACAATGGGATCTCGTCCTGCGTATTCGACTACAGCGGCTATGGCGCCAGCGGCGGCAAGCCCGGCGTGGTCAACCTGCATGAGGACGGCCTGGCCGCGTATGGCCAGTTCCTCGCCATGACGCCGCGTGCCAGCCGGCGCTATGTGATGGGCTTTTCGCTGGGTTCCGGGGTGCTGCTGGACGTGATCCCCGCCTTGCGCCCGGCGCCCGCTGGCCTGGTGATTGCCGCCGGCTTCACGTCCGCACGCGAGGCGGCGGTGGTGACCGGGCGGGTGCCGGCGTGGGTGGCAAGGCTGCTTCCGGAACCGTGGGACAACGAGGACCAATTGCGAAATTCAATGCTGCCGCTGCTGCTTGTGCACAGCCGCGCGGACGAAGTGATTCCCTTTGCATATGCCGAGCGGCTGGAGCGCGCCGCCGGTGGCCCCAGCCGGCTGGTGGCGCTGTCGGCGCTGCCGCACGATGCGGCGATCCTGCCGGAGCGCCAGGACGCGTTCTGGGCGCCTATCGTCACCTATCTGCGCTCGGGCTGCCTGGGCGGGCAGGTCGCCAAATAGGCCGCGCACGCTGTGCCGCCGGGCGGGCACGAAAAAGGGGCGTCGGCCAAAGCCGCACGCCCCTTTTTCGCGATGGCCGCCGTGAGAGGCGGCCGCGCCGGGATTACGCTTCTTCGGGCAGGCTCGCACCCACGGTATTGAAGCCGGCGTCCACGTAGGTGATCTCGCCGGTCACGCCGCTGGACAGGTCCGACAGCAGGAAGGCGGCCACGTTGCCGACCTCGTCGATGGTCACATTGCGGCGCAGCGGCGCTGCCTCCTCGATGTGGCCCAGCAGCTTGCCGAAGCCCTTGATACCGGATGCGGCCAGGGTCTTGATCGGGCCGGCGGAAATGCCGTTGGCACGAATGCCGCGCGGGCCCACCGAAGCGGCCAGGTAGCGCACGCTGGCTTCCAGTGATGCCTTGGCCAGGCCCATGGTGTTGTAGTTCGGGACCACGCGCTCCGCGCCAAGGTAGGTCAGCGTCAGCAGCGAGGCCTTGTCAGACAGCATGGGCAAGGCGGCCTTGGCCAGCGCGGGGAAGCTGTAGGCGGAGATGTCGTGCGCCATGCGGAAGGACTCGCGCGAGAGGCCTTCCAGGAAGTCGCCGGCGATGGCTTCGCGCGGCGCGAAGCCGATCGAGTGCACCAGGCCATCGAGCTTGTCCCAGCTTTGGCCAAGCGCGGCGAAGGTGGCGGCGATCTGTTCGTCGCTGCCAACGTCGCATTCGAATACCAGGCTGCTGCCAAATTCCTTGGCGAAGTCGTTGATGCGGTCCTTGAAGCGCTCGCCGACATAGGTGAAGGCGAGCTCGGCGCCTTCGCGCTTGCAGGCCGTCGCGATGCCGTAGGCGATCGAGCGATTGGACAGCAAGCCGGTGATCAGGATTCGCTTACCTGCGAGAAATCCCATAACTTCTCCAATGATGTTCGAGGTGGACGGGCACGTTTCGTGCAATGGCGTCCGGGTTGCGGCGCGCACCGCGCGGCGGCTGCTTTTCAGCAGGCTGACGACCGGCAAAACGGCGGTGCCGCGTACTGGAATGTCCGGATGGCTGGATGCCAGCCGAACCCATGTAAAATTGTCTCATAACTTGACCGCGCCGCCGAAGGCTGCGGACGATCCGATTCAGGTGGAGGACCCAAACCGGATGCATATTCGCGCACGTAGACCGCTTCAGGCGGCATGGCAGCGCTTCCGCACATTTGCGGCGCTGGGCTGTGGATTAGTAGCCCTGTGTACCGCGGGTTTTCCCTTGTCAGCCGGAGCCGCCCATGGCTTCGCACAGTATGGCGGCCTCAAGTATCCCGCCGATTTCACCCATTTCGACTACGCTAACCCGGACGCGCCGCGCGGCGGCACGCTGACGCTTGCCAACCCGGACCGCCGCACCAGCTTCGACAAGTTCAACCCGTTCACGCTCAAGGGTACCTCCGCCCCGGGTGTGAACGCGCTGATGTTCGAGTCGCTGTTGATTGCCAGCAGCGATGAAACCGCCAGCGCCTATGGCTTGCTGGCGGATGACGTGACCGTGGCGCCGGACGAACTGTCCGTTACCTTCCACATCCGGCCGCAGGCGCGTTTCAGCAACGGCGATCCGGTGCTGGCCGGCGACGTCAAGTACTCCTACGACATGCTGATGAGCAAGGCATCCAGCCCTGGCTACCGCAGCATGTGCACCGACGTGAAGGCCGTCACGGTGGTGGATTCGCGCACGGTACGGTTCGATTTCAGGCAGCGCAACATCGAGCTGCCGCTGATCGTTGGCTCCTTGCCGGTGTTCTCCAAGAAGTGGACCGCCACGGTGCCGTTTGACAAGCTGACCTTCGAGGATCCAGTGGCCAGCGGGCCTTACCTGATCGAGCGCTACGATGCCGGGCGCGGCATCACCTTCAAGCGCGATCCGTCGTACTGGGGCAAGGACCTGGCGGTGCGCCGCGGCACTTTCAACTTCGACCGGGTGGTCTATCGCCTGTACAAGGACGAGACCGCCAAGCTCGAAGCCTTCAAGGCTGGCGAGTTCGATGCCATCGTCGAGTACAAGGCCAAGAGCTGGGCCAAGAGCTACGAGGGCAAGCGCTTTTCCAATGGCGAACTGCTCAAGACCGATTTTCCGCACCGCAACGGAGCCGGCATGCAAGGCTTCGTCATGAACATGCGCAAGCCGATGTTCCAGGATGTGCGGGTGCGGCAGGCCCTGATCCTGGCGCTGGATTTCGAGTGGCTCAATCGCCAGCTGTTCTATGGCGCGTATCGCCGCCTCGATAGCTGGTTTTCCAACAGCGAGCTGGCCGCCAGCGCCACGTTCGACGGCCGGCCCGGCCCCGGCGAGCTGGAACTGCTCGAGCCGCTGCGCGCGCAGCTGGCGCCCGAGGTGTTTGGCCCCATCGTGTCGATGCCCACCACCAATCCGCCGCGTTCGCTGCGCGACAACCTGCGCGATGCGCGCCGGCTGCTGGCACAGGCCGGCTGGACCTACGCGGATGGTGCGCTGCGCAATGCCAAGGGCGAGCCTTTTGTCTTCGAGTTCCTGGACGACGGCGGGGCCATGAGCCGCGTCATCACCACCTACGTGCGCAACCTGGAAAAGCTGGGGATCGAGGTGAACCAGCGCACCACCGATTTCGCGTTGTACCAGAAGCGGCTGGAAGACTTCGACTTCGACATGGTGTCGATCCGTTTCCCTGATTCGCAGAGCCCGGGCAACGAGTTGCGCGACCGCTTCAACAGCGAGGCGGCCGGCACGCCTGGCTCCGACAATCTGTTTGGCCTGAAATCGCCGGCGATCGACCGCTTGGTGGACAATGTCCTGCACGCCCATACTCGCGAAGAACTGATCAACGCCGGGCGTGCGTTGGACCGCGTGCTGATGCACGGCTACTACATCGTGCCCAACTGGTATAGCGCGTCGCATCGGGTGGCATACCGGAAAGAGCTGGTCTATCCGCAGCGCCTGCCGTACTACTACACGGCGGAGGGCTGGGTCCTGAGCAACTGGTGGCGTGCCGACACCAAGCCGGCCGCACAATAAGCGCGACAAGGAAACAAGATGCTCGCCTATCTGCTCAAGCGCGTACTGTTGATGATCCCGACCCTGCTCGGCGTCATCACGCTGACCTTCGCGGTGATCCAGTTCGTTCCGGGAGGGCCGGTCGAACAAATGATGCTGGAACTCAAGGGGCGGGGTGGCGGTGGCGGGGAGGCCAGCGGCGGCGGCGCGGAGTATCGCGGCCGGCGCGGCGTGGACCCCGACAAGATCAAGGAGATCCAGGCCCTGTATGGCTTCGACAAACCGCCGCTGGAGCGCTATTTCATGATGCTCAAGCGCTTCGCCCAGTTTGACCTGGGGCAGAGCTATTTCCAGCACCGTAGCGTGTGGGAGCTGGTGAAGTCGAAGATGCCGGTCTCGGTCAGCCTGGGGCTATGGACCTTTTTCCTGACCTACCTGATATCGGTGCCGCTCGGCATATCCAAGGCGATCCGGGCGGGCAGCCGCTTCGATGTCGTGACCAGCATGGTGGTGCTGGTGGGCTATGCCATTCCAGGCTTCGTGCTGGGCGTGTTGCTGCTGGTGCTGTTCGGAGGCGGTACCTTTGTGCAGTGGTTCCCCTTGCGCGGCCTCACATCGGATAACTGGGACCAGCTCACGCTGATGGGCAAGGTGATGGATTACCTGTGGCACCTCGTGCTGCCGATCACCGCCTCGGTGGTGGGCAGCTTCGCGGTCGTCACCATGCTGACCAAGAACGCGTTCCTGGAAGAGATCCGCAAGCAGTACGTCCTGACCGCCCGCGCCAAGGGGCTGGCGGAGCGGCGCGTGCTCTGGAAACACGTCTTCCGTAACGCGCTGATTCCGCTCGTGACCGGTTTCCCGGCAGCCTTCATCGGCGCTTTCTTCACCGGCTCCCTGCTGATCGAAACCCTGTTTTCGCTCGACGGGCTTGGCCTGCTGTCCTACGAGGCGGTGCTGCGGCGGGATTATCCTGTTGTGCTGGGCACGCTCTACCTGTTCACCCTGATCGGCCTGGTGACGCGGCTGATCTCCGACGTTTGCTATGTGATGGTCGACCCGCGCATCCACTTCGAGGCGGTGCACCGATGAAATTCAGCTCGCGCACGCTCCCCAACGGGCTGCCGCATTCCCTGTCACCGCGCCAGCGCGCCTGGCAGCGCTTTCGCCGCAATCGCCTGGGCTACTGGAGCCTGATTCTCTTCGTCGCCATTTTCCTGCTGAGCATGGTTGCCGAGACCTTGTCCAGCGATCGGCCGCTGGTAGTGAAGTACAAGGGCGAGTGGTATTTCCCCATCGTCAAGACCTACGCCGAGAGCACCTTCGACGGGGACTTTCCCACCAAGGCTGACTATCTCGATCCGTTTATCCGCGACCGCATCACCAGCAACGGCAATTTCGCCATTTTCCCGCCCAACCGGTACTCATACGACTCGATCAACTATTTCTCCAAGGAGCCGAACCCGGCGCCGCCTTCTGCGGAGAACTGGCTGGGTACCGATGACCGCGGGCGCGATGTGCTGGCGCGGCTGCTCTATGGGTTCCGCGTCTCGGTGCTGTTCAGCCTGGCGCTGACGTTGATCGGCGTGGTGATCGGCACCTTGACGGGCGCGCTGATGGGTTTCTTCGGCGGGCGCTTCGACCTGATCTCGCAGCGCGCCATCGAGATCTGGAGCTCGATGCCCGAGCTCTACTTGCTGATCATCTTCGCGTCCATCTTCACGCCGAGCCTGGCGCTGCTGATTATCCTGCTTTCGCTGTTCGGCTGGATGGGTTTGTCCGACTACGTGCGCGCCGAGTTCTATCGCAACCGCTCGCTCGACTACGTCAAGGCGGCGCGGGCGCTGGGACTGTCCAATGTACAGATCATGTGGCGCCATATCCTGCCCAACAGCCTGACACCGGTTATCACCTTCCTGCCATTTCGCATGAGTGCGGCCATCCTGGCCCTGACCAGCCTCGACTTCCTCGGCCTCGGCGTGCCACCCACCACGCCAAGCCTGGGCGAGCTGCTGGCGCAAGGCAAGGCCAACCTCGATGCCTGGTGGATTTCCTTGTCGACCTTTGCCGTACTAGTGGTGACGCTGCTGCTGCTGACGTTCATGGGCGACGCGCTGCGCGACGCCTTCGATACGCGCCTGGGCCTGGCCCAGCTGCGCGGCCGTGTTGAGCCGAAGGCGCCAGAGGGTTCTCCCGCGGCCGAGGCGGTGTCATGAGCGCAATGCAACAAGCCGCACAGGCCACACGGGCCACGCAAGCCAGCGCCAACGACCCAACGCAACCCGCGCAAGCCAAGGGGGATGCCGGCGGCCCGCTGATGTGCATCGACAGCCTGTCAGTCACCTTCGGTCATGGCGAGGATGCCACCCGGGCGGTGCGCGATGTCAGCTTCGACTTGCGCGCCGGCGAGCGCTTTGCGCTGGTGGGCGAGTCAGGCTCGGGCAAGACTGTCACGGCGCTGGCGATGCTGCGCCTGGTGGACGATGCGCGCTACCAGGGCTCGGTGCGCTTCGAGGGGCGCGACCTGCTCAAGGTGTCGGAGCGCGAGATGCGCGGCATCCGCGGCGCCGACATCGCCATGATCTTCCAGGAGCCGATGACCGCGCTCAATCCGCTCTACACCATTGGCAACCAGATTGTGGAGACGCTGGCGCTGCATGAGGGCCTGGACCGGCGCGCGGCGCGCGAGCGTGCCATCGCGCTGCTCGAGCGCACGGGCATCAGCGACGCGGCGCACCGTTTCGACAGCTTTCCCCACCAGCTTTCGGGTGGCCAGCGCCAGCGCGCCATGATTGCCATGGCGCTTGCCTGCCGGCCCAAGCTGCTGCTGGCCGACGAGCCCACCACGGCGTTGGACGTCACCATCCGGGTCCAGATCCTGGAGTTGCTGCGCGACCTGCAGGCGGAGTTCGGTATGGCCGTGATGCTGATCACGCACGACCTCAACCTGGTGCGGGCCTTCGCCCAGCGAGTGGGGGTGATGGAGAAGGGCGTGCTGGTCGAGGTTGGCGAGACTGCCGCGATCTTCGCAGCGCCCCAGCATCCTTACACCCGCAAGCTGATCGACAGCCGTCCGCGGCGCGAGGTGCTTCCGCTTGTGCCGCTAGCCCCCGTGTTGCTGGAGGCGCGCGGCTTGTGCGTGAACTATGCGCGCAAGCGCCGCGGCCTGGCCGGATGGTTTGGCCGCGACCAGTTTGCCGCCGTCAAGGACGTGAATTTCGCGCTGCGCGAGGGCGAGACCATCGGCATCGTGGGCGAGTCGGGCTCAGGCAAGACCACGTTGGCCCATGCGGTGCTGAACCTGCAGCGCCGCGGCGCCGGGGATATCCAGTTCCTGGGCAAGAGCCTGGACGAGGTCTCCCGGCGCGAGCGCAGCGCCTTGCGCTCGCGCTTGCAGGTGGTGTTCCAGGATCCGTTCGGCTCGTTGTCGCCGCGCATGACCATTGAGCAGATCGTGGGGGAGGGCCTGGCCCTGCACCAGCCTGGCTTGTCGCGCGATGCCATGCGCCAGCGCGTCACTGAGGCGCTGCGAGAGGTAGGCATGGACCGCACTGCCCTGGGGCGGTATCCGCACGAGTTTTCCGGCGGCCAGCGCCAGCGCGTTGCCATCGCGCGCGTGCTGATCCTCAAGCCGCAGGTGCTGGTGCTCGACGAACCCACCTCGGCGCTCGACGTGTCCATCCAGCAGCAGGTGCTGGCGCTCCTGACGCAATTGCAGCGCAAGTACAACCTGAGCTATCTCTTCATCAGCCACGATCTCGCGGTGATCCGCGCCATGGCGCACCGCGTCATCGTGATGAAGTCCGGCGAGGTGGTCGAAGCAGGGGATACCGAGGCCGTCCTGGGTGCTCCGCAGCACGCATATACCCGCAAGCTCATGATCGCGGCCGAAATTGGTGCGAGCGACCCGACGCCGCCACAACTTGGTGCAGCTGAACTCAGGGTGTCACCCGATTGACCTGCGGTTGACATAATCAAACCGAGAAAGCATCTGCGACTTTCGTCGTATAGCCTTGATTGCAAAGCGTTTTATTTGAATTTTGTAACGAACTTTGACATGTGGATGACAACCTTATACCATCCGGCGAGAACTATTTTCGGGGGTGGTTCGCGCGTCGCTTATGCGTGTGGCGAGTGGTTTGCATCACTTGGTCCGCTTTTTGCGTGCGAGTCATCCCATTGATTTCAAGCCCGCCCGGTGTGTTTTCCCGGGGGCGGTCAAGAACGATTCATCAGGAGAACCAATGCAGCGAATGCTTCATTCCCTGGCGCGCGGCGCCGTAGGAATTGCCATTGCCTGCGGTGCCACTCTATCGAATGGAGTGCTGGCTGATACGGTGTTCAAGGATCCCGACGCCCGCATCGATGCACGTACCGAACTGAGTGCGGACCCGCATCCGGAAGGCAAGCGCGGCTTGCTTTCTTCGGTCATGAATTCCACCAGCCATGTGGCCAGCAAGGCCGGCGACCTGGTCATGAATGCCCTCGGGCTGATTGGCGTGCGCTACCGCTTCGGTGGCAACAGCCCAGAATCGGGCCTGGACTGCAGCGGCTTCGTTCGCTACGTGTTCAATGACACCTTTGGCTTTGTGCTGCCGCGCCGCTCGGTCGAGATGAGCCAGGTCGGCACCACCGTGGCATCCAACGACCTGCGCCCCGGCGACCTGGTGTTCTTCAACACCATGCGCCACACCTTCTCGCATGTTGGCATCTATATTGGCGACAACAAGTTCGTCCACGCGCCGTCCACCGGCAGCAAGATCCGCGTCGACGACATGCGTGCCTCGTATTGGGTGACGCGCTATAACGGTGCGCGCCGTATCGATGACGCGCCGCAGGACAGCGGCAGTGCTAACAACCTTGGCAATATGGTCGAGACCCTGAAGCGTTTCGATCCGAATGCAGTCAATCGCCCGCTCTACGGCGGCTGATCGGCGCGCGGACGCGGTCCGCGCCAGTCAAGGAAAAAGGACTGCCACGCAGTCCTTTTTTCGTTTGTGCTGCCTGCCGCTTACTGCGCGGCTACCGTGCCGGCGGGCCGCAGCCGTGCCTGGGCGAGCTTGTCGCGCAGGCTCGCCATCACGGCGGCGGCGGCTTGCTCGCCGGCCAGGATGGCGCGGTTGCGCGAGTTGAAGTCGCTGCCGCTCATGTCCGGCAGGTCGGGGCGGATCACAATGTCGGCTCGCGCCAGCGCCATCTTGCTGATCGACTGCCCCATGATGGCGGTGGTCTGGAGCAATACGCCGCTCTGGCCATTGCTTTTCTGGCTGGAAGGCTCGGCGGAGATATTCACGGCAATCACGAAGTCCGCGCCCATGGTACGCGCGGAGTCCACCGGCACGGGCTCGACCAGGCCACCGTCCACATAATCGTGTCCCTGGATCGAGACTGGCTGGAACACCCCCGGCACGCTACTCGACGCACGCACCGCCTGGCCCGTATTGCCGCGCCGGAACAGGATGCCCTGGCCGGTCTTGAGATCGGTGGCGACGATGCCCAGCGGCAGTTTCATGGACTCGATGGAGCGATTGGCGATCAGCTTGTTCACATAGTTCTGCAGCGCCTCGCCCTTGAGCCAGCCGCCGAAACGGGTGCCAAAGGGCAGGGCCCAGTCGGCGATGGCGGCTTCGTCCATCGTCAGCGCCAGCTTGTTGAGCTGGAAGCCGCTCATGCCCGAAGCGTAGAGCGCTGCGACCACCGCGCCCGCGCTGGTGCCGGTGACGAGGTCCGGGTGGATGCCTTGCGCCTCCAGCGCCTTGATCACGCCGATATGGGCAAAGCCGCGCGCGGCGCCGCCGCCAAGCGCGAGGCCGATCCTGATGGGGCGAGGTGGCACCACGGGCACCAGGGACGGCACGACCGGTGTTTCCGGTGTGGCGGTGAGGGTGCCCGGCCTGGGGCCAAAGGAGCAGGCGGCCAGCAGTGCTGCCGCGCCGGCGCCAAGGAAATTGCGTCGTTGCATGGATAACCGAGGGAAGAGAAGTGGCGCATTAGGCATAGCTAGCGCCGCGACGGCAGGAATGTGCCGTCCGCGCTGGCCACGCGTCCCGCGCGACAGCATTCAGACCGGGCAGAGCATAAATGATTCCGCGCGGCCGGGCATCCCGGCGCCGGATGGGGCGGGATGCCGCGCCCTGCTTGCTATAATGCGGCGATCCTACACTCCGGCCTGCGCGCATTCGTGCGCGGGCTTTTTTGTTTCATTCCTCTATGACACAACAACGCGTCCGCACCCGCTTCGCGCCGAGCCCGACCGGCTTCATTCACCTCGGCAATATCCGCTCCGCGCTCTACCCCTGGGCCTTTGCGCGCCGCATGAAGGGCGATTTCATCCTGCGCATCGAGGACACGGACGTCGAGCGTTCTTCGCAGGAATCGGTGGACGTGATCCTGGAAGGCATGGCCTGGCTCGATCTCGATATCGACGAAGGCCCGTTCTACCAGATGGAGCGCATGGACCGCTATCGCGAGGTGGTCAAGCAGATGCTGGACAGCGAGCTGGCCTATCCTTGCTACATGAGCACCGAAGAGCTGGACGCGCTGCGCGACGCGCAGCGCGAGCGCGGCGAGAAGCCGCGTTACAACGGGTTCTGGCGTCCCGAGCCGGGCAAGGTCCTGCCGGCGCCGCCGGCCGGCGTGCAGCCGGTGATCCGCTTCAAGAACCCGATTGGCGGCAGCGTGGTCTGGGACGATGCGGTCAAGGGCCGGATCGAAATCTCCAACGACGAGCTGGACGACCTGGTGATCGCGCGCCCGGACGGCACGCCGACCTATAACTTCTGCGTGGTGATCGACGATCTCGACATGCGCATCACCCACGTGATCCGCGGCGACGACCACGTCAACAACACCCCGCGCCAGATCAACATTATCCGCGCACTGGGTGGCGTTGCCCCCGTGTACGCGCACTTGCCGACCGTGCTCAACGAGCAGGGCGAGAAGATGAGCAAGCGCCATGGCGCCATGCCCGTGACCGGCTACCGCGACGAAGGCTATCTGCCCGAGGCCGTCCTAAACTATCTGGCCCGCCTGGGCTGGGCACATGGCGACGCCGAGATCTTCTCGCGCGAGCAGTTCGTGGAATGGTTCGACCTGGAGCACCTGGGCAAGTCGCCGGCGCAGTACAACCCGGAAAAGCTGGCCTGGCTGAACAACCACTACATCAAGGTAGGCGACAATGCGCGCCTGGCCGGGTTGACCCAGCCGTTCATCGAGGCGCTGGGTGGCAAGGTGGAGGGCGCAAGCCTGGAGGGTGTCATCGGGCTGGTGAAGGACCGTGCCAATACCCTGAAGGACGTGGCTCAGGCCGCGCTGCTGTTCTACCGCGGCGAGCCGCAGCCGGATCCGGCGCTCAAGGCAGAACACCTCAACGCCGACATCCTGCCGGCACTGCAGGCCCTGGCCACGCGGCTGGCGGCACTCACCGAGTGGAAGCGCGAGGAGATCAGCGCGGCCTTCAAAGCGGTGCTGGCCGAGTTCGGCCTGAAGATGCCCAAGCTGGCCATGCCGGTCCGCCTGCTGGTGGCGGGGCAGTTGCAGACGCCTGCCATCGATGCCGTGCTGGAGTTGTTTGGGCGCGATACGGTGCTGCGCCGCATCCAGGCCGGGCTCGCCTGAAATAATTTGCAGAAATTCCTGACAGGGGCTTGCGCTACTGCCAGGAATTCAGCATAATCTTGTTCTCCCTGCAGCGCGGACAAAAACCAAGCGGGCATAACGGATGGAAGCGATAAGAAGTAATCCCGCAGTAATGTGGATCGCAGAAAAAAGTTAAAAAAAGGGTTGCAAAAAAGCAAGGTTGTTTATATAATCTTGTCTTCGCTGAAACGAAGAAACAAACGCGAAACGCTGCGAAGGTGGCGGCAGAAAAAGAAGTGGGCGGTAACGTAGTACCATGGGGCTATAGCTCAGCTGGGAGAGCGCTTGCATGGCATGCAAGAGGTCAGCGGTTCGATCCCGCTTAGCTCCACCAAAATGCCGGAAGTTTCGAGTGTAGTAAATCGAGATTTCCAGGGTGCTGTGAAAATCTTGTTTTTTGGATATTCACGGTGCCAGACGGAATAAGTCGAAAGACAAGTTTCTGTCCCCATCGTCTAGAGGCCTAGGACATCACCCTTTCACGGTGAGTACAGGGGTTCGAATCCCCTTGGGGACGCCAAATAACGAACGTAACCAAACGTTCGGTTTGTCGTCGAAAGCATCACTGTCGATGATAAGTAAGAGTATGGAGTGGTAGTTCAGTTGGTTAGAATACCGGCCTGTCACGCCGGGGGTCGCGGGTTCGAGTCCCGTCCACTCCGCCAAAACTAAACCCGCATGGTTATGCCATGCGGGTTTTTTCTTTTGCCGTTCGGCATTCACTCGATCAGTTTCCGATAATCCCTGCTATTTGATTCGGCTCGCGCATGGTGGTGGTGCGGCGACATTATGCCGGGCCATGCCTGATAGCCAGGCAGGCATTATCGCGTTGTGGCTGGTCGCGGTCTGCGCTTGTTCGGCTATATGCCCTTGTCGCAGCGGAGATAATCCATCCGCTGCGCGTTCCAGGCTTGCTCAGCTTGTACGGCGCCGGCTGACTGTGACGAAGTAGCGCACCAGCAGCGAGCCGGCGATCGCGAGGCTGATGCTGTTAGCCAGCCAGAACCCCGCTGCTCCACGCGTGAAGGCGGGCAGGGCATCGATCAGGCCAAAGCCCAGCACGTAGCCGCCCCCCAGGCCGACTCCCCAGAGAGATATCGCGTAGATCAAGGTCGGCACCAGTGCGATCTTGTAGGCGCGCAGGATGAATGCCGTCATGACCTGGACCGCGTCGAATGCTTGGTAGAAGGCGATGAACAACATGAGAGGAAGGGCAGCGCGTACCACTGCCGGATCCTTTGCGTAGGCATGCAGCAGCGGTTCTCGCAGGATCCACAGCAGGCCGCCGACCATGATCGCCAGCGTAGCTGCCAGGCAGATGCCGCGGCGGGCAATACGGCGTGCGCTGTCCTGATCGCGCGCACCGATGGACTGTGCTACCAGCGTGGAGGTGGCAATCGCCAGCGACAGCGGCAACATATAGGCCACGGCCCCCAGGTTGGCAATGATCTGGTGGCCAGCCAGCACCACGGTGCCCATGCGCGTGATGAAGATCGACATCAACGTAAACGAGGTGATCTCGATCAGGTAGGTCAGCCCCATCGGCACGCCCAGGCGCAGCAGTGCGCGGATCGGCTGCGCTTGCGGCCACGCCCAGCTGGAAAAGATCTGCAAAGGGCGGTAGGCCGCGTTGCGCCGCAGGATCAGGATGCCGGAGATGCACCAGATCCAGCTGATCAGCGCCGAGGCGAGCGCGCAGCCCGGCCCGCCCATCGGGGCCAGGCCGAAGCCACCGTCGATGAACCAGGCATTGAGCGGAATCTTTACTACCAGCCCGACGAGCTGCAGTACGGTCACCATGATCGGGCGCGACAAGGCGTTGTTGAGCGCGGAGTAGATGCGAAAGCCCAGTGCGGCCGGCAAGCCAAACGCCTGGATATGCAGGTACTGCGTTGCCTTCTCGACCAGCTCCGGCGGTGCCTGGGCAAACTCCAGCAGCGGGCCGGGGAACAACAGCAGCAACATGCCGGGGATGGCCAGCGCCAGTCCCAGCCAGGCGGCCTGTCTGACTTCATTGCCAATTTCCGCCGCGCGCCCGGCGCCATGGAGCTGACCGGCGATCGGGGAAAGCGCCTGCAGCACGCCCATCAAGCTGATGTAGACCGTGATGTAGATGGACCCGCCCAGCCCCACGGCGGCCAGGTCGATGGCAGAGGCTCGCCCGGCCATGATGGTGTCGATCACGCCAAAGGCGATCACCGCAAGCTGGCCGACCAGGACCGGCGCGGCCAGCACGGAAATGCGGCGGATATCGTGGAACATGCTCATGCGGGCAGGCGTGGCGCCGCCACGTCAGGGGTGGCTTGGCAGCCGGCGTCCAGGCAGGCTGGGCCGGGGTGGTGCGACCCGGGACATATCGACCAGGCGATACATGCGGAAGCGCTCGTCGCGATCGGAGGGGCGCCGGCCTTCCCAGATCAGGCGCCATTCGAAGTGCGAGATGCTGGTGGGCTCGCCGTAGTCGACGGGGTCGTGGCGCAGCAGGACGTCGCAGCCGTCATCCGGGCCGCCAAAGCGGATATGGCCGAAATAGGCAAACGAAGCCAGCTGCGCGTCGCCCATGCGAATCGGCTGCACGCAGTTATACGCCGTGGGCAGCGCCATCGAGGCGGCCTGGGCCACGTCCCGATAGGTCTTGCCGTAGTTGATCGAAGGCATCCACAGCGTCATGGCCAGCACCCACATCAGGGTGGTGCCGGCGGCCGAAATCACCACCGGGCGCCAGATCTGCTTCGGCGCGCGCGACAGGCGCCAGCGCACGATCAGGATCCAGGCTGCCGTCACCAGCAGCGCATAGACGACTGCGCTGACGGTGAAGTCTTGCTGGAAGCCCGGCAGCAGGCGATAGATATTGGCCGCGACGCGCGGAGGCTGGCCCGTCGTCCTGGCGATCCACATGAACCAGACGAAGCCGCCGAAGATGGTGAAGAACAGCAAGGCGAACCAGTCGATCGCGTTGATGGCGGCGCGCGTGAGCGTCGGCAACCCGAACGCGGCAAGCACGGCCATCGGCGGCAGCAGCAGGATGAACTGTACGTCGCCCGGCGCACGCAGCAGAAACAGCAGCAGCAGCGGCGGCAGCAGCATCGCCAGGGGCAGCGCCACATGCGGCGCACGGCGCATGCCCGACCAGCTCAGCCAGGCCCAGCAGGCAATTGGCCACACCGGCCAGGTAAACAGCAGCAGGTTGCGTGCAATGAAGTTGAGCGCAGCGGCGTTCGGCGCGCCATAGGTGCGGCGATCGTAGCGCGACCACTCGCGGATAAAAGTCACGGCATCGTTGTGGTCGGTCGCGCCGAAGTAGGCGGCGGCCATCCAGGCTGCCACCAGCGCCAGTGCCAGCGGCACGCTTGCCAGCAGCACGCGCGGCAGGGGCAGGGGCTTGCAGGCCAGGCCGCAGATGATGACCGACGCCAGCAAGACCAGCGGAATGACTGGCCCGCTGGACAGGGTCAGCGCGCCCAGCCCGACGCCCAGCCAGATGCCACCTTGGATTGGCTTGTCCAGGCTGCGCACCATGCCATACAGGCTCATGGCGACAAAGCAAACCTGCCCAACCTGTGGCGTGGTTTCGTGGCCGCGCATGGCCAGGCCCACGCAGGCCAGGAAGATCAGCAGGGCGCCGTCGGCCAGCGTGCGGCCGTAGTCGCGCGCGTTGGGCTGGCCGCCGAAGACATAGGCGAAAGGCTGGACCTCGGCACGCCGGCCGAGCAGGTAGGTCGCGTACCAGATCAGTGAACAGGTGCCGAAGTAAAAGAGTGCCGTGGCGATGCGCGACGCGTCCGGCGCGCCAAGCCAGCCGCCAAACAGGCGGATCATCAGGGCGCCAACCCAGAACACCAGCGGGCCGTCTTCGCCGTAAGGGCGGCCCACGATATTGGGCATCAGCCAGTCCTGGGTGCCGCCGGTGGCCAGTTGCCACATCACGCCGAAGCCGGCCGCATCCTCGTTTTTCCACGGATCGCGGCCGAACAGGCCAGCCAGGCCGTAAATGATGCAGATGGCCAGCAACAGTGCGCGCGGAAGCGTACCGGTGGCGGCTGCGGTCAGGTGGACACGGGAAGTCTTGGCTGCGCTCATTGATTGGTGGGTCTAGGGGGCCGCCGGGGCGGGGCGCTCCCGGTTAGCTGCGTCCGCAGGGCGCCGGTTGGTGCCGATCGCGCGGAGGCTGCAAAAGCAAAGAGGCAGCCGATGCTGCCTCTTTGCTTGGGTGCGCGGCGCCGGAGCATTTTGTCCGAGGCCATGCAGCGAGCGGGCTCGCGGCGAATTACTTCGCGGTGAGCTTGTTCAGCTTGCTGCCGAACTTCTGACGGAACTTCTCGACGCGGCCGGCCGTGTCCATGATCTTCTGGGTGCCGGTGTAGAACGGGTGCGATTCCGACGACACTTCGATCTTGGCCAGCGGGTATTCCTTGCCGTCGCGGGTGATCGTGTCGCGCGTCTGGATGGTCGAGCGGGTCACAAAGCTGAAGTCGTTCGACACGTCGAGGAATACGACTTCGCGATAATTCGGGTGAATGCCTTCTTTCATGGTGTTTCCTTTCAGGTTGGGTAGCCAGTCCGTTGTTTGCCGTGCTGCTGCTGCTGCCATTGCCAAAAGCGCTAAAAAAAGCGCCAGAAGCTGGATGCGCTGATTGCACTGGCAGCGTTGCGGCGAACGAACCACTTGCCGATAACGGACAATCCGGGATTATCGCAGAAAAACAAAAAGCTGGGCAAGTTTTGAGTGCGCGATGCGCACGGCGGCCGAGGGTGCCGAAAGGTTGACCTTCGATCACATCGAGGCCGGATCCTGACGATAGAACGCCGCGAGCGAATCATAGAGGACCGGCCAGTGCCTGCGAAGGCCGGCCGGCTCGACAAAGAAGGTCTCCGAGGCCACGGCGAAGAACTCGCTCGGCGCCTCGCAGCCATATGGGTCGATCACCCGCAGCGCCGGCGGCAGCCGTTCCGGATGGTCCCAGGCATGGTCGGACTGCTGCTCGCAGGCGTCCGCGAAGCGGTCGTACTCTGTGAGGAAGGACTCGGCCCATTGCTCTCGGTCGATGCCCGGATGGAGCACGCGTGAGAAGGGCGGCACGCCGTCCGGCTCGCCGTCGAGCATGTCGAGCTTGTGGGCGAACTCGTGGATGACTACGTTGTAGGTGTCATCGGGGTGGTGGGCATGGCGTGCATTCAGTCCGGCGCCGGGCGTCTGCACATCAGGCCAGGAAAGGATGACCGGTCCGTGTTCCCAGGCTTCACCACTGGCTTGCTCGACCACGCCATGCACCAGCCCGATCTCGTCCTCGACGGTGCGGCGGATGACGAATTCGCCGGGGTAGAGCACGATGCCGCGCCAGCCGCGATACCACTCGATGCCCAGCTTGAGAATGGGCACGCAGGCTTGCAGCGCGACGCTCGTCACCATCTCGTCGGTGAGCGGCAGGTCGTGCGCGGTGGAGTATTCCTTGTCGGCGATGAACAGGGTGGCGAGCTCGCGCAAGGCGGCGAGCTCGGCGGCGCCATAGCGCTGCACGAACGGCAGCGTGGCCACCGTGTGCGCCCACAGCGCGTCGGGAATGGCGTAGTGTTCGAGTTTGCGCACGCGCGAGCGCGCACGCAGGAAGTGGCTCAGTCGGCCGAACATGGGACTCCTGCAGGCACAGGGCGGAAATGCAAAAGGGCGCGCCGAGGCGCGCCCTTCCAGTGCATTGCCAACGCGCGAACCGCAGCGCGCGGCATAGCGAACGATCAGCCGCCTCTGCGCATCATATCGAAAAACTCGGCGTTGTTCTTGGTCGCCTTCATCTTGTCGAGAATGAACTCCATGGCCTGCACTTCATCCATGTCCGAGATGAACTTGCGCAGCACCCAGACCTTTTGCAGGATCTCGGGCTTGATCAGCAGTTCTTCGCGGCGCGTGCCGGACTTGTTCAGGTTGATCGACGGATAGACGCGCTTTTCCGCCAGGCGGCGTTCCAGGTGCACTTCCATGTTGCCGGTGCCCTTGAACTCTTCGTAGATCACGTCGTCCATGCGGCTGCCGGTTTCGATCAGCGCGGTGGCGATGATGGTCAGCGAGCCGCCTTCTTCCAGGTTACGCGCAGCGCCGAAGAAGCGCTTGGGGCGTTGCAGCGCGTTGGCGTCCACACCACCAGTCAGCACCTTGCCCGAGGCCGGCACCACAGTGTTATAGGCACGTGCCAGGCGGGTGATCGAGTCCAGCAGGATCACCACGTCGCGCTTGAGCTCGACTAGGCGCTTGGCCTTTTCGATCACCATTTCAGCGACCTGCACGTGGCGGATGGCGGGTTCGTCGAAGGTCGACGCCACCACTTCACCGCGCACCGAGCGCATCATTTCGGTCACTTCTTCCGGGCGTTCGTCGATCAGCAGCACGAACAGGTCCGCTTCCGGATGGTTGTTCGCAATCGCGTGGGCGATGTGCTGCAGCATCACGGTCTTGCCGGACTTGGGCGAGGACACCAGCAGGGCGCGCTGGCCACGGCCGATCGGCGCGATCATGTCGATGATTCGGCCGGTGATGTTTTCCTCGGCGCGGATTTCGCGCTCCAGCGTCAGCGGCCGGTTCGGGTGCAGCGGCGTCAGGTTCTCGAACATGATGCGGTTCTTGACCGCTTCAGGTGCTTGACCGTTGACCTTGTCCACCTTCACCAGTGCGAAATAGCGCTCGCCGTCCTTGGGGGTCCGTACTTCGCCCTCGATCGTGTCGCCGGTATGCAGGTTGAAGCGGCGGATCTGCGAAGGGCTGATGTAGATGTCGTCCGTGCTTGCCAGGTAGGAGGTCTCGGGCGAGCGCAGGAAGCCGAAGCCGTCCGGCAGGACTTCCAGGGTGCCGTCACCAAAGATGATTTCGCCCAGCTTGGCGCGCTTCTTCAGGATCGCAAACATCAGCTCCTGTTTGCGCATCCGTTGTGCGTTGTCGATCTCGAGGGTCGCGGCCATTTCGAGAAGCGCAGACACGTGAAGCGATTTGAGTTCTGTCAGGTGCATAGACGAGGGGTACAGAGGCGCCCGGACGGGCTGGACCTAAAGGAGGGGGAGGAAATGAGCGAACGCTCGGGGAAGTTGTTGATGCCATCTTAGCACAATCCGGACGGTGCGCCAGGGAAGGCGCACGCACGTCGGATTGTGGCTACACCGGGGGGGCGCCTGATGGCGCCGCGCCCCGGGCCGGCATATTACAGATTGCCGTCGAGGAATGCGGTCAACTGCGACTTGGACAGCGCGCCGACCTTTTGCGCGGCAACCGCGCCATTCTTGAACAGGATCAGCGTGGGGATGCCGCGAATGCCGAACTTGGCCGGCACTTGCTGGTTCTCATCGACGTTGATCTTCGCGATCTGCAGCTTGTCGCCGTAGTCCTTGGCCACTTCGTCCAGGATCGGGGCGATCATCTTGCAAGGACCGCACCATTCTGCCCAGAAGTCGAGCAGGACAGGCTTGTCGGACTGGAGCACGTCTGCGTCGAAGGAGGCGTCGCTCACATACTTGATTTGTTCACTCATGGCGGAAAACCTCTGGTTTCGCTCTGTTTAATTTGAAGGCGGGATTTGCCGAACCGCTACATTACACGAGTTTGCGCATACCTGTAGGCACGCGCCTTACCCGGTGCGGGCTTGTCCCGAGCGACGGGACAGCCACGATTGGCGGGATGTTGCTCATATGTTACCAGTTGATGGGAATTCAATACCCTGCCCATCAACCTCACGGTGCGCTGCCGTACGCGGTGATGAAACCCGCCGATGCGGCGGCGTGTAGCACCATTCTGCCCGCGAAGCCAAGCCTGGTGGGATGATTGTATTAATCGGCGCAAGAGCTTTTATCAATCGGGAGCCGCGCCGAAGCTCGCCGTCAGGTGCCTGATGTGTGACTTATGAGTAACGCCGCCACGGCTTTGATACGCGGCGCGGGGGGCTTGAGCAAACGCAATCCAATGCGATGCAAAGGTCGCGCGGCGCCCCCGGGCGCGTAGAATAGAATCATGCGCCCGGCCTCGGCCCGGCGCCTTTCCGCGCAACAGACAAGGCTACAGACCATGACGCCAGACACCCCTTCCAAGCCGGATCCGCAGCAACCCCCCGAAGTGGAACACTTGAGCGACGCGCTGGATCACATCAATGCCGCGGTCGAGCAAGAGAGCATTGCCGGCGGCGCGGCCAAGGGCCTCCTTTACAGCGTCATCGAGACCCTGGGCACGCTGGTGGGCGACCCCGACCTGCCAGAGCACGCACGCTCCGGCTACCAGGGCCTGCTGGAGACCGCGCGCGAAATCCGCTCGCGCCTCGAGGCCGGCAGTCACTGAGGGCTCTCCGGGCTCGCCGGTTATTCCCGCGTCTTTCGCGCATCCCGTGCGCGATGCCCGGCTGCGCGCGCTGACCGCCGTGCGCTTTCTCGCCATGGCATCCGATCCGGCCGTTACTCTCGCTTCATGACCTCGCTGCAATTTCGTCCCGGCCCCGACTTCCTGCCGCAGGCCGCCGCCGCGGCCTGGTATTTCCTCGACCATTGCGGGGAGCAGCAAGCCGCCGCGCATGTGGTGGTGCCCACCGCTGCGCAGATCCCCGGCGTGCGCCAGGCGCTGGATGCCGCCGCGCGCGCGGCCGGCAAGCCGCGGCTGCTGCCGCGGGTCGTCACCATTGGCCACTGGCTGCTCGACTTGCCACCCGACCCGATCCCGGTGCGCAGCCATGCGGCGCGGCTACTGGCCGTGCAGCAGGCCATCCGTGCGCAGGAATGGCTGCGGCGCGCATTTGGCGCGCAGACCGAGGCCGCGGCGTGGGGGCTGGCGCAGACGCTGCTCGCCATCAGCGACGAACTGAGCGCACGCTGGCTCGACGATGACGCCATCCGCGATGAAGATGTCGATGGGGACGATCGCGCGGCCTTGCTGCAGGGCGCGCTGGAGCGGACCTACGCGCATCTGTCCTCCCGCTTCCTCGGTGAGGAAGCCCGCATCGTGATGGCCTTCTGGCAAGCCTTGTCCGGCCCGGACGATCCGCTGCCCGCGCGCCGGCGCGCGCTGCACCGGCTGGCCCAGCACCTGGACGGCCCGGTCATCTGGCTCGGGCCAACGCCGCCCCAGCCGATCGAGGAAGCGTTCCTGCGGCAGGCCGCCGAGCTCGTGCCGGTGATCCGCATCGGCTACGACTGGACCGCGCAGTCCGCGCAGGCGCCGAGCAGCGCGCTCGATGCCGATTTGGGCGATGAGGACGGGGAGCTCGACTGGTACGACACCCTGCTGGCACTGTGGCCCGAGGCGCGGCTGCCTGGCGCGAACGAAGCCGCCGCGCGCCGCGCGCCACGTAGCCTGCCGGCCGAGCGCCCGCGCGTGCGCGTGATCGGCAGCGCGCGCTTCGAGGACGAGGCCGGCGCTGCCGCCGAGCAACTGGTGCAGTGGCTCAACGACGGCCGCCGCCACGTGGCGCTGGTGGCGCACGATCGCGTAGTAGCGCGGCGCGCGCGCGCGTTGCTGGCGCGGGCCGGCGCGCCGGTGCGCGATGAAACCGGCTGGAAGCTCTCGACCACGCGAGCCGCGGCTGCGCTGATGCGATGGTTCGACCTGCTCAACCAGGACGGCGATACCTCGGCCTTGCTCGACCTGCTAAAGAGCCCGTTTTGCCTGCCAGACTTCGCGTTGCGCGGCGAGGCCATTGCCGCGCTGGAGCGGCAGATCCGGCGCGACGGCATCAGCGGTGGCTGGCGCCGCTTGCAGCAGCGCTTCCGTCCTGATACGGCCGACCAGGCCGGCGGCGATAGCAACGCCGGCGACGCCGCGCAAGACGACGCGCGCCGCGCCGCCCGGCAGGCCGCTTGCGAGCTGGTGCAGCACCTTGCGGCCGAAGCCGGCGCGTGGCCGCGCGGCAACGCACAGCACCCGGTCTCGACCTGGCTGGAACGCCTCGATGCCACGCTGGATGTGCTCGGCATGCGCGAGGCATTGTCTGCCGACGATGCGGGCACACAAATGCTCGATGCGCTGGCGCGCCTTGCCGACCTGCCGCAGGACGAGACGGGTGCCGGCGCCACGCTCAATCTCGGCGAATTCCGCTCCATGCTGTCAGCCTTGCTTGAGTCGGTTGCCTACAAGGAGCCTTCGGCCAGCGGCGCCGCGCGCATCACCATCCTGCCGCTTAACGGCGCGCGCATGCGCCGCTTCGATGGGGTCGTGGTGGTGGGGTGCGACGACACGCAGCTTCCCTCCAGCGCGGCCGAGCTGATGTTCTTCTCCAACCAGATGCGGCGCGAGCTCGCACTGGAAGACCGCGAGGTGCGCTTCGCCCAGCAGGCGCGCGACCTGGCCGAGGTCCTGCTGAACAACGACGACGTGGTGCTCACCTGGCAGCGCCTTGGCGCGCGTGGCGAGCCCAAGCATGTGTCGGGCTGGATCGAGCGGCTCAGCGCGCTGTGCTCGCGCGCGGGCGCGCCGATCGAGGCGAGCGCGCTGCCGGTGCTGCACGAGACCTTCGCCGAGGTGGACGGCATGCCCGCGCCCGCGGCATCGGAGCTGGTGCCTGCGCGCTGGAGCGCGCAGGCGTACAACATGCTGCGTCGCTGTCCCTACCAGTTTTTTGCCGGCCGCATGCTCGGGCTGGCGGGGCTGGAAGTCGTCAGCGACGACCTCGAAAAACGCGACATCGGCGAGCTGCTGCACCGCGTGCTGCTGCGTTACCACCGCGAAGCGTCGCAGGACGGCTTGCGCCGTGAAGATGCTCGCCTGGCGCGCCTGCGCGAGATTTCCGATCACGAGTTCGGCGCGCTGATGAAGGAAGACGGCAACGCCATCGGCTACTACCGCCGCTGGTGCGAAGTGCTGCCGTCCTACGTGGCATGGCAGGCTGAACGCGAGGCACAGGGCTGGTTTTGGGACGATGGCGAGCTCGATGCCACTGTCGACCTGCCCATGCCCGACGGCCAGCCGCTGCGCGTCAATGGCCGCATCGACCGGCTCGATCGCGCGCGCGACGGCAGCCGCGCGGTGCTCGATTACAAGACCCAGACCGTGCTGCGCTTGAAGCGCAAGGTCGGGGACGTGGAAGAGGATTGCCAGTTGCCGTTTTATGGATTGCTGCGCGCCGACGTTGCCGCTGGCAGCTGGGTGGCGCTCGAAGGCGCGAAGGACGGGCCGCCGGCGCCACAGCGCGAAGTGAGCCTGCCTGACTTCGATGCCGCAGTGGCGTGGCTCGAACAACAACTGCGCAGCGACGTGATGCGCCTGCGCCAGGACGCGCCGCTGCCGGCCTTCGGGGACGCCAGCGCATGCACCTACTGCACCGCCCGCGGCCTGTGTCGCAAGGGCTTCTGGGAAAGCACGGCGTTGCCGCCGGGGATCGGAGGCCGCGCATGAGCATCCACGCCTATCTGCGCGATGGCCAGCCGGTGGCCGAGGCCGAGTTCACGCGCGCGGCCTGCGACCCCGCCAGCTCCGTGGTGGTCGAGGCTTGCGCGGGCAGCGGCAAGACCTGGCTGCTGGTGGCGCGCCTGCTGCGCCTGCTGCTGGCCGGCGCGGCGCCGCACGAGATCCTCGCCATCACCTTCACGCGCAAGGCCGCGGAGGAAATGCGCGAGCGCTTGCTGGAAGTGCTGGCGCAGCTCGCGCGCGACGATGACGACGCGGTGATTGCCGCGCTCACGCAGCGCGGGCTGTCGCCCGATGCCGCACGCGCCGCGCTGCCGCGCGCGCGCGGCCTGCATGCACAGGTGCTGGCCGCGCCCGGGCGCATGGCCATCGATACCTTCCACGGCTGGTTTGGCACGCTGCTGCGCGGCGCGCCGCTGGCGTCGGGCATCGTGCCGGGCGCCACGCTGCGCGAAGACGCACTGCGCATGAAGCGCGAGGCCTGGGCGCCGTTCTGGCAGGCCCTGGCCACGCCGCCGTATGCCAACCTGCGCGTCGCCTTCGAGCGGCTGGTGGATGCCATCGGCGAGTTCCAGGCGCGGGCCTTGCTCGACGCCATGTTCCATGCGCGCAGCGAGTGGTTTGCGTTCCGCGAAAGCGCCGATCCCGCCGAGGCGCTCGCCGCGGACCTGGGCGAGGATGCCCAGGTCGACGTGCTGCTGGACGTGCTGGCCGATGACGGCTGGCTTGACGCTTGCCAGGGCATGGCGTCGCAACTGGGCCGGGGCGGCAAGACCGAGCAGGCTCACGCTACGCGCCTGGCCGATGCGATCCTGGCGATCCGCGCTTGGCGCGAGGCGGGCGCCGAAGGGGGCGAGCCCGCCGAGCGCACCTTCGCGATATTGCGCGACGCGTTTTTTACCGCCGCCGGCAAGCCGCGATCGCTACGCGCCACCACGGCGCTGACCAAAGCGCTCGGTGGCGAGGCGATGGTCGATGCGTTCCTCGCCGAGCACGGCGACATGTGCGCCGCGCTGGAGCAGGTCGCGCAACGCCGCTGCGAGGCCGCGGTGCTGGCGGTCAACCTGGCGCTGTATGAACTGGGCGACGCGCTGCTGACGCGCTACCAGCACCACAAGTCCGAGCAGCGCGCGATGGACTTCGCCGACCTCGAATGGCTGGCCGCGCGGCTGATGCGCGACGAAGAGACCGCGACGTACCTGCAAGTCCGGCTCGATGCGCGCTACCGCCACCTGTTGCTCGACGAGTTCCAGGATACCAACCCGTTGCAATGGCGCATCCTGCAGGGCTGGCTGGCCGGCTACGCAGGCCTGGGTGAGCGGCCCACGGTATTCCTGGTGGGCGACCCCAAGCAATCGATCTATCGCTTCCGCCGCGCCGATGCGCGCCTGTTCCAGACCGCCGGCGAGATGCTGCAGTCGGGTTTTGGCGCCACCGTGCTGCGGACCAACCGCACCCGCCGTAACCGCCCGGAAGTGCTCGATTGGGTCAACGCGGTGTTCGACACCGGGCGCGCCGACGGGCGCTATCCGCTGTTCGAGACGCAGACGACCGCACTGGACGAGCCCGGCGGCCCGGTGTGGCTGTTGCCACTGGTCGAGCCCGAGGCAGAGCCGGCACCGCAGGACGACGCGGCTAGCGATGACGATGAAGCCGAGCGGGACCCCGCCATCCACCGCGATACGCTGACGCAGCCGCGCCAGCACGAAGGCGATTCGCTGCGGCTCGAAGAGGGCCGGCGCGTGGCGGCCTGGCTAAAGCATGTCCGCGCCACGGTGCCGGTTGCCGACAGCAATGGCCCGCGGCCCGCGCGCTGGAGCGATGTGCACTTGCTGGTGCGCCGCAAGACGCATCTGGCGGAGTACGAGCGCGCTTTCCGCGAGGCCGGCATTCCCTGCCTGAGCCCGCGCCGCGGCGGTTTGCTGGCTACGCTGGAAGCGCTCGACCTGTCCGCGCTGCTGGCGTTCCTGATGACGCCGGAGTCTGACCTGGACCTGGCCCATGTGCTCAAGAGCCCGCTGGTGGGCGCGACCGACGAGGACCTGATCGCCATCGCGCAGATGGCCCAGGCGCGCGAGCCGCGGCCAGGCTGGTGGGCCTGCCTGCGGGAGCAGGGGCTGCCCGAATTCGGCAGCCCGGCGCTGCGCGATGGCGTCGCGCGCCTGCGCCACTGGCTTGAGGTGGCGCCGCATCGCCCGGTGCATGACCTGATCGACCACATCTACCATGGCGGCGAAGTGCGCCGGCGCTACGCCGAGGCCGCGCCGGCCGAGATCCGCGACCAGGTACTAGCCAACCTCGATGCCTTCCTCAAGCTCTCGCTTGACCTCGATGGCGGGCGCTACCCGAGCCTGCCCAAGTTCATCGACGAGTTGCAGGAAATCCGGCGCGGCGAAGAAGGCGAAAGCCCGGATGAAGGCGGCATGGCCGATAGCGCCGAAGACGCGGAAGGCGAGGCCGATGCCGACGACGCCACCGACAATGCGCAGGACGCGGTCCACATCCTCACCGTGCACGCCGCCAAGGGGCTGGAGGCCCCGTTCGTCGTGCTGCTCGACGCAAATCATAGCGACGCCGCCGCGGATCGGAGCGGCATCCTGATCGACTGGCCGCCGTCCTCAAGCGTGCCGGTGCATTTTTCCGCCTATGGCAAGCGCAGCACGCGCGGGCTCGCTCGCGCGCCGTTGTTCGAGGCTGAGGCCGCCTTGGCCGAACGCGAGAACTGGAACCTGCTCTATGTGGCGATGACGCGCGCGCGCCAGGGCTTGCTGGTGAGCGGTGTCAAGGGGCGCGCATCGCGCAGCGCCGACAGCGCCGAGGGCAACCGCGAGATCGCCGGTAGCTGGTATGCGCGGCTGCTTGCGGCCGGCGTCGGCGTGGAAGTCGAGCCCTTTCCGGCGGCCACCGCGCAGGACGTGGCGGATGCCGCTGCCGGCAGTGATGCATGCGTGCGCTTTACCGATTTTCGCCAGCGTTACCGTGAAGCGGCCGAGAGCCTGGCGCCGGTGCTGGCGTGGGAGGACGAGGAGGCGGGGCAGGGCGCCGCCACGAGCGAGGACGGCGACCACACGATTGTGTTCGATGCCGACGCGGCGCGCCATGGCGAACTGTTGCACGCGCTGCTGGAACGCGTGACGCGCTACCCGGAGGCGTTCGAGGGCTTGCCCACGCCCGAGGTGGTGATGCGCTGGTTCCCGCTGGCAGGAGCCGGTACAGCGCAGGCGCGCACGCTGTGGCGGGACCAGGCGCATGCCGCGGTCGAAGGCGCGCGATTGATGCTGGAGGCGCCGGCATTGCGGCCGTTGCTGTTCCCGCAGGGCGCGCTCAGCGCCCGCAATGAGGTCGAGCTTTACGATGCGCGTGGCCGCCTGCTGCGGATCGACCGCCTGGTGGAGTTTGCCGATCGGGTGGTGATCATCGATTACAAGCTGCGCCTGCTGCCGCAGGAGCACGCGGCCTACGCGCAGCAGCTCGCAGGCTATGTGGCAGCGGTCAGGCCCATGTTCCCCGGGCGGCGGGTCGAGGCCGGCGTGGCCACGGCCGATGGGGAGTGGATTGCGGCGGATGCGCTGCAAACGTCGCGCCAGGGCACGCTGTTCTAGGCGAGTCCATGGATCATGGGAAACGGGAGGGCATTGCGTGGATGCGGATTCAGCGAGGCCCTGCCGAACATTGTGCTATCGGCGGCCTGATGCGCAGACTTGAAGAAAGCGCGATGATGCGAGGGGAGTTACTGCTGGACAGCTGCGGCTGGATAGCTGCGCAATACAGCTAGGGGGATGTTAGGGGGACGAGCCTGACCCTCGGCACTGGCGGAAAACGGCTGTGGCTGCTTCGTTCCCGACCTGACCAGGTTGACCGCGCCACCATGCGAGGAGGCCCGTCCGGTCGGCATTGTAACCCAGAGCGGGCGGGTCCGGCAGTTTTCCGCGAAATTGATTGCGTAAATTGATTGAGTCGCTTGATTGAGCCATGCAACCCAGACACCTGCGAGATCCACGATGAATGCCAAAGACCAGATGCTCCGCGCCACGCTGCCGCCCCAGGACATCTCCACGGAAGTCCTGCTGGAGAAGTACGCCAAGGGTGAGGAGGCGACCGCCGCCGACGTGCGCCAGCGGGTGGCGCGCGCGCTGGCCGAGGCAGAGCCCGAGGCGCAGCGCGCGCAATGGGCTGAGCGCTTCCTGTGGGCACAGGAGCAGGGCTTCGTGCCGGCGGGGCGGATCAACTCGGCGGCCGGCACGCGCATCGAGGCCACGCTGATCAACTGCTTCGTGCAGCCGGTGGGGGACTCAGTTTCCGAGGCGCGTGGCGGCAAGCCGAGCATCTACGCCGCGGTGGCGCAGGCGGCGGAGACCATGCGGCGCGGCGGCGGCGTGGGCTACGACTTCTCCGCGATCCGCCCAGCCGGCGCGCTGGTGAGGGGCACACACTCGCGCGCTTCGGGGCCCGTGTCGTTCATGAAGGTGTTCGATGCCTCCTGCGCCACGGTGGAATCTGCCGGTTCGCGCCGTGGCGCGCAGATGGGCGTGCTGCGCTGCGACCACCCGGATATCGAGACCTTCATCCACGCCAAGGACCGCGGCGACCTGACCAACTTCAATATCTCGATCGGCGTCAGTGATGACTTCATGCGCGCAGTCGAGGCCGATGGCGAGGTCGAGCTGGTGCACGAGGCCGAGCCCGCGGCGGAAACCATCGCCGCGGGCGCGTACCGGCGCGACGATGGCCAGTGGGCCTATCGCCGCGTGCCGGCTCGCCAGTTGTGGGATCAGGTGATGCAGGCTACCTACGACCATGCGGAGCCCGGCATCTTGTTTCTGTCGCACATCAACGACGACAACAATCTTTATTACTGCGAGCGCATTGAGGCCACCAATCCCTGCGCGGAGCAGCCGCTGCCGTCCTATGGCTGCTGCGACCTCGGCTCGATCGACCTGACCCGTTTCGTGCGCCAGCCCTTCGGCACGGACAGCCGCTTTGATTTCGAAGCCTTCGCCGAGGTGGTGCGGCTGGCGGTGCGCATGCTCGACAACGTGCTCGACGTTACCTACTGGCCGTTGCCGGAGCAGCAGGCCGAGGCGCATGCCAAGCGGCGCATTGGCCTGGGCTTCCTCGGGCTGGGCAGCGCGCTGGTGATGCTGGGCATCCGCTATGACGCCGAGGCGGGGCGCGCGCTGGCTGCGCGCATCGCGCAGACCCTGCGCGACACAGCCTACCTGGCCTCGGCCGGGCTGGCGCGGGAGAAGGGCGCCTTCCCCCTCTTCAAGGCCGAGGCCTACCTGGCCAGCGGCTTCGCGCGGCGCCTGCCGGCGGCGGTGCGTGACGCCATCGGCCGCGACGGCATCCGCAACTCGCACCTGCTGTCGATCGCCCCGACCGGCACCATCACGCTGGCGTTCGCCGACAACGCGTCGAACGGCATCGAGCCCGCTTTCTCGTGGACCTACAACCGCAAGAAGCGCATGGCGGACGATAGCTACAAGGTGTTCGAGGTGGCCGATCATGCCTGGCGCCTTTATCGCCACCTCGGCGGTGATATGGCGCAGTTGCCTGACAGTTTCGTCACGGCGCTGCAGATGTCGGCGCTCGATCATATGAAGATGCTCGAGGCGGTCCAGCCCTATATCGACACCAGCATCAGCAAGACGGTGAACGTGCCGGAGGACTATCCATACGAGGCCTTCCGCAATCTTTACCTGGAAGCCTGGCGCGCGGGGCTGAAGGGGCTTGCCACCTACCGCCCCAATAGCGTGCTGGGCGCGGTGCTGTCGGTGACGCCGCCGCCGGCCGGCGCCCCGGCTGCACCCGCCACGGCCGCTGTGACGGATGACCCGCTGCGCAAGCCATTCGCGAGCCGGCCCGTGGGTGACCTCGAAGGTGTGACGTCCAAGGTCGAGTACATGACTTACGAGGGGCACAAGACGGTCTACCTGACGGTCAATTTCATGCGTGTGGCCGGCCAGCTCGATGGCAAGCCGGTGGCCGTGGAGCGTCCGGTGGAGTTTTTCATGCCGGCCGGGCAACGCAACGACGGCCAGCAGTGGATCACGTCCACCATGCGGCTGCTGTCGATGGTGGCGCGTTCCGGGGGCTCGATCGCCAAGGCATTGGCCGATATGCGCAATGTTGTATGGGATAAGGGCACGGTGCGCTATGGCACGCTGGCGCGCCAGGACGGCACCGAGGTGCCGCGCTTCCACGATTCCGAGGTGGCGGCGATCGGGTATGCCCTGCAGCGCATCCTGATCAAGCGGGGTTTCCTCGATGCGGAGGGCATCCAAGTGCCGGTGGCGGCGCTTGCGGCCCGCCTGGCCGGGCTGGAAGGGCCAGGCGGGGGTGCCGTTGACAGTGGTGGCGCGGCCCCGGCAACGGGTGGCGCTGGCATGCCGGCCGCCGGGATGGGGCTGCGCTCGGGCAAGCCATGCCCGGAGTGCGGTGCCCATGCCCTGCATAAGGTCGATGGCTGCGCCAAGTGCGCCAACTGCGGGTATGTCGGGGAATGTGGCTAGGGGCCTGGGGCGCAGGGCAACGCACCTGGCCACCATGTGAAGCGGGCGTGAATCCCGCCTGAAGGACGGCTGCCTTTTGCTACAATCGCCGCCATGAGTTATCAAGTGCTAGCGCGCAAATGGCGCCCCCGGGATTTCACCACGCTGGTCGGCCAGGAGCACGTGGTCCGCGCGCTCACGCACGCGCTGGAACAACAGCGGCTGCACCATGCCTACCTGTTTACCGGTACGCGGGGCGTCGGCAAGACCACCTTGTCCCGGATTCTCGCCAAGGCGCTGAATTGCATCGGGCCGGACGGCACGGGCGACATCACCGCGCAACCTTGCGGGGTGTGCAAGGCCTGCACCGAGATCGATAGCGGGCGTTTCGTCGACTATATCGAGATGGACGCGGCCTCCAACCGCGGTGTCGATGAAATGGCGTCGCTGTTGGACAAGGCGGTCTACGCGCCCACGGCGGGGCGCTTCAAGGTCTACATGATCGACGAAGTGCACATGCTGACCAACCACGCCTTCAACGCCATGCTGAAGACGCTGGAAGAGCCGCCCGCGCACGTCAAGTTCATCCTGGCCACCACCGATCCGCAGAAGATCCCGGTCACGGTGCTGTCGCGCTGCCTGCAGTTCAACCTCAAGCAGATGCCGCCGGGCCATATCGTCAGCCACCTCGACCACGTGCTGGGCGAGGAGGGCATCGTGCGCGAGCCCAATGCGCTGCGCCTGCTGGCCCAGGCCGCCCACGGTTCGATGCGCGACGCGCTGTCGCTGACCGATCAGGCCATTGCCTACAGCGCCGGCCAGGTATCCGAGGCCGCCGTGCGCGGCATGCTGGGCGCGATCGATCAGAGCTACCTGGTGCAGTTGCTGGATGCGCTGGCCGCCGAAGACGGCCCCGCCATGCTGGCGGTGGCGGACGGCATGGCGGATCGCAGCCTGTCGTTTGCCGGCGCCTTGCAGGACCTGGCCTCGCTGCTGCACAAGATCGCGCTGGCCCAGGCGGTGCCCGCCTCGGTCCAGGAAGAATGGCCGGAAGCCGCCGAAGTGCGCCGCTTTGCCGCCGCCTTCGATGCGCAGGAAGTGCAGTTGTTCTACCAGATCGCCAACCTTGGCCGCAGTGAGCTGGCGCTGGCGCCCGACGAGTACGCGGGCTTCACCATGACGCTGCTGCGCATGCTGGCGTTCCGCCCGTCGGCCAGCCCCACACCTGCGGTGGCGCAGGGTGGCGGCCAACAGGCGCCGCGCGCACGCGGTGGCGCTGCGCCGGTGGCCCGGGTTGCGGCAGATGCGGCCGCAGCCAGCGCCGCCGTGGCGCCTGTTGCTCCGAGCTTGCGTGCGGCCGCGCCGATGCCGGCCGGCGATCCCGCGCCAGTCCAGGCACAACAGCCAGTGTCGGCCCCGACGCCGGCAGCACCCGCAAGGACGCTGAGCCCGGCTCCGGCAGCTGTCGCGCCGGCAGCCGCTCCTCCCGCCGCCGGGGCGCCGATGTCGCCGGCCCGTGCGGCGCTGGCCGCGGCGCGCCTGGCCTCCGCCGCGCGCGCAGGGGGCAGCCCGCGCACGCCGCCGCCTGCAGCCGTAGCTGCTGCTGCGCCAGCTGCGCGCCCGCCCTCGGCCCAGCCCTTGCGTCCGCCCGGCCCACCCGCTGCGGTGTCGAGGCCGGCGGCCCCGATGCCTGCCGCCCAGGCCGCAGCCCCTTCGCGCCGGGAGCCTGCGCCCGCGCGGCAAGCCGCCGCGGATGCGCGCGATGTCCGCGACAGCGGCCCGAGCGACGACGTCCCGCCGTGGGAGCACGCAGGCAGCAGCGACGTGCCGCCCTGGGAAGACCTCCCGCCCGACCTGCCCGTGATCGGGCCGTACGACAGCGATCCCGAGCCGATGCCCTCGCGCCAGGCCGCGCCCCGGCGCGAACCTGCCCCGCGCGCCGCACCGCCTGCTCCCGCTGCCGTGCAAGCTGCCCCGGCCGAACCCGTGGCTCCGGTGCGGCTCACGCCGCCTAAGCCGCCGGTGGCCGGCGAAGATGGCACGCCGCCGGTGTTTACCGGCGCGTGGCCGGCACTGGCTGCCAGCCTGCCGCTCAAGGGCCTTGCGCAGCAACTGGCCTACCAGAGCGAGCTTGTCCAGGTCGTGGGCCGTACCTTCCACCTGCGCGCGCCGGTGGCGCCCATTACCGAGGCCGGCGTCGTCGAGCGCCTGCAGCAGACGCTGGCCGAGCACCTCGGCACCGACGTGCGGGTGCAGTGCGAGATTGGCGCGGTAGCCGATACCGCCGCCGCCGCGGATGCGCAGGCTCGCGCGGAGCGCCAGCGCGAAGCCGAGGCCACCATCGAAGGGGATCCCTTCGTGCAGGGTCTGCTGCGCGAGTTCGGTGGCACGATCCTGGAGGGATCGATCCAGCCGCGCGCCGCCTGACCTCTTATTTTTGCCAGGCTGCCGGCGCCCATGACGCGCGGCGGCCCGTAACTTCTATCCAAACGCTAATCAGGAGCACTCCATGATGAAGGGCCAACTGGCCGGGCTGATGAAGCAAGCCCAGCAGATGCAGGAAAACATGAAGAAGATGCAGGAGCAGCTTGCCCTGATCGAGGTCGAGGGCCAGTCCGGCGCCGGCCTGGTCAAGGTGGTGATGACCTGCAAGAACGATGTCAAGCGCGTTTCCATCGACCCCAGCCTGCTTGCCGAAGGCGAAGACAAGGAACTGCTGGAAGACCTGGTCGCCGCTGCGTTCAACGACGCCGTGCGCAAGGCCGAGGCCACCTCGCAGGAAAAGATGGGCTCGATGACCTCCGGCCTGCCGTTGCCCCCGGGCTTCAAGCTGCCGTTCTGAGCCTGACACGGAGCCCGCATGATTCTCGAATCCGCAGTGCTGCCGGTGCGCCCCGGCCAGGAAGCCGCCTTTGAAGCGGCCTTCGGGCAGGCGCGTCATATCATCGCGGGCATGCCGGGCTTTCTTGGGCTTGAGTTGCATCGCGGCATCGAGCAGCCGTCGGAGTACCTGCTGACAGTGCGCTGGCGCACGCTGGAAGACCACACCGAGGGTTTCCGCGGCTCGCCCGAGTACCAGCAGTGGAAAGCCTTGCTGCATCATTTCTATGAGCCGTTTCCCACCGTGCTGCATCACTTGCCGGTGGTGAGCATGGCGGCGTCCGGGGGGGCGGCATGAAGGGCGCCCCCCCGACGTCGCTGCAGGCGCTGATCGAGGCGTTGCGGGTCTTGCCGGGCGTGGGGCCGAAGTCGGCCCAGCGCATGGCTTACCACCTGCTGCAGCACGACCGCGAAGGTGCCCGCAAGCTGGGCGACGCCTTGCGCGGCGCGGCCGACGGCATCAAGCATTGCTCGCGCTGCAATACCTTCACCGAGCAGGAAATCTGCACGACCTGCCTGGACCAGCGGCGCGACGCCTCGCTGCTGTGCGTGGTGGAGACGCCGTCCGACCAGATCATGATTGAGCAGACGCTGACCTATCGCGGCCAGTATTTTGTGCTGATGGGCCGGCTCTCTCCGCTCGACGGCATCGGCCCGCGCGAAATCCACCTGGACCGGTTGCTGGCGCGCGCCACCGACCCCGCCATGGGCGGCCCGGTGACGGAGGTGATCGTCGCCACCAATTTCACGAGCGAAGGCGAGGCCACGGCGCACTATGTTGGGGAGATGCTGAAGGCGCGCGGCCTCAAGGTGTCGCGCCTGGCGCGCGGCGTGCCGGTGGGCGGCGAACTCGAATACGTCGATGCCGGCACCATTGCCCGCGCGGTGATGGACCGGCGCGCGGTGTAGCCGTGCCCGGTCGTATTGCCATGCCTGGGTCCGTGCGCGGGGCCACAACCGCATGAATCTCGCCCGTTTCGACCTTGTCACGCTTGGCCTGTTCGTGGCCGTGGCCCGCCAGGGCAGCATTTCCGCCGGCGCGCGCCAGTCTCACCTGGCGGTGGCGGCGGCCAGCAAGCGCATTTCCGACCTGGAGGCCGCCGTTGGCGCGCCGCTGTTCTTTCGCCACGCGGCCGGGGTGCAGCTGACCGAGGCCGGGCAGGCCTGCTTCCACCATGCGCTGACCATCCTGCAGGACGTGGAGCGCATGGCCGGCGTGATGTCGGACTACGCCAGCGGCGTGCGTGGCCAGGTGCGCGTGTGCGCCAATACCTCGGCCATCACGCAGTTCCTGCCCGACGACCTGGCGACCTTCATGGCGCTGCATCCCACCATCCGCATCGAGCTCGAAGAGCAGAACAGCAGCGAGATCGTGGCCGCGCTGGTGGAAAACCGCGCGGACGTGGGCATCTTTGCCGACCGCACGCCCAGCGCGGGCCTGGTCACGGTGGAGTACCGGCAGGACGAACTGGTGCTGGTCACGCCGCCGGGCCATCCGCTGTCGGAGCGCGGGCCCGTGCGCTATGCGGACACGCTGGAATACGACTTCGTCAGTTTGCCGCAGGTCACCTCGCTGGCGGCTCGCCTGCTGGAGGAAAGCAGCCGGCTGGACCGGCCTTTCCGCCTGCGCATCCAGGTGCGCAGCTTCGACGCCATGTGCCGCATGGTGATGGCGGGGCTGGGCGTGGGCGTGCTGCCGCGCATCGCGGCCGAGCCGCACGTGCAGTCGATGGGGTTGTCGCTGGTGGGGCTGCAGGATGCGTGGGCACGCCGCACGCTGCTGATCGGCATGCGTGACCCTGCGGCGCTGACGGTGTCGGCGCGGCTGCTCATTACCCATCTCTGCGGCGACCGCGCGCCGTTCTGACGCCCTTGGGCTTCAACGTGGCTCGTTCGGGGCTTTCGCGTTCCGAGAAGGCCCGCTTCTCCGAATGCCGATTCCGCCAGCCGCCCGGCTGGGGCACACTGCGTCGAAATAAGGCGTGCTGCCAGCCGCACCGGCCGCACTAGCCGCGGCGCTTCCCATCGGCACACGCCCGCTGTAACCCACACCGCACGGAGACACCCCCACCATGGCGCGACAGATCCTTGAAGGCATTCGGGTCCTCGAACTCGGGCAACTGATTGCCGGCCCCTTCGCCGCCAAGACCCTCGCCGATTTCGGCGCTCACGTGGTCAAGGTGGAGCCGCCCGGACAGGGCGACCCGCTGCGCAAATGGCGCATGCTTTACGAGGACACCTCTGTCTGGTGGGAAGCGCAATCGCGCAACAAGCAATCCATCTGCATCGACCTGCGCATTCCGGAAGGGCAGGCCGTGGTGCGCAAGCTGGCCGCCGAGGCCGACGTGCTGATCGAGAACTTCCGCCCGGGCACCATGGAAAAATGGGGCCTGGGCTATGAAGCGCTGCGCGCGGAAAACCCCGGCCTGATCATGGTGCGCGTGTCCGGCTACGGCCAGACCGGCCCGAAGAAGGACGAGCCGGGCTTTGCCGCGGTGGCCGAGGCCATGGGCGGCCTGCGCTACCTCACGGGCGAGCCGGGCCGTGCGCCGGTGCGCGCCGGTCTGTCGCTAGGCGACACCATTGCCGGGCTGCATGGCGCGCTCGGCGTGCTGCTGGCGCTGTACGAACGCGATGCGCGCGGCGGTGAAGGGCAGGTGATCGACGTGGCGCTGTACGAGTCGCTGTTCAACCTGAGCGAAAGCCTGCTGCCGGAGTATTCGGCGTTTGGTGCCGTGCGCCAGCCGGCTGGCGGCGCCTTGCCCGGCATCGCGCCGTCCAACGCCTATCCCTGCGCCAGTGGCGAGTACGTGCTGGTGGCCGCCAACGGAGACGCCATTTTCAAGCGCCTGATGCACGCGATCGGCCGCGCCGACCTGGGCGACGACCCGGCGCTCGCGCGCAACGACGGGCGCGTGAAACGCGTCGACGAGATCGATGCCGCCATCACGGCGTGGACCCGCACGCAAAGCGTGGAAGACGCGCTGGTGGTGCTCAAGCAGGCCGAAGTGCCATCCGGGCGCATCTACACCGTCAAGGACATCTCGGAAGACCCGCACTACCGTGCGCGCGGCGTGATCGAGAGCGTGACCGCGGCCAGCGGCCTGACCGTCGAAGTGCCGGGCATCATGCCCAAGCTTTCGGCCAGCCCGGGCGCCATCCACGACCGTGCGCCCACGTTGGGCGAACACACCGACAGCGTGCTGGAGGCGGCCGGCTTCGACGCTGCCACCATCGCTGACATGCGCGCACGCGGGGTGGTGGCATGAGCGCGTCATCCATGCTGCGCGGCCCGGCCCGCATCGAGATCAACGAAGTCGCACCGCGCGACGGCCTGCAGATCGAGCCGGCCGTGGTGCCCACCGATGCCAAGGTCGCCTTCCTCGACGCCTTGTCCGCCTGTGGCTTTGCCCGCATCGAAGCCACGTCATTTACCTCGGCCAAGGCCATCCCCGCTTTGGCCGATGCCGAGGCGGTCATGCACCGCATGCAGCGCGGCGCGGACGTGCGCTACACCGCGCTGGTGCCGAACCTGCGCGGCCTGGAGCGCGCGTTGTCGTGCCGGCCTGATGAGCTCAACCTGGTGATGTCGGCCAGCGAGACGCATAACCGCGCCAACCTGCGCATGACGCGCGCCCAGTCGCAAGCGCAGTTGCTGGCAATGATCGAGGCGGCTAACGCGGCGGTTGTGCCGGTCAATGTTTCGCTGTCCACCGTGTTCGGCTGCCCCTTCGAGGGCGAGGTCGATGCCGATGCCGTGATGGCGCTGGCCGAGTCCTTCGCCCATGCCGGCGCGGCAGGTATCACGCTGTGCGACACCACCGGCATGGCGTATCCCACGCAGGTGGCGGCGCTGTGCGAGCGTTTCCAGCGAAGCCTGCCGCAGGCGGGCCTCACCATTCACCTGCATAACACCCGCGGGATGGGCCTGGCCAACGCGTTGGCCGCCTGGCAGACGGGCGTGACCCGCTTCGACGCCGCTGCCGGCGGCCTCGGTGGTTGCCCCTTTGCGCCCGGCGCCAGCGGCAACGTCAGCACCGAAGAGCTGGTGCATATGTTCGATGCCATGGGCGTGGACACCGGCGTGGACCTGGCGCGCCTGCTCGACGTGGTGGCTGGCTTGCCCGCGCTGGTCCAGCGTGACACCGCCAGCCAGTTGCTGCGCGCGGGCACGCGCCTGCGCACGCACCAGCCGCCGGCCTGGCTGGCCGAGCATTTCGCCGGGCAGGGCTGATGCTAGGGCTGACACCAGGGCTGATGCTAGGGCTGATGCTAGGGCTGACAGCGGGCCCGCCGCAAGAATCCCGAAGGACGGGTGCGCACCGCACGGCGAGGGCCGGCGGGCGCTGAACAGAAAACCAAGATCAACAAGCACCAAGCAGGAGACACTTCATGCCTCGCAATCCGGCATCTGCCATCGCACGTCCCCAATCTTCCCTGTGCGCATCCGGCGCGCGCCGCAAGACGCTCGCCGCCGCCGTGGCGCTGGCTGCCGCCGGCCTGGCCGGCACGGCCGCATGGGCGCAGGACGGCGCCTACCCGACGCGCCCGGTCACGCTGGTGGTGTCCGCCGCTGCCGGCGGCACGACCGACCTGGCCGCGCGCATGATCTCCGAGCCCCTGTCCAAGGCCCTCGGCCAGCCGGTGGTAGTGGACAACCGGCCCGGTGGCTCGGGCGGCATTGCCGCGCAGACGGTGGCGCGCGCCAAGCCGGACGGCTACACCCTGATGGTGCAGTACTCGGGCTACCAGGTCATCTCGCCGCTGCTGATGAAGAACGCGTGGGACCCGGTGAAGGACTTCGCGCCGGTCGCCAACATCCTCTCGGCCCCGCAGGTGCTGGTGGTGCGCCCGAGTTTGCCGGTGAAGACGCTCAGGGAGCTGGTGGCCTATGCCAAGGCCAACCCCAACAAGCTCAACTACGCCTCGTCGGGCAACGGCTCCCTGCAGCATGTCTCCACCGAGCTGCTGAACCAGATGGCCGGCATCCAGATCACCCATGTCCCGTACAAAGGCACCGGCCCGGCCATGACCGACCTGCTGGGCGGCTCGGTGGATCTCACCATCACCACGCCGCCGCCCCTGATGGGGCATATCGCGGGCGGCAAGCTGCGAGCGCTGGTGGTCACCAGCAAGCAGCGCCTGCCGAGCCTGAAGGACGTGCCCTCCGCGCCGGAAGCGGGCTACCCCGATCTCGATGTGTCGTCCTGGTTCGCCATGTACGCGCCGGCCGGCACGCCCAAGCCGATCATCGACAAGCTCGCCGGCGAGATCGAGCGCATCATGCAGACCGAGGCCTTCCGCAAGAAGGCGGAAGAGCTCGGCGCCGAGGCGAAGTTCATGGGCCCGCAGCAACTCGCGACCTATCAGCGCAACGAGCTGGTCCGCTGGGCCAAGGTCATCAAGGCGGCCGATATCCACGCGGAATGATGCCTGTGCCCTGGGGCCGGTAGTAAGCCGGCCGAAAGGCGCACCCTGTATCTTCGATGCCCACACGCTGGTGCGGATGCCGGCGTGGCATAGGTGTTGATCCCGATGCGGCCCTTTGCGGCATCGGCTAGCATCGCAACTTGCCGCTACGCGGCACGACGCAAGCCGTAGCACAAGCGGCATGCATCAGCGCGAGAGCTGCAGTTGACGGGTAATCAGGTAGGAGAGAGAAATGTATAACAAGAAATTCTGGAAGCAGGCGCTGCTCGCGCTGGCGCTGTTCCTTGCGGGCTGGTTCACCTTTGGCGGCTACGCCCAGGCACAGGGCAAGCCCGAGAAGACCAAGGTCACCATCGCCGTGGGCGGCAAGAACCTGTTCTACTACCTGCCGCTGACCATTGCCGAGCGCCTCGGCTACTTCAAGGATGAAGGGCTCGACGTCGAGATCGTCGACTTCGCCGGCGGTGCCAAGGCGCTGCAGGCCGTGGTGGGCGGCAGCGCCGATGTGGTTTCCGGCGCCTACGAGCACACTATCAACCTGCAGGCCAAGGGCCAGCAGTACCAGGAATTCGTGCTGCAGGGCCGCGCCCCGCAGATCGTGCTGGTGGTCTCCAACAAGACCATGCCCAACTTCAAGTCGGTGGCCGACCTCAAGGGCAAGAAGATCGGTGTGACCGCGCCGGGATCCTCCACCAACATGATGGCCAACTTCGTGCTGGCAAAGGCGGGCCTGAAGGCATCGGACGTCTCCTTCATCGGTGTCGGCGCCAGCGCTGGCGCGGTGGCGGCCATGCGCTCCGGCCAGATCGACGCGATGGCCAACCTCGATCCGGTGGTGTCGATGCTGACCCAGAAGAATGAAGTGCACATCGCCTCTGACACCCGCACGCTCAAGGACACCCAGGCTGTCTTCGGCGGCAATATGCCGTCGGGTTGCCTGTACGCGTCCACCGCCTTTATCCAGCAGAACCCGAACACCACGCAGGCCATGACCAACGCCATGGTGCGCGCGCTCAAGTGGCTGCAGAAGGCTGGCCCGTCGGACATCGTCAAGACCGTGCCGGAAAGCTACCTGCTGGGCGACCGCGCGCTGTACCTGTCCGCCTGGGAAAAGGTCAAGGAAGCCATCTCGCCGGACGGCACCATGCCGGCCGACGGTCCCAAGACCGCGCTCAACACGCTGCAACAGTTCGACCCGGACCTGAAGGGCAAGACCATCAAGCTGGAAAACACCTTCACCAACACCTTCGTGCAGAAGGCGAACGCCAAGTACAAGTAAGGCATCGCCCGCGCCCAGGGTGCCGGCGGCCCGCTGCGTGCAGCGGGCCTTTGCATTGGCGCACCGGATGCCATGCATGGCATCCGGTGCGCCGTCCTGAACCTGCTTTCCACGTCATTACTATCGCGCGGAGCCGCGGTGCCTGCATCGATCGCACCCGTTGCGTCATTCAGCACCGTATCCGCCAAGAGCCTGCCATGAGCACTCCCGCACTTTCCCTCGACAACGTCACCTGCACCTTCGTCTCCCGCGACGATCGCAGCCAGCGCTATACCGCCGTCAAGGAGACCACCCTGGACATCCAGCCCGGCGAGTTCGTCTCCGTGGTGGGGCCGACCGGCTGCGGCAAGTCCACCTTGCTGAATGTGGGGGCCGGCTTGCTGCAGCCCTCGATCGGCGAGGTACGGGTGTTCGGCGAGCCGCTGCGCGGCATCAACACCCGCGCTGGCTACATGTTCCAGGCCGAAGCCCTGATGCCGTGGCGCAGCGCGCTCGACAACGTCATTGCCGGGCTTGAGTTCCGCGGCATGGCGCGTGCCGAAGCGCAGCAGGAGGGCGAGGCCTGGCTGCGCCGCGTCGGCCTGGGCGGGTTTGGCGACCGCTATCCGCACCAGCTCTCCGGCGGCATGCGCAAGCGCGTGAGCCTGGCCCAGACGCTGATACTGGATCCGGACATCATCCTGATGGACGAGCCGTTCTCCGCGCTCGACATCCAGACCCGCCAGCTGATGGAAAACGAGGTGCTGGAGTTGTGGGCGGCCAAGCGCAAGGCAGTGCTGTTCATCACCCACGATCTTGACGAGGCCATCGCCATGAGCGATCGCGTGGTGGTGCTGTCGGCAGGTCCCGGCACGCACCCGATCGGCGAGTTCGCCATCGACCTGCCGCGCCCGCGCGACGTGGCCGAGATCCGCAACCATCCTCGCTTCATCGAGCTGCACGCGGCCATCTGGGACGTGCTGCGCGAGGAAGTCCTCAAGGGCTATGCGCAGCAGCGCAAGGTGGCCTGAGATGGCCCGGCGCGCTTCGTTCCCATTCAATCCGGTCTGATTTCAATTCGAGTTTCGATTCCCATGGCTTTCCGTCCCGACTCCAAGGGCATGCTGCGATTCTGGCAGTTGCTCGTCCTCGTTGTGATCCTCGGCGCCTGGCATGCCGCCACGCGCTCGCAGCAGGTTGCCTTCTTCTTCGGTGAGCCGCTGATGGTGGCCCAGCGCATCTGGAACTGGTTCGTCGTCGAGCGCGACATCTACGTCCACCTCGGCGTGACCCTGATCGAAACGCTGCTGGCCTTCGGCGTCGGCACGGCCGCGGGCCTCGGCGTTGGCCTGTGGCTGGCGCTCAGCCCGCTCACCTCGGCCATCCTCGATCCCTATATCAAGGCGATGAACTCGATGCCGCGCGTGATCCTGGCACCGATCTTCGCCGTCTGGTTTGGCCTGGGCATATGGTCAAAGGTAGCGCTGGCGGTGACGCTGGTGTTCTTCATCGTGTTCTTCAACGTCTACCAGGGCGTCAAGGAAGTCAGCCCCGTGGTGCTGTCCAATGTGCGCATGCTGGGCGCGAACCGCAAGCAGCTGCTGCGCCATGTCTATCTGCCGAGCGCGACCAGCTGGGTGTTTTCCTCGTTGCATACGTCAGTCGGCCTGGCCTTCGTGGGCGCGGTGGTGGGCGAGTACCTGGGCTCGGCGCGCGGCGTTGGCTACCTGATCCTGCAGGCCGAGGGCACCTTCGACATCAACACCGTGTTTGCGGGCATCGTGGTGCTGACCGCGGCGGCGCTGATGCTGGATACGCTGGTCGGCAGCGTGGAGAAGCGGCTGATGAAGTGGCAGCCCAAGAGCGGAGAGACCGAGCGGCTGTAAGCCAGCCGTCGGGCTGGCGCCCGGGCGATAGCGAGAGTGAGCCGGGACGTGGTGGAAGTTGGCTGTAATTTATTGTTTTACAATAAAAATTGTTTGTAAAACAATCATTTCCGCATAGAATCACGACTTGCTCACCGTCACCGGAGTCGCTATGCATCCTCCTGTTTCCTCACGCATCGTCCGTGTCAGCTGGTGCTAAGCTAGCGTGATGCCCAATGCTGACCGCGGCGCGAACGCCATGCGCCGCCGCCAGTGGCCGATCGTGGTGGCGCTGGTGCTGGTGGCGCATGGGCTCGTGCTGGGTCCGGTGCCCTGGCCGGCACGGCAGGCCTCGCTCTCGTTGCCTTGGCCGGGCGAGCGGGACCCGCGGGCCATGCAGTGGGTGGCAGTGTTGCCGTTCACCGGGTTGCCAACGCCGGCTGCTACCGTCAAGCCCGTTGCATCCTCTCCCAAGCCGCAGACCTTGCCTGCGCCTCGGCCTGAGCGCGCGTGCGCAGGGCAGCCCGGCCGGGAGCCAGTCGCAACGATGGCTTTGCCGCCCGGGGCGGGCGTACCTTTCAACAGTTCGAGCGCGGCCAGCGTGCCCATGCTGCCGCTGGCACCAATGCGCTCCGCAGATCCGGCATCTGCCACTGGCGTTGCGCGGGACAATATCGCCCGCAGTCGTCAGCGGGGCGAGGCCGTCTTCGAGCGCGCCGCCTCTGACGCGGTGGCCTCGCCTGCGCAGCGGCTTGCCGCGGGCATGGCAGGGGCCGCGCAAGGCGAAGCCCTTGTCGAGTCGCAGGTGGGCACGAGTCGTACCGCGCGCGTGCGCGGCGCTGCAGGGACTTACTGCTTGCGCATGAAGGATCCAAGCCTGAAGGTCGATCCGTTTCGGCAGGAGCTGGCACTGCCGTCCAATTGCCCGCCTTAGAGGCCATTTCCAAAAGGATGCTGGCGTCGTTGCACGGCTTTGGCCGATCCACTTGACTGTCTGCGGCCGCCCGCCTAGCCAGAACCGCTTCGCTTCATTTTGAAACCGCCGCTTAGTGGTCCCGCCAGCTTTGGCGCGACGCGAGCCCGGCCCCGGCGCCTGCCACCGCGGTCACCGCGAAGCGCACGCTGACGGTCAGGCCGCCGCCGGGGGTTTCCTCAAGCGCCACCGTGGCGCCATGGGCGCGCGCGATCTGGCGCACGATCGGCAGGCCCAGGCCGCTGCCATCCTGCCCCGGGGTGGATTCGCCGCGATAGAAGCGCTGGAATACCTTGTCGCGCTCGTCGGCAGCAACGCCCGGGCCGTTATCCACCACTTGCAACAACGGCTGGTTCTCCGGACCCGCCACGCGGACCGTCACCTGCGCGCCGGGGCCGGCATAGCGGATCGCGTTGTCCACGAGGTTGCCGGCCAACTCCTGCAGTAGTTCCGCTTGCCCCAAGACTTGCACCGGCGCATCGGCTTCGAAGCCCAGGTCGACCTGGCCGGCCCGCGACACCGGTGCCCATTCGAGGGCCACGTCCCTGGCCAGCGTATCGAGGCGCAAGGGCAGCAACGCCGGCGCGTAGCCACTGTCCGGTTCCAGGCGCGATAGCGAAAGCAGTTGCTGCGCGCCCTTGGCGGCGTGGCGCACGGTATCGTGCAGCGGCCGCAGATGGCGAAGGATGCGTTCGCCATCGCGCTCGCGCAGCGCCAGTTCTGACTGCGCCTGCATGATGGCCAGCGGGGTCTTCAACTGGTGGGCGGCATCGGCAAAGAAGCGCTTGCGCGCCAGCAACATGCGGTGCAGGCGCGCGACGTACTGGTTGATCGCCTCGACCAGGGGCTTCATTTCTGCGGGCAGGTCTTTTTGCTCCAGCGGCGCCAGGTCGTCGGCGCCACGTTCGGCCACCGTGGCGCTGAGCCGGTGCAGCGGCCGCAGGCCGCGCCGCACGCCGAACCACACGATGCCCAGCGCCAGCGTGACCAGTACCATTTCCTGTTGCAGCGAGCCGGCCAGGATCTCGTGCGCCAGCGACTGGCGCGGCTCGATGGTCTCGCCGACCAGCACCCAGACCAGCCGCGCCTGCCCCGACGGCATGTCGCGCACCGGCAGCGGCTGCGCCGCCATGCGCACCGGCTCGCCGCGGAAAACGGCGTCGTAGAAGACGGTCTTGTAGAGCGGCTGCTTTGGCGTGGCCGGCATCGGCAGGTCGTCGTAGCCGGTCAGCGTGGCGCCGTGCTCGTCGCGAATCACGTAGTAGATCCGGCTGCCGGCCTCGGACTCGAAGATCTCCAGCGCCAGGTAAGGCACGTCGATGGCGAAGCGGCCCTCATGCAGGCGGATGCCTTCGCGCATCGATTTGAGCGAGGCTTCCAGCGTGCGGTCGAACGCCACGTGGGCGGCGTCCATCGCACGGTGATAGGTCATCCATGCGTCCATTGCCAGCAGGGCCAGCAACGGCAGCAGCAGCCAGAGTGACAGTTGCAGGCGCAGGCTCGGGACTCTCATCGGGCAGCCGGCGTGGCCATGTTCGCTTGTGCGCAGGCATCGAGCAGGTAGCCCAGCCCGCGCAGGGTCACGATGGCCACGCCGCTGCCTTCGAGCTTCTTGCGCAGGCGGTGCACGTAGATTTCGATGGCATCCGGGTTGACCGATTCGTCGATGCCGAAAATCTTCTCCGACATGGCTTCCTTGTTGACGGCGCGTCCGTCGCGCAGCATCAGCACCTCGAGCACGGCGCGCTCTCGCCGGGTCAGCGCCAGGGGCTCGCCGCCCAGCACGAAGGCTCGGCTGATGCCGTCATAGCACAGCGGGCCGCATTGCAGTTGCGTGCTCTCGTGACCAAAGCTGCGGCGTATCAGCGCGCGCGCGCGCGCCTCCAGCTCCGACAGGTCGAACGGCTTGGACAGGTAGTCGTCCGCACCAAGATTGAGCCCCTTCACACGGTCCTCGACTGAGCCGTGTGCGGTCAGGATCAGCACGGGCATGGCATTGCGCCGTTGCCGCAGGCGCCGCAGCACCTCCAGGCCATCGAGCTTGGGCAAGCCCAGGTCGAGGATGACCAGCGCGTAGTCCTGAGTCGAGAGCAGGTGATCTGCCGCGCGGCCATCGTGCATGCAGTCCACGGCGAAGCCCGCCTGGCTGAGCGCCTCGACCAGGGCATTCGCCAGCATCACATTGTCTTCAACGAGCAGGATTCGCATTCTCTTGGCGGGCAGGGCGCCCGGGTGAAATCGGTAAAAGCGGGGGAGGGCCGCGAAGGCGGGCCGCGCTGAGAAATACAGGTATCCGGCCCGACTTTGAAGCTAGGGAAACTCCCAACCCCGAACGCCGGCGCGGCGATGAAATCCGTCGAATTTCGAAAGCGAACTGAAAGTGCGCCTGCCATACCATGCGTGCCATCCCGGGGGCCTGCCCGGACATCACCACAACAATCACAACTCACAAATCACAAGAGGAGACAGCATGAAGCTGAAATCGATCGCGCTGGCAGCAGTCGGCATGAGCCTGGCCGGTGGCGCAGCGGCGCAATCCAGCGTGACCCTGTACGGCATCATGGATGCCGGCATCGAATACGCCAGCCATGCCGGCCCGAATGGTTCGGTGGTCAAGATGACTTCGGGTGGCAAGAACACGTCGCGCTGGGGCATGCGCGGCAGCGAGGACCTTGGCGGTGGGCTCAAGGCACTGTTCCAGCTGGAGAGCGGCATCGCCATCGATACAGGCCGGCTGGATTCCGATGGCACGCTGTTCGATCGGCGCGCCATTGTTGGCTTGTCCAGCAAGTACGGCCAAGTGGTGCTGGGCCGCACCTTCACCACCACCTATGATTTCATGCTGCCGTTCGACCCGATGGGCTACGCGCCGAATTACTCGTGGGCGACCTCGGCGACCGCTACCGGCGAGCGCAAGGATGGCTTGTTCTCGCGCGCGTCCAACGCGATCCGCTACGACGGCACTTTTGGTGGCGTGAAGCTGGGCGCCACGGTGGCACTGGGCGAAGTGGCCGGCAGCTTCAAGAGCTCGTCCAAGTACGATCTCGGCGTGGGCTACAGTGCGGGCGGCTTTGCCGCGGCCGCCACCTGGGACCGCCAGAACGGCGCAGGCACCAGCACCACGCCGGCCGATGTCACGGACTACATTCAGGGCATCCACGCTGGCGCCAGCTATGACTTCGGCGACCTGAAGCTTTACGCGGGCTATCGCAACTACAAGCGGACCTTCACCACGGCAGCCGCGTCTCATCGCAGCGATATGTATTGGGGCGGCGCGTCGTATGACTTCACGCCGGCGTTCACGTTGTATGGCGCGGTCTACAAGCAGAATATCAAGGGCGGCAGCGATGCCGATCCGATCCTGTTCTCGGTGCGCGCCCAGTACGCGCTGTCCAAGCGCACCACGGCTTACCTGTCGGGCGGCTATGCCAAGGCGCGCAACGGGCAGAATGTGAGCTTGTCCAGGGACTTCATCGGCTATGCAAACAACCAGGTGGGGGTGACCGCCGGCTTGCAGCATCGCTTCTGATGCGCGCAGTGATGGCGGCGTGAAACGCCGCCGAGCAAGAAAAAAGCGCCTGGTGCTACGGCACCAGGCGCTTTTTTTGCTCTTGCACGGCGCCAGAGGCGCGCAACGTCAGGGCACGATGACGATCTTGCCGGTGACCTTGCGGGCTTCCATGTCTTTCAGGGCTTGCGGCGCCTGCTCCAGCGCATAGCGCGCGGAGATATGCGGGCGGATCTTGCCTTCCTTCATCCAGCCCAGCATCTGCGCCATGTTGGCTTGATTGGCCTTGGGCTCGCGCCGCGCAAAGTCACCCCAGAACACGCCCACCAGCGAGGCGCCCTTGAGCAGTGCCAGGTTCAGCGGGAGCTTGGGGATTTCGCCATTGGCGAAGCCCACCACCAGGTAGCGGCCGCGCCAGCCGATCGAGCGGAACGCCGGTTCGGCGTAGATGCCGCCCACCGGGTCATAGATCACGTCGGGGCCGCGGCCATCGGTCAGCGCCTTCACGCGTTCGCGCAGGTCTTCGGTGCTGTAGTTGATCAGCGCATCGGCGCCATGGTCCTTGCAGACCGCGAGCTTTTCGTCGGTGGAGGCGGCCGCGATCACGCGCGCGCCGATGGCCTTGCCGATTTCGATGGCGGCCAGGCCCACGCCGCCGGCAGCGCCGAGCACCAGCATGGTCTGGCCCGCTTTCAGCTCACCGCGGTCGATCACCGCGTGGTGCGAGGTGCCGTAGGTGAGGGTGAATGCCGCGGCGGTCTCGAAGTCGATGCCCGGCGGCATCGGCACCACGGCGGCGGCGGGGGCCTTGGCCTGCGAGGCAAAGGCGCCGTTGCCCAGGTAGGCGATGACATTGTCGCCGGGTTTGACGTGCGTCACGCCTTCGCCCACCGCGTTGACCACGCCGGCCAGTTCCGAGCCGGGCGAAAAGGGCAGTTGCGGCTTGGCCTGGTATTTGTTCTGGATGATGAGGACGTCGGGAAAATTCACGCCTGCTGCCTTCACATCGATGACGACTTCGCCCGCGCCGGGCACCAGGTCAGGCAGGGTTTCGAGCACCAGCGAATCAGGCGGGCCCCAGGCTTTGCAAAGTACGGCTTTCATCATGTCTCCGGTGATATGTTCGATGCCCGGCAGAAGACGGCGCAAAAGGGTGCATGCACGGTGCACGCGTGGTCCATGCCAGTTGCGCCAGGCAGGCCCGGGCAAGTGTAGCGCAAAAATAGCACGGTCGTTCTGTTACAAGCTGGCGAGCCGCCGCCGGTTACTGGTTTTGCAGCAGGATTTGCGCTGCGGACGGGCCGCTTGCGGCAGCCTTGTCAGGTACAATCCCGGCCATGCATATCCTCCTCGCAAACGATGACGGTTACCTGGCGCCGGGGCTAGCCGCGCTACATGCCGCGCTGGCGCCGCTGGCGCGCATCACGGTGATTGCACCTGAGCAAAACCACAGCGGTGCATCCAACTCGCTGACCTTGCAGCGGCCACTGTCCATCTATGAAGCCCGGGAGGGCGTGCAGAAAGGGTTCCGCTTCGTCAACGGCACGCCGACCGATTGCGTGCATATCGCGCTGACCGGCTTGCTCGACGAGAAACCCGACCTGGTGGTGTCCGGCATCAACCAGGGCCAGAACATGGGCGAGGACGTGCTGTATTCCGGCACCGTCGCCGCCGCTATCGAGGGCTTCCTGCTTGGCATTCCCTCGATCGCTTTTTCGCAGGTGGACAAGGGCTGGACCCATCTTGACGCCGCCGCGCGCGTGGCACGCGACATTGTCGAGCGCTATATCGCCAGGCCCTCGGCCGAGCCGTTCCTGCTCAACGTCAATATTCCCAGCCTGCCGTTCGAACACATCAACGGCTACCGTGCCACCCGGCTCGGCAAGCGCCATCCGTCCCAGCCGGTGATCAAACAGGTCAACCCGCGCGGCGATACCAACTATTGGATCGGGCCCGCCGGCGACGCGCGCGATGCGAGCGAGGGCACGGATTTCCATGCCACGGGCGAAGGCTTCGTGTCGCTGACCCCTTTGCAGCTGGACCTGACTCACCGCGGGCAGCTCGAGCAGGTCAACCAGTGGCTGGCATAAGCCCTTGCCCGCGCAGTAGCCGGCCGTCATGAGTTCCGTCCCGCGTCGCCCAAAATTTCCCCTGTCGCTGGACGCGGTGGTCGAGCGCAAGCCCGCGCCGGCGCGTACCGCTGGCATGCCTGCCGTGGGCGGCGCGCGCGGCGCGGCGATGGCTGCCAAATCGCGCGCGGCCAAGGCGCCCGCTGCGCCCACCCCGGCAGCGAGCGCCGTGCAGGCGCGCGCCAGTGCCGCCACGGCGGGCGGCGGCGGCATGGCCTCGGAACGCGCGCGTGGCGCGCTGGCGGCGCGGCTGCGCGCAGCCGGCATCCGCGACGACCGCGTGCTCGACGCGATTGCCACCATCCCGCGCCACCTGTTTGTCGAGCCCGGCCTGTCGTCGCAAGCGTATGAAGATGCGGCGTTGCCGATCGGCCACCAGCAGACCATCTCCAAGCCGTCGGTGGTGGCTCGCATGATCGAGCTGTTGCGCGATGGCCTCGGCGCGGATGAGCCGCTGGAGCGCGTGCTGGAAATCGGCACCGGCTGCGGCTATCAGGCGGCCGTGCTGAGCCTGGTGGCGCGCGAAGTGTTCTCTATCGAGCGGATTCGTCCGCTGCACGAACAAGCCAAGGCGAACTTGCGGCCGCTGCGGGTGCCAAACCTGCGCCTGCATTATGGCGATGGCATGCTGGGTTTACCCCAGGCGGCGCCGTTTTCGTCGATTATCCTGGCGGCGGCCGGCATGGAGGTGCCTCAGGCGTTGCTGGAGCAGCTTGCCATTGGCGGGCGGCTGATCGCGCCCGTGGCGGTGCCTCCCTCCGCCGGCGGCCCAGGGCAGACCGTCACACAGCAATTATTGTTGATCGAGCGGCGTAACCGGCATCGATTTCACCGGACCGCGCTTGAAGCCGTTTTCTTTGTGCCATTAAAATCGGGCACTATCTGAGTCGAACTATGCACAATATCGTGAACACGGAACGTTTCGCCCGCGCCGGGCAGCTCGCTACCGCCTCCCTGCTGCTGGCCTTGCTGGCCGCCTGCGCCTCCTCGCCCATGCCGGCGCCCGTGGTGGACCGCACCTCCGGAGCCGGCGTCGCCGGTGTCGTCCCGCTGGAGCCCGCGCCGCCTGGGTACTATCGCGTCAAGCGAGGCGATACGCTTTATCGAATCGCGCTCGAGAACGGCCAGTCCTATCGCGATGTCGCGGCCTGGAATTCGCTGGCCAATGCCAACCAGATCGAAGTGGGTCAATTGTTGCGCGTGGCGCCTCCTGGCGCCGACGTCAACGCGGGCACCGGCGTCGCCACCATGCCGGTGGCGCCAGGCGGCGTGCAGGGCCAGCCGATCGACCAGGCGCGTCCAGTGCCCACGCCGGTTCCGTCGACAGCCACTGCTGGCGGGGCTTCCGCGCCCGTGGCGGCGGGCTCCGCGCCAGCCGCCGATGGCTCGGTCAAGCTGGCATGGCCGGTCACCGGCCAACTGATCGGGCGTTTCGACGAAAAAGGCAACAAGGGCATTGATATTGCCGGCAAAAAGGGCGATCCGGTGCAAGCAGCCGACGATGGCCGCGTGATTCACGTTGGCCCCTTGCGCGGCTACGGGAATCTTGTCATCATCAAACACAACGATACATATCTCACTGCGTACGGCCACAACGACAAGGTGCTGGTGACGGAGCAGGCAACGGTCCGCAAGGGACAAAAGATTGCAGAGATGGGCAACAGTGACACCGATCGTGTGAAGCTGCATTTCGAGGTACGCAAGAACGGGAAACCAGTCGATCCGATGCGGTATTTGCCGCCACAGTGAGGGTTCATGCCACGCCAGAAAACTGTCTCCACCGGAAGCACCAGCCGCGCTCGGCGTCCCAAGCAGCCGGAGTTGCAGCAGTCCACTGGCGTGGCGCAAGCCGATGCCGATGCAGATTCCGAGTCCTACGGCCAGGACCCGGCCGCCGACTTGGTGCCGCTTACCGATGAGCCCATCACCACGGGTACGGCGGTAGGCCTGCGCGAGGCCGACCTGATGGTCGAGGAAGTCGAGCGCCAGGCCCGCGACGAGGACGAAGAAGAGTCCGAGGACGAAGAAGAAGGCGAGGCCGCAGCCGAGCCGGCTGCGCCCGATCATGACGACTTCCGCACCGTGCTGCACACCGAACTGGCAGCCGACACCGTCCAGCATTACCTGAATCGCATCAGCATCAAGCCGCTGCTGTCTGCGCCGGAGGAGCTGCATTTTTCTACCCTGGCCAAGGGCGGCGATTTCTCGGCGCGGCAGGTCATGATCGAGCGCAACCTGCGGCTGGTGGTCAGCATCGCCAAGGGCTACCTCAATCGCGGCGTGCCGCTGCTGGACCTGATCGAGGAAGGTAATCTCGGCCTGATGCACGCCATCGAGAAATTCGACCCCTCCCGCGGATTCCGTTTCTCGACCTACGCCACATGGTGGATCCGCCAGAGCATCGAGCGCGCCATCATGAACCAGGCGCGCACCGTACGCCTGCCGGTCCACGTCATCCGCGAACTCAACCAGGTGCTGCGCGCCAAGCGTCATCTGGAGAAGGGCGGCACCGACGGCCGCGATGCCAGCCTGGAAGATATTGCCCACCTGCTGGGCAAGACCCCTGACGAAATACAAGACGTGCTCGCGCTCAACGAGCACACCACCTCGCTCGACACGCCATTCGATCTCGATCCCGGATCCAGCCTGCTTGATTTCCTCTCGGACGAGCACAACGCCGCGCCCGACCAGGAAGTCGCCCACCGCGAGCTGGAAAACCTGATGAAACAATGGTTGGCGCGTTTGTCCGAAAAGCACCGCTATGTTGTCGAGCGCCGCTTCGGGCTTAATCACATCGAGCCGGCCACACTGGAAGAACTTGCCGAGGAAATGGGGCTGACGCGCGAGCGTGTGCGCCAGATCCAGCAAGAGGCGCTGGTCAAGCTCAAACGCCATTTTGCTTCGCAAGGCGTGCGCAAGGACGCTGTTCTATGACACCTGTGCTGGTATTCGACATCGAGACGATTCCCGATGTCGATGGTTTGCGTCGTCTGCACGACCATCCCGATTCCATGACCGATGCCGAGGTCGCCGAACATGCTTTCGCGGCCCGCCGCGAGAAAAACGGCACCGATTTCCTGCCACACTACCTGCAGCGCATCGCGGCCATTTCCTGCGTGCTGCGCCGTAATCAGCGCGACGGCACACCGGTTTTCCATGTGGGCTCGCTTGGCACGCTGGAAGACGGCGAGGCGGTGCTGATCCAGAAGTTCTATGACCTGGTGGCGCGCTACTCGCCCCAGATGGTGTCGTGGAACGGTGGCGGCTTCGACCTGCCCGTGCTGCATTACCGCGGGCTGGTGCATGGCATCGTGGCGCCGCGCTACTGGGAAATGGGCGAAGGCAGCGAGTCCGACAGCCGCGAATTCAAGTGGAACAACTACATCAGTCGTTACCACATGCGGCACCTGGACCTGATGGACTTGCTGGCGATGTACCAGCCGCGCGCTAGCGCACCGCTGGACGATCTCGCCAAGCTGTGCGGGTTTCCCGGCAAGATGGGCATGGACGGCAGCAAGGTCTGGCAGGCCTACCAGGACGGCCAGTTGCCCGCGATCCGCGATTACTGCGAAACCGATGTCGTCAATACCTACCTGGTGTACTGCCGTTTCCAGTTGATGCGCGGCGGCCTGACGCCGAAGCAGTTCGATACCGAAATCGAATTCGTGCAGGAGTCGCTCGCCGAGTTGCCGGGTTCGCAGTGGATCCAGTACCTCCAGTCTTTCCGCATCAAGCCGGTATATGCCGGCGGCGATGACGACGAAGAACCGGAAATCTAAGCGCCGCTCCGTTACAGGCCCCTATTCGTCCGCCAGCGACAGGTAGATCGGCTGGTGGTCGGATGCCCGTGTTTCGCCATCCACCTCGCAGCACAGCACGCGCGACAGCAGGTCCTCTGTCAGGAATGCGAAGTCACAGGCAAACGGCGCCTGCGGCCATTGCTCCTTGTCATACAGGGCGCAAGTTGGCGCATGGGGCTTGCCGGGGTGGGTATGCGTCCAGGCGTCGTGCCAGCCGATGATGCCGGTTTCGTGGCAACCGTCGTATGGCGCCAACATGCGCAGGTAAGCGATATCGTCCGGCGCGCCGTTGAAATCGCCGCACAGCACGGCGGAAGCGGGCCGCGCTTCGGGCGTGAACGGGCCGGGCCCAGTCTCGCGCAGGCCGGGTTGGCTGGCGTGCTCGCAGGCCTCGCGGTGCCAGGCGCGCAGCGCGTCGGTCTGGGCCGCGCGCTGATGTGTCGAGTAATACTCCAGGTGGGTGCAGATTACGCGCAGGCGACGCTCTCCCGCCATTACCGTCGCTTCCAGCGCCACGCGCGGCATCGACGGGACGGTTGGATCGGTGGGCCAGGGCAGGGCATGGCGAAACACTTCGAGCAAGGGCAGGCGGGTGGCGATGAGGTTGCCGAACTGGCGTGGCGCGCCGTCCGCGGTGAAACGGTCCACCGCAGGCGCGTAGAGGATCCGGTAGCCGGGCAGCAGCGCTACCAGCTCGGCCACCTGGTCGGGCCCAGGCTCGCCTGCGAGGTCGGAATAGCCGCGCGTCACCTCCTGCAGGCAGATTACATCGGCGTCGGCGATCGCGTGCAGCGTCCTGACGGTACGGGCCAGGTCGACGCGCCCGTCGGCGCCACGACCCCACTGGATGTTCCAGGAAATCAGTTCCATGTCGCCCCCTGCTCGGTTGCCACGGCGCGCGGTGCCGGTGTTCTGTGCCGGGAGTGCCTCGCGCGTGCTGCACCCATGTTGCGCCTATCTCGCGCGCTTGTCCCGGTCTTCATGCCGCCGGGCTTGCCGCAGGGCCGCCCGGCTGTGCGTCTGGACTACAATCGCGCTTTCACAAAACAATACGTCAGGTTCCCCAGGTGTCTCAAGCCGTGACTCTTACGCAAGCCCATTCTGCGCCAGAAGGTGGCGCCTTCGCCTCCCCGGCCGTACCCGCACCGGTCAAGCCTGCGCCCGTGCAACTGCCCGTCGTGCAGATCCACAGCCTCGACATGGAGGCGCGCGGCGTTGGCCGGCTGGTCAATGAGGATGGCAGCCCGGGCAAGGTGATTTTTGTCGAGGGCGCGCTGCCGGGCGAAACCGTCAGCTACAGCAGCTTCAAGCGCAAGGCCAGCTTCGAGCAGGCCAACCTGGGCATGATCAAGAAGGCCTCGTCGATGCGCGTGAAGCCGGGCTGCGAGTATTTTGGCGTTTGCGGCGGTTGTTCGATGCAGCACCTGGACGCACGCGCGCAGGTGGCCATCAAGCAACGCGTGCTGGAAGACGATCTCTGGCACTTGTCGAAGCTGCGCCCGGACGTGGTGTTCCGCCCGATCGCCGGCCCGGACTGGGGCTACCGCTACCGGGCGCGCCTGACGGTGCGCTACGTGGCAAAGAAAGGCGTGGCGCTGGTCGGCTTCCATGAGCGCAAGAGCAGCTATGTGGCCGATATGGCGAGCTGCAAAGTTCTGCCGCCGCACGTATCGGACCTGCTGGTGCCGCTGCGGGAACTGATCACGGGTTTGTCGATCCGAGACCGCCTGCCGCAGGTCGAGCTGGCAGTGGGGCAGGATGTGACGGTGCTGGTGCTGCGCATCCTGATGCCGCTGACCGAGGCCGACGAGGCACTGCTGCGCGCCTTCGCCGACCAGCACGGCGTGCAGTTCTGGCTTCAGCCCAAGGGCCCGGACACCGTGGTGCCGTTCTACCCGCTGGACCGCGAACTGGCCTACACGCTGCCGGAATTCAGTATCCGCATGCCGTTCAAGCCGACCGACTTTACCCAGGTCAACCACCAGATCAACCGCGCGCTGATTGGCCGGGCGCTGCGCTTGCTGGATGCCCAGTCGGATGACCGGCTGCTCGACCTGTTCTGCGGCATTGGCAATTTCACGCTGCCGCTGGCCACGCGCGGCCGCTCGGTGATGGGCATCGAAGGCAGCGAGGTCCTGACCACCCGGGCACTGGCCAATGCGGTCATCAACGGGTTGGACCACAAAACCGAGTTTGCCTGCAGGAACCTCTTCGAAGTGGGTGCGGAAGACATCGCCGCACTGGGCCGTTTCGACCGCTGGCTGATCGACCCGCCGCGCGAAGGTGCGCTGGCGGTCAGCAAGGCACTGGGTGAACTGGCCCAGGCTGGCAGCGACGTGCTGCCCAAGCGCATCGTCTACGTCTCGTGCAACCCGGCCACGCTGGCGCGCGACGCCGGCCTGCTGGTGCACGAGGCCGGCTACCGGCTTTCCGGTGCTGGCGTGGTCAACATGTTCCCGCACACCTCGCACGTGGAATCGATTGCGGTGTTCGACCGCGCCTGAGCGGCTGAGGAAGGCGGGCGCGGCCTTGCGGCCGCGGCAAAGAAAAAGGCCAGCGCGGATGCGCTGGCCTTTTTAGTCCGGGGCAGGGCGGCCGGGCCGCCGCCTTAGTCGCGGTTGCCGCCGAAAATGCCCAGCAGCGCCAGCAGGTTGGCGAAGACGTTGTACACGTCCAGGTAGATCGCCAGCGTTGCCGTGATGTAGTTGGTCTCGCCACCGTTCAGCACGCGCTGCACGTCAAAGAGGATGTAGGCGGAGAAGATGCCGATGGCGATCACCGAAACCGTGATCATCAGCGACGGCAGTTGCAGCCAGATGTTGGCGACGCTGGCCAGGATCAGCAGGATCACGCCGACGAACAGGAATTTGCTCAGCCCGGAGAAATCGCGCTTGCTGACAGTCGCGATGGTGGCCATGGCGCCGAACACCGCCGCTGTGCCGCCAAAGGCATACATGATCAGTGCAGGACCATTGGAGAACTGCAGCACCGACCCGATCAGGCGCGACAGCATCAGCCCCATGAAAAAGGTGAAGGCCAGCAGCAGGACCACGCCCATGCTGCTGTTCTTGGTCTTCTCGATGGCATAGAAGAAGCCGAACGCGATGCCCAGGAACAGGATCATCGACAGGCCGGGGCTGCCTTTCATCAGGCTGAAGCCCGTGGTGACTCCGATCCACGCACCGATGACGGTGGGGATCATCGAAATGGCAAGCAACCAGTAGGTGTTGCGCATGACCCGATTGCGCACCACGACGTCGCTCGTCGCGGTGCCGCTGCCGAAACTGTATGTGTTCAGCTTGTTATCCATGGTGACTCCTGTCTCAAAACGGTGAGGCGCCGGGGTAACCCAGGCGGGCACAACGCCAATGTGGCATCGCAGTAATGGAATTGCAAGGGTTGAGGGAACGTATCAGCCACATTTTCGCAAAATCCGCGCTGCCAGTGGTGATTTGATCGCAACTGGCCTCTCGCGTTCCCTGCGCGTGGCACGTCATTAAAAGTGCATTATTGGTAACTTTATGGTGTGTGCCGTGCCTTGGTTGGCTCCCGGGAACCTGCGGCCATGGGCCTTCTCGAAACCATAACCGTCTCGTGCTAGAATTGCACGTTTACTTGACTTGTAACCCCTTCATTTTTTGGAGTTTTTATGGCGATCGAACGCACCCTGTCGATTATCAAGCCGGATGCCGTGGCAAAGAATGTCATCGGCCAGATTTACGCTCGTTTCGAGGCCGCAGGCCTGAAGATCGTGGCTGCCAAGATGGTTCACCTGTCGCGCGGTGAAGCCGAGCAATTCTACGCAGTGCACGCTGCGCGCCCGTTCTTCAAGGACCTGGTGGACTTCATGGTTTCCGGCCCGGTCATCATCCAGGCCCTGGAAGGCGAAAACGCCATCACCAAGCATCGCGACCTGATGGGCGCAACCGACCCGAAGAAGGCTGAAGCCGGCACGATCCGCGCTGACTTCGCTGACAGCATCGACGCCAACGCCGTTCACGGCTCGGACGCAGCAGAAACCGCTGCCGTCGAGATCGCTTTCTTCTTCCCCGGCATGAACGTTTACAGCCGCTGATTGTCTGGTCTATTCCACAAGACTAGACTGCCTTAGAAGTTGATACTGCCGTCATGAACACTCTCGTCAACCTGCTCGATCTGGATGCGGACGCGCTTACCGCCTATTGCGGAGAGCTCGGCGAGAAGCCGTTTCGTGCGCGGCAGTTGCAGCGCTGGATTCACCAGTTCGGCGCCAGCCGTTTCGATGCCATGTCCGATCTCGCCAAGTCGCTGCGCGAAAAGCTCGCCACGCGCGCCGAGATCCGCTCGCCTGCCGTCATCACCGACAACCTGTCGGCCGACGGCACGCGCAAGTGGCTGCTGGACGTTGGCGCCGGCGATGCGGTGGAGACGGTGTACATCCCTGAGGAGACGCGCGGCACGCTGTGCGTGTCTTCGCAGGCGGGGTGCGCCGTCAATTGCCGGTTCTGCTCGACCGGCAAGCAAGGCTTCTCGCGCAACCTGTCTACTGGCGAGATCATCGGCCAGCTGTGGATGGCCGAGTTTGCCATGCGTGCCCAACTGGGCCGTGGCGCCAAGGACGACCGCGTCATCTCCAACGTGGTGATGATGGGCATGGGCGAGCCGCTGCTCAACTATGACCAGGTTGTGCCCGCCATGCGCCTGATGCTGGACGACCATGCCTACGGGCTGTCGCGCCGGCGCGTGACGCTGTCCACCTCCGGCGTGGTGCCGATGATGGACCGGCTGGCCAAGGATTTGCCCGTGGCGCTGGCGGTATCGCTGCACGCGTCCAATGATCCGCTGCGCGACATGCTGGTGCCGCTCAACAAGAAGTACCCGCTGGCCGAGCTGATGGCGGCTTGCCGCCGCTACCTGGAATTCGCCCCGCGCGATTTCATCACTTTCGAATACTGCATGCTGGATGGCGTCAATGACGGCGTCGAGCATGCCCGGGAACTGCTGAAGCTTGTGGCCGATGTGCCCTGCAAGTTCAACCTGATCCCGTTCAACCCCTTCCCGGAGTCGGGCCTCAAGCGCTCAAACAACGAGCAGATCCGCCGCTTCGCCCAGGTCCTGATGGACGCCGGCATCGTCACCACCATCCGCAAGACGCGCGGCGACGATATCGATGCCGCCTGCGGCCAGCTCGCGGGCGAGGTCAAGGACCGTACCCGCCTGGCCCAGCGTGGCAAGTTCGGCAAGATCACGCCGATTGTGGCGGCGCCCGCGGCCGGCCAGCCGCAAGAGGCCCGGCCTGCATGACCCGTCTGATAGTTGCGGCGCTGATGGGGCTGGTGCTGCTGTCCGCGTGCCAGTTGCCGCCGCCGGTCAAGCCCGAGTTGCAGACCGCATCCGACCAGACCGAGCTGAGCCGGCGTGCCACCATCCGTCTCCAGTTGGCTACCAGCTACCTTGAGGCAGGGCAGTACACCGTCGCGCTGGACGAGGCCAAGCAGGCCATTGCCATCGACCCGACGCTGGTCGACGCGTACCATATCCGCGCGTTGGTCTACATGAACATGAACGAGCGCGTGCTGGCGGAAGAGAGCTTCCGTAGCGCGCTGGCCATGCGTGCCGATGACGGCGACGTGCTGAACAACTACGGCTGGTTCTTGTGCGTGAACGGACGCTATGCCGAGGCCGTGCCTTACCTGGAGCGCGCGGTCAACGCGCCCTCGGCAAGCGGGCCTGGCAAGGCACTGACCAGCCTTGGCGCCTGCCAGCTACGCAATGGCAGCAGCGAGGCAGCCGAGAAGAGCTTGTTTGGCGCCTTGCGCTACGATCGCAACAACCCGGTAGCCAACAACAACCTGGCGCTGCTGTATTACCAGCGCGGGGACTACCAGCGTGCCCAGCAGTATGTCGGCCGCATCAACAGCAGCAATTTCGTCAGCGCGCAATCCCTCTGGCTGGGTGCGCGCATTGCCCGCCGTCAGGGTGATGTAGCGGCGCAGAATGCCCTGGTGGCACAGTTGCGCAGCCGTTTCCCCGATTCGCGTGAGTTGACCGCATACGAACAAGGAGCATGGGATGAGTGAGCACGAGCGCGCCGAAGGCCAGACTGCAGCGACGGGTCATGCGGGGGGGACCCCTGCGGATGCCGGGCGCGAGGCGGTGGCGCGCGAGATTGGCGAACGCCTGGCGCAAGCGCGCAAGGACCAGCGTTTCTCGCTGGAGGATGTCAGTGCGCGGCTGAAGGTCGCCTCGCACAAGCTGGCCGCCATCGAGCAGGGCGACGTCGCGGCGCTGCCCGACGTGACCTTTGCCAAGGGTGTGATGCGCGCCTACGCGCGCATGCTCCAGATCGACATCGACGCCTTGCTGGCGCGTTTCCACGCGCAGGCTGTGCCGGTGGTGGAAATCGGCATGCGCCGCGAAGGTGGCCTGAACGAGAGCTTCGACGACCGTAACCGCTTTGGCTCCGGCGGCTCCGGCGGCCGGTGGATCTGGCTGGCCCTGGTGGTCGCCGTGATCGGTGGCGGGGTGCTGTTCGGGCTGGACCACTTCAAGCAATGGATCGAAGCGCGCAAGGAAACCCTCACGGCGGCCCCGGCGGCGCAAGCCACGGTGCAAGGCAGCGAGCCCGGTACCGTCACGGCCGCACTGCCGCCGGTGATGGCCGCGTCCGATGCCCCCGCGCCGTCCGAGTCGCTGCCCGCCAGCGGCCCGGTGGCGGTGGCGCCAGCGCTTTCGGCAGCACCCGCACCTTCGGCGGCGCCGTCTCCGGCCGCCGTGGCCGCCGTCTCCGCGGTAGCTGCTTCAGCGGCAGTGCCTGCCCCCGCAGCGGCAGACGGTGCTGCCGAGCTGCGCATCCGTTTCGCATCGGATACCTGGTACGAGATCCGCGACCGCAGCGGCAAGGTTGTGCTCGGCGGTACTGCGCGTGCGGGCCAGGATCTCAGCGGCGGCGGTACGCCACCGTACAAAATCGTGATCGGCAACGTCAAGGGCGTCGAGTCGCTGACGCGCAACGGCACGCCGGTCGACCTGCAGGCGGCCAACCGCAATAACGTGGCGCGCCTGACGCTGCCCTGAACATCGTTTCTCCAGCCATGCGCAACGCCGCATTGCAAGGTGGTAATGCTATGAACCAAAAGGCTTGTATGCCGGTGCTGCCCGGCCCGCTGCCCCGCCGCAAAACGCGCCAGGCGCGCGTGGTGTGGGGCGACAATGTGGTCACGATCGGTGGCGACGCTCCCGTGCGCGTGCAGTCGATGACGAACACCGACACGGTGGACGCCATCGGCACCGCGATCCAGGTCAAGGAGCTGGCGCGTGCCGGTTCCGAAATTGTGCGCATCACGGTCAATACGCCGGAAGCCGCGGCTGCGGTGCCCGCCCTGCGCGAGCAGCTGGACCGCATGGGCGTGAACGTGCCGCTGGTGGGCGACTTCCACTACAACGGCCACACGCTGCTGCGCGATTATCCCGACTGCGCCCAGGCGTTGTCGAAGTACCGCATCAACCCCGGCAACGTGGGGCAGGGTGCCAAGCGCGACACGCAATTCGCGCAGATGATCGAAATGGCCTGCCGCTACGACAAGCCGGTGCGCATCGGCGTGAACTGGGGCAGCCTGGACCAGTCGCTGCTGGCGCGCATCATGGACGAGAACGCCCTGCGCGCCGAGCCGTGGCCGGCGCAGAACGTGATGGTCGAGGCGTTGATCACCTCCGCGATCGAGTCGGCGAAGAAGGCCGAGGAAATCGGGCTTTCGGGTGATCAGATCATCCTGTCGTGCAAGGTCTCGCAGGTGCAGGAACTGATCGCTGTGTACCGCGAGCTGACCAAGCGCTGCGACTACGCATTGCACCTCGGGCTGACCGAGGCGGGCATGGGCAGCAAGGGGATCGTGGCCTCCACCGCCGCGCTGTCGGTGCTGCTGCAGGAAGGCATTGGCGACACCATCCGCATTTCGCTGACGCCGGAACCCGGCGCTGCGCGCGAGAAGGAAGTCTACGTGGGGCAGGAGATCCTGCAGACCATGGGCCTGCGCAACTTCACCCCGATGGTGATTGCCTGCCCGGGCTGCGGCCGTACCACCAGCACCACCTTCCAGGAACTGGCGTCCAGCATCCAGAGCTACCTGCGCGAGCAGATGCCGACCTGGAAGACCGCCTACCCTGGCGTAGAAGAAATGGATGTGGCCGTGATGGGCTGCATCGTGAACGGGCCGGGCGAAAGCAAGCATGCCAATATCGGCATCTCGCTGCCGGGCTCAGGCGAATCGCCGGCGGCGCCGGTATTTGTCGACGGCGTGAAGGTCAAGACGCTGCGCGGCGATCGCATCGCCGAGGAATTCCAGGCGATCGTGGACGATTATGTGCGCACCCACTACGGCAACAAGGCCGGGAGCGCCGGCAATGAGGTGGCAGCCTGAGCCGTTGCGGCTAGGCGCTACAGGGAAAGACAAGACACAATGAACCAACCCGTGAATCCGGCGGCCGCCAGCGATGGCGCCAAGGCTGCCGACAGCAAGGCAGAGAGCAAGAGCAAGGCAGTGAAAGCCCTGCAGGGCGTCAAGGGCATGAACGACATGCTGCCCGCCGACGCACCGCTGTGGGAGCATTTCGAGAACGCCTCGCGCGCGATGCTGCGTGCCTACGGCTACCAGCAGGTCCGCACGCCCATCGTTGAGCACACGCAGCTGTTCGTGCGCGGCATCGGCGAAGTCACCGACATCGTCGAGAAGGAAATGTATTCCTTCACCGATGCGCTCAACGGCGAGCAACTGACGCTGCGCCCCGAGGGCACGGCGGCCGCAGTGCGGGCCACCATCGAGCACAACCTGCTGTACGACGGCCCCAAGCGCCTGTGGTACACCGGCCCGATGTTCCGCCACGAGCGTCCCCAGCGCGGGCGCTATCGCCAGTTCCACCAGCTCGGCGCCGAGGCCCTCGGCTTTGCCGGCCCGGACGTGGACGCCGAGATCATCATGATGTGCCAGCGCCTGTGGGATGACCTGGGCCTGGTCGGCGTGCGCCTCGAGCTCAATTCGCTGGGCCAGGCCGAGGAGCGCGCCGCGCACCGCGAAGAACTGATCAAGTACCTGGAAGGCTTCCAGGACATTCTTGACGAAGACAGCAAGCGCCGCCTGTACACCAACCCGCTGCGCGTGCTGGATACCAAGAATCCCGCGCTGCAGGAAATGGCAAGCAACGCGCCCAAGCTGATCGATTTCCTGGGCGAGGAGTCGCTTGCCCACTTCGACGGCGTGCAGCGCCTGCTCAAGGCCAACAACATCCCGTTCAAGATCAATCCGCGCCTGGTGCGCGGGCTGGACTACTACAACCTGACGGTGTTCGAGTGGATCACCGACAAGCTCGGCGCGCAGGGCACCATCGCCGGCGGCGGCCGCTACGATCCGCTGATCGCGCGGATGGGCGGCAAGGCGGCACCAGCTTGTGGCTGGGCGATGGGCATCGAGCGCATCATCGAACTGCTGCGAGAGGAAAAGCTCGTGCCGCAGGCGGAAGGTGCCGATGTGTACCTCGTCCACCAGGGCGAAGCGGCTGGCCAGCAGGCCATGATCATCGCCGAGCGCCTGCGCGATGCCGGCCTCGACGTGCTGCTGCATGCCACGCCCGACGGCAAGAGCGGCAGCTTCAAGTCGCAGATGAAGCGCGCCGACGGTAGCGGTGCGGCCTATGCCGTTATCATTGGCGAGGATGAGGTGGTGGCGGGCACGGCACAGGTCAAGGACCTGCGCCAGGGCGCCCAGGCCGAAGGCGGCGGCGCGCAGGTGACGGTGGAGGCTGAAAAACTGGTTGACCACATCATCGACGCCATGGTTGGCGCCAGCGAGTAAGCCTGCTGGTCAGCAGGCAGTATCGGAACCAGGGACCGCAAGAGCGCGGTCCTTCATACAAACAAACGCGGGTGGATCCCTCGACATGGCTTACGATCTAGAAGAACAGGAACAGCTTGAGAGCCTCAAGGCCTGGTGGCGCCAGTACGGCAACACCGTGACCTGGGCCTTGATCGCCGGCTTGCTGGCCTTCGCTGCCTGGAGCGGCTGGAACTACTGGCAACGCAAGCAGGCTGGAGAAGCGGCGCTGCTGTACGAGCAGGTGGTCAAGGCGGCCGAGAGCCGCGATGTCGAGCGGATCAAGCGCGCCGCCGGCGACCTCGAGGAAAAGTTCGGCAAGACCGCCTATGGCCCCATGACCGCGCTGGTATCGGCCAAGGTGCTGTACGATGCAGGCGACCTGGCAGGTACGAAGGCCCAGTTGCAATGGGCGATCGACCATGGCGATGGCGAGTACGCTCACCTCGCGCGCGTGCGCCTGGCTGGCGTGCTGCTTGACGAGAAGGCCTACGACCAGGGCCTGGCATTGCTCAAGGACGAGCCGCCGGCACCGTTCGTGGCGCTGTATGCGGACCGCCGGGGCGATCTGCTGGCTGCCCAGGACAAGCGCCCGGAAGCCCGCTCGGCCTACCAGAAGGCGCTAGACAAGCTGAGCGCCAACGATGCCGCCATGCGCCAGATCATTCAGTTCAAGCTTGACGCGCTGGGCACCGCCTGAAGGCGGTTGGCCCGGCTCGCCGGCAGGCCCGCGGGATTCGCATGCCATGCATGCCCCGCTTGCCCGCACCCTTGCGCCTCAACTTAAATCAGGATCGGAACCTCATGAAGTCATTGTTTTCCGGCACGGCCCAGAACCAGCAACACGGCAAATCTGTCCGCGGCCTGGTGGTGGCCGCCGCTTGTGCGGCCAGCGTCGCCAGCCTGGGCGGCTGCTCGCTGTTCAGCAAGGCTGACAAGCGCACGCCGGTCGAACTCAAGCCGATCACACAGACGTTGTCGGTGCGCCAGGCCTGGAAGGCCAGCGTCGGCAAGAGCGGCCCGTACTCGCTGCAACCCTCTGTCTCCGGTGGCACCGTCTATGCATCTTCCAATGGCGGCAAGGTGCTGGCGCTCGATGGCGTCACGGGACGCACCTTGTGGGAGGCCAAGACCGACATCGACCTGACCTCCGGCCCCGGCAGCGACGGCACCGTCACGGCGGTGGCGGGCGAGAAGGGCGCGGTCTTTGCCTTTGACGCCAGCGGCAAGCAGATCTGGAAGAAGCAGGTCAATGGGGAGGTTCTCTCGGCGCCGCTGGTCGGCAACGGCCTGGTGGTCGTGCGCACGACCGATACCCGGGTGCTTGGCCTGGATGCGCAGACCGGCGAGCGCCGCTGGATCTACCAGCGCTCGCAGACCGCGCTCAACCTGCGCGCCTCGATGGGCATGGTGTTCGCCGGCGACGGCATCGTGATGGGCTTCCCCGGCGGCAAGCTGGGTGTGCTGGCTCCGGGCAACGGCGTGCTGCGCTGGGAGAGCACGGTTTCCTATCCGAAGGGCGTGTCCGAGATCGAACGGCTTAATGACGTGACGGGCCAGCCCATGGTCAATGGCCGCCAGGTCTGCGCGACCACGTTCCAGGGCCGGATCGCCTGCCTTGAGCTGACCAATGGCCAGCCGCAGTGGGGCAAGGATTTTTCTTCGCCGACCGGCCCCGCGCAGGATGACACTTCGCTGTACGCCGGGGATGAGCGCTCCGTGGTCCATGCATTTGACCGCCAGAACGGCACTGAACGCTGGAAGAACGATCAACTGCTGTATCGCCGTCTCGGCACGCCGCTGGCGGTGGGACGTTCGGTGGTGGCGGGCGATTACGAAGGCTATGTACACTTCTTGTCGCGCGAGGACGGCCAGTTCGTGGCACGCCTGAAGACCGATGGCAGCGAGATTACCGCTGCGCCGGTGGTGGCGGGCCCGTCGCTGGTGGTACAGACACGCGACGGCAACCTCTACGGCTTCGTGCCGGACTGAGGCGGTCGACATTCATGGCGACTGTCCGTGCACCTGTCGGCACGGGCGGCGCCAATCCGGTAGCACGGCCCTTCTGGCCGTGCAGGTGAACGAGGTCGGGTTGCAATGCAAGCCTGATCACCCGACAGGAAAAGTGGCCAGGCGCGCGACGCCCGGCCGTCGGACCCATATCACTCCGGAGTTCCTGGGGGGCGGCATCTGCCGGCCCCCATTTCCGTTTATTGCATGAAACCAGTTATCGCTCTGGTCGGCCGTCCCAATGTGGGCAAGTCGACGCTATTCAACCGCATGACCCGTTCGCGCGACGCGCTTGTCGCCGATCTGCCCGGGCTCACGCGCGATCGCCACTATGGCGAAGGCCGCATCGGTGAACGTCCGTTCATCGCCATCGACACCGGCGGCTTCGAGCCGGTGGCCAAGGAAGGCATCGTTGCCGAAATGGCCAAGCAGACCCGCCAGGCGGTGGTCGAGGCCGACGTGGTGATCTTCCTCGTCGACGGCCGCCTCGGGCTGGCGCCCCAGGACCGCGTGATCGCCGATTACCTGCGCAAGACCGGGCGCCGCGTCATGCTGGCCGTGAACAAGGCCGAGGGCATGAAATACACCACCGTGGTGTCGGAGTTCTACGAGCTTGGCATGGGCGATCCCTATGCCATTTCGTCGACCCACGGCGATGGCGTGCGCGAGCTGGTCGACGAGGCGCTGGAACTGGCGGTGAAAGAGCGCCCGGAACTCGCCGAGGAAGACGAGGGCGCCCAGCGCGGCGTCAAGATCGCTATCGTGGGCCGGCCGAACGTGGGCAAGTCCACGCTGGTCAACACCCTGATCGGCGAAGAACGCGTGATCGCGTTCGACATGCCCGGCACCACGCGGGATGCCATCTATGTGGAGTTCGAGCGCGGCGGCAAGCCCTATACGCTGATCGACACGGCCGGCCTGCGCAAGCGCGGCAAGGTGTTCGAGGCCATCGAGAAGTTTTCGGTGGTCAAGACGCTGCAATCGATTGCTGATGCGAACGTCGTGGTGCTGCTGCTCGACGCGCAGCAGGACGTGTCGGAGCAGGATGCGCACATCGCCGGCTTCATCGTGGAATCCGGGCGCGCGCTGGTGGTTGGCGTCAACAAGTGGGACGGCCTCGACGGCCATAGCCGCGACCGTATCAAGCACGATCTGGAGCGCAAGCTGCAGTTCCTGGACTTCGCCAACTTCCACTTTGTGTCCGCGCAGCAGCGCACGGGCATCAGCGCGCTGCTGCGCTCGGTGGACGACGCGTATGCCGCGGCCATGGTCAAGCTGCCCACGCCGCAGCTCACGCGGATCCTGCAGGAAGCGGTCGAGTTCCAGCAGCCGCGGCGTGTCGGCGCGACGCGGCCCAAGCTGCGCTACGCGCACCAGGGCGGGTCCAATCCGCCCATCATCATCGTGCACGGCAATTCGCTTTCCGGCATCGCCGACACATATCGGCGCTATCTCGAAAACCGTTTCCGCTCGGCTTTCAAACTGAAGGGCACACCGCTTCGCATCGAATTTAGAACGAACAAAAACCCATATGCCGACTCGAAGGATTGAGTCAGTCGACGGGAGCCCGGGCGGGCAAGTTTCGTTTGCGTTCGTTTGGAACTGAGGCTAAATTCACGGTAGCAGGGGGTTCCCTGCGAGGCGATGCTAGCTTGGTACCGTTTTGATCTTTTTTTGGCGCGGCTTGCGCCGTTTGACTTGAATCGGGGATTACCGTCCCCATCATCTATCACTAAATCTATAAATTTGGAGTGTGCCATGAGCAACAAAGGGCAATTGCTACAAGACCCGTTCCTGAACGCGCTGCGCAAAGAGCACGTACCGGTTTCCATCTACCTCGTCAATGGCATCAAGCTGCAAGGCAATATCGAGTCGTTCGACCAGTACGTCGTCCTGTTGCGCAACACCGTGACGCAGATGGTCTACAAGCATGCGATTTCCACCGTCGTACCGGCCCGCGCCGTGAATTTCCGCGTGGACGAAACGGCTGAAGGCTGATCATTCGCGGATAGCACCGCAGTTTTCCGGCAGGCCAGTCGTACCACGGCACGGCCGCCAGTTGCCGGTGTCGCGCAGGGGCCAGATGCTCCGGCGCGACACCAAAAGACGCCAGCCCATCCTGGCTGCAGAGTGGCCACGGGCACGGACATGCTTCACCCTGGTGCATTCCGCCACGGACAGAGTCCCCGCTTCAAGCGTCTTCCCCAGGCCAGGGCTTCTGCCTAACGGCGCCAGCCGCTGCCTCCCAGTAGCCTCCAACCCGTTTTCCTTTCTCGCGTTTCGCGATCCTCCCGTTTGCAATCTAGAGCCACTTCCAATTCCGAGTCCTCCCGCGCCATCCTCGTTGGTGTCGATTTCGGCAAGCATGATTTCCAGGAAAGCCTGAGCGAGCTGGCGTTGCTGACGTCGACCGCGGGGTCCACGCCGGTGCACACGTTGACCGGACGCAGGTCCCGTCCCGACCCGGCGCTGTTCATCGGCTCCGGCAAGGCGGAGGAGCTGAAGGAGGCCGCCGATGCACTCGATGCCGACGTGGTGGTGTTCAACCACTCGCTCAGCCCTGCCCAGCAACGCAATCTAGAGCGCTTCCTGCAGCGCCATGTCATCGACCGAACGGGGCTGATCCTGGACATCTTCGGCCAGCGGGCGCAGAGCCACGTCGGCAAGGTGCAGGTCGAGCTCGCCCAGGTCCAGTACCAGGCCTCGCGGCTGGTCCGCGCCTGGAGCCACCTGGAGCGGCAGAAGGGGGGCATTGGCATGCGTGGCGGCCCGGGCGAGCGCCAGCTCGAGCTCGACCGCCGCCTGCTGGATGAGCGCGCCAAGCGGCTGAAGGCTGACCTGACGCGACTGCAGCGCCAGCACAGCACCCAGCGGCGCGCGCGCGCGCGCAACGACACCCTGAGCATCTCGCTGGTCGGCTATACCAACGCCGGCAAGTCGACACTGTTCAACGCCCTCACCAAGGCCCGGGCCTACGCCGCTGACCAGCTGTTCGCCACGCTGGATACCACTTCGCGCCGGCTGTACCTGGAAGGCGTGGGCAACGTGGTGCTGTCGGATACCGTGGGCTTCATCCGCGACCTGCCGACCCAGCTGGTGGCCGCGTTCCGCGCCACGCTGGAGGAGACCGTGCACGCGGACCTGCTGCTGCATGTGGTTGATGCTTCCAGCCCGGTGCGCCATGAGCAGGTCGAGCAGGTCAACCGTGTGCTGGCCGAAATCAATGCCGACGACATCCCGCAGATCGTGGTGATGAACAAGATCGACGCGTCGCCGGAACTGCTCGAGCAGGGCCCCCGCGTGGAGCGCAACGAGGAGGGTGTGCCGACCCGCGTGTTCGTCAGCGCGCGCGACGGCATTGGCCTGGATGCCTTGCGCGAGGCGCTGGTGGAGGTGGCGCGCTGGCTGGCCGAGCGCCCGCCAGAGCGCCCCCCGCTGGATCCGCGCCTTGCCGATGCGCAGCCTTACCCGGACGACGATCTCGACAGCGGTTTTGACGGCGATGACACCCGGGTGGATCCGGAAGAACCCGACACGCAGTGAGCCAGTTCGACGGAAATCGCAGCCAGATTGCCCCAAATGGGTAAAAGTGGCGTCGATGACTGTTAGAATCCCCTTGTTCCAACTATCCCGGACCCGTGCACTTCATGCCCCTGTTTCCCCGGAATTCTGAATCGAGCCATGCCTTTGGCAGCCGCGCAGGTGGCCGCAACGGCGGCCATGCACCGTCGCGAACGGCCTGGCAGCGTTTGCGCGCGATCCTGTCTTTGAACGATCCCCGTTGGGGTAGGGGCGGCCCGGATGACGAAGACAAAGACAAGGACAAGGATAGTCGCGACAACAATCGCCAGCAAAACCAGCGTCCGCCCCAGGATGGCCCGCCCGACCTCGACGAGCTCTGGCGCGATTTCAACCGTCGCCTGAACGGCCTGCTTGGCCGCAAGGACAACGGTGGTGGCGGCAACCAGGGCTTTGGCGGCGGTGCGCGCACGCCGGGCAAGGGCTCGGGGATCGGCGCCGGCGTGGTGGTGATCGCAGCGGTTGGCATCTGGCTGGCCAGCGGTTTCTTCATGGTGCAGGAAGGCCAGACGGCCGTTATCCTCCAGTTCGGCAAGTTCAAGTACACCACGGGCCCGGGTATCAACTGGCGCCTGCCGTACCCGATCCAGTCCGCCGAAATCGTCAACCTGTCGGGCGTGCGCTCGGTTGAAGTGGGCCGTTCCACCTCGATCAAGGACAGCAACCTGAAGGACGCGTCGATGCTGACGCAGGACGAGAACATCATCGACGTCCGCTTCACGGTGCAGTACGACATCCAGGACGCGAGCGAATTCCTGTTCTACAACAAGACCGACCGAGGTGGCGACGAAGAACTGGTGACCCAGGCTGCCGAGACCTCGGTGCGCGAGATCGTCGGGCGCAACAAGATGGACGCGGTGCTTTACGAGAACCGTGAACAGATTGCCCAGAACCTGGCCAAGTCGATCCAGTCGATCCTGACCGCGTACAAGACCGGCATCCGCGTGATTTCCGTCAACGTGCAGAGCGTGCAGCCGCCCGAGCAGGTCCAGGCGGCCTTTGACGATGTCAACAAGGCCAGCCAGGACCGCGAACGCGCCATCAGCGAAGGCCAGGCCTACGCCAATGACGTGATTCCGCGTGCCAAGGGTACCGCCGCGCGCCTGAACGAAGAATCTGAAGCCTACAAGGCGCGAGTGATCGCCCAGGCCGAAGGCGATGCCTCGCGTTTCCGCCAGGTCCAGGCCGAGTATGCCAAGGCCCCGCAGGTGACGCGTGATCGCATCTATATCGAGACCATGCAGCAGATCTATACCAATTCGACCAAGGTGCTGGTGGATTCACGCCAGGGTAACAATCTCCTCTACCTGCCGCTGGACAAGCTGATGTCGCAATCGGCGGTGGATGCGCGCGCGCCGGCTTCCGGCACCGCGCAGGCCCCTGCCGCGGGCAGCGGCACGTCTCCCGCGCCCGATGCCAGCGGCGATAACCGGTCGCGCGAGCTGTTGCGCAACCGTGACCGCGATTCGCGCTGAGGAGACCCGACATGAACCGACTGATTTCCGTAGTAATCGGCCTCTTCATCGTGCTGGCGATTGGCTCCTCGATGGTGTTCGTGGTGGACCAGCGTCAGTACGCCGTGGTGTTTGCCTTTGGCCAGATCAAGCAGGTGGTGAACGAGCCGGGCCTGCACTTCAAGTTGCCGCCGCCGCTGCAGAACGTGATTTTCATGGATCGCCGCCTGCTGACGATCGACGTGGCCGCTTCGGAGCGCTTCCTGACGGCCGAGAAGAAGAGCATGGTGGTGGACTGGTTCGTCAAGTGGCGCATCACCGATCCGCGCAAGTTCTACGTGGCCTTCAATGGCAACATCCGCGGGGCGCAGGACCGCATGACCCAGCGTATCGACTCCGTCGCCCGCGAGGAATTCGGCAAGCGCACGGTGGCGGAGCTGGTGGCCGGCGAGCGCGAGAAGGTGATGCAGAATATCCGCTCCGCGATGGCCGACTATGCGCAGTCCGTGGGCGTCGAGATCATCGACGTGCGCCTCAAGCGTGTCGACCTGCTGCCCGCGATCAGCGAATCGGTGTATCGCCGCATGGAAGCCGAGCGCAAGCGCGTGGCCAACGAGCTGCGCTCCACCGGCGCGGCCGAGGGCGAGAAGATCCGCGCCGATGCCGATCGCCAGCGTGAAGTCGTGCTGGCCGAGGCCTACCGCGATGCGCAGAAGATCAAGGGCGAGGGCGATGCCCGCGCCTCGCAGATCTACGCCGAATCGTTTGGCCGAGATCCCCAGTTCGCGCAGTTCTGGCGCAGCATGGAGGCTTACCGCAATACGTTCCGCGACAAGCGCGACGTGCTGGTGCTGGAGCCCAATTCCGAGTTCTTCCGCTATATGCGGTCGTCGGGCGGCGCAGCGGCGCCGGCGGCGGCGCCTCCGGCGAGCCGTCGCTAAGCTAGGCGGTTCCGTCCGCCAGGCGCTTCGACAAAACCCCGGCTTGCCGGGGTTTTGTCCGGCTGGAGGGGCGGCAAGTGAGGCTCCCGAGGGGCGTCGCTGCCGTCTCATCCGCCATGCCAGGTGACTGGCTCCCCGCTTGCGGCTGGTGCCCCCGGCACGGCACGCGGCGGGATCGAATTTCAACGGGTGGCTCAAGGCCCCCCGGCAACTGTGTGAAGTGAAGAGATTTACCATGTCCAATCACTGGCTCCTGCCTGAAAACATCGCCGACGTGCTGCCGTCGGAGGCCCGCAAGATCGAGGAACTGCGCCGCCGCATGCTGGACTTGTTCCGCACCTACGGCTACGAGCTGGTCATGCCGCCGATGCTGGAATACCTGGAATCGCTGCTCACCGGGACCGGGCACGACCTCGACCTGCGCACGCTCAAGCTGGTCGACCAGCTCTCCGGCCGCACCATGGGCCTGCGCGCCGACATCACGCCGCAAGTCGCCCGCATCGATGCCCACTTGCTGAACCGCTCCGGCGTGACCCGGCTGTGCTACGCCGGCAATGTGCTGCACGCTCGCCCGGCCGGCTTTCGCGCAACCCGCGAGCCGATCCAGGTTGGCGCGGAGATCTACGGCCATGCCGGCCTGGAAGCGGATGTGGAAATCCAGGCCCTGATGCTGGCCGCGCTGCAGGTTGCCGGCCTGACCGAGATCCGCCTCGACCTTTGCCACGCGGGCATCCTGGAAGCCTTGCTGGACGGCCTGCCGTCCAGCCGCAGGATCGAGGATGTGCTGTTTGCGGCCCTGGAGACCAAGGATGTGTCAGCGCTGCGCGAGTTGACCGAAGGCATGCCGCAGGCCGAGCGCGACGCGCTGCTGGCGCTGCCGACGCTGTACGGCGGCGTGGAGGTGATCGAGCGCGCCCGCGCGACCCTGCCGGCGAGCCCGGCGATTGGCCGTGCGCTGGACGAACTGGCTGCACTGGCCGCGGAAGTGAGCGGGGCGAGCGTCAATATCGATTTGTCCGACCTGCGCGGCTACCATTATCACAGTGGCGTGATGTTCACTGCCTACGTGGCTGGCCTGCCCAACTACGTGGCGCGCGGTGGCCGCTACGACAAGGTCGGCGAGGCCTTTGGCCGCGCGCGGCCGGCAACCGGCTTTTCGCTGGATTTGCGCGAAGTTGCCTCGCTTTCTCCGCTGGAAGTGCGTGCTTTTGCCATTTTCGCGCCGTGGGATGCGGATCCTGCCTTGCGTGCCGCGATTACCGCGCTGCGCGCCGCCGGCGAGATCGTCATCCAGTCGCTGCCGGGGCACACGCACCAGCTCGACGAGTTCAACTGCGACCGCCAACTGGTCCGCCAGGATGGCGGCTGGACGGTGATTCCACGCAGCGCCGGGGCCTGAGCGCAAGCGCCAGGCCGCGGAATTCCCCCGCGTTGCAGGCCGATCTCCCCAAAATCGGGGAGTTGACCTGCAACGAGAGTAAAATACGTTTTTAACCCACTGACCAAAATCAACATGTCCGCTTCTGCAGTAAGCCAGGGACGCAATGTCGTCGTGATCGGCACCCAATGGGGTGACGAAGGCAAGGGAAAAATCGTCGATTGGCTTACCGATCATGCAAAGGGCGTGGTGCGGTTCCAGGGCGGCCACAATGCCGGCCATACGCTCATCATCGGCGGCAAGAAGACCATCCTGCGCCTGATCCCCTCGGGCATCATGCGTGAAGGCACGATCTGCTACATCGGCAACGGCGTCGTGCTGTCGCCGGAGGCGCTGTTCCGTGAGATCGAGGAACTGGAAACCGCCGGCCTGCAGGTGCAGAACCGCCTGCGCATTTCCGAAGCGACCACGCTGATCCTGCCGTACCACGTGGCCATCGACAAGGCCCGTGAAGTGCGCCGTGGCGCCGACAAGATCGGCACCACCGGCCGCGGCATCGGCCCGGCCTACGAAGATAAGGTGGCCCGCCGCGCGCTGCGCGTGCAGGACCTGTTCGATCCCAAGTGCTTCGCCGAGAAGCTGCGCGAGAACCTCGACCTGCATAACTTCATGCTGACCCAGTACCTGGGCGCGGAAGCAGTCGACTTCCAGCAGACTTTGGACGAAATGCTGGCCTACGCGCCGCGCTTGGCCCCGATGGTGGCCGATGTGTCGGCGGAGCTTTACGCGGTCAACGCTGCCGGCGGCAACCTGATGTTCGAAGGCGCGCAAGGCACGCTGCTCGACGTCGACCACGGCACCTATCCGTTCGTCACCTCCAGCAACTGCGTGGCCGGTGCGGCCGCCGCCGGTGCTGGCGTTGGCCCGGGCCGCCTGAATTACATCCTGGGCATCACCAAGGCGTACTGCACCCGCGTGGGCGCAGGTCCGTTCCCCAGCGAGCTGTACGACAACGACAACCCCAAGCGCCAGGACCCGGTGGGTGTGCGCCTGGCCAACGTCGGCAAGGAATTCGGCTCGGTGACCGGGCGACCCCGCCGTACCGGCTGGCTCGATGCCGCCGCGCTCAAGCGTTCAGTGCAGATCAACGGCGTGTCGGGTCTTTGCATGACCAAGCTCGACGTGCTGGATGGCCTTGAAACCCTCAAGCTGTGCGTGGGCTATGAGCTGGACGGCAAGACCGTCGACATCCTGCCGCGTGGTTCGGATGCCGTGGCGCGCTGCGTGCCGGTGTACGAGGAATTCCCGGGCTGGAACGAATCCACCTTCGGCGTGAAGGCCTGGGATGCGCTGCCGGAACAGGCTCGCACCTACCTGAAGCGCGTCGAGGAAGTGGTCGGCATCCCGATCGACATGATCTCGACCGGCCCTGACCGTGACGAAACCATCCTGCTGCGTCACCCGTACGTAGCCTGATGCTGTCTTGCCCGTAAGGGCGCCGCGCGGCTGAACGAAGCCGCGCAGGCAAAAAGACGGCAGATGCACAAGAGCAAATCGGCCCGCGCAAGCGGGCCGAAACTTTATCGGTCGACAGACCTTATGCCTAAAGCCGAAGAGCTAAAACAATCATGACCCTGCCATCGAACGACGAAGAGAACCTGTGGATCTCGTGGGACGACTACCACAGCCTGATCGCGCGCCTGGCGCTGAACGTCCACGAGTCGGGCTGGAAGTTCGACAAGATCCTGTGCCTGGCCCGCGGTGGCCTGCGCGTCGGCGACCAGATGTCCCGTATCTTCGACGTGCCTCTCGCCATCCTGGCCACCAGCAGCTACCGCGAGGCAGCGGGCACACAGCAGGGCGACCTCGATATCGCGCAGTACATCACCATGACCAAGGGCGACCTCTCCGGCAAGATCCTGCTGGTCGATGACCTGGTGGATTCCGGCGTCACGCTGGAGCGCGTGGGCCGCCATTTGCAGGAGCGCTATCCCGCCGTGACGGAAGTGCGTTCGTCCGTGCTGTGGTACAAGGCCTGCTCCAAGGTCAAGCCGGACTACCACGTGACCTTCCTGCCGACGAATCCCTGGATTCACCAGCCGTTCGAAGAGTACGACACGCTGCGTCCGCATAACCTGGCGGCCTGGCTCAAGCGCGGCAAGCACGCCGCCGGCAGCTCGCAGGCCTGATTCCCGGGCGGCCCGATATCGAAGATGGCCGCCGAGGTGAGCGGGCTCGCCCCATCCTTGTGCCCCCATCGTGCAGGCAGTGCGCAATGCACCGCCGCGGAGCAGGCGCTTCGGCTAACCTGCGCTTTCACGGCTCGCCGCAAATGGCCGCCAGCAGGGCGGCCATTATTCTTTATGCCCTCCGTCGTGCTTGCCGCGATGGCCACGCGCCATGGCACGCATGTTTCGGAGGCACCTGCCTGTTTCCTGCTTAGTATGCGACCGTGTAGCGCTGGCGCGAGTGCGCCGGTTTTTCCACTTCGTCGATCATGGCGATGGCATAGTCCTCCATCGAGATCCAGCTCTTGCCGCTGGCGTCGGAGAGCAGCGTCTCCTCGCCCACGCGGAACTTGCCCGTGCGCGTGCCCGGCTCGAACAGGGCGGCGGGGGACAGGAAGGTCCAGTCGATCGCTGTCTCGTTGCGCAGGGCGTTGAGGAAGTCGCGTCCAGCGAGGGCCTCCGCCTTATAGGCTTCCGGGAACTGCGGCGTATCGACCAGTTGCGCGCCTGGTGCTACGAAGAGGCTGCCCGCGCCGCCCACCACCAGCAGGCGAGGCACGCCGGCGGCCTTGACCGCGGAGGTGATCTGTTCGGCCGTGGTCTGCAGGAAACGTACTGTGCTGATTGCCACGTCGTGGCCGGCGAGGGCGGCCGCCAGGGCCTTGGTGTCCGCGACATCTGCATTGATCGTGGCGAGGCCCGGCCGCGTGGCCAGCTTGTCGGCCTGGCGCGCGATGGCGGTGACCGTGTGGCCGCGGCTCAGGGCTTCGTCGATGAGGCGGGTGCCGACACGGCCGGTGGCGCCGATGATTGCGATCTTCATGTTGACTCCTTTGTTGCGCTGTTGAATATCGATATGAAACTAATTTAGTTACATATCGGGATAAAAATTTTTACGGCTTGCGTTGCCGGGCCGCGCGCTCCACATCGGCGAGCATGCCGGCAATCGTGATCTCGGCCAGCGCACCATCCATCGCGGCCTGGGCGCGGTCCGCGGCGTGCTTCAGCGCGCCGGTAATTTCCCGTCCCACCATGCACGCCGGATTGGGCACGCTGTGGTGCGGCGCGATCAGCGTGGCCGACTCCACCGCACGGAACACATCGAGCAACGTGATCGATGCCGCCGCGCGCGCCAGCGAGGCGCCGCCGTTGCTGCCCATCACCGTGCTCACCAGCCCCGCCTCGGCCAACTGGCTGACCAGGCGGCGGATCAGGACCGGGTTCGTGCCCACGCTGCCCGCGATCAATGACGACGGCAAGGGCTCCGCGGCGCTGGCCAGCAAGGTGAGGATGTGGACGGCGACGGCGAATCGGCTGCTGGTGGTCATGGTGGGTGAGGCGATGTGAAACTATATTAGTTACAGATGGCCGTCGCTGTCAAGCGACTGGCGGGCCACGCAGGCATGCCGGTGTGGCATACGCCTGCAGCAATAGGGTGGTTTGCGCCTGAATACGTCGGAAAACGCGACATTCCAGCGTGTGAATGGCGGAAGAATGCCGGGAGCGCCACTGAAACTGATACACTCACCCGCAGCGCAGCAGTCGGCTGCTGCTCCGGTCGCGCCCTGGCAGTTCGTGTGAGCGCCAGGCTGTGTGGATGCCTCTGCCTCAACAGGCAAGAGCGGACTCCACGCCCCGGAGCGGTCGTTGCTGCGACTGGTATTTAGTCAATAGTTAATAGTTAAGTCGCGCAGTCGCGCCAATATCGAATCGGGAGTGCCAAGTTGCAAGATCAGACGCCGGAAAACAAAAAACCCGCAGGGCTCGAAAGCGCTGCGGGTTTTCCGTTTGATCTGGTGCCCAGGAGAGGACTCGAACCTCCACAGTGTTGCCACCGCTAGGACCTGAACCTAGTGCGTCTACCAATTTCGCCACCTGGGCGGGCGTCGAAACAACCGAAGCGCTCATTATAGCGACCGCAAATCGTTTGTCAAATAATTCTAGAAAAAATTGAATCAGAATAACTATCCGATCCCTAGTCGGGAAGAAATCCTTGGCGTCCTGCGGACGTCGGGGTCGCCCTTGTCGGGCGGCGATATCGCCAAGGCGCTCGCTGTCACGCGCAAAGAACACGACGGCTTCCAGAAGCGCCTCGCCGCCATGGAGCGCGATGGCCAGATCGAACTCAACCGCAAGGGTCGCTACGAGCTGGCCAACCAGCCTAACTTTGTGGTCGGCCGTGTGCAGGGCCACCGCGATGGCTTCGGCTTCCTGATCCGCGACGATGGCGATGACGACATCTTCCTGCCGGAGCGCGAGCTGCAGAAGGCCATGCACAACGACCGTGCCCAGGTGCGCGTGATCGGCTACGACCGGCGCGGCCGGCCCGAAGGCCAGATCGTCGAGATCCTTGAGCGCGCCAACCGCTACGTGATCGGCCGCCTGCTGAGCGAAGGCGGCGTGCTCGTGGTGGCGCCCGAAGACAAGCGCATCAGCCAGGACATCCTGATCCCGCCGAAGTCGCAAGGCAAGGCGCAAGTCGGCCAGGTGGTCAGCGTCGAGATCATCGACTACCCCGATCGCTACGTGCAGCCCGTGGGCCGAGTGGTGGAAGTGCTGGGGGACTTCGACGACCCCGGCATGGAAATCGAAATCGCCGTGCGCAAGTACGGCGTGCCGCATGAATTCTCGGATGCCTGCGCCAAAGAAGCCGCCGGCCTGCCCGACGAGGTGCGCGAGTCCGACCTGGAGCACCGCATCGACCTGCGCGACGTGCCGCTGGTGACGATCGACGGCGAAGACGCGCGCGACTTCGACGACGCCGTCTACTGCGAACCCGTCAAGATCGGCCGCTCGAAGGGCTGGCGCCTGGTGGTGGCGATTGCCGATGTGTCGCACTACGTGCGCCCTGGCACGGCGCTCGACGCCGATGCGCTGGATCGCGCCACCTCGGTGTACTTCCCGCGCCGCGTCATCCCGATGCTGCCGGAAAAGCTCTCCAACGGCCTGTGCTCGCTGAACCCGCAAGTCGACCGCCTGTGCATGGTGTGCGATGCGGTGATCACCGCCAAGGGCGAGCTCAAGGGCTATCAGTTCTATCCCGCCGTGATGCATTCGGCGGCGCGCCTGACCTATAACGAGGTCTGGTCGGTGCTGTCCAACACCAAGGGCCCGGAGGCGCACAAGCGTGCCGACCTGGTGCCGCACCTGCAGAACCTGTACGAGTTGTTCCAGGTCCTGCTCAAGGCGCGGCGCGAGCGTGGCGCGATCGACTTCGATACCACCGAGACCTATATCGTCTGCAATGCGCAGGGCAAGATCGAGCAGATCCTGCCGCGCACCCGCAACGACGCCCACCGCCTGATCGAGGAATGCATGCTGGCCGCCAACGTGTGCGCCGCCGACTTTCTCGAACGCTTCAAGCATCCCACGCTGTACCGGATCCACGCCGGCCCGAGCGAGGAAAAGCTGAAGAACCTGCGTGAGTTCCTGCGCACCGTCGGGCTTTCGCTGGCCGGTGGCGACAAGCCGCAAGCGGGCGACTACGCCGACGTGATGGACAAGATCAAGAGCCGTCCCGACGCGCCGATGTTGCAGACCATGCTGCTGCGCTCGATGCAGCAGGCGGTCTACAGCCCGGACAACATCGGCCACTTCGGCTTGTCGTACGAGGCTTACGCCCACTTCACCAGCCCGATCCGCCGCTATCCGGACTTGCTCACGCACCGCGCCATCAAGGCCGTGCTGGCCCATACCAAGTACCGGCCGGCATTTGCGCCGGGCACCGCGCTGAACACCGCGATCGCGCCCAAGGCGCGCCGCATGCAGGCCAAGGACGCCGCCGAGAAGGCAGAGCGAAGCGCCGCGCGCGCCCAGCGCAACGAAGCCATCTGGGACGAACTCGGCCTGCACTGCTCGGCCAACGAGCGCCGCGCCGATGAAGCCTCGCGCGATGTGGAGGCCTGGCTCAAGTGCTACTTCATGCGCGACAAGCTTGGCAGCGAGTATTCGGGCACCATCAGCTCGGTCACCTCGTTCGGCATCTTCGTGCAGCTCGACGAGCTCTATGTCGAAGGCCTGGTCCATGTCACCGAACTGGGCAGCGATTACTTCCAGTACGACGAGGCGCGCAATGAACTGCGCGGCGAGCGTACCGGCATCCGCTACCGCCTCACCGACCGCGTTCGCGTGCAGGTTTCGCGCGTGGACCTCGATGCGCGCAAGATCGACTTCCGCCTGGTGCAGGAGCCCTCAGCCAAGAACCTGCGTGGCCGCGCCCCGACCGTCGATGCCGCGCCGCGCGTGCCCGCCGCGCACGCCGTGCCCGCGCGTAAGAAGGGCCGTCAGCTGGCCGCGCTGCTGGGTGGCAGCTCCAAGCCGGAAGAGTCGTTCGACGAAACGCTGGACCGCGTGATCGAAGAGCAGCCGGTGTTCGAAGCTGTCATGACGCCGGTCAAGCCGCACGTGGGGCAGGGCGCCAAGGCCGGCGGCAAGCCGGCCAAGCGCGCCGCCAAGCCCAAGCCGCAGCATCTGGGCTCGACGCACAAGGGCGGCGCCAAGCCGGCCGGCAAGAGCAGCCGCGCTTCGCGCAAGCGCACCTGACGGCCATGGCGCCGGCGCCGGCTTGCCCGGTTCCGGCGCCATGGCTGCGGACACGGGGCAAGCTCCGGCGGGAATGTACAATCTCGCCATGGCTAAACAAAAACTCCTGATCGGCTTTCACGCCGTCACCGCGCGCCTGCGCCAGGACGCCGCTGGCGTCACCGATGTCTACGTAGAATCCGCGCGGCGTGACCGCCGCATGCAGGACTTCATCCGCCTTGCCGAAAGCCTCAAAGTGCGCCTGCATCCGGTGGATGCCGAGCGCCTGCGCGGCATGGCCGGCACCGACCGCCACCAAGGCGTGGTCGCCCGCGCCGAAGATGTGGCGCTGGCCCTCAATCTTGATGAACTGCTCGACGGCATCGAGGGCACGCCCTTGCTGCTGGTGCTCGACGGCGTCACCGATCCGCACAACCTGGGCGCTTGCCTGCGCGTGGCCGATGGCGCTGGCGCGCACGCTGTGATCGCTCCGAAGGACCGCAGCGTGGGTTTGAACACCACGGTGGCCAAGGTGGCCAGCGGTGCGGCGGAAACCGTCCCCTACATCACTGTCACCAACCTGGCACGCACGCTGCGCGAGTTGCAGGAACGCGGCATCTGGGTGATCGGTACGGACGACGGCACGGAAAAGACGCTCTATGACGTCGATTTCAAGGGGCCGGTTGCCCTGGTGATGGGCGCCGAAGGCGAGGGCATGCGCCGCCTCACCCGCGAAACCTGTGACGAGCTCGTGAGCATCCCGATGGCCGGCGGCGTGGAAAGCCTGAACGTTTCCGTGGCCAGCGGCGTGTGCCTGTATGAGGCGGTGCGCCAGCGCCGCCTGAAGCGCTGAGCGCTGGGGCGGCATCCATGACGGCGTACATCGACGCGCAGGCGCTCGCGGCATCGCGCCGCCTGATCGGCGAAGCCACCAATATCATGGTGCTCACCGGCGCGGGCGTATCCGCCGAGTCCGGCGTGCCCACGTTCCGCGATGCCATGACCGGCTTGTGGTCGCGCTTCAATCCCGAGGAGCTGGCCCAGGAAGACGCCTACCGGCGACAGCCCGCGCTGGTCTGGGAGTGGTACCTGCACCGGCGCGAGCTGGTGGCGGCCACCGATCCCAACCCAGCGCATATCGCCCTGGTGGCGCTCGCCGCGCAGAAGGCCGTGACCCTGGTCACGCAAAACGTGGATGGCCTGCATCAGCGCGCCGGCAGCCGCGAGGTGATCGAGCTGCACGGCAACCTGTTCGCCAACAAGTGGCTTGACGGCTGCGGCCGTTGCGACCCGGCGACCGCCGTGCCGGGCATGCCGCCGCGCTGCTCCCTTTGCAATGCCATGATGCGCCCCGGCGTGGTGTGGTTCGGCGAGGAACTGCCGCGCGTGGCCCGCTATCGCGCCGAGCACGCGGCCGAGCAGTGCGATCTGTGCATCGTGGTGGGCACCTCCGGGCTGGTCTATCCGGCAGCCGGCTTGCCCGGCGCTGCCAAGGACCATGGCGCGCATGTCATCGTGGTCAATCCCGAGCCTTCGGCGCTGGACCAGACCGCCGATCTGGTGCTGCGCGGACCGGCCGGGGTGGTCTTGCCTTTGCTGTGGGACGGTGTGAGCGCGACACCAGCTTGAACCGGCTCGCCGCCTGGATTCCCGGGCGGCTTCTGTTTTCTCCCTCTCAATTCCCCCCTCTCAAGCCGTAATCAACGCCTCCAGCTTGACCGCATCCGCCGCAAATGCGCGGATCCCCTCTGCCAGCTTTTCCGTCGCCATCGCGTCTTCATTGAGCTGCCAGCGGAAAGCCGCCTCACCGCACTCGATGCGGGCGATATTGCCGGCCTGCGCCTGGTCGACCGACAGCTTGCGCTCCACGGTGCCTTCGCTGGCGGCCAGCTTCTCCAGCAGGTCCGGGCTGATGGTGAGCAGATCGCAGCCGGCCAGCGCCAGGATCTGCTCGGTGCTGCGGAAGCTGGCACCCATCACTTCGGTGGGGTGGCCGAACTTCTTGTAGTAGTCGTAGATCTGGCGCACGGAACGCACGCCGGGATCGTTGTCGGCCGCGTTGGCGGCAGTGTCCCATTTGTCGCCGGCTTGCTTCTTGTGCCAGTCCAGGATGCGGCCAACGAAGGGCGAGATCAGTTGCGCGCCGGCCTCGGCGCAGGCAACGGCCTGGGCCAGCGAGAACAGCAGCGTCATGTTGCAGTTGATGCCTTCTCGCTGCAGCACTTCAGCTGCGCGGATACCTTCCCAGGTGGAGGCGATCTTGATCAGCACGCGCTCGCGGGCCACGCCGCGCTGCTCATACAGCGAGATCAGGTGGCGGGCCTTGGCCAGTGTGGCTTCAGTGTTGAAGGACAGGCGGGCGTCGACCTCGGTTGACACACGGCCCGGCACGATGGCCAGGATCTCGCAGCCAAAGGCGATCAGCAGGGCGTCCATCACGGCGTCGGTGCCTTCATTGCCGCGCACGGCCTTTTCCAGCAGGGGACGGTACTCGGCCTTCTGGACGGCCTTCAGAATCAGGGAAGGATTGGTGGTGGCGTCCTGCGGCGTGTACTGCTTCATCACCTGGAAATCGCCGGTGTCCGCCACCACGGTGGTGAACTGCTTGAGCTGATCGAGCTGGTTCATGGTCAGTGAGTTGCTTTTAAGGGTTGGTGATGGCGCAGGACCAAAACGGCAGGCCCCGGGCGCCGCGCTGATGCATGCCTCGGGTCATTGTACCGTCGGCTCGCGCCTACGCCGGGGATGTCACGGCATTCCGGTACACTATGCGGTTTCCCCCAAAGCAGATGGGCTGTTGTCATGACACAGGATGAACTCAAGGCGCTGGTGGCGCAAGCCGCGGCCGACTATGTCAAAGAGGTAGTGCCGGCGGGCGCGGTGCTGGGCGTGGGCACGGGCTCCACGGCCAACCTCTTTATCGATGCGGTGGCGGCGTTCAAGGAACGCTTTTCCGGCGCGGTCTCCAGCTCGGAGGCGTCCACGCGCCGCCTGCAGCAGCACGGCTTCCAGGTCTTGGACCTGAATGAGGTCGACGAGATCCCCGTGTATGTCGACGGCGCGGACGAGATCGATGCCAGCGGCGCCATGATCAAGGGCGGCGGCGGCGCGCTGACGCGCGAGAAGATCGTGGCCTCGGTGGCCAAGCGCTTTGTCTGCATCGCCGACGGCAGCAAGCTGGTGGATGTGATGGGCGCGTTTCCCCTGCCGGTGGAAGTGATTCCGATGGCACGCGCCGCGGTCGCACGCCAACTGGCCGCATTTGGCGGCCAGCCGCGCCTGCGCATGACCAAGGAAGGCGGTATCTTCAAGACCGACAACGGCAATGTGATCCTGGATGTGGCAGGCCTGAAGATCAACAATCCGAAGTCGATGGAAGAAGCCATCAATCACATGCCGGGCGTGGTCACGGTGGGGCTGTTTGCCCTGCGCGGCGCGGACGTACTGTTGCTGGGCACGCCAGAGGGCGTGAAGCGCAGCGATTATTGAGTTTGCCGGTCCCGTTGGAGGATCGTTACATGAAAAAGGGTGCCGTAACAGGCACCCTTTTTGTTTTCCACCGCGCGGCGCCAAGCCGCGCTCAGCCAGATCAGGCAGCCGGCGGCGGCACGTAGCCCTGTGCCTGGTCCGCGCCTTCGCCGAAGAAGTACTTCTCGGTCTGCTTGAGCAGGTACTGGCGAGCGCGGGTGTCGGCCATGTTCAGGCGGTTTTCGTTGATCAGCATGGTCTGGTGCTTGAGCCAGCCGGCCCAGGCTTCCTTCGACACGCTTTGCCAGATCTTCTTGCCAAGTTCGCCCGGCAGCGGCGGCAGGTCTAGCCCTTCGGCTTCTTTGTTGAGCTTGACGCATTGAACCATGCGGGCCATGGGAACTCCTTGTTGTCGTGTGATGTAGCCGGCGCGGCGAGGGGCCGACCGTTGCGGTGCCGCTATTGTAACGAAGCGGGGGCCGGCCTTCAGGCTACCCCCACCGCCGTCACAGTTTCTTCATCAGCACCATCGACTTGCGCTGCCAGTTGTAGAGCTTGCGCTTGTCTTCCGGCAGGTCGTCCACGGTGGCGTGGACAAAGCCGCGCTTGAGGAACCAGTGCTCCGTGCGGGTAGTGAGCACGAACAGGCGGTCAAGGCCGAGGCTGCGGGCGCGGCGCTCGATGCGCTTGAGCAGGCGCTCGCCGTCGCCGGTGCCCTGGGCTTCGGATGACACAGTCAGGCAGGCCATCTCGGCCATGCCTTCGCGCGGGTAGGGGTAGAGCGCGGCGCAGCCGAACAGCACGCCATCGTGCTCGATCACCGAGAAGTTGGCGATGTCGCGCTCGATCAGGTGGCGCCCGCGTGGCACCAGCGTGCCGTCCTGCTCCAGCGGGGCGATCAGCTGCAGGATGCCGCCGACGTCGTCCAGCGTGGCTTCGCGCAGGCTTTCCAGGTCGGTGTCGGAGATCATGGTGCCGACGCCGTCGTGCAGGAACAGCTCCAGCAGCACCGAGCCGTCCAGCTGGAAGGGGATCAGGTGGGCGCGCGGCACGCCGCCCTTGAGCGCCTTGACCAGGTGTTCCAGGTAGTAGGAGACATCGGGCGGCAGGTGGTTGTTCTGCAGCCGCTCGATGGCGGTGCGCAGCGACATTTCCGGCATCAGCTTGCCAACGGGGTCCTGCACGCCTGGCACTTCGGTGATGAATACCAGCTTGTCGGCCTTCAGGGCGATGGCGGTAGCGCTGGCCACGTCTTCCATCGACAGGTTGAAGGCCTGGCCTGTGGGCGAGAAGCCAAGCGGCGAGAGCAGCACGATCTTGCCGTGCGACAGCGACATGCGAACCGACTCGCCGTCGATCTTGCGCACCAGCCCGGTGTGCTGGTAATCCACGCCGTCGACGATGCCGAGCGGGCGGGCGGTGACGAAGTTGCCGGAGATCACCGACAGCTGGGCGCCAGCCATGGGCGTGTTAGGCAAGCCTTGGCTGAAGGCGGCCTCGATATCCAGGCGCAGTTCGCCGGCGGCTTCCTTGGCGCACTCCAGCGCCGCGTTGTCGGTCACGCGCACGCCGTCGGCGAATTGCGACTCGACATGGCGCAGAGCCAGCTGCTCTTCCACCTGCGGGCGCGAGCCGTGCACCAGCACGATCTGCATGCCCATGGCGTGCAGCAGGGCCACGTCATTGACCAGGGCGTTAAGGATGTTGGCCTTGACCAGCTCACCGCCGAAGGCGATCACGAAGGTCTTGCCGCGGAAGGCGTGGATATAGGGCGCAACCGCTCGCAGCCAGTCGACGAACTGCTGGTGGTCGGGGGCGCCACGCTCGACGGGGTCGGCGCCGGTAGCGTGCGCGGGCAGCGTGGAAGGGGCGGTGACGGGCAGGGGCTCGTCCATTTCGGACGGCGCGGGCGCGTCGGCTGGCGTGTCGGTTCTTGCATTCATGCCGCGGATTATAATCCCGGCCAATGTCAGCACAACGCCCCGCCAAACCTTTGTCGCCGGATCGGAAAACCGATGCCGGCCGCCCCGCGCCCAAGGCCGCCCCCTCGCCAGCCCAGCCTGCTGTCCAGCCTGTCGCCAGGCCGGCGCGCGCGCCGGCCGTGTCCACCACGCCGGCCGCCGGCCCGCCGGCCGAACGCCAACCTCGGCAGCCGGGCCAGGCCCGGCAAGCCAGGCCGCAGCCGGCAAACGGCACGCCCCGGCCTCCCCGGCCGCCTCGCCCGGAGCGCACCGAGCGCACCGAACGCCCGCCCCGCGAGGCACGCCGCCCGGTGCGCCAGGCCAACCTGCTCCCGCCCATCACCTTCCCCGAGGCGCTGCCGGTATCCGGCCGCCGCGAGGAGATCGCACAGGCGCTGCTGGCCAACCAGGTGGTGATCGTCTCCGGCGAGACCGGCTCCGGCAAAACCACCCAGTTGCCCAAGATCTGCCTGTCGATCGGGCGCGGTCCGGGTGCCGACGGCACCGGCGGCCTGATCGGCCACACGCAGCCACGCCGGATTGCCGCCACCTCCACGGCCAAGCGCATCGCGCAGGAGATCGGCACGCCGCTCGGCGAGCACGTGGGCTACCAGGTGCGTTTCAACGACACCATGTCGGCGGGCGCGTCGGTCAAGCTGATGACCGACGGCATCTTGCTGGCCGAGACGCAGAACGATCCGTTGCTGCGCGCCTACGACACCATCATCATCGACGAGGCGCACGAACGCAGCCTCAATATCGATTTCCTGATCGGCTACCTGAAGGAGATCCTGCCAAAGCGGCCAGACCTCAAGCTGGTCATCACCTCGGCCACCATCGACGCCAATCGCTTTGCCGAGCACTTTGCGCAGGGCGGCAAGCCCGCGCCGGTGATCGAGGTCAGCGGGCGCCTGTATCCGGTGGAGATCCGCTACCGGCCGATCGAGAAGGACAAGCCGGCGCCCGGCGAGGGCGCGCCCAAGTCCGCGCAATCGAAAGATCGCGACCTGTTCGACGGCATCGTCGAGGCGGTGGACGAACTGTGCCGCCTCGGCCCGGGCGATGTGCTGGTGTTCCTGCCCGGCGAGCGCGAAATTCGCGAGGCTGCCGAGGCGCTGCGCAAGCACCATCCGCCGCATACCGAGATCCTGCCGCTGTTCGCGCGCTTGTCGGTGCAGGAGCAGGAACGGGTGTTCCGGCCTTCCAACGCGCGGCGCATCGTGCTGGCCACCAACGTGGCAGAAACCTCGCTGACCGTGCCGGGCATCCGCTATGTGGTGGATACCGGGATGGCGCGGGTCAAGCGCTATTCCTACCGCAACAAGGTCGAGCAGTTGCAGATCGAGGCGATCTCGCAGGCCGCCGCCAACCAGCGTGCCGGGCGTTGCGGCCGGGTGGCCGACGGCGTGTGTATCCGGTTGTACGAGGAGGCCGATTTCGTCAGCCGGGCGCGCTTTACCGATCCGGAGATCCTGCGCTCGTCGCTGGCCGCGGTGATCTTGCGCATGAAGGCGCTGAAGCTGACGGCGATCGAGGAATTCCCCTTTATCGAGCCGCCGCTGGGCCGCGCCATTGCCGACGGCTACCAGCTGTTGCAGGAGCTGGGCGCGGTGGAAAGCGTGGGCGACGACGCCAACGCGCTGACCCAGGTCGGCCGCCAGCTGGCCCGCCTGCCGCTGGACCCCCGCGTGGCCCGCATGACGCTGGCCGCGCGCGAGCACCATTGCCTGCGCGAGGTGCTGATCATCGCCAGCGCGCTGTCGGTGCAGGATCCGCGCGATCGTCCGCAGGAGGCGCAGGAAGCCGCCGACCAGGCCCACCGCAAGTTCATGGACGAACGCTCCGAGTTCCTGGGCTGGGTCAAGATGTGGAAGTGGTTCGAGGACGCGGTGGCGCACAAGAAGACCAACCGCCAGCTGCAGGACCAGTGCCGCGCCAGTTTCCTGTCGCATGTGCGCCTGCGCGAATGGCGCGACGTGCATTCGCAGCTGCTGACTACCGTCACCGAGCAGGGCTGGAAGCTCAACGAGAGCGAGCCCACCTATGAGCAGGTGCATAAGGCGCTGCTCACGGGGTTGCTCGGCAACGTAGGTTGCAAGATTGAAGACGCCGACGGCCGCGGGCGCGAGTACCTGGGCGCGCGCGGCATCAAGTTCCACCTGTGGCCCGGCTCGCTGATCGCGCGCAAGGTCGGCCGCTGGATCATCGGCGCCGAGCTGATCGAAACCAGCCGGCTGTTTGCGCGCACGCTGGCCAAGATCGAGCCGGAATGGCTGGAGCAGGTCGGCCGCCATTTGCTCCGCGTCAGCTGGAGCGATCCGCATTGGGAGAAGAAATCCGGCCAGGTGATGGCAATGGAGCGCGCCACGCTGTATGGGCTGGTGGTCTACCAGCACCGGCGCGTGCACTACGGGCCGATGAACCCGGCCGAGGCGCGCGAGCTGTTTATCCGCCGCGGGCTGGTGGAAGGCGAGTTCGATACCAAGCTGCCGTTCTTCGCCCATAACCAGCGCTTGACGCGCGAGATCGAAAACCTGGAGCACAAGGCGCGCCGCCAGGACGTTCTGGTCGACGATGAGCTGATCTTCGCGTTCTACGATCGCCTGATCCCCGCCGAGATTCACCAGCAGGCCACCTTCGAGCAGTGGTACCAGGCCGAGAGCGCGCGCGAGCGCAAGCTGCTTTACCTGAACCGCGAGGAGCTGATGCGCCACGAGGCGGCCGGCATCACCACGGACCTGTTCCCCAAGCTGATGCCGGTGGCGGGCGTGGATATGTCGCTGACGTACCACTTCGAGCCCGGCAGCCATCGCGACGGCGTGACGCTGACGGTGCCGCTGTATGCGCTCAACCAGGTGCGCCAGGAGCGTGCGGACTGGCTGGTGCCGGGCATGGTCAAGGAGAAGGTGCACCTGCTGCTCAAGTCGCTGCCGCAGAAGCTGCGCCGCCATTGCGTGCCGCTGCCGGATTACGCGGCGGGCTTCGTCGATCGCAATGCCTTTGGCGAGGGCGAGTTGCTGGATGTGCTGATTGCCGACATCCGCGAGCAGACCGGCACCATGGTCAAGCGCGCCGACTTCAAGCTGGAAACCTTGCCCGCCCACCACGCCATGAACTTCAAGGTGGTGGACGAGCACGGCCGGCAACTGGACATGGGCCGCAACCTGGCGCAGTTGCGCGCCGAGTTTGGCGGGCAGGCGCAGCAGTCGTTCCAGAACATCGCCGCGCGCGATGTGCCGGCGGCCGAGGCGGGGCAATACGAAAACCTGACCAGCTGGTCCTTCGGCGAACTGCCCGAGCTGCTGGAGGTCCGCAAGGGCAACCAGACGCTGTACGGCTATCCTGCGCTGGTCGACCACGCCACGCATTGCGACGTGGAGGTGTTCGACGATCCGCAGGAAGCTGCGCGCATCCATCAAGCCGGGCTACGCCGCCTGTTTGCGTTGCAGTTGCGCGAGCAGGTGAAGTTCCTGGAGAAGAACATCCCCGGCATGCAGCAGATGGCGATGCAGTACATGACGCTGGGCACGCAGGAAATGTTGCGCGACCAGATCGTGATGCTGGCGCTGGAGCGGGCCTGCCTGCAGGCGCCGCTGCCGCGCAACGAGGCTGAGTTCGCCGCCCGCAAGGAAGAAGGGCGCTCGCGCCTGAGCCTGCTGGCGCAGGAGATTGCCCGGCTGGTAGGGGCAGTGCTGGCCGAGTACGCGACGCTGCCGCGCAAGCTGATCCAGGCCAAGCCGTTCGCCGCGGCGCACGCCGACATGCAGGCGCAGCTGACGCGGCTGATGGGCAAGCACTTTGTGGCCGATACGCCTTACCTGCAACTGGTGCATTTCCCGCGCTACCTGAAGGGCATCGCCATGCGCATCGACAAGATCAAGGGCGATCCCGCGCGCGACACCCAGCGGTTGCAGGAAATCACGCCGCTGCTGCAGCAATGGCAGCGGGCCGAGACGCAGTTGCGGCAGCAGGGGCGGGGCGTGGAAGACGCGCGCCTGGACGAGTTCCGCTGGATGCTGGAAGAACTCCGTGTGGCGCTGTTCGCGCAGGAGTTGCGCACGCCTGTGCCGATGTCGGTCAAGCGTCTGCAAAAGGTGTGGGAAGCGATGCAGCGCTGAAACCAGGGTTGCCGGCCTTTCGCGCGAACGCTAGCCCGCGCGGAGATTGTGACCAAATGTTAGTTTGTTGCGCTTCGTCATCGGATCACAGTCCGAAAACGTTAGAATGGTCGATTAAGTCATTGTTTAACAGTCTTATGCTCGCATTGCGTCGTGTAGTTTCCGGGTTTGCCGCCATCGGCACCCTGGCCCTGGGGATGGTAGCGGCGCCGGCGTTGGCGGAAGTGGTGGTGGTGCTCAATTCGGGTGATGCTACCGTCACCTTGATCGACAAGGACACCCAGAAGGTGCTGGAGACGTTCCCGGTCGGGAAGGAGCCGCACCACTTGATCGCCACGCCCGACGACAAATCGCTGATCGTTGCCAATGCGGTCGGCAACGACCTCGTGTTCCTCGACCCGGTTACCGGCAAGGTCCAGCAGCGCGTGGCCAATATCGACGATCCCTACCAGATCGGCTTCTCGCCCGACCAGAAGTGGTTCCTGACCACGGGCAACCGCCTTGATCGCGTCGACGTGTATCGCTGGGACGGCAAGGCGCTCAAGATCGCCAAGCAACTGCCACTGGCCAAGACGCCGAGCCATATCGCCTTTACCGCCGACAGCCGTGTTGCCTTCGTCACGCTGCAGGACTCCAACGAAGTGGTCGCCATCGACCTGCCCACGCAGACCGTGATGTGGCGCATGAACGCCGGTTCGGCGCCGGCGGGCGTGTGGGTTACGCCGGACCAGAAATACCTGCTGGTGGGCATGACCGGTGCCGACTATGTCGCCGTGATCGACTGGCATACCCGCACCGTGGTCAAGCAGATCCAGACCGGCAAGGGCGCGCACAATTTCCGCGCGGTGGGCGACAAGCGCCATCTGTTCTTGTCCAACCGGGTCTCCGGCACCATCAGCATCATCGACCAGCAGACCCTGACCAAGGTTGGCGACATCACCGGCCTGCCGGCTGGCCCCGATGACATGGAGCTGACCGCCGACGGCAAGACCTTGTGGGTGAGCTTCCGCTGGGCGCGTTCGGTGGGCCTGATCGACGTGGCCAGCCGCAAGCTGGTCAAGACCATCCGCGTGGGCCGCTCGCCGCACGGCATTTATTTCCGTACCCGCGCACCGCTTTATTGAGAGAGGGCGCCCGTCCGGGAACGCCATGGCGGGCGCGGCATCGAACTAGTATGGCCGCCGCCACTCCAATGCAGTCACAGGAAATCAGGACAGGCATCATGAGCAAGCATTCGCAGCCCCGGTTGCCCCGCGCTTTGGTCCGCGCGGTGGCTGCCGGGCTTGCAGCCACCGGACTGGCGCTGGCCGCCGGGCCGGCCAGTTCGGCGGGCCCGGTGCCTGCCGGCGCGCCCCAGGCCTGCCGCGCCGGCACGCTCTACCTGACCTTCGACACCGGCAGCATGAGCCAGGCGGCGCTGATCGCCGATACGCTGCGCCGGCACCATATCAAGGCCACGTTCTTCCTCGCCAACGAACCCACCATCAACAAGGACAGCTCGCTCGACCCGGGCTGGGCGGCGTACTGGAAGACGCTGGCCGCCGATGGCCATGTTTTTGGCAGCCACACGTTCGATCATGTCTACCTGCGCGGCGTACGCGACGGCAAGGTCACCATGCGGCCGCAGTTCGGCGCGCATGCGGGGCAGGACGTGGTGATGGACCAGCAAAGCTTTTGCAGCGAGCTGAACCGCAGCGCGCAGGCGCTGAAGCACCTCAGCGGCGCGACCATGTCGCCGCTGTGGCGGGCGCCGGGCGGCCATACCGCGCCGCAGACGCTGCAATGGGCCGAGCAATGCGGGTTCAAGCACGTGGCCTGGGCGCCAGCCGGCTTCCTGGGTGACGAGCTTTCGTCCGAGCGTTTCCCGAACAAGGCGCTGCTGGAGCGCGCATTGAGCGGCCTGCGCGATGGCGACATCGCCATGGCGCACCTCGGGATCTGGTCGCGCAAGGACCCCTGGGCGCCCGGCGTGCTCGAGCCGCTGATCAGCGGCCTGGAGCGCAAGGGTTTCTGCTTTGCCACGTTGCGCGAGCATCCCGCCTATCGCGACTGGCAGCGCGGGCAGTCCGCCACGGTGGCCGGACAACCAGCCGGGAGCCGCTGATGCTCGACCTGCTCAACGGCTGGATCGGCCAGATTGAAGCCACGCTGTTCCAGGACGTGATCCTGCCGGTGGTCTACCAGCTTGGGCTGGGCGGCTATGCCGAGGACGCCTTCACCGGCACCGAATGGCTGCTGGTCGGGCTGGTGCAGATCGTGGTGATGGTGCTGATCCTCGGGCCGCTGGAAAAGCTGCGCCCGGTCGAAGCCGTGACCGACCGCGCCGCCATTCGCACCGACATCCTCTACACCGTCGTGCATCGCCTCGGCCTGTTCCGGCTGGCCATGTTCTTCCTGCTCGGTCCGCTGATGGACGGTGTGGAAGGGCATCTGCGCCTGCTCGGCTGGCAGCGGGTCAATGTGGAAGACTGGTGGCCGGCGGTGACGTCGATCCCGCTGGTCAGCTTCTTTATCTACCTGCTGCTGTTCGACCTGCTCGACTACTGGTACCACCGCCTCTCGCATACCTACCGCTGGTGGTGGAGCCTGCATTCGCTGCATCACAGCCAGCGCCAGATGACGCTATGGAGCGATAACCGCAACCACCTGCTCGACGACATGCTGCGCGACGTGGTGTTTGCGGTGGCGGCGCTCGCGGTGGGCGTGGAGCCTTCCCAGTACGTGCTGCTGGTGGCGCTGTCGCAACTGCTGCAGAGCCTGCAGCATGCCAACCTGCGCCTGCACTTTGGCACATTGGGCGAGCGGCTGCTGGTCTCACCGCGCTTTCACCGCACCCACCATGCGGTTGGCGTCGGCCACGAAGCCATCGGCCGGCCCACCAAGCTGGGCGGATGCAACTATGGGGTGATCTTTCCGTGGTGGGACATGTTGTTCCGCACCGCCGTGTTCACCGACGCCTACTACCCCACCGGTGTGCGCGACCAGATGCCGCCACCGGCAGGCAAGGGGCGCGACTACGGCGCTGGCTTCCTGTCCCAGCAGTGGTACGGGATCAAGCGCCTGTTGCGGCTCGGCTGAAGCGGCGGGGCGCCTGCCGTGGCAGCCCCGTGAGCGCGTATTTCCTCGCAAGGTGCGCGCCCCGCGCCCTGCCGTCTTGCGCTAGCGGCGCACGCGTCCCCCGCGGCACTTATGACGTGTGCTAGTCTAGTTATCCCCGCCTTTGTGGAACCCCAATTTACTGCATGAACGATATTTTTCGCGCGCTAGGCCGTGCCCTGATCAGCCAGTTGCATCCGCGCATGCTGATGCTTACCGTCATTCCTTTCCTGCTCGCCACCGGGCTGTGGGGTGGCCTGCTGCTGTGGGGGTGGGAGCCGATCATGACGGCCGCGCGCGGCGTGCTCGAGACGTCGGTGCTGACCAGCTGGATCTACGGCGCGCTCGACTGGTTCGGCCTGCAGTCCTTGCGCACGGTGGTGGCGCCGCTGTTCGTGATAGCGCTGATGATCCCGCTGGTGATTGCCTCCATGCTGGTGTTTATCAGCTTGTTCTCGGTGCCAGCCGCGGTGCGGCACCTGGAGCGCAGCTATCCGGACCTGGTGAAGGCCAAGGGTGGCAGCATGGTGGGCAGCGTGTTTCAGGCGCTGGGCAGCACCATGGTGTTCCTGTTGCTGGCGCTGGTGACGCTGCCGCTGTGGCTGATCCCGCCTTTCTTTGCCTTGATCCCACCCGTGCTGTGGGGCTGGCTGACCTATCGCGTGATGACCTACGACGCGCTCGCGCAGCATGCCACGCCAGAGGAGCGCAAGACGCTGATGAAGCGCCATCGCATGGCGTTGCTCTCCATCGGCGTGGCAGTGGGCCTGCTGGGCTCGGCGCCGACGCTGATCTGGGTGGCTTCGGCGGCGCTGATTTTCCTGTTCCCGTTCGTGCTCGCGGGCACGCTGTGGCTGTATGTGCTGATCTTTATTTTCTCGGCACTGTGGTTTGGCCATTTCTGCCTGCGCGCGCTGGAGCAATTGCGCGCCGAGCGCGCTGCCGCGGCAGCCGCGGCGGCGCCGGTGGTGGACGTTATCGACCTGGCGCCGTCCGATGTACGGCGCATTGAACAATCCTGAAGCGAGGGCATCATGGGTTTCGGCCTGATCGTCATTGGTGACGAGATTCTGTCGGGGCGGCGCGAAGACAAGCATATGCGCCGTGCCATCGAACTGCTGGCGGCGCGCGGGCTGGCGCTGGACTGGGCGGAGTACGTGGGCGACGAGCGCGCGCGCATCACCGCCACACTGCGCCGCACGTTCGCGGGCAATGATGTGGTGTTCTGCACCGGCGGCATCGGCGCCACGCCCGATGACCACACCCGGCAGTGCGCCGCGGCCGCGCTCGGCGTGCCGCTGGAACTGCATCCGGACGCCCGCGAGCAGATCGCCTTGCGGATCGCGGAGACCGCGGCGGGCGATCCCGCCAAGGCCGACCTGAACCTGCCGGAGAACCAGCATCGCTTCAAGATGGGCGAATTCCCCGCCGGGGCGCGCATCATCCCGAACAGCTACAACCGCATCCCGGGTTTTTCCGTGGCGGACCATCATTTCATGCCTGGCTTCCCGGTCATGGCGTGGCCGATGATGGAATGGGTGCTGGATACCTACTATTCCCACCTGTTCCATCAGGCGGTGCAAGTGGAGCGGTCGTTCCTGGTGTTCGAGGCGCCGGAATCCACGCTGACGCCGCTGATGGAGCGGGTCGAGGCCGCCTTCGAGGGCGTCCGCGTGTTCAGCCTGCCGTCAGTGGGCGACGCCAAGCGCGGCGAGCTCTATGCGCGCCGCCACATCGACCTGGGTGTAAAGGGATTGGCCGACCTGGTCGAGCCAGCCTATGCCATGCTGCGCGAAGGCGTGCAGGCGATGGGCTTCGAGCTGGTGGAGGTGGCGGCGCGGCGCCCGGGAGATCCGGCAGGGGACTGAGCCGTGGTGGCGGGCGTGGCCGGTGCAATGAAAAAACGGGACAGCCATGCTGTCCCGTTTTGCTTTTTTTGCGCGATTTACGCGTTCCCGAGCTTCAGGCGCCGTGCCAGGGCAGGCCGCGGAAGCACCAGCCTTCCACCGTCTTGCGGTGGTGCTGTTCATCGCGAGCGCCTTCGAAGCCTTCCAGCACGTCCATGGCGAACTGATAGCCGGCTTCCGTGGCGACGCGGGCGGCGTGCTTGGAGCGTGCCGCACTGCGGCACAGGAACAGCACGGGCACATCCGCGCGCACGCGAGCCTTGAGCTGCGCGATAAAGGCGGCGTTCTGCGCGCCGCCCGGATAGCTGCTCCATTCCACATGCGCCGATTGGGCTTCCGGCAGGTCCGGCCCGCCGATCCAGTCGAGCTCAGCTTGCGTGCGCACGTCCACCATCACGGCGGTCGGGTCGCCCTGCAGCAGTGCAAAGGCTTCCTGCGGGGAGAGGGCGCCGAAGTACGGCAGTTGGTTTTGCTGCTGGCGCTCACGCGCCGCTTGGAGTAGATCGTCTCGGGTGGTCATCTGGGTGACAAAATCGGTGGGTGAAATGGCATCTGGCAGAGGCTGCGGGATATTCTAGCGCGGCGGGCGTGCTCGCCGGCGGCCTTTGGATGCGAACGGCAGCTAGCGGCATCGGTTGTGCCGGAGTTGCGCCGGCTTGGTCGCGCGCTGCGGGTACCTTGGTAGCAGGATCTTGCACCGCAAGCAGGCAACGGCATTCGCTTTGCACCAAAATGTTCTAATCTGGTGCGTAGGCACCAAAATTGGGCAATGAGGCGTGCGTATGCACGTTTTTGGTGATTTTCATGGAGGGCGGGGAGAGCCGCTGGCGTTCCCGGAATGAGGCGGAAGCCAAACGGATTTATGCGTATGCCATATGCGGCACCCGAAACGCGCCTGGGCCCCCGTATCGCGCCGTCTGGCTGCACTTTTTTCGGGAACGCAGGGGTAACTAGGGGGTTGCCTTGGCATGCTTTCTGCTAACATTCCTCGTCCCTTTCGTGGCCGATCTTTGTATTGATGCAAACGTCTTTGATGCGTTGCACAGCGGGGATCGACGCAAGAATGGCTTTTCTAGATTCAGCCGAATTTCCAGGAGATAGGCATGGCCCACAGCGTTGCAGATGTGATGAAGCTTGTGAAGGAAAACGACGTCAAGTTCGTCGACTTCCGTTTCACCGATACCAAAGGCAAAGAGCAGCACGTGTCGGTACCCGTGTCGCACTTCGATGAAGACAAGTTTGAAAGCGGCCACGCTTTCGACGGTTCGTCGATCGCCGGCTGGAAGGGTATCGAGGCTTCGGACATGCTGCTGATGCCGGATCCGAATACCGCTAACGTCGATCCGTTTTACGAAGAACCGACCCTGATCCTGACCTGCGACGTGGTTGAGCCGTCGGATGGCAAGGGCTACGACCGCGACCCGCGTTCCATCGCCAAGCGCGCCGAGGCTTACCTGAAGAGCACCGGCCTGGGCGACACCGCCTACTTTGGCCCGGAACCCGAGTTCTTCATCTTCGACGGCGTGACCTGGAACATCGACATGCAGGGTTGCTCCGTCAAGATCAACTCGGAAGAAGCACCGTGGTCGTCGGGCAAGGAATTCGAGCACGGCAACAGCGGTCACCGTCCGGGCAAGAAGGGCGGCTACTTCCCCGTTGCCCCGATCGATACGTTCCAGGACATCCGTTCGGAAATGTGCCTGATTCTGGAATCGCTGGGCATCCCCGTGGAAGTGCACCACCACGAAGTCGCCGGCCAGGGCCAGAACGAAATTGGCACCCGCTTTAGCACGCTGGTGCAGCGCGCCGACTGGACCCAGCTGCAAAAGTACGTGATCCAGAACGTCGCCCACACCTACGGCAAGACCGCCACCTTCATGCCGAAGCCGGTCGTTGGCGACAACGGTTCGGGCATGCACGTGCACCAGTCCGTATGGAAGGATGGCCAGAACCTGTTCGCGGGCAACGGCTACGCCGGCCTGTCGGAGTTCGCGCTGTACTACATTGGCGGCATCATCAAGCACGCTCGCGCGCTGAATGCCCTGACCAACCCGGGCACGAACTCGTACAAGCGTCTGGTGCCGGGCTTCGAAGCACCGGTCAAGCTGGCTTACTCGGCTCGCAACCGTTCGGCATCGATCCGTATTCCGTACGTTGCCAACCCGAAGGGCCGTCGTATCGAGACCCGCTTCCCGGATCCGCTGATGAACCCGTACCTGGGCTTCTCGGCGCTGCTGATGGCTGGCCTGGACGGCGTGCAGAACAAGATCCACCCGGGCGAAGCTGCCGACAAGAACCTGTACGACCTGCCGCCGGAAGAGGATGCAAAGATCCCGACCGTGTGTAACAGCCTCGATCAGGCTCTGGAGTACCTCGACAACGACCGCGAGTTCCTGACGCGCGGCGGCGTCTTCTCCAACTCCATGATCGATGCCTACATCGAGCTGAAGATGGAAGAAGTGACCCGCTTCCGCATGACGACGCACCCGATCGAGTTCGATATGTACTACTCGCTGTAAGGCGAGGCGTTGCCAGGTTGTGACCGGGCAACAGTTGCACCAGGAAGGGGCGGCCTCGGCTGTCCCTTTTTGTTTTGTTCGCCGGTTTGATCGCTAGAATGGGGCTCCTTTCCCACCATCCCTGCTGATGTCAATGGACGCGCTCGAATTCCCGCTTTCCTCGCTTCGACCGATGCACCGGTTCAGTGCCTCCATGCACGTATCGGCGGCTGCCTGCGCCATGCTGGCGCTTGTGCTGGTGTGCTGGAGCCGGCCGGCCCCGGCGCAGTCGGATATCTATGTCTGCGCTGGCCCCAACGGCGTGCCTGAATACCGCAACGGCAACGGGGGCAAGGGCTGCAAGCGGCTCAGCCTGCCGGAAGTCACGACGGTGCCGGGCGGGCGCGTGAGCGCCCCTTCGGCGGGCAAGGGCGCCGGGCCCGCGATGGCGCCCACCGCGTTTCCGCGCGTGGACAGCGCGACCCAGAAAAGCCGCGATGGCGAGCGCCGCGCGGTGCTTGAGCAGGAGCTGCAAAGCGAGGAGGCCAAGCTGGCCGCGCTGCGCGCCGAGTTCAACAACGGCCAGCCCGAGCGCCAGGGCAATGAACGTAACTACCAGAAGTACCTCGACCGCACCGCCACGCTGCGCGACGACATCGCGCGTGGCGAGGCCAATGCCGCTTCGCTGCGGCGCGAACTCTCCAATTTGAAGGACTAGCACTATGCGTCGCCTGATTCGCAGCGTCTCGCGCAAGGTGGCTTCGGCCGGGGCTGGCACGCCGGCCGAGGGTGGAGCCATGGTGCTGCCATTGGGCGATGTGTCCTACCACCAGGGGCTGGACGTGGTCGCCAACCCCGTGTTGCTGGTGCGCCAGCCCGGCCTGCGCATCGTCTACGCCAATCCCGCCGCCGAGGCCAGCTTCGCGGTGTCGCGCAAAGCCATGGTGGAGTTGTCGCTGGCAGACCTGTTCGGCGCTTCGGAAGAGCTCGGCAGCATGATCGAGACCGTGATTTCACGGCAGTTCGATGCGCGCAGGCAGGATGTGGTACTGCATCCGCCCCTGCAGGAGCCGATGCACGCGCACGTGGTGATCGGCGCGCTGGATGCCACGGCCGACACGGTCCTGGTGGAAGTGCTGCCCAACGAGCAAAAGGTCCGCAGCGACCGCGAGGAGCGCATCCTCGACCTGACCTCGGCCAACAAGGAGCTCATCCGCAATCTGGCGCATGAGATCAAGAACCCGCTGGGCGGCATCCGCGGCGCGGCGCAATTGCTCGAGTTCGAGTTGCCTGACCGTTCGCTGCGGGAGTACACCCAGGTCATCATCAAGGAGTCGGACCGCCTGCAGACGCTGGTGGACCGCCTGCTGGAGCCGCACCGCCATCCGCACATCGTGTCCGACCTCAACATCCACGAGGTGCTGGAGCGCGTGCGCTCGGTGGTGCTGGCCGAATTCCCCTCCGGGCTGGATATCGTGCGCGACTACGACGCGAGCCTGCCCGACCTGCGCGGCGACATGGAGCAGTTGATCCAGGCCGTGCTCAACATCGTCCACAACGCGGCCCAGGCACTCGCGGAGCGCGTGGCGCGGGGCGATGCGCAGATCATCCTGCGGACCCGGGTGGCCCGCCAGGTAACCATAGCGAAGCGATTGTTCAAGCTGGCATTGGACTTGCATGTCATTGATAACGGTCCGGGCATCCCCGAGGATATCCGCGAACGCATCTTCTACCCGCTGGTGTCGGGCAGGGATGGCGGTAGCGGCCTCGGTCTCACACTCGCTCAAACCTTCGTGCAGCAGCACGAGGGCTTGATCGAATGCGAGAGCCGGCCGGGCTGTACCGACTTCCGTATCCTGCTGCCCCTGCATTGATCGCATCGGCGACAGCAATTGGAACTGCCCCAATGATTGCTGCCGACCGGCTTGCCGGCGGTGTGCGGCCAGGTTCACGGAAGACCAAATGACACCGAGCAGACAAGCGACGCACATGAAGCCGATCTGGATAGTCGACGACGATCAATCAATCCGCTGGGTTCTTGAGAAGGCCCTCGCCCGCGAAAGCCTGCTCTCACGCAGCTTCACCAACGTGCGCGACGTACTGGCCGCACTGGAAGACGACGAGCCACAGGTCCTGATCTCCGATATCCGCATGCCGGGTGGCTCGGGCCTGGACCTGCTGCAAGCGCTCAAGGCACGCCATCCGGGGCTGCCCGTCATCGTGATGACGGCATACTCCGACCTGGATAGCGCGGTAGCGGCCTTCCAGGGCGGCGCCTTCGAATACCTGGCCAAGCCCTTCGATGTGGATAAGGCGGTCGAGCTGATTCGCCGCGCGCTGCAGGAAAGCCTGCGCGAGGAGGAGCTCGAAGACCGCCTGGTCGACGCGCCCGAAATCCTCGGCCAGGCGCCGGCCATGCAGGACGTGTTCCGCGCCATCGGCCGCCTGTCGCAATCGAACGTGACAGTGCTGATCACCGGCGAGTCCGGTACCGGCAAGGAACTGGTGGCGCAAGCGCTGCACAAGCACAGCCCGCGCGCCAACGGGCCCTTTATCGCCCTCAATACCGCGGCCATTCCGAAGGACTTGCTGGAGTCGGAGCTGTTCGGCCATGAGCGAGGCGCCTTTACCGGCGCGCAGACCATGCGCCGCGGCCGCTTCGAGCAGGCCGAGGGCGGCACGCTGTTCCTCGACGAAATCGGCGACATGCCGTTCGACTTGCAAACGCGCCTGCTGCGTGTGCTGTCGGATGGCAACTTCTACCGCGTGGGTGGCCACAATCCGCTGCGCGCCAACGTGCGCGTGATTGCCGCCACCCACCAGAACCTGGAAACGCGCGTCAAGGAAGGGCTGTTCCGCGAGGACTTGTTCCACCGCCTCAACGTGATCCGCCTGCGCTTGCCGCCGCTGCGCGAACGGCCGGAAGACATCACGCTGCTGGCGCGTCATTTCCTGCAAAAGAGTGCCAAGGAACTGGGCGTGGAGCCCAAGCGCATGTCGGACGAGGCCCTGGCCTATGTCAGCACACTGCCGTTCCCTGGCAACGTGCGTCAGCTGGAGAACCTGTGCAACTGGCTGACCGTGATGGCGCCCGCGCAGACCATCGAGGTCAAGGACATGCCAGCCGAGATGATCGGCACCGGCACGGCGCCGGGCGGCGGTGCCGGCGCGGCGCGCCAGGCGGAGTTCCGGGCAGAGGGCAGGGCGGACGATGCCGACGGCCATGACGCCGTCGACTACGGCGCCGCGCCTTCCACCCTGGGTGGGGAGCCAGACACCGCGCTGGCTTACGCCGGCCGCTCGGCCGCGGCCAGCGCGCTGGCCGGCTGGGAGCACCTGCTGGCGGGGGAGGCCCGCGCCATGCTGGAGTCCGGCCAGCCGGAAGTCATGGATGCGCTGACGCGGCGTTTCGAGAAGGCAGTGCTGGAGGCTGCGCTGGGCGTTACCCGCGGGCGCCGCGTCGAGGCGGCCACGCGCCTGGGCATCGGCCGCAATACCATCACGCGCAAGCTGCAGGAGCTGGGCTTCGATTGAATCGGGTCATGGCCGTCGTTGCAGCGCATAAAAAAACAGCCGGGCTTGCCCGGCTGTTTTTTTATTGTCGGCGCGCTCTTGGCAGGTCAGCCGCGCGCGGCCAGCAGAAGTTCGGCCATTTCCGCAAAGCCCTCGCCGCAGGCCGCCTCGGTGATATAGGCCGGCTTGGCTGGCAGCTGAGGCAGGATGTCGCGGATGTTGGCCACCCCGACCGACAGCGGGAAATGAGCAAACATGCTGGCGTCGTTCGCTGAGTCGCCGATAAACAGCCATTCCTCCCGTTCGGCATCCAGGTCGGCGCCCAGTAATTCCGCGGCGCACAAACGGCTCATGCTGAGCTTGTCGTGATCACCGAACCAGCCATTGACGTGAATGGACGAGACCGTGGCGGTCATGCCCGCTTCGCGCATCAGCCCGGCAATGCGCTCGACCGCGGCGGGCGGCAGGGGCGCGACGTCCTCGGCGTGGTCGACGGCCAGGTCGGCGGCGTGCCAGGCCTGGTCCGAGGCCAGCGCGCAGCCTGGCACCTCTTGCACGATGCGTTTGCCAAGCGCGTGGATGCGCGCCAGGTTGTCGGCTCGGGTGGCGGCGTCGTCCAGGTAACGGGTCACCAGCTTGCCCGCGCGCAGGTGGGAGTAGAACGCACCGTTTTCGCCGATGATGGCGTCCACCGGCCATAACCGCGTCAGGATCTCGGCCCAGGCGATGCAGCGTCCCGTGACCGGGATCACGTGCAGCCCGGCTGCCTTGAGGCGGTCGAGCGCCAGGTAGGTGGCCGCCGGCAGCCTGCCGTCGGTGGTGATGGTGCCGTCGATATCGGTCAGTACGCCGCGAATCCGGCGCAACGCCGGGGCGGGAAGGCTTTGTATGGCTTGCATAGCGCGAGATTCTACCCTGTCAAGCTGCCGATAAATCGTTGTCATATTATTGTAATTTAGTAGAAATGCCCGGTTTTCCAATCCAACAAGGCGGGGTAACATCCGCCTGTCACAAAAACTGCATACAGTCGGACGATTTTTGTCCAATGCCGCAAGATAGAACAGGAGAGATTTCCATGACCGTAAAACGTACCGCGTTGACCCTGGCCGCTTTTGCCATGCTGGCCGGCGCAGGATCGGCCAATGCCGCCGTCGAGATCCAGTGGTGGCATTCGATGGAAGGTGCGCTCAACGAGAAGGTGAACGCGATCGCCACGCAGTTCAATGCCAGCCAGTCCGACTACAAGATCGTACCGATCTACAAGGGCCAGTACGACGAGTCGCTGGCCGCGGGCATCGCTGCCTTCCGCTCGGGCAACGCGCCGGCGATCCTGCAGGTATTCGAGGTGGGCACGGCTACCATGATGAGCGCCAAGGGTGCCATCAAGCCGGTGGCGACGGTCATGAAGGACGCTGGCGAGAAGTTCGACGCCAAGATGTACATCCCGGCGGTGGCTGGCTACTACACCTCGAACAAGGGTGAGATGCTGTCGTTCCCGTTCAATAGCTCCACCACGGTGATGTACTACAACAAGGACGCCTTCAAGAAGGCCGGGCTGGATCCGAACAAGCCGCCCGTGACCTGGCAAGAGGTGGCCACCGATTCCGCCAAGCTCAAGGCTGCCGGCATCTCTTGCGGTTACACCACCGACTGGCAGTCGTGGGTGCAGCTGGAAAGCTTCTCGGCCTGGCACAACGTCTTGTTCGCCACCGAGAACAATGGCTTCGGTGGCACGGGCGCGCGCCTGGTGTTCAATTCGCCGCTGCACGTCAAGCATATTGCCAACCTGCTCGACATGCAGCAGAAGGGCTACTTTGTCTATGGCGGCCGCAAGGACGAGCCGAAGGCGAAGTTTATTGCCGGCCAGTGCGCGATGCTGACCGGTTCCTCGGCGGCGCTGGCGAATATCCGCAAGAACGCCAAGTTCGATTTCACCGTGGCGCAGCTGCCGTACGAGCAAGGCGTGCCGGGCGCTCCGCAAAACACCATCATCGGCGGCGCTTCGTTGTGGGTGATGGGCGGCAAGAAGGCCGAGGAATACAAGGGCGTAGCCAAGTTCTTCACCTATCTGTCGCGCCCCGAGGTGCAGGCCGACTGGCACCAGTCGACCGGCTACCTGCCGGTGACGACGGCAGCCTACGAACTCACCAAGAAATCGGGCTTCTATGAGAAGAACCCCGGCGCGGACGTGGCGGTCAAGCAGATGATTGTCAAGACCACCGACAAGTCGCGAGGCATCCGCCTGGGCAACTTCCCACAGATCCGTACGGTGATCGACGAAGAACTCGAAGCGGTGTGGACCGGCAAGAAGCAACCTAAGGAAGCACTGGATTCGGCGGTTGCGCGCGGCAATGAATTGCTGGAGCGTTTCCAGAAGACGGTCCGCGAATAAGCGCTGCGGCTTCTTGAGTGTTTGGGAGGCGGAGGCTGTGCCTCCGTCTTTGGTTTGTGCGGCAGCCTCGCCGCACTGGCTATGACTGATGACGCGCCGCGCATAGCGGTGGCTTGGATGCGTGATGGAAAAACGGGTCGTATTCCGATCTTCATGGTTGCCTTATCTGCTGGTGCTTCCGCAGATGGCGGTGACGCTGATCTTCTTTTTTTGGCCGGCCGGGCAGGCGCTGTACCAGTCTGTGCTGCGGCAGGATGCCTTCGGTATTGATCTCCAGTTCGTCGGCCTGGAGAACTTCCGCGATCTGTTCAGTGATGCGCAGTACCTGAACTCGTTTCGCGTCACGGGGGTGTTCGCCGTCGGGGTGACGCTGGTCGGGCTGACGGTCTCGCTGATGCTTGCCTACTTCGCCGATCGCGTGGTGCGGGGCGCCAGTGGCTACAAGATGCTGCTGATCTGGCCGTATGCCGTGGCGCCGGCGGTGGCGGGCGTGCTGTGGATGTTCATGTTCAACCCGACGCTGGGCGTGGTGTCCTACGCGCTGCATCGGTTCGGTGTGGACTGGAACTTCCTGCTCAATAGCAACCAGGCCATGCTGCTCGTGGTGCTGATTGCAGCGTGGAAGCAGATCAGCTACAACTTCCTGTTCTTCCTGGCCGGCTTGCAGAGCATCCCTAAATCGCTGATCGAGGCAGCCGCCATCGATGGCGCGGGGCCTTGGCGCCGGTTCTGGTCGATCATATTCCCGTTACTGTCGCCGACCACGTTCTTCCTGATGGTGATCAACGTGGTGTACGCCTTCTTCGACACCTTTGCCATTATCGACGCGGTGACCCATGGCGGCCCCGTCAACGCTACCAATACGCTGGTCTACAAGGTCTACCAGGATGGCTTCCGCGGACTCGATATCGGCGGCTCGGCCGCGCAGTCGGTTGTGCTGATGGGGATCGTGATTGTTCTCACGGTGGTGCAGTTCCGCTACGTGGAACGCAAGGTGCAGTACTGAAGGATTGGCAAAATGGTAGAACGACGACCCTTTCTAGATTTTCTCTCGCACCTGATGCTGGTGCTGGGCGTAGTGGTAGTGGCTTTCCCCGTCTATGTCACGTTTGTTGCCTCGACGCTGACAGCCGAGGAGGTGCTGCAGGCACCGATGACGCTGCTGCCGGGCAGCCATTTTCTGGAGAACTATCGCACCGTGCTGGTAGCCGGCGTGGGCAATGCCGCCTCGCCTGTCTCCACCATGATGTTGAACAGCTTGATCATGGCGCTGGGCATCGCGCTGGGCAAGATCACGATCTCGATCATCTCGGCTTTCGCGGTGGTGTACTTCAAGTTCCCGCTGCGCAAGACCTTCTTCTGGATGATCTTCATCACGCTGATGCTGCCGGTGGAAGTGCGGATCCTGCCGACCTACAAGGTGGTGTCCGATCTCGGCATGCTGGACAGCTACTTCGGCCTGACCATCCCGATCATCGCCTCGGCAACCGCGACCTTCCTGTTCCGCCAGTTCTTCCTGACCATTCCGGATGAGCTGGCCGAGGCCGCGCGCATCGACGGCGCGGGGCCGCTGCGCTTCTTCAAGGACGTGGTGCTGCCGCTGTCCAAGACCAGCATCGCGGCGCTCTTTGTGATCCAGTTCATCTACGGCTGGAACCAGTACCTGTGGCCGCTCCTGATCACCACGCAGAAGTCGATGACGCCGGTGGTGGTGGGGGTCACGCAGATGATCTCCCGCTCCGGGGATGCCGCGACCGACTGGAACCTGGTGATGGCCACCGTGATGCTGGCCATGGTGCCGCCCGCGATCGTGGTGGTGCTGATGCAGAAGTGGTTCGTCAAGGGCCTGGTCGAAACCGAAAAATAAGCGGGCGGGGCGGGGCGCTCATAGGATGACGTGCCCGCCACGCTTGCCCAGCGAGAAAGAATAGCAATGGCAAAACTGTCGCTTCGCAACGTACAGAAGACTTACGCCGGCAACGTCAAGGTTGTGCACGGCATCGATATGGAAATCAACGACGGCGAGTTCATCGTCATCGTCGGCCCCTCGGGTTGCGGCAAATCCACGCTGCTGCGCATGGTGGCCGGGCTGGAGGCCATCAGCGGTGGCGAGGTGCATATTGGCGACAAGGTCGTCAATCACCTCGAGCCCGCCGAGCGGGACATCGCCATGGTGTTCCAGAACTACGCGCTCTACCCGCATATGAGCGTGTACGACAACATGGCCTACGGGCTGAAGATCCGCGGCATGGACAAGAGCGAGATCGAGCAGCGCGTCAAGCACGCCGCCGGCATCCTGGAGCTGGCGCCGCTGCTCGAGCGCAAGCCGCGCGCGCTGTCGGGCGGCCAGCGCCAGCGTGTGGCCATGGGCCGCGCGATCGTGCGTGAGCCTGCCGTGTTCCTGTTCGACGAGCCGCTGTCCAACCTCGACGCCAAGCTGCGCGTGCAGATGCGCCTGGAGTTGAAGGAGTTGCACCGCCGCCTGCGCACCACCAGCATGTATGTGACCCACGATCAGGTCGAAGCCATGACGCTGGCGGACCGCATGATGGTGCTCAATGGCGGGCGCGTGGAGCAGATCGGCACGCCGCTGGAAGTCTATGCACGCCCGGCCAGTACCTTCGTGGCCAGCTTTATCGGCTCGCCGCCGATGAATCTGGTTCCGGTGGCGCGGACCAATGGCGGGCAGGGCGAAGCGCAGATGCGCGTGGAGCAGAAGCCGGGTGCCCAAGGCGTACCCGCCACCCTCGGCCACTTGCCAATGGGCCTGCACCTGCCCGAGCGCGCGCTGCTCGGCCTGCGTCCGGAGCATATCGAGCCGTGTGCGGCGCATGAGGCGATCGCCGAGATCGAGGTCCGCCTGGTCGAGGCGCTTGGCGCCGACTCCTATGCGTATGGCACACTGGGCGGCCAGCCGGTAGTGGTGCGGCTGGACAGCAATATGCCTGTGCGCAGCGGCGATCGCCTGCCGATCACGGCCACGGCCGAGCACCTGCATTTCTTCGACGCCGATTCCGGCAAGCGCATCGAGGCCTGACATGACCCTAGCCGCCTGGCCCTATCCGCGCCATGTCGCCCATCGTGGCGCGGGCAAGCTCGCACCCGAGAACACCCTGGCGGCATTCCGCCACGGGGCATCGTTTGGCTACCGCATGTTCGAGTTCGACGTGAAGCTGTCGGGCGACGGACGCCCGGTGCTGCTGCACGACGCCACGCTGGACCGCACCACCAACGGCCAGGGGCGGGCCGATGCGCTGACGCTGGGCGAGATCGCCATGCTGGACGCGGGCAGCTGGCACAGCCCTGCCTATGCCGGCGAACCAGTGCCCACGCTGGCGGCGATTGCTCGCTATACCCGTGCCAACGGCTTCTTCGTCAATATCGAGATCAAGCCCGTGCCCGGCGCGGAATGGCGCACCGGCGCGGCGGTAGCCCTCGACGCGCAGGCACTGTGGGCCGGCAGCGATGTGCTGCCGCTGCTGTCGTCATTCTCGGAAGAGTCGCTGGAAGCGGCCCGCAAGGCCGCGCCTGGCCTGCCGCGCGCGCTGCTGCTGGACAAGCTGCCGCCCGACTGGCTGGAGCGGCTGCGCCGGCTGGACTGCGTGGCGCTCGATGCCAACCATCGCGAGCTTACCGCCGAGGTCATCCAGGCGGCCCATGCGGCCGGTTTCCGGGTGGCCTGCTATACCGTCAATGACCCGGTGCGCGCGACGGAACTGCTGACTTGGGGGCTGGACACACTGATTACCGACGCGGTCGACCTGATCGCACCGCGTCAGGGCTAGTCCGCCCGGTGGTGCCGGCGCGGCCTGTTCATGCAGGCTGCGCCAACGCTTCGCGCACCGCATCGTCCACGCTCCAGCCGCGCCATATTTCCTCGGGCAGGGCGGGGTTGCGCGCATGCGCCAGCAGGTCGCGCACCTCGTCCTTGACCCGCGCGAGCCGTAGCGGCATGCCGTGGGCCTTCGCGAACACCGCCAGTTCGCCCAAGGCTTCAAGGGCAGTGCCGTCGAGGTCCGACGATTCTTCCAGGCTGAGTATCAGGCCGTACTGGGGATGCTCGCGCGCCAGCGCCTGGCGCACGGTGCCCAGCACGCTATCGACGTTGCCGAAGAAAAGCGGTACCTCCGGGCGCGCGATCAGCAGTCCCTTGGGCGCGGTGGCCTCGGGGTGGCGCGCCGTGTCGACGAAGTCGTGGCCATCGGCCCAACGCCCCAGCCAGCTCACCTGCGGGCGCGACAAGCGCTGCAGCAGCATCGCCAGGCTGACCCCGATTGCCAGCAGCAGCCCATGCAGCACGCCCAGCAACAGCACGCCGGCAAAGGCGGTCACCGCGACCAGGCGGTCGCGCCGCCAGTCGAAATAAGGCTTGAGGCTGCCCGGGTTTAGGCTGTGCCCGACCGCGCGGATCACGATGGCCGCGAGTACCGGTTCTGGCGTGTGCGAGATCCAGGGGAGCAGGGTGCATACCGCGGCAAAGACCACGGCACCCGCAATCAAGCCGGCACGGCGGCTTTGCGCGCCGGCTGCTTCGTTAGCCGAGGTGCCGGAAAAACCCGCGCCCACCGGCATGCCCTGGAACAACCCCGAAGCGAGGTTGGCCAGCCCCAGCGCTGCCAGGTCGCGGTTGGGCGAGACGATGTCGCCGTGGCGCATGGCAAAGGTGCGGATCGAGCCGTAGCTCTCGGCGTACAGGATCAGGGCCAGCGCGGCGGCCAGTTCGCCCACCCGCATCCAGTCGGCCGTGCTCAGTTCCGGCACCCGTGGCGCCGAGAACTGCAGGGCGATGTTGCCGACGGCTGCCACGCCATGCGCCTGGGTCCAGCCGCTGAGGTCGAGCATGATGCCGGTGGCGATGACCAGTAGCGCGCCCGGCATGGCGCGCCAGCGCGCGAACACGTGCAGCAGCGCCAGCGCAACCAGTGCCACCGCCGCGCCTGCCAGGTTCCAGTGGCGCCAGCTGGCGAGCAGTTCCCAGGCCAGGCGCAGGAAGTCGCCGTGCGCCGGATGCACGTCCAGGACCTTCGGGCATTGCTTGAGCACGATGGTCAGCGCCAGTCCCAGCGCGAAGCCGCGCAGCACCGGCTTGGCGATCAGGTTGGAGATCGCCCCCAGGTGCGCCAGCGATGCCAGCAGGAACAGCACCCCCGCCAGCAGGATCACGGCGGCGCCGAGGGCGATGCGCAGTCCGGCGTCGCCCTCGGCGGCAGCCGTGGTGGCTGCCAGCAGCACCGCGGCAGACGACGAGGTGGCCGAAACGATCGCAAAGCGGCTGCTGCCAAGCAGGCCGTAGACCAGCAGGCCTGCGAACAGCGCGATCACGCCGGCTTGCGGCGGCAGCCCGGCAATGCCGGAATAGGCCACGGCCTCGGGCAGCAGCAGCCCGGCGATGGCCAGGCCGGCCACCAGGTCCGCGCGCCATGTGGCGGAAGCGGCGCCCGACGCCGCGGCGTCGGCGGTGGGGGCGGGCATCATTGACGGGGCCGGGCGCTGGCCCGCAGGGGGTGTGGCAAGAGATGCACGGATCGCTCCTTTGGTTTCCGGCTCCATGCTATCGAACGCATGGGTTTCGTCATCTGCTTCGGGAGGTGGTCTTGGCCGCTTCGCAACACTGCGGATCGGCCCGCGCGCGTTACGGCAAAATTCCCTCGGCTCACGCGGCAAACGTGCTATTCTTATGCGAGTGAAGACTTAGGTCCTTCCACGCACAACTGACCCTTTCAGGGCGACTGAACAGATCGGCACCCGCTGCGGTGCCGTTTGCATAATGATGCATTTAATGTGTTTCAGTTGCTGCCCAGAAAGAGTTGTTTGCAATCCGCTAACCGGTCAAGCCGTGTCGCGGAAGGTTGATGAACCCGCTTTATTCCGGCATTCCCGGATAATAGTGAGCGCCCCATGATGCAGCAGTATCAGAGCAATTCGTACCTCTTCGGCGGCAATGCCCCCTATGTAGAAGAGCTGTACGAGGCCTACCTCGAAAATCCCTCCTCGGTTCCCGATAACTGGCGCGCGTACTTCGACGCGATGCAGAACGTGCCGGCTGTCGATGGCTCCAACGCCCGCGATATCCCCCACGCTCCCATCGTCGCCTCGTTCGCAGAGCGCGCCAAGGCGGGTCCGATCAAGACTATTGTTGCCTCGGCCGACTCCGATATGGGGCGCAAGCGCGTCGCTGCCACGCAGCTGATCGCCGCCTACCGCAACATCGGTTCGCACTGGGCAGACCTGGATCCGCTCAAGCGCCAGGAGCGTCCGCCCCTGCCAGACCTCGACCCCGCGTTCTACGGCTTCTCCGAAAGCGATCTCGACATCGTCTTCAACGCCAGCAATACGTATTTCGGCAAGGAATCGATGAGCCTGCGCGAGCTGCTCAACAACCTGCGCGAAACTTACTGCAGCAGCATCGGCGCCGAGTTCATGTACATCAGCGACCAGGCGCAAAAGCGCTGGTGGCAAGAGCGCCTGGAAACCACGCGTTCCAAGCCGGTGTTCACCCTCGAAAAGAAGAAGCACGTGCTCGACCGCCTGACCGCGGCTGAAGGCCTGGAGCGCTTCCTCCACACCAAGTACGTTGGCCAGAAGCGCTTCTCGCTGGAAGGCGGCGAAAGCTTCATCGCTGCCATGGACGAACTGATCCAGCACAGCGGCAGCAAGGGCGTGCAGGAAATCGTGATCGGCATGGCCCACCGCGGCCGCCTGAACGTGCTGGTCAATACACTGGGCAAGATGCCGGCTGACCTGTTCGCCGAGTTCGAAGGCAAGCACGTCGATGACCTGCCGGCCGGCGACGTGAAGTACCACAAGGGCTTCTCCAGCGACGTCTCCACCGAAGGCGGCCCGGTCCACCTGTCGCTCGCCTTCAACCCGTCCCACCTGGAAATCGTCAACCCGGTCGTCGAAGGCTCGGTCAAGGCCCGCCAGGAACGCCGCGGCGAGCCCGCAGGCCATGCGGAAGTGCTGCCGGTGCAAGTGCACGGCGACGCGGCATTCGCAGGCCAGGGCGTGGTGATGGAAACGCTGAACCTGGCGCAGACCCGCGGCTACGGCACGGGCGGCACGATGCACATCGTGATCAACAACCAGATCGGCTTCACCACCTCGGACCCGCGCGACTCGCGTTCCACGCTGTATTGCACCGACGTCGTCAAGATGATCGAGGCACCGGTGCTGCACGTCAACGGCGACGATCCCGAAGCCGTGGTGTTCGCCATGCAGTTGGCCGTGGACTTCCGCATGGAGTTCAAGAAGGATGTCGTGGTCGACATCATCTGCTTCCGCAAGCTGGGCCACAACGAGCAGGACACGCCGGCCGTCACCCAGCCGCTGATGTACAAGAAGATCGCCCAGCACCCGGGCACGCGCAAGCTGTACGCTGACAAGCTGACCGCGCAGAACCTGGTGGCTGCCGACTTCGGCGACCAGCTGGTCAAGGAATACCGTGCCGCGATGGACGCGGGCAAGCACACGGTCGACCCCGTCCTGTCGAACTTCAAGAACAAGTTCGCCGTGGACTGGATGCCGTTCCTGAACCGCAAGTGGACCGACGCCGCCGACACCGCCGTGCCGGTGACCGAGCTCAAGCGCCTGGCCGAACGCATCACCGCCATCCCCGAACACCTCAAGCTGCACCCGCTGGTCGAGAAGGTGGTGAAGGATCGCGCCAACATGGGCCGCGGCGACCAGCCGCTGGACTGGGGCATGGGCGAGCATCTGGCCTTCGCCTCGCTGGTGGCTTCGGGCTATCCTGTGCGCATCACCGGCCAGGACGCCGGCCGTGGCACCTTTACCCACCGCCACTCAGTGCTGCACGACCAGAACCGCGAGCGCTGGGATGCCGGCAGCTACGTGCCCCTGCAGAACGTGTCGGAAAACCAGGCACCGTTCACGGTGATCGACTCGGTGCTGTCGGAAGAGGCTGTGCTCGGCTTTGAATACGGCTTCTCCACCGCCGAGCCGAACGCACTCGTGATCTGGGAAGCCCAGTTCGGCGACTTCGTCAACGGCGCCCAGGTGGTGATCGACCAGTTCATCTCCTCCGGCGAAGTGAAGTGGGGCCGCGCCTCGGGCCTGACCCTGATGCTGCCGCACGGCTACGAAGGCCAGGGTCCGGAACACAGCTCGGCGCGCATCGAGCGCTTCCTGCAGCTGTGCGCGGACCACAACATGCAAGTCTGCCAGCCGACCACCCCGGCCCAGATCTTCCACCTGCTGCGCCGCCAGATGATCCGTCTGTTCCGCAAGCCGCTGGTGATCATGACGCCGAAGTCGCTGCTGCGTAACAAGGAAGCGGTTTCGCCGCTGTCCGACCTGGCCAAGGGTCACTTCGAGACGGTCATCCCCGATCACGAAGAGCTGAACGCCAGCAAGGTCAAGCGCGTGATCATGTGCTCGGGCAAGGTCTACTACGACCTGGTCAACACCCGCAAGGAACGCGGCGCTACCGACACGGCCGTCATCCGCATGGAACAGCTGTATCCGTTCCCGCACAAGGCAGTGGCAGCCGAGCTGAAGAAGTACCCGAACGCCAACGAAATCGTGTGGTGCCAGGACGAGCCGCAGAACCAGGGTGCCTGGTTCTTCGTCCAGCACTTCATCATGGAAAACATGGCAGAAGGCCAGAAGCTCGGTTACGCGGGTCGTCCCGCCTCGGCATCGCCGGCGGTGGGCTACTACGCCAAGCACAACGAGCAACAAAAGGCGCTGCTGGATGCGGCGTTCTCCAAGCTCAAGGGCTTTGTCCTGACCAAATGATCGTGGCCAGCATGGCGGCGCGCGCGAAGAGCGCGCACCGCCATGTTTTTTGCCACCTGCCTTAAGCAAAAACGAATACATCAAGGAAATTCCAACCATGGCTATTGTTGACGTCAAGGTTCCGCAACTCTCTGAATCGGTTGCAGAAGCAACCATGCTGAACTGGAAGAAGAAGCCGGGCGAAGCTGTTGCCCAAGACGAAATCCTGATTGAAATCGAGACCGACAAAGTCGTGCTCGAAGTGCCGGCTCCGTCGGCTGGCGTGCTGTCGCAGATCATCCGCAACGACGGCGATACCGTGGTTGCCGACGAAGTGATCGCCAAGATCGACACCGAAGCCACCGCTGGCGCCGTCGCTCCCGCCGCTGCCGCACCGGCACCCGCTGCCGCTGCCCCGGCCGCCGCAGCTGCTCCGGCAGCAGCCGGCGCCGTGGCCATGCCTTCGGCAGCCAAGCTGATGGCCGAAGGCGGCCTGTCCGCTGGCCAGGTTGCAGGCACGGGCAAGGATGGCCGCATCACCAAGGGTGACGTGCTGGCCGCGACCGCCGCACCCGCTCCCGCACCGGCCGCCAAGGCAGCACCGGCTCCGGCCGCTGCCAAGCCGGCGCTGCAGCAGGTTTCCGCCCCGATGGACTTCGCCGCCCTGGGCGACCGCCCGGAAGAACGCGTGCCGATGAGCCGCCTGCGCGCCCGTATCGCCGAGCGCCTGCTGCAATCGCAAAGCACCAACGCGATCCTCACCACCTTCAATGAAGTGAACATGAAGCCGGTGATGGACCTGCGTAACAAGTACAAGGACCGCTTCGAGAAGGAACACGGCGTGAAGCTGGGCTTCATGTCCTTCTTCGTCAAGGCCGCGGTTCACGCGCTGAAGAAGTTCCCGCTGATCAACGCATCGATCGACGGCAACGACATCGTCTATCACGGCTACTTCGACATCGGTATCGCGGTGGGCTCGCCGCGTGGCCTGGTGGTGCCTATCCTGCGCAACGCCGACCAGATGAGCCTGGCCGACATCGAAAAGAAGATCGCTGAATTCGGCGCCAAGGCCCGCGACGGCAAGCTGTCGCTGGAAGAGCTGACCGGTGGTACGTTCTCGATCTCCAACGGCGGTACCTTCGGCTCGATGCTGTCGACGCCGATCATCAACCCGCCGCAATCCGCGATCCTGGGCGTGCACGCCACCAAGGACCGCCCGGTGGTGGAAGACGGCCAGATCGTGATCCGTCCGATGAACTACCTCGCCATGTCCTACGACCACCGCATCATCGACGGCCGCGAAGCCGTCCTGGGCCTGGTCGCCATGAAGGACGCGCTGGAAGATCCGGCACGCCTGCTGCTGGACCTGTAATCATCTGCAAAGCCTGAGGTCTTGCCCGCATTTCCTCCGCCGCGCCTGTCATCGGGTGCGGCGCTGGCGGGCATGACGGACCGAAGAGTTGAAAGCGGCCTGGCGGGCGACGTTGCCCCGCCGTGGCTGCAAAAGGAATCTCCATGAGCAAACAATTCGACGTGCTGGTGATCGGTGCCGGCCCCGGCGGCTACATCGCCGCCATTCGTGCCGGCCAGCTGGGCCTGAATGTGGCCTGCTGCGAAGGCAATGCCTACGACGATCCCAAGGACGAACCGCGCCTGGGCGGCACCTGCCTGAACGTGGGTTGCATCCCCTCCAAGGCATTGCTGGCATCCTCGGAAGAGTTCGAGAACGTACAGCATCACCTGGGCGACCACGGCATCACGGTTGGCGATGTCAAGGTCGACGTGGCCAAGATGCTCAAGCGCAAGGACGATATCGTCGGCAAGATGACCAAGGGCATCGAGTTCCTGTTCCGCAAGAACAAGGTCACGCTGCTCAAGGGCTACGGCAAGTTCGTCGGCAAGACCGCCGAGGGCTTCCAGGTCGAGATCGCCGGCAAGGCAGGTACCGAAGTCGTGACGGCCAAGCAGGTCATCGTCGCTACGGGTTCCAAGGCGCGTCACCTGCCGGGTATCGCGGTGGACAACGTGCTGGTCAGCGATAACGAAGGCGCGCTCAAGTTCGCCGGCGTGCCGAAGAAGCTGGGCGTGATCGGCGCTGGCGTGATCGGCCTCGAGCTGGGTTCCGTGTGGCGCCGCCTGGGTGCCGAAGTGACCGTGCTGGAAGCGCTGCCGTCGTTCCTGGGCGCCGCCGACGAAGGCGTGGCCAAGGAAGCGCAGAAGCTGCTGACCAAGCAAGGCCTGAAGTTCAGCCTGGGCGTGAAGGTCAATGAAGTCAAGACCGGCAAGGATAACGTCACCGTCAGCTACACCGACAAGGACGGCGCTGCCCAGACCCTGGAAGTCGATCGCCTGATCGTGTCGGTTGGCCGCGTGCCCAACACCGACAACCTCGGCCTCGACGCCATCGGCCTGGCGGCCGACCCGCGCGGCTTCATCGAGGTGGATGACCACTGCGCGACCAAGGTGCCGGGCCTGTGGGCCATCGGCGACGTGGTGCGTGGCCCGATGCTGGCCCACAAGGCAGAGGACGAAGGCGTGGCGGTTGCCGAGCGCATCGCCGGCCAGAAGCCGCACATCGACTACAACTGCATTCCGTGGGTGATCTACACCTTCCCGGAAATCGCATGGGTGGGCAAGACCGAGCAGCAGCTCAAGGCCGAAGGCCGCGAGTACAAGTCCGGCCAGTTCCCGTTCATGGCCAACGGCCGTGCACTGGGCATGGGTCATTCGGATGGCTTCGTCAAGATGCTGGCCGATGCCAAGACCGATGAGATCCTGGGCGTGCATGTGGTTGCCGCGAACGCGTCGGACCTGATCGCCGAAGCCGTGGTGGCGATGGAGTTCAAGGCTGCCAGCGAAGACATCGGCCGCACCTGCCATCCGCATCCGTCGATGTCGGAAGTCATGCGCGAAGCCGCACTCGCTGTCGACAAGCGCCAGCTCAATATGTAAGGCATAAGCCTTCGTATTGTTGAGTACCGGCGCGCCGCTCCAGCGGCGCGCCGTTTTCGCTTTCGGGGCGGCAGGGGCAGATGGCCCTGTCACGCGCCTCGATCCTCATTCAAGCCGGCGCCTCCCGGCATCCAGCGCAAGCAGTCAGCATGAACGTCCGTGAGTACTACGAGCAGGAACTGAAGCAACGTGGCTACACCACCGACCCCGCGCAGTTGCGCGCCGTCGAGCGCCTGCAGCAATGCTATGACGAGTGGGTGGCCTACAAGAGCCGGCGCAACAGCACGCTGAAAAAGCTGCTGGTGCACCCGGACGTGCCCAAGGGCGTGTACCTGTGGGGCGGGGTCGGCCGCGGCAAGTCCTTCCTGATGGACAGCTTCTATACCTGCGTACCGGTGGTGCGCAAGACTCGGCTGCATTTCCACGAATTCATGCGCGAGGTGCATCGCCAGCTCGAAGAGCTGCGCGGGCGCCCGGATCCGCTGGACGAACTGGCCAAGCGCATCGCGCGGCGGTTCCGCCTGATCTGCTTTGATGAGTTCCATGTCAGCGACGTGGCCGATGCGATGATCCTGCACCGCCTGCTGCAGCAGATGTTCGAGAATGGCGTGCAGTTCGTGATGACGTCGAACTACCGGCCGGACCTGCTGTACCCGGACGGCTTGCACCGGGATCGCGTGCTGCCGGCCATCGCGCTGCTGCAGCACAAGCTCGACGTGCTCAATGTCGATGCCGGCATCGACTACCGCAAGCGCGCGCTGGAGCAGGTGGAGGCGTATCACACGCCGCTGGGACCCGAGGCCAGCTCGGCCCTGCGCCATGCCTTTACCGGTATTGCCGGCGTGGCCGACGAATCCCCCATCCTGCATATCGAGCACCGCGAACTGCGCGCGCTGCGCAAGGCGGGCGGGGTGGTCTGGTTCGATTTCAATACGCTGTGCGGTGGCCCGCGCTCGCAGAACGACTACCTGGAGCTCGCCACCGAGTTCCACACGGTGATCCTCTCCGACGTGCCCAGGATGACGCCGCGCATGTCGTCGGAGGCACGCCGTTTCACCTGGCTGATCGACGTGTTCTACGACCACAAGGTCAAGCTGCTGATCTCGGCGGAAGTGCCGGCGGATGAACTCTACACCGAAGGCCAGATGGCCAACGAGTTCAGCCGCACGGTGTCGCGCATCATCGAGATGCAGTCGCGCGAATACCTGGAAGCGCCGCGCCGTACGGTCGACACCTCTCTGACCTGATGCCCTGCGCAGGCGGCGCGCCGTGCGCCGTCTGGCCACCCGCTTGATCTGTATCAAGGCGGCTTGCCACCGGGACTCTTACCATGCAGATGGTAAAAAAGAGTCCCGATGCCGACTTCCCCAGCCCCAGCCTATTCCGCCCGGTCCCTGCCCAATCCGCCGCCTGCACGCGCAAGCGGCGTGCCTGCGGCCGCCGGGCGTGCGGGCTGCTTCCACTGCGGACAGCCGCTCGTGGCCGGCGAGCCGCCCTTGCATGCCAGCATCGACGGCGAAGAACAGGCGTTTTGCTGCGGTGGCTGCCAGGCCCTGGCGCAGACACTGCACGCAGCCGGGTTCGGCCATCTCTATGGCGACCAGGCCCGCTTTGCCCGGCCGATCGACGACGCGGCGCGGCGCGAGGCCGAGCCTGTCTGGGCCGCCTACGACACCGAGGAGTTACGGGCCCAGTTCGTGCGCCCGCTGGACGAACGTCGGGCCGAGATCACGCTGGCGCCGGAGAATATCCGCTGCGCCGCCTGCGCCTGGCTGATCGAGCAGCACCTGGGCAGCCTGCCCGGTGTGGAATCGGTGATCGCCAACGTGGCCACGCGCCGCGTGGTGGTGCGCTGGCGCGCGGCCGAGCAGCCGGTCTCCGCCTTGCTCGCTGCGCTGGCGGGGATCGGCTACCTGGCGTGGCCGTTCGAGGTTTCGCGCTCGGACCGGCAGGACCGTCATGCGCGCCGTGGCCTGCTGATGCGCATGGCGGTGGCCATGCTCGGCATGATGCAGGTGATGATGTACGCATGGCCCATCTATACCCATGAAGCCACCATCGATCCGGGCCAGTTGCAGCTGATGCGCTGGGCCAGCCTGGTGCTGACCTTGCCTGTGGTGCTGTACTCGGCCTCGCCGATCTTCGCTGGGGCGTGGCGTGGGCTGCGGCAGCGCCACCTGGGCATGGATGTGCCGGTGGCGCTGGGCGTGGGGGCGGGCTTTATCGCCAGCACCGTGGCGACGCTACGCGGCACCGGCGAGGTGTACTTCGATTCCGTCACCATGTTTGTCGCGTTCTTGCTGCTGGCGCGCTACCTGGAGTTGCGCGTGCGCCAGGCATCGCGCAGTGGTGCCGAGATGCTGGCGCGGCAGTTGCCCGCCACCTGCGAGCGCCTGCGTGCCGAGGGCGGCGCGGGCGAGCGGGTGCCGGTGGCACGCCTGCGCGCTGGCGACCTGATCCGCGTCAAGGCGGGCGAGGTGGTACCCGCCGATGCCACGGTGATCGCCGGCGCAAGCGAGCTCGATGAATCCATGCTGACCGGCGAGAGCCGGCCGGTGCCGCGCAGCATCGGGGATCCCGTGCTGGCAGGTTGCTTCAACACCGCGAGCCCGCTTGAGTTGCGCGTGGCCAAGGTAGGGGCGGGCACCCGGCTGGCGGAGATCGTCGCCGTGCTGGACCGCGCGCTGGCCGAGAAGCCGCGCCTTGCCACCGTGGCCGACCGCGTGGCGGGCTGGTTCGTCGCCATCTTGCTGGTGCTGGCGGCCGTCACCGGCGCCGTCTGGTGGGCCTGGATCGATCCCGCGCGCGCGTTGCTTGTGACGGTGGCGGTGCTGGTGGTGAGTTGCCCGTGCGCGCTCTCGCTGGCCACGCCGGCGGCGCTGGCCGCGGCCGGGGCCGCGTTGTCGCGCCGCGGCTTGCTGCTCACGCGCGGCCACGCGCTGGAGACCCTGGCCAGCGTCACGGACGTGATGCTCGACAAGACCGGCACGCTCACGCAGGGGCGTTTCGCACTGGTGCGCACGCAGTCCAGCGGCGATGCCGATGCCGCTACCTGCCTGCGCCTGGCCGCGGCCATGGAACGCTCCGGCGAGCACCCGATCGCGCGCGGCATCGTCGACGCCGCGCAAGCCCAAGGCCTTGCGCACGAGACGCTCGCCATCGACGGCATGCGTAATGTGCCGGGGCAGGGCCTTGAAGCCGATCTGGATGGGCAGCGTTACCGCCTTGGCCGGCGCGAGTTCGTGGAGGCGCTGTGCGAGCACGGCAGCGCCGCCAGCTGGCACGCAGAACTTGCCGGCAGCGAGCGCCGCGGCGCCACGCTGGTATGGCTGGGCAGCGCCGCCGGTGCGCTGGCGGTGTTCGAGTTGGCCGATGTGGCGCGTGAGCAATCCGCGCGCTTGCTCAGCGAGTTGCGCGCGCTCGGCGTGACCTGCCATCTCGTCTCGGGCGATACGCCGGCCACCGTCGGCTGGTGGGCCGATCATTTCCAGATCCCGCGCCGCGAGGGCGGTGTCACGCCCGAAGGCAAGCGCGAGTACGTGGCGCGCCTGCAGCGCGGCGGCGCCGTGGTGCTGGCGGTGGGCGACGGCATCAACGACGCGCCGGTGCTGGCGCAGGCGCAAGTCTCGATCGCCATCGGCAGCGGCGCGCCGCTGGCGCAGGCCGGCGCCGACGCGGTGCTGACCCATGGCCGCGTGGCGGAGATCGCGAACGCGCTCAAGATGGCCCGCCGTGCGCGCAGTGTGGTGCGCCAGAACCTCGCCTGGGCCTTTGCCTATAACGTGATCGCCATTCCGCTGGCGGCAACCGGCTATGTCACCGCCTGGATGGCGGGCATCGGCATGTCGGTGTCGTCGCTGCTGGTGGTAGCCAACGCCTGGCGCCTGCTGCGCGCCGGCAAGCCCGGAGATTGACGCCATGGACATGCTCTACCTGCTGGTGCCGATGAGTCTGGTGCTGGTCGCGGTGATCGCCGGCGCGCTCTGGTGGGCGCTGCACGCCGGGCAATACGACGACCTCGACCGGCCCGGCGAGGCCATTCTGCTCGACAACGATAAGCCCTGAGTGATCACGGCAATGCGGCCGTGCCCGTGCGCGGCCGCGTTGCCGTGTGTGCGGATGTGAGACGCCGTTGCACCTGAGTTCCCATGCTTTCCGGTGCGCTTGATACAGATCAAGACAGCTTGCGCGCGCTTTTCCTACAGTCACAACATCAATTCATGTTTATCCAATCTGGGGGTCTGAATGGCTGTCACCGCCGCGTATTCTCGCGCCGACACCTTCAATTACGGCGTTGTGCGGCAGTTTGCCGTCATGACGGTAGTCTGGGGGATTGTCGGTATGGCCGTAGGCGTTCTGCTCGCGGCACAGTTGATCTGGCCGGAGCTTAATTTCAACACGCCATGGCTGTCGTTCGGACGCTTGCGCCCGCTGCACACCAATGCGGTCATCTTCGCCTTCGGCGGCAGCGCGCTGTTCGCTACTTCGTACTACATCGTGCAGCGCACCTGCCAGGCGCGGCTGTTCTGCGGCCCACTGGCGGCCTTCACGTTCTGGGGCTGGCAACTGGTGATCGTGGCCGCGGTCATCACGCTGCCGCTGGGCATCACCAGCTCGAAGGAATACGCCGAGCTCGAATGGCCGATCGACATCCTGATCACGCTGGTCTGGGTGGCTTATGCCATCGTGTTCTTCGGCACCATCATGAAGCGCAAGACCCGCCATATCTACGTGGCCAACTGGTTCTTCGGCGCGTACATCCTGACCATCGCCATCCTGCATCTCGTCAACAACGCCGAGATGCCGGTGGGCATGTGGAAGTCCTACTCGGCGTATGCCGGCGTGCAGGACGCCATGGTGCAGTGGTGGTACGGCCATAACGCGGTGGGCTTCTTCCTGACCACCAGCTTCCTGGGCATGATGTATTACTTCATCCCCAAGCAGGCCGGCCGCCCGATCTATTCCTACCGCCTGTCGATCGTTCACTTCTGGGCGCTCAACTTCACCTATATGTGGGCTGGTCCCCACCACCTGCAGTTCACCTCGCTGCCGGACTGGGCGCAATCGCTCGGCATGGTGTTCTCGCTGATCCTGCTGGCGCCTTCGTGGGGCGGCATGATCAACGGCATCATGACCTTGTCGGGTGCCTGGCACAAGCTGCGCACCGATCCCATCCTCAAGTTCCTGGTGGTGGCGCTGTCGTTCTACGGCATGGCGACCTTCGAGGGCTCGATGATGTCGATCAAGACCGTCAACGCGCTGTCGCACTACACGGACTGGACCATTGGCCACGTGCACTCCGGCGCGCTGGGCTGGGTCGCGATGATCTCGATCGGTTCGCTCTACTACCTGATCCCGCGGCTCTTTGGCGAGAAGGAGATGTACAGCGTGCGCCTGATCGAGCTGCATTTCTGGATCGCTACCATCGGCGTGGTGCTGTACATCGCCTCGATGTGGATTGCCGGTGTGATGGAGGGCCTGATGTGGCGCGCCACCCAGCCCGACGGCACGCTGACCTACGCCTTCGTGGAAGCGGTCAAGGCCAAGTACCCGTTCTACCTGATCCGCTTGCTGGGTGGCTTGTGCTTCCTCTCAGGCATGCTGCTGATGGCATACAACGTGGCCAGGACCATCATCGGCAAGCCTGCCGTGGATGCACTGATCCCGACCAGCGTTTCCGCCTCCGCCCATTGATCATTCCAGGATAGAAACGATGTCCGAAAAACGAAGCTTCTTTACGCACGAGACCCTGGAGAAGAATATCGGGTGGCTGATCATCTGTACCATCCTGGTGGTCAGCATCGCCGGGCTCGTCCAGATCGTGCCGCTGTTCTTCCAGCACTCCACCACCGAGCCCGACGCGGGTATCAAGCCGTACTCCGCGCTGCGCCTGATGGGCCGCGATATCTATATCCGCGAGGGCTGCGTGGGCTGCCATTCGCAGCAGGTGCGCACCTTGCAAGGCGATGTCGAGCGCTATGGCCACTACTCCACGGCGGGCGAATCGGTCTACGACCATCCCTTCCTGTGGGGCTCCAAGCGTACCGGTCCCGACCTGGCGCGCGTGGGCGGACGCTACTCCGATGACTGGCAGCGCATCCACTTGCGCAATCCGCGCGACGTGGTGCCCGAATCGGTGATGCCGTCCTACCCGTGGCTGGAGAAAACGCCGTTGCAGACCAACGATGTCCGCGACCGCATGCGTGCGCTGCGCCGTCTCGGCGTGCCGTACACCGACGCCGAGATTGAGCAGGCGCCTGCCACGCTGGCCGGCAAGACCGAGGAAGACGCGATGGTCGCCTACCTGCAGGAGCTTGGCATCGCCAAGCGCAATGTGCGTGTCGATACCGCGGCTGCCGCGCAGCCCGCGGCCACGCCGGCCAAGGAGTAAGCCATGGCAATGATCACCGCGTTTTCCACCGTGGTCTCGATGGCTGCCTTCATTGCCATCTGCTGGTGGGCCTGGTCGTCAGGGCGCAAGGCCGCCAACCAGGAGTCGGCCATGCTGCCGTTCGCCTTGCCCGACGAGCCGCTGGCCGCACGCCAAGACGCCAGGCCCGATGCCGGCCACCGCGTCGCGCGTCATGCCGGCGGCGCAAACAACACCAAGCAGGAACACTGAGTCATGAGCGACTTCTTCACGGATTTCTGGAGCTACTACATTGCCGCCATCGCGCTGGTCGGCATCGTCTGGTGCGTGTGGCTGCTGTTTTCCCAGCGCAAGGTCACCAAGATTGTGGGTGCGCCCGAGGACACCGGCCACGTGTGGGACGGCGACCTGCGCGAGCTGAACAACCCGCTGCCACGCTGGTGGATGTGGATGTTCCTGCTGGCATGCATCTTTGGCCTGGGTTACCTAGTGCTGTACCCCGGCCTGGGATCCTACGCCGGCGTGCTCAAGACCTCCAGCCGGGTTGAGCTGGAGGCGCACCGCCAGGCGGCCGAACAACTGCAGCGCGAGGTCTATGGCAAGTACATGCAGATGGACGTCAAGCAGGTGGCGGCCGACCCGGCGGCGCGCGAGATCGGGCAACGCCTGTTTCTCAACTACTGCGCGCAATGCCACGGCTCCGATGCGCGCGGCAGCCGCGGCTTTCCCAACCTGACCGATAACGACTGGCTGTACGGCGGGGAGCCCGAGACCATCACGCAGACCATTACCAAGGGCCGCAACGGCGTGATGCCGTCGTTCGCCTCGACCATCGACGGCAAGCTCGCTGGCGACGTGGCGCAATACGTGCGCTCGCTGTCCGGCCTGTCTTACGACCCGATCCGCGCCTCGCGCGGCGAGAGCACGTTCAAGTCCACCTGCGCGGCCTGCCATGGCTCCACCGGCAAGGGCAACCAGGCGCTTGGCGCGCCTAACCTGTCGGACCGCGTGTGGCTGTACGGCAGCTCGGAGGCGAACATCGTCGACGCCATCCTGAAGGGCCACAACAACCATATGCCGGCGCACGAGGAAATCCTCACGCCGGAGCGTATCCGCATGTTGACGGCCTATGTCTGGGGCCTGTCCAACACCGGCGGCGCAGGCGAGGGGGCGAAGCAATGAGCCACTGCGCTTATGCTTGTCAGCCGGGCCCGCACCGCGGCGGGGGTGTTCGCCCATGAACGCCCCCGGACCGGAGCCGCTTGAAAGGAACGGGGCCGCGTGGGCGCCGCTGCGAGCGCCCACGCCTGATTCGGCGGACGCGGAAACGTCGGACGAGACCCTGTACGAAGTCCGCCGCAAGATCTATCCGCGCTCGGTGTCGGGTGCGTTCTCGAGCTGGCGGGTCTGGATGGTGGTCCTGACCCAGCTGTTCTTCTATGGCATGCCCTGGCTGCAGTGGAATGGCCGCCAGGCCATGTTGTTCGATCTCGGCGCGCGCAAGTTCTATATCTTTGGCCTGGTGCTGTGGCCCCAGGACGTGATCTACCTTGCCGTGCTGCTGGTGATCTCCGCGGTGTCGCTGTTTCTCTTCACGGCGATCGCGGGGCGGCTGTTTTGCGGCTACGCTTGTCCGCAGACGGTGTACACCGAGATCTTCATGTGGATCGAGCGGCATGTGGAAGGCGACCGCTTTGCCCGCATCCGCCTGGACGGCGATCCTTGGAGCGTGCGCAAGCTGCGCCTGAAGGCCACCAAGCACACGCTCTGGATCGTGATCGCGCTATGGACGGGCTTTACCTTCGTCGGCTATTTCTCGCCCATTCGCACGCTCGGCGCGCAGGTGCTGAGCCTCTCGCTGGGTCCGTGGCAGACGTTCTGGATGCTGTTTTACTCGTTTGCCACCTGGGGCAACGCCGGCTTCATGCGCGAGCAGGTCTGCAAGTACATGTGCCCGTATGCGCGCTTCCAGAGCGTGATGGTGGATCGCGACACCTATGTGGTCACCTATGACGTGGGCCGCGGCGAGCCGCGCGGCAGCCGCTCGCGCAAGGCGGACCACAAGGCCGCCGGGCTGGGCTCGTGCGTGAATTGCAGCATCTGCGTGCAGGTCTGTCCTACTGGCATCGATATCCGCGATGGCCTGCAATACGACTGCATTGGCTGCGGCGCCTGTATCGACGCCTGCAACCAGGTCATGGACAAGATGGCTTACCCGCGCGGGCTGATCCGCTATACGTCCGAGAACGCCATGCGCAGCGCGCTCTCCGAGACCGTGGCGCGCAAGCGCCTGGTGCGGCCGCGCACGGTGATCTACTCGGTGATCTGGCTGGCGCTGGTAGCCGGCTTCATGGCCTCGCTGGCCATGCGCACGCCGCTCAAGGTCGATATCATCCGCGACCGCGGCGCGCTGGGGCGGGAAGTGGAAGGGCGCTGGATCGAGAACGTGTACCGGCTGCAGCTGATCAACACGACCGAGGCGCCAATGCGCGTCGCCGTCAGCGCGGGCAGCGATGAGCTCAAGGGCCTGGCCGTGGAATATGATCACGCTGCCGGCAACCTGGAGCCCACGTCCAATCGCCTGATTCCCATCCGGGTGCGCGTGCCTATCGAGTCCGCGGCGCAGGGCACGCACAAGATCGAGGTCACAGTGACCGCGGTGCCCGACGAGGGCGCGGGGAGCCATGGCGCGGAGATTCGACAGAGCACCAGCTTTATCGTGCCGCGCAATCTATGAGGCGGCAGAGACGCTGGTTGCACCAATCCGTACGCAACATACGCGATCTAGATCTAGAGGAGGCCAGATGACGCAGCAAAGTAATCCCTGGTGGAAGGAGCCATGGCCGTGGCTGCTGATGAGTGGGCCGTTCGTGGCCATGGTGGCCTGCGGGGTCACGATCTGGCTGGCCATGACCCATCCGGATCCGCCCATTGAGGAAGGGGTGGCGCGCCACGGACTGGTGGTTGAGAAGGCGGGCAGCGCGGCACGCCAGGCAGCGCCGGTCGCGGCGCAAGCGAGGTGATCATGAGGCTACGCTGGCTGATGTGGGTGCTGTGGCCCGCTTTCCTGGTCGCCGGGCTGACGACCGCGCTGGTATTCTCCATGGTCGATCCCGGCGACCTGCGCTTCTTCGGCCAGCCGGTCGAGGCATCGCGGGAGGCGGTCTACACCGTGGGTTTCCTGATCGCGTGGGTGCTGTGCGCGCTGTCGAGCGGCTTGACGCTGTACACCATGCCCACGCGGCTGGCGGACACGGACGAGCTGGAGTGATTGCGATGCGCGCCTTGCCGGTTCAGGCCAGCAGGCGCGGCATCGCGGCGAGCCGCCGCGGGCGAGGGCGGCGCGCGACGTGCAGGTCAGCAGGACTTGTTGACGATCTGCTTGATCCCCACCATGTCGACCAGCTTGACGTGGCGCTGGCGGATCTGGATCAGGCCGGCTTCCGCAAAGCGCGAGAACAGGCGGCTGACGGTTTCGAGCTTGAGCCCCAGGTAGCTGCCGATTTCCTCGCGGCTCATGCGCAGCACGAACTCGGAGGCCGAATAGCCGCGCGCGGACAAGCGCTCGGACAGGTTGATCAGGAAAGCGGCAAGCCGCTCCTCGGCGCGCATCGATCCGAGCGTGATCAACATGACCTGGTCCTGCGAGATCTCCTTGCTCATCAGGCGCATGAACTGATGCTGCAGCGACGGCAGGACGTTGGACAGCGTCTGGAGATCGCCAAAGCGTACCACGCAGACTTCGGTATCTTCCAGCGCGGTGGCGTCCGACGCATGCTGCATCTCGCCAAGGCCGTCGAGGCCGACGACTTCGCCGGGAAGGTGGAAGCCCGTGATCTGCGAGCGGCCGTCTTCCATTGTCAGGTGGGTCTTGAGCGTGCCGAAGCGGATCGCGTAGACGGCGGTGAGAGGATCGCCGAGGCGGTACAGGGTTTCGCCCTTGCGTACGCGCACCCGGTCCTGGACCAGCGTATCCATCTTTTCGAGGTCCTGCTGCGACATGCCGACGGGCAGGCAGAGCTGGCCGAGCGAGCAAGTGGAGCAGCGGGGCGACATCTCGGTAATGGGAATGGTGGTGAGCAATTGGGGCCTGTCGGTTTAGCGCAGTCAGTCAAGCGCGATGTGGCGGGCGCATTGAGTTGAGAGCTTGACGTTGAGAGTCGTCGGTTGGAAGCGCTATCCACATCGGCCTGGCGCGCGGGTCTTGCGGCAGTGCGCTATCTGTGCAGCGCGGCTTGCCGTGCCCGTCGTCATGTTGTGCGAGCGCGCTGGTGTGCGCGGGCGCAAGGCCTCATGTTGATAGCGCCTCTTGGAGCTGCGGGGGCGCGTTCGCCGCATTTTACCGCGCCAGACGTTGCGATTGTGTGATTGGGAGGAGAAGTTGACCATAGGCGTGCTTATCAGCGTATTTACCTTGGCTTTGCTGGGCGGCGTGCACTGCGCCGCCATGTGCGGCGGGATCGCGCTGGCGGCGGAGCAGGGCGGCGTTGCGCGCGTGCCTGCCACGGTGCTCCGGCGTCCCGGCCATTGGTTGCTGGAACTGCTTGTCATGCATGCCGGGCGGCTGAGCATGTATGCGGTGCTGGGAGGCTTGCTGGGCGCCCTTGGCGCCGGCGTCTGGAAGACGCAGTACCTGCCGCTGCAGCGCTGGCTGTTCGGGGTCGGCAGTGTAATGCTGGTGCTGTCGGGCTTGTGGATGTTGCGCGGGCGCACCATGGGTACGGGTTGGCTGGAGCGGCTCGCCGCCCGGGGCGCGGGTGGCTTGCTGCGCGGCCTTGGTGCCGTCGGGGCGCGCTTGCCGGCTGTGGCCCGGGCGTATGGGCAGGGCCGGTTGCTGCGCCGCTACGGCATGGGGCTAGCCTGGGGGCTGGTCCCGTGCGGCATGGTGTACGGTGCTCTTGCCATGGCGTTGCTGGCCGGCAATGCCCCGTCGGGCGCGCTGGTGATGGCCGTGTTTGGCCTGGGCACCCTGCCGAACCTGCTGGTGATCTCGGGCCTGTCCGGCTATCTCAGGCAGCTTTCGCGGCGCCCGGCGTTGCGGGCTGGCGCTGGGCTTGCGGTGGTGGCCTTTGGCTTGGCCGGGGTGGCGCGCGCGCTGCTTTTGCCTGAGACGCTTGCCGCGCATGGATTCTGCCTGGTCTTCTGAAGCGCTGCTTCGTGGTGTATCTGTCACTTCTTCGCTGAGGTAGCTGTGCGAATCGGTTGCAGGTTTGCCAGGGAATGCCATACAATCGCAAGAACAGCGATATCGCGCACGTATTTCATCGTGGCATCGTCAGGTAGCATCCGCTGCTCAGGGATGCATGCCAGGAACACCCAGGCAGGCATCAGCGCCAGGGACCGTTCCCCATCCGCCGTCCGGTTCAAAAGATTCGGTTCAAAAGACCAGCTACGGCAGGGCGGGGTGAAATAGGCCAGCAGGCCCGATATCCGTATTTTCTTGCACCCGGCGCGTTCGATGATAAACGCCGCGCCGGACAGGTCCGCCACATCAGGGGGAAGGCGCGACGCAAGGGCTCCGTCGACTGGCAGATAATGCCGGTGGCCGGGCGATCTCCTGCCGGTCAGGTCCGGCACCCGATGCAATAAAAGAAGGCGCACGGCTGGCATGCATCAAGCATGCGGTTGGCTGCGCGGCCAGATGGCGGTGGCAATCCCTACCGCTGAACCCGCAATCTCCAGTGCGCCCGGGATCAACCGGGGCGCAGGTGCAAAGACAGGCTGCACGCAATCAACATGAATACCCAAGAGGCGAAGATCGTCCTCGAGACCGCGCTGATCTGCGCGCAGGAACCCTTGCGCGTCAATGACTTGCGCCGGCTGTTTGCCGACGACGTCGGTGCCGACACCATTCGTGTGCTGCTCGAAGAGCTGCGCCGCGACTGGGAGCAACGCGGCGTGGAACTCGTGGCACTGGCCAGTGGCTGGCGTTTCCAGAGCCGCCCTGTCATGCGTGAATACCTGGATCGGCTGAATCCTGAAAAGCCGCCCAAGTACTCCCGCGCCGTGATGGAGACGCTGGCGATCATTGCCTACCGGCAACCGGTCACGCGGGGCGATATCGAGGAAATCCGTGGTGTCGCGGTCAGCACCGAAGTCGTGAAGAAGCTCGAGGACCGCAGCTGGATCGAGGTGATCGGCCACCGTGACGTGCCCGGGCGGCCTGCGCTTTATGCCACCACCAAGAACTTCCTTGATGACCTTGGCCTGCGCACGCTCGATGAATTGCCGCCGCTGGAGGACATCCAGGCCCAGGCGCAGGTCGCGCTGCTGAATCAGGAGCCGATTGACTTCGAGGCGCTGGGCAAGGTGCCGGCGGATAGCGACGAAGAGGCATTCGCGGAACCTGGCGCTGATCAGGCCGGCGCTGCCGCGCTGGTTGCGGCGGATGCCGGAGAGGGTGAACCGACCTCTTCCGGCGTGGTTGCCCACGACGGTCTTGCGGCCGGCGCCATGGATGGCATCGCCGATTTGGTGGATGCGTTTGAAAGGAAGGAGGCCTTGGCGCAAGCGGAAGCCGGGTTCACACCCGCGCCCGAGGCCGAGGCGGAAGTGCCGGCGACGCCCGGGCCAGGCAGTGAGCCAGGGAGCGAGCCGGTGTCCGCCGAGCCCGCCGGCGCGCTGTCTGGCGACATAGCCGCGGAGCAAGCCGTCGAAGACGGTGAAACAAATGAGCAAACGGACACGCCCGCCAACGGTTACCACGTACAAGTGGCCTCCGGCGAGCAGGCGTCCGAAGTCCCGGGGGCGTCCACGACGAATCCGGCGCACCCCAGCGAGCACGACGAGCACGACCAGCGCGTGTCCAACTGAACACCATGCAACATCCGAATGTGAATACCTTGTCCGATTCTGATCAAGACGTCCGCCAGGCGGATACGCCGGCCGGCGATGCCGGCAATGGCGCCGAAGGCGGCGCCGGCACCGATGGCGCGCCGCGCCGCAAGGGCCTGCGCCGTGGCTTGCGCAATCTGGTGGCCACGCGCCGCCAGGCCGCGCAGGACCGCGACGGCGACCGTGCCGCGGACGGCGGGGCGGCAATCCCTGCGGGCGGCCCCGATGCGGACGCCGCGCAAGACGTGCGTGGCGACGGCGCAAGGAAGGGACGTACGCGTGGCAAACGCAAGCTCGCGGAAGGCGAGGCTGTGCAGGCCGGCGAGCAGCAGGGCGAACGCCCGGCGCCGCGAGGCCGCCGGAACTTCAGCGGTGACAATGCCGAAGGCGCAAGCGAAGCTGGCGGAGAAGCCACGGGCGAGCGCCAGCGTGACGGCGCGCGCGCCAACCCGAACGGGAATGGCGCCCGCAAGCGCAAGCCGCAGCAAGGCCAGCAGCCGCAAGGCGCGGCTCGCCGTGGTGGCGCCGAAGGGCAGCAAGGTGGCCCGCGCCAGCAAGGCAAGGGTAACAAGGGCAAAGGCGGCGCGCAGCGCCCAGCCGCGGGTGTGCCTGAGAAGGCGCCCGCCGCCGCGAGCGGTGAGGACCTCTTCCGCTTTGTCATTTCCGGTCAGTACGACCAGGAAGAGTCGAGCGGTCCGCAGGCCCGGGTCAAGCCGGTGCGCGAGCTGTCTGCAGACGATGATGCGCCCAAGCTGCACAAAGTGCTCGCCGAGGGTGGACTGGGCTCGCGCCGGGAAATGGAAGAGCTGATCCTGCAGGGCCGGGTTTCGGTCAATGGCCTGCCTGCCCACATCGGCCAGCGCATCCTGCCGGCCGACCAGGTCCGGGTCAACGGCAAGCTGATTCATCGCCGTGTGTCGTCCAAGCCTCCGCGCGTGCTGCTGTATCACAAGCCGTCCGGCGAAATCGTCAGCCAGTCGGATCCGGAAGGCCGTCCGACCGTGTTCGACAGCCTGCCGCGCATCAAGGCAGGGAAGTGGGTGGCCGTGGGCCGCCTCGACTTCAACACCGAGGGCTTGCTGATCTTTACCTCCTCGGGCGATATCGCCAACAAGTTCATGCATCCGCGCTACGGCGTGGAGCGCGAATATGCGGTGCGCACGCTGGGTGAGCTGGCCGAGGCCGATCGCCAGCGCCTGCTGCATGGCATCAAGCTCGACGATGGCGAGGCTAATTTTCTGCGCATCGCGGACGGTGGTGGCGAAGGCATCAACCACTGGTACCACGTGGCGCTGACCGAAGGCCGCAACCGCGAAGTCCGCCGCATGTTCGAGGCCGTCGGCCTGACCGTGTCGCGCCTGATCCGTACCCGTTACGGCCAGTTCCTGCTGCCGCGCGGCCTGAAGCGCGGCCGCTGGCAGGAACTCGCGGCGGACGACGTGCGCGCGCTGATGGCATCCATCGGCCTGAAGGCGCCGTCCAAGGGGGATAGCGGTCCCCGCGGCGGCAGCAAGGTGGGTGGCCGGCAGCAGCGCACCGAGGCAGCCATTGCCGGCATGCCGATGCCGACCGGCATGGACGGCCTGCCGCGCGTCAACCGCGGCAACGGCCCGCGCGGCAGCGGTGCTGGCCGCGGCCAGCCGGATCCGATGCAAACGTCGATGGGCTACATCGGTGGCCCGACCCTGCTGACGTCCCATACCACCAAGCTGGGTGGTGGCGCGGCGGGTTCCCCCCGCGGCCCGGGCGGCCCGGGCCGCGGCGGCCGCAGTGGCGGCCGTGGCGCTGGCATGGGCGGCGGCATGGGCGGTATGGGCGGTATGGGCGGTATGGGCGGCGGTCAGAATCGTTCCCAGCGCCGCGGTGGTGGCGAAGCCAATGGGAATGTGATGCCGCAGGCCGGCAAGCCCAACGGCAATCGCCGTCCTCGTGGTGGTGGCCGCGACGGCAATCGTTGAGCGATGCGAGGCAGGGTGCCTTGGGCGGGCCTGGCAGGGAAAAGAGCGGCGCAGGCCGCATCCCTGTCTTGCCAAAGCTGGGTGCCTTTGCCTTTTGCACCGCGACAGCGTATAATCAAAGTCTATTCAAAAGTCATCCTGCAAAAGGGTGGGCGAATGATGGGCATTGCGCCCATTTTTTTTTTGCTTCGCCCGTTTCGTGTGCTTGCCGTGTTTCGCGGCGCGCCGGTCGGGATGACTGGCAGGCAAGCTGGCTGAAGCCGTCAACCAAGACGGCCGTGCCGATGGGCTGGGTCTGCCACGGTATTGATGGCCATTATTCGGGAATACAGTGCATCTGGCAGATTTGATCGAAACCACCCTGAACGGCATGGGGTACGAGCTGGTTGAGCTCGAGCGCGCTCCAGGCGGACTCATGCGCGTCTATATCGATCAGCCTGAAACCGGCATCGTCATTGAGGATTGCGAGAAGGTAAGCCGTCAGCTTACCCACGTGCTCACCGTCGAGAACATCGACTACGAGCGCCTCGAAGTGTCCTCGCCGGGGCTGGACCGGCCGCTCAAGAAACTGGCTGACTTCGTCCGCTTCGCGGGCCAGGAAGCCAGGGTTACCTTGCGCCTTCCGGTCAACGGGCAGAAGAACTTCGTCGGCATCTTGCAGACGCCTACCGGTGAGCCGGGGGCAGAGCAGATTGGCCTCGAGTTCGAAGGCCAGAACGGCACGGCGCTGCTGGAATTCACCATATCCGATGTTGATCGCGCACGCCTGGTGCCGGTGATCGACTTCAAAGGAAATCAGAAAAAAGGGAACAAGCAATGAGCCGCGAAGTTCTGTTGCTCGTCGATGCGCTTGCGCGTGAGAAGAACGTCGACAAGGATGTGGTATTCGGTGCGCTGGAAGCGGCACTCGCTTCGGCAACCAAGAAGCGTTTCGAGGAAGATGTGGATATTCGCGTCGCCATCGATCGTGAGTCCGGTGAGCACGAGACGTTCCGCCGCTGGCTTGTAGTCCCCGATGAACAGGGCCTGCAGGAGCCGGACAAGCAAATCCTCATGTTCGAGGCACGCGAGCAGGATCCGGACATCCAGCTGGATGAGTTTGTCGAAGAGCAGATCGAGTCGGTCGAGTTCGGCCGTATCGGTGCGCAAGCCGCCAAGCAGGTGATCCTGCAGAAGATCCGTGACGCCGAGCGCGAGCAGATCCTCAACGATTACCTTGATCGTGGCGAGAAGGTCATGACCGGCACGGTCAAGCGTGCCGACAAGAAGGGCCTGATCGTCGAGTCCGGTCGCGTCGAAGCGCTGCTGGCCCGCGACCAGATCATCCCCAAGGAAAACCTGCGCACCGGCGACCGTGTCCGCGCATATATCCTGAATGTGGACCGCACGGCACGCGGTCCGCAGATCGAGCTCTCGCGCACCGCGCCCGAGTTCCTGATCAAGCTGTTCGAGAACGAAGTGCCGGAGATGGAGCAGGGCCTGCTGGAAATCAAGGCAGCCGCTCGCGACCCCGGCGTGCGCGCCAAGATCGCCGTGGTGGCGCATGACAAGCGTATCGATCCGATCGGTACCTGCGTCGGCGTGCGCGGCACGCGGGTGACCGCGGTGCGTAACGAGATTGGCGGCGAGGCGGTCGACATCGTGCTGTGGTCGGAAGACCCGGCGCAGTTCGTGATTGGCGCCCTGGCGCCGGCACAGGTACAGTCGATCGTTGTAGACGAGGAAAAGCACAGCATGGACGTGGTGGTCGACGAGGAAAACCTCGCCGTCGCCATCGGCCGCAGTGGTCAGAACGTACGCCTGGCGTCCGAGCTGACCGGCTGGCAGATCAACATCATGACGCAGGAAGAATCGGCACAGAAGCAAGCCGAGGAAAGCGACGTGGTGCGCAAGTTGTTCATGGCCAAGCTGGACGTGGACGAAGAAGTGGCTGACATCTTGATCGACGAAGGTTTCTCCACGCTGGAAGAAGTGGCCTATGTGCCCATCAGCGAGATGTTGGAAATCGACGCCTTCGATGAAGATACCGTCAACGAGCTGCGCAACCGCGCCCGCGATGCGCTCTTGACGATGGAACTGGCCCGGGAAGAAAAGGTGGAAGAGGTGTCGCAGGATCTGCGCTCGCTCGACGGCCTGACCCCGGAACTGATCGGCAAGCTGGCCGAAGGCAATATCCACACGCGTGACGAACTGGCCGAATTGGCCGTCGACGAACTCGTCGACATGGTTGGTCTTGGCGAGGATGATGCCCGCGCGCTGATCATGAAAGCACGGGAACATTGGTTTAACTGAGGGACACGCTCACGTAGTGCTTTTCCAGGCTGCTTGAGCGCGCATTCCACACACAATTGTCCCGACGTATAAACCGAGCATTGAAAGGGTTTGAATGGCAAGCACAACAGTTGCCCAACTGGCCGCAGAACTGAGCCGCAGCGCAGCTGCCCTGCTGGAACAATTGCAGGCAGCTGGGGTGGGCAAGGTGACGCCTGACGACATCATCACCGAATCCGACAAGACCAAGTTGCTGGATTACCTCAAGCGTTCCCACGGGGCGGCCGATGACAGCGCGCGCAAGAAGATCACGTTGACCAAGCGTGAGACCTCCGAGATCCGCCAGGCTGATTCCACCGGCAAGACTCGCACGGTGCAGGTCGAGGTGCGCAAGAAGCGCGTCCTGATCAAGCGCGACGAGGCTACCACCGATGGCGCCGATGGCCACGAAGTGGTCGAGCTTCCGGTCGATGCGGCCGAGCAGGCACGCCAGGATGAGGAAGATCGTCAGCAAGCCGAGTTGCTGGCACGCCAGGAAGCCGAGTCGAAGGCACGCCAGGAAGCGGCCGAACGCGAGGAGGTCGAGCGTCGCGCCAAGCAGGAAGCGCTGGAGGCTGAAGAGCGCCGCCAGGCTGAGCTCGCCGCCCGCAAGGCGGAAGAGGAAGCTGCCGCCCTGCGCGCCGCCGCTACGGCCAAGGCGCCGGAAGACGACGATTCGCGCAAGAAGGCCGAAGACGAAAAGGCTCGCCTGGCCGCCGAACGCGCGGCCGCGCAGAAGGCCGCCGACGACGCCAAGCAGGCTGCCGACAAGGCGCGTGCCGAACAGGACGCAGCGCGCAAGCGCCGCGAGGCCGCCGAAGCCGAAGCCCGTGCCATTCAGCAGATGCTGAATGCGCCGGCGCGCGTGCTCAAGGCGCCGTCGGAACGCAAGGCTGAAGAAAAGAAGGCCGAGCAAACCGGCACACTGCACAAACCGGTCAAGCCGCCTGGCACCGAAGTCAAGAAAGACGAGAAGAAGCCCGCAACGACCACGGCCACCGCTACCACCACCGTCGACAAGAAGACCGGCAAGGTAGTGAAGGCAGGGACTTCCTCGACCTGGCAGGATGAAGGCTCGAAGAAGAAGGGCAGCGGCCTGAAGACCCGCGGCGATTCGTCCGGTGGCGTTGGCGGCTGGCGCGGCGGTCCGCGCGGCCGTGGCAACCGTCACCAGCAAGACGATCGCGGCACGAATTTCCAGGCGCCGACGGAACCGGTGGTGCGCGAAGTACACATCCCCGAGACCATTTCGGTGGCCGACCTGGCGCACAAGATGGCCGTCAAGGCTTCCGAGGTCATCAAGCAGATGATGAAGCTCGGCCAGATGGTGACCATCAACCAGGTGCTGGACCAGGAAACCGCCATGATCGTGGTGGAAGAAATGGGCCACAAGGCGTTTGCCGCCAAGCTTGACGATCCGGAAGCGCTGCTGGTCGTGGGTGGTGAAGACCACACCGACGCCGAGCAGCTGCCGCGTCCGCCGGTGGTGACCGTGATGGGTCACGTCGACCACGGCAAGACCTCGCTGCTGGACTACATCCGTCGTGCCAAGGTTGCGGCGGGCGAAGCCGGCGGTATTACGCAGCACATCGGTGCCTACCATGTGGAAACCGAGCGCGGCGTGATCACCTTCCTGGACACCCCGGGTCACGAGGCCTTCACGGCCATGCGTGCTCGCGGTGCCAAGGCAACCGACATCGTGATCCTGGTGGTCGCGGCCGACGACGGCGTGATGCCGCAGACGAAGGAAGCCATTGCCCACGCCAAGGCGGCGGGCGTGCCCATCGTGGTCGCGATCAACAAGATCGACAAGCCCGAAGCCAACCCGGACCGCGTCAAGCAGGAACTGGTGGCCGAGCAGGTGCTGCCGGAAGAGTACGGCGGTGATTCGCCGTTCGTCCCGGTATCCGCCAAGACCGGCGCCGGTATCGACGACCTGCTCGAGCAAGTATTGCTGCAGGCCGAAGTGCTGGAACTGAAGGCACCGGTGGACGCCCCGGCCAAGGGCCTGGTGGTGGAAGCCCAGCTGGACAAGGGCAAGGGCCCGATCGCAACCATCCTGGTCACCAGCGGCACGCTCAAGCGTGGCGATGTGGTGCTGGCTGGCAGCGCTTATGGCCGCGTTCGCGCCATGCTGGACGAAACCGGCAAGCCGACCAAGGAAGCCGGTCCCTCGATTCCGGTCGAGATCCAGGGCCTGTCCGAAGTGCCGGCAGCTGGTGAAGAAGTGCTGGTGCTGCCGGACGAGCGCAAGGCGCGCGAAATCGCGCTGTTCCGTCAAGGCAAGTACCGCGACGTCAAGCTGGCCAAGCAGCAGGCGGCCAAGCTGGAAACGATGCTGGAACAGATGAGCGAAGGCGAAGTGCAGACGCTGCCGTTGATCGTCAAGGCCGACGTTCAGGGTTCGCAGGAAGCACTGGTGCAATCGCTGCAGAAGCTCTCCACCGAAGAAGTGCGCGTACAGATCGTGCACGGCGGCGTGGGCGGCATCTCGGAGTCGGACGTCAACCTGGCTACGGCCTCGAAGGCGGTCATCATCGGTTTCAACGTGCGTGCCGATGCTGGCGCGCGCAAGCTGGCCGAGAACAACGGCATCGATATTCGCTACTACAACATCATTTACGATGCGGTAGACGAGATCAAGGCGGCAATGTCGGGCATGCTGGCACCGGAAAAGCGCGAAGTCACGCTGGGTACGGTCGAAGTGCGCCAGGTCTTCCGCGTGCCGAAGATTGGCGCGGTGGCTGGTTGTATGGTCACCGACGGGCTGGTCAAGCGTACCGCCCTGGTACGGGTGCTGCGCAACAACGTGGTCATCCATACCGGCGAGCTTGATTCGCTCAAGCGCTTCAAGGATGACGTCAAGGAAGTCAAGCAAGGCTTCGAGTGCGGTTTGTCGATCAAGAACTTCAACGACGTTCAGGAAGGCGACCAGCTCGAAGTGTATGAAATCACCGAGGTGGCGCGCACGCTGTAAGGCGTGTTGCGGGCGGCGGGCCAACTGGCCCGCCGCTGCCCTTCTCGACAGCAAGCGTATTGAATGGCCAAGAAAGGCAATATCTCCTCTCGTAATCTCCGGATTTCCGACCAGATCCAGCGCGACCTGGCCGAGATGATCCAGCGTGAGCTGCGCGATCCCCGCCTGGGGCTCGTCACACTGCAGTCGGTCACGCTGACCCCCGACTACGCGCACGCCAAGGTGTACTTCACCGTCCTGGCGGCTGATGCCACGGAAGTGGAGGGCATCCTCAACGAAAAGTCCGGTTACCTGCATTCGCTGCTCTACAAGCGGTTGCATATCCATACCGTGCCGACGCTGCGCTTCTTCCACGATACCTCGGTGGAACAAGCGATCGAGATGTCCAAGCTGATCAAAGAAGCCAACTCCACACGCGCAAAAGAAGACTGATAGACGGCCCGTAACCACGGGCCGTTTTCTTGTTCGCGCTGGTTGCTTCGCGTCTCCTTTGTCCCTGTCTGTCGCGCCCGGCCCCGAAGCTTTGCCGGCGTCACATAGCTCCCCGTCATGACCCATCCCAACACCAATCGCCCGCCCCGGCAACCGCGCCGCGAGGTGCATGGCGTGCTGCTGCTCGACAAGCCGCTCGGCCTTTCGTCCAACGATGCGCTGGTGCGTGCCAAGCGCATGCTGCGCGCGCTAAAGGCCGGACACACCGGCACGCTCGACCCGCTGGCCACCGGCTTGCTGCCGCTGTGCTTTGGCGAGGCGACCAAGTTCTCGCAGGACCTGCTCGAGGCCGACAAGACGTACGAAGCCACTGTGCGGCTGGGCCTCAAGACCGCGACCGGCGACGCCGAGGGCGAGGTAATCGCCGAGCGTCCGGTAACCTGCGATATCGCGGCGCTACGCGCCGCAATGCTGCGCTTCGCCGGCGAAATCGAGCAGGTGCCGCCGATGCATTCCGCACTGAAGAAGGACGGGCGTCCACTGTACGAATACGCACGTGCCGGCCAGACGGTGGAGCGCGCCGCGCGCCGCGTCACCATCCACGAAATCATGCTGCTCGATTGCGGGCTGCCGCAGGTGCCCACCTTCAGCATGCGCGTGACCTGCAGCAAGGGCACTTATATCCGCACCCTGGCCGAGGACATCGGCGAGGCGCTTGGGTGTGGCGCCCACCTGACCGGCTTGCGCCGTACGGCGGTAGGCGACCTGAGCCTGGAAGGCGCGGTCACGCTGGAGCAGATTGAGCAGCGCTCCGACGAGGAGCGCCCCGGAATGCTTGCGCCGGTCGATGCGCTGTTGCAACGCTGCGTAGCGGTGACGCTCGACGAGGTCGCGATGGCGCGCTTCCTGCAGGGCCAGCGCATCGCGCAGCGCGACCTGCCGGCGGGCGTGGCGCTGGCGGAAGACGAACTCGCCAGTGTCTATGGCGGCGAGCCGCGCCGCTTGCTTGGCGTGGCGCGCATGCGTGAAGGCGCCTTGCGGCCCGAGCGGCTGGTCAAGCTCTAACGCGGCCAATGCGGCTGCATCGGGCACGAAATCCTGACGGCTTGAGCCTGGGGTGAGGGGGCAGGGCCAGAAAGCACGAGGCCGATGCCTGTGACGGCATCGGCCTCGCTGTGCGGCGCGTGTACTGAGTGCAACTAATGCAGTTAGTGGGCCCCGGCCGCGGAGGCGTCCAGATCGCCTCCCTTCTTGGGCTTGGTCAGCCAGACAAAGACAATCAGCACGAAGAACAGCACGCCCGAGATCCAGAAGATATCGTTGGCGCCCAGCATGGCCGCCTGCTGCGAAATGCTGCGCTCGATCTGGCCGTTGGCCTGGGCCTGGCTCATGCCCATCTGCATCAGGTGGTTGAGCTGGTCGAGATAGGTCGGGTTGTACGGGTTGACCTGTTCAACCAGTTGCGCGTGATGCAGCGCCGTGCGGTTTTCCCAGATGGTGGTCGAGATCGACGCACCGATCGCACCGAACGTGATCCGCACGAAGTTGGACACCCCGGAGGCCGACGGGATCTTCTCCGGCGGCTGGCCCGACAGGATGATCGAGGTCAGCGGAATGAAGAACATCGCCATCGCCGCGCCCTGGATCAGCGTGGGGATCATCAGCGTGCGGGTATCGACCTGCAAGGTGAATCCCGAGCGCATCAGGCTGACCACGCCAAAGGTGACGAAGGCCATGGTCGCGACCCAGCGCGCATCCATCTTGGGCAGGTTCTTGCCGATCAGCGGCGACAGCAGGATGGCGAAGATCCCGACCGGCGCCATCACGATGCCGGCATCCGTCGCGGTATAGCCGACGATGGTTTGCAGCCATAGCGGCAGGATCACCAGGTTGCCGAAGAACAGGCCGTAGGCCACCGAGATGGCCACCACCCCCGCGCTGAAGTTACGTCCCTTGAACAAGGTGATATCGACGATCGGATGCTTCTCGTAGCTCTCCCAGATCAGGAAGAACAGGAAGCCCACAATGGCCACCACCGTCAATACGACGATCGAGGTCGAGTGAAACCAGTCGAGCTCCTTGCCCTTGTCGAGCATGAGCTGCATCGAGCCTACCCAGATCACCAGCAGCGCCAGCCCGATCCGGTCGATCGGCAGGATCTTGATCGGCGTCTCGCGGTCGCGGTAGATCGCCCAGGTCGCATAGGCGGCGCCCAGGCCCACCGGGATGTTGATGTAGAAGATCCACGGCCAGGTCATGTTGTCCGAGATCCAGCCGCCCAGCAGCGGCCCCATGATCGGCGCCACCAGCGTGGTCATGCCCCATAGGGCGAGCGCCATGGTGCTTTTCTGCGGCGGATAGCTCGACAGCAGCAGCGATTGCGACAGCGGAATCATTGGCCCTGCCACTGCGCCCTGCAGCACGCGCGCGGCCAGCAGCACTTCGAGGTTGGGCGCGACACCGCACAGCCACGACGAGATCACGAACAGCAGGATCGAAGTGATGAACAGCCGCACCGCCCCGAAGCGCGTGGTCATCCATCCGGTCAGCGGCACCGAGATGGCGTTCGCCACCGCGAACGAGGTGATGACCCAAGTGCCCTGGTTGGGTGCCACGCCAAGGTCGCCCGAGATGGCCGGGATCGATACGTTGGCGATCGAGGAGTCGAGCACGTTCATGAACGTGGCCAGCGACAGCGCGATCGTGCCGACGATCAGCTTTGCGCCCGACAACGGCACTGGCGCGGCGGGGCGCGCCGCTGGCGCCGTCGGGCCGGGCGAGGCGCCGTCGCGCGCGGGGAGGGAGGTAGCCATGTTCAGGTGTTGGCGGGCTTGGCGGCGGCCGGCGCCGACGAGACTGGCGCTGCCATGGGCTCGGTCGCCTGGCGGCCGCCGTTGTTCAGCGAGATGATGCGGGCGATCAGCGCGTCGGCGTCCTGCGCGACCTTCTCATAGACGTCGGTCTGCATCGGGCGCGCAACCGTGGCGTTGGTCATGGCCGCGCCTTCTTCCTTGCGCACATCCACCGTCACGTTCATCGACAGGCCAACCCGCAGCGGGTGGTCCTTGAGCTGCTGCGGGTCCAGCGCGATGCGCACCGGCAGGCGCTGCACCACCTTGATCCAGTTGCCGGTGGCGTTCTGCGCCGGCAGCAGCGAGAAGGCCGAGCCGGTGCCGGCCGAGAAGCCTTCCACCTTACCGTTGTAGGTCACCTTGGAGCCGTACAGGTCGGCCTCCAGCGTGACCGGCTGGCCTACGCGCATATGCGTGATCTGCACTTCCTTGAAGTTGGCGTCGATCCACACCTGGTCCAGCGGCACCACGGCCATCAGTGGTGCGCCCGGGGCCACGCGCTGGCCGACCTGCACCGAGCGCTTGGCCACGTAGCCGGTCACCGGCGCGGGCAGTGTCGAGCGTGCGAACGCGAGATAGGCGGCGCGCAGGTTGGCGGCGGCGCGCTGCACGTTGGGGTGCTTCTCCACCGTGGTCTGGTCGGTCAGCACCTTGTTGGATGCCAGTTGCTCGCGCGTGGCCAGGAGCGCCGATTGCGCGGCCGTGAGGGCGGTCTGTGCGTGGGAGATTTCTTCGCCCGAAACCGCGCCGGAGCCGGCGATGGCCTCGCGGCGCTTCAGATCTTCACGCGCCTTGGCCACGTCGGCTTCGCGCATGGTCACGTTGGCCGCCAGCGAGCCGTTGTTGACGTAGAGCGTGCGCACTTCACGCACGGCTTGCGCCAGTTGCGCCTCGGCCTGCTCCATGGCGACCTGCGAGTCGGCGCGGTCGAGCTGGATCAGGGGCTGGCCCGCGGTGACCAGTTGCGTGTCGTCGGCCGCGATCGAAATCACGGTGCCGCCGACCAGTGGGGTGACCTGCACCACGTTGCCCGCGACATACGCGTCGTCGGTGCTCTCGAAGTGGCGCGCGTACATGCCCCAGTAGATGCCGTAGGCCACGCCGGCCACCACGACCGCGGCGGTCAGCGAGAGCAGCAGGCGCTTGCGCTTGCCGTTGTTGTTGACGGGAGCCGCCGGGGAGGCGGGAGTCTGGGCCGCTTGCTTGTTATCGCTCATGATCGTCTTTTAAGAATGCTGTCGGTACTGCTCGTTGTTTTTCCGGCCGCTTGGCCGTAGTCACCTAACCGTTTAGCCGCGTGCCTCGGCTGGCTTCTGCGCATCCGTCGCGGCGCTTTCGGCTTGTTCCTGGTAACCCCCGCCGAGCGCCTTCATCAGGCCCATCTGCAGGTCCAGGCGGCGCGCCTGCAGGTCGGTGGCAAGGCGGCGTTGCTGCAGCACGTTGCTTTCGGCATTGAGCACCGTGAGCTGGGTGCCCAGCCCGGCCTTGTAGCGGATGGTGGACAGTGAGTAGGCGCGCTCGGCGAGAGCCAGCGCCTCGCGCTGGGCCGTGATCTGCGTGTCCACGCTGCGGATGCTGGCCACCGTGTCGGCGGCTTCGCGCAGCGCATCGACCAGCGCCTGGTTGTAGTTGGCCACGGCGAGGTCGTATTGCGCGTACTTGCCCTTCAGGTTGGCGCGCAGCTTGCCGCCCTCGAAGATCGGCAGGCGGATCGCCGGGCCGATGCCAAAGGTCCGGCTGATGCCCATCAGCAGGTTGGACGGGTCCAGCGACGCAACGCCGGCAAAAGCGGACAAGGTGACGGCCGGCAGGAATTCCGTGCGCGCCACCTCGATATCCTTGCTGGTGGCCTCCACGCGCCAGCGTGCGGCAACCAGGTCCGGGCGGCGGCCCAGCAGGTCGATGGTGAGGTTGTCCGGCAGCAGCGGCGTGCTTTGCGCCAGGATGGTCGGGCGCTGGATCGCCAGGCCGCGGTCCGGGCCCTTGCCCAGCAGCGCGGCGAGCTGGTTGCGCGCCAGCAGGATGTCTTCATCCACGCGCAGCAGGTCGGTCTGTGCCGATGCCACCGTGCCGCGCGCCTGCGTGGTTTCGACCTGGGTGTCCAGGCCGGCATTGAGCCGGTCGCGTGACAGGTCGCTCAGGCCGCGGCGCTGGGCGATGGCGCGCTCAGCCACGTCGCGTTGCGCGTACAAGGCGGCCAGGCGTGCATAGGTGCGGGCGACCGACGTAGTCAGGATCAGGCGCGAAGCCTGGCTTTCGGCCTCGGCGGCGCGGTCGTCGGACAGCGCGGCTTCGAGCGCCTTGCGGTTCTTGCCCCAGAAGTCGAAATCATAGGAGAGCCCGGCTTGCAGGCGTGACTGGTTCTGCCACGAGCCGGCCAGCGGCGTGCCTTCGAACAGGTCCGTTTGCGAGAAGCGCTGGCGCACCAGGCTGCCGTCAAAGTCGACGTGCGGGTACAGCGCGCTGCGCGTGGCGTCCGCCATCGCGCGGGAAGCTTCCACACGCGCGAAAGCGGCTTGCAGGCTGGGGCTGTCCTTTACCGCCTCGTCGACCAGGGCGCGCAGTTGCGGGTCCTTGAACTGGTCGACCCAGTCAAGCGAAGGCCACTGGCCATGCTGCGAGGGCAGCGCCTGGGCGCTGGCGAGCGAGGCCGGCGCGGTAACGGTCTGCGTGCTGTGCGAGTTGCCGAACGCGGCGCAGCCCGTCAGCACCGCGGCCGCCAGTGCGGTCAGCACCAGCGTGCCGGTCCGGCGGCCCGCGGCGCGCGCGCGCGGCGACAAAGCGGAAAAAGAAGAGAGAGCTTGGTTCATCTGGGTGCCCTGCGATAGAGCGTTAGTGTTTGTTCTTGTATTTGAGAGATCGTGGCGCCGCTGGCGTCACTGGCCGCCAAGCCTGGCCGCTACCCGCTGTTGTTGCCGATGATCCGGTGCAGCATCGAGCGGAAGGTCTGTAATTCGGCTTCGGAGAAGCCGCGGAAATGCCGGTTCAGCACGCGGCAATAGATCTGAGGCAGCTGGTTCACGAGGATCTGGCCGGCGGGCGTGATCGACAGGTCGACCACACGCCGGTCGGCATCGCTGCGCTGACGCTCGATCAGGCCGCGCTTTTCCAGGCGGCTGAGCAGGCGCGTGACCGAACCCATATCGCAATTGAGCTCCCGGCCAAGGTCAGTCACCGTGCTGCCACGGCCGGCGGCCAGCATCATCAGGCAGGTGGCCTGGGCGTGCGTGATGTCCAGGCCATCGACCTCCTGCTCCACGCCGTGCGACAGCACGTTCTTGGCGCGTGCCATCAGATAGCCGATGCTTTCGCCCATGCGGTACTCGGCCGGGTCGAACGGGAAGGCTTCGTCGGAAATGGGCTGGCTCTGCTCGGACATCTCGGCTCGGTGCTTGTCGGTGCAATGTTTGCCGTGGCAACTATATGTTCACGTTCGCCGATCCGCAAGGACGTCAATTTGCTATTGCGGATATCGCAATAATTGGGTATGTGACGGGGTGACGGCTTGGGAAGCTTCCCAATGTCGTCCTCGGGTTTTGCGCCGCAGCATGCTATAATTTCGGGTTATCTTTTGATGCTCAGCCCCAAAGCGAGACGCTGCAATGACCCGCGCCATCCGCAATATCGCCATCATCGCTCACGTCGATCATGGCAAGACCACTCTGGTCGACCAACTCCTGCGCCAGGCAGGCACCTTCCGCGACAACCAGCAAATGGTCGAGCGCGTGATGGACTCGAACGACATTGAAAAGGAACGCGGGATCACCATCCTCGCGAAGAACTGTGCTGTCGAATACAACGGCACCCACATCAATATCGTCGATACCCCTGGCCACGCCGACTTCGGCGGTGAAGTGGAGCGCGTGCTGTCGATGGTTGACGGCGTGCTGCTGCTGGTTGACGCTGTCGAAGGCCCGATGCCGCAGACCCGTTTCGTCACGCGCAAGGCGCTGGCGCTGGGCCTGAAGCCGATCGTGGTGATCAACAAGGTCGACCGTCCGGGCGCGCGTCCGGAATGGGTGATCAACCAGACGTTCGACCTGTTCGACAAGCTGGGCGCCACCGATGAGCAGCTCGATTTCCCGGTGATCTACGCATCCGGCCTGAACGGCTACGCCGGCCTGACCGACGACGTGCGCGAAGGCGACATGAAGCCGCTGTTCGAGACCGTGCTGGCCAAGGTGCCGGTCCGTGACGACAACCCGGACGGTCCGCTGCAGCTGCAGATCATCTCGCTCGATTACAACAGCTATGTCGGCAAGATCGGCGTAGGCCGCATTTCGCGTGGCCGCGCCCGTTCGCTGCAAGACGTGGTGGTCAAGTTCGGCCCGGAAGGCAACCCCATCAAGGGTCGTATCAACCAGGTGCTGAAGTTCCAGGGCCTGGAGCGCGAAATCGTGGCGGAAGCCGAAGCCGGTGACATCGTGCTGATCAACGGCATCGAAGAACTGGGCATTGGTTGCACCGTGTGCGCACCGGATGCGCAAGACGCGCTGCCGATGCTGAAGGTGGACGAGCCCACGCTGACCATGAACTTCTGTGTCAACACGTCGCCGCTGGCCGGCCGTGAAGGCAAGTTCGTGACCAGCCGCCAGCTGCGCGAACGCCTGGACCGCGAACTGAAGTCGAACGTGGCGCTGCGCGTGGCCGAGACCGGCGACGACACCATCTTCGAAGTGTCGGGCCGCGGCGAGCTGCACCTGACCATCCTGCTGGAAAACATGCGCCGCGAAGGCTACGAGCTGGCCGTGTCGCGCCCGCGCGTGGTGTTCAAGGAAATTGACGGCGTCAAGCACGAGCCGTATGAACTGCTGACCGTGGACGTCGAAGACGGCCACCAGGGCAGCGTGATGGAAGAGCTGGGCCGCCGCAAGGGCGAATTGCTCGACATGGCGTCCGACGGCAAGGGCCGCACCCGCCTCGAGTACCGCGTTCCGGCCCGTGGCCTGATCGGCTTCCAGGGCGAGTTCCTGACGCTGACCCGCGGCACCGGCCTGATCAGCCACATCTTCGACGACTACGCGCCCCTGCGCGAAGGCGGCCTGGGTGAGCGCCACAACGGCGTGCTGATCTCGCAGGACGACGGCGACGCCGTGGCCTACGCGCTGTGGAAGCTGCAGGATCGCGGCCGCATGTTCGTCAAGCCGGGCGATGCACTGTACGAAGGCATGATTATCGGCATCCACAGCCGCGACAACGACCTGGTTGTGAACCCGATCAAGGGCAAGCAGCTGACCAACGTGCGCGCCTCGGGTACCGACGAAGCCGTGCGCCTGGTCACGCCGATCCAGATGTCGCTGGAATACGCTGTGGAGTTCATCTCCGACGACGAACTGGTGGAGATCACGCCGAAGAGCATCCGCCTGCGCAAGCGTCACCTGAAGGAGCACGAGCGTAAGCGTGCTTCGCGCGAATCCGTGTAAGCGTTTTCGTCCCAGGCTACTTTGCCAGCAAAAAAACCGCGCCTTGTGCGCGGTTTTTTGTTGTCTGCTTTTCGTGGCGCCTTCGGCTATCCAGCCTATTCGGCCTATTCAGCCATCATGCGTCCTGGCTGTGGTCCGTCCCATATGCGGTGCCGGCCATCGGCACGTCCCTGGCCGCCAAGTCGCGCGGATGACGCCACTCGGGCGGTTTCCAGAGGTGCCGCAGGTCGCGATGACGCCACGCGTCGGCGAACATGCCGCGCCATTCATGGAAGGTGAGAGTGATCGGGTTATGGCTGACGATGCGACGCGTAATGCCGTATTCGGGCGGCGCCTCTTCGGGCACGAAGGAGCCGAACATGCGGTCCCACACGGTCAGCACGCCCGCATAGTTGCGGTCGATGTACTGCGGATTGCGCGCATGGTGTACCCGGTGTACTGACGGCGTATTGAACAGCCATTCAAGCCGGTGCCAGCGGCCGCCCAGCCGGGTGTGCACGAAAAACTGGAAGGCCAGGTTCAACCCCACCGCCAGGATCACCCAGTCGGGCGTGAAGCCAATCAGCGCCAGCGGAATCCAGAACAGCCACATGCCCGAGAGCGGATACGTCAGGCTCTGGCGGAACGCCGTCGAGAAATTCATGCCCTCCGAGGAATGATGGGTGACGTGCGAAGCCCACATCCAGCGCACCCGATGGCTAGCGCGATGAAACCAGTAGTAGAGGAAATCCTGCAGCAGCAGCAATAGCAGGAACGACCAGACCGTCTGCGGCATCGCCCTCAGGCCATGCTGGTAGCTCCACGTGTAGACCGTGCGCACCATCAGCCACAGGAAGAACGCGTCCGACGCCTGGTGCATCAGCGCCAGCGCAGCGTTGGACGCGGTATCGCGCAGGGTGTAGATGGTGGGGGCGCGGCGGGCCCAGTACCAGGCCTCCGCGCCGATGGTCAGCAGGAAGACTGGCGCGAATGCTAGCAGGATCAAGCCGGGATCGATTGTTGACGGTGTCATGCGCAAAGTGTTGCCTGATTCTGTCGGTTTTGTCTGGAGGCGATCCTCTATACGGTCGTGCGGTGTTGCCAAATGCGTACGCTAGCGCACCCAAAAATGCTCCCTGCGCACATTCGCATTCCTGATTATTTTGCATGACTGAATATCCGCATGCGCGGGGTCAAGGAGCGGTGAGGGGCGCCGTTATAGCGGGGCGGCCAAAAACGGAGCCGCATCAGCACTAAATCCAACGGGGAGCCCTCATGTTTCGCAACACTACGATCGGTACAAGATTGTGGATTCTGACTATCGTCACCAATGCGCTGTTGATGATTGTCGGTGCCGTAGGCTGGCTTGGCATGTCGCGCAGCAATGACGCCACGCGGCAGATCTACCAGCATCAGCTCTCCGCCGCGGTCAACCTGGCCGAGGCGCGTTCCAACCAGTTGCTCGTGCGAGTCTTGCTCGACCAGGCCACCTTCGCCGCCGATCCCGCCGACGCTCGCGCGCGCGCTGATACCGCCGAGGGTTTTGCGCGCCAGTCCGATGCGGCCTGGAAGGCCTATCTGGCGCTGCCGCGTTCGGCCAAAGAAGCCCGCGCGGCCGCGGACGTCGCCGCCAAGCGCGAGGCGTTGTTCACGCAAGGTGTGTCGCCGATGATCGCCGCGCTTAAGCAAGGCGACCGCGAGGCGGTGATGCGCGCCGTGCTGGAAACCATTCCCAAGCTCGATATCGCTTTCACGGCCGTCAATACCGAGTTGGGCAAGCTGCAGCTCGCCGGCGCGCTGGAGGTCTATCACGGGTCGCAGGAGCGCTACACCACGCTGCGCTCGCTGTCGATCGGCGTGCTGGGGTTTGGCTTGTGTTTCAGCACGGTGGTGGCCTGGCGCCTGCGGCGTTCCATCGTGGGTCCGCTCGATACGGCCATCGCCCGCTTCGAGCGCATCGCCGCCGGCGATCTTGGCGCGAAGGCGGATGGCGCTGGCTCCGGCGCCGAGGCGGAGCGCAGCGAGACTGGCCGCATGCTCGCCATGCTCGGGCGCATGCAAGAGAGCCTGGCCGCGATGGTGAGCGACGTGCGTGGCGGGGCCGATTCCATTGCCGCCGCCAGCAAGCAGATTGCCAGCGGCAACAGCGACTTGTCGCAACGCACGGAGCAGCAGGCCGCGTCGCTCGAGGAAACGGCGTCCAGCATGGAGGAGCTCACGGGCACGGTGCGCCAGAACGCGGATAGCGCGCGCGAGGCCAATGACCTGGCCAGCAGCGCCACCGGCCTGGCGGAGCGTGGCAGCGACGCGGTGGCGCGCGTAGCCAGCACCATGCAGGCGATCGACGCCAGCGCCAACAAGATCGTCGACATCATCGATGTGATCGAGAAGATCGCATTCCAGACCAATATCCTCGCTCTCAACGCGGCGGTGGAAGCCGCGCGGGCCGGCGAGCACGGACGAGGCTTTGCGGTGGTCGCGGGCGATGTGCGCGATCTCTCGCAGCGCTGCGCGGGCGCGTCCAAGGAGATTCGCACGCTGATCGGCGACTCTGTGTCGCGCGTGCGCGCCGGCGGCGAGATGGTCGAGCAAGCGGGGCAGGTGATGCAGGAAATGGTGGGTGCGGTGCGCCGCGTGAGCGGCATCATGGGCGGCATTAGTTCGGCATCCGATGAGCAATCGCGCGGCATCGAGCAGGTCAACCAGGCGGTGGCGCAGATGGACGGCATGACCCAGCAGAACGCCGCGCTGGTCGAGCAGGCCGCTGCGGCAGCGGCTTCGCTGGAGGACCAGGCGCAGCGGCTCACCGGGCTGATGTCGGCATTTCGGGTGGCCTGAGCGCAGTGTCTCGGACGCCGCTCAGGGGGGTGCGGCGCGCAGCTTGGCTGGTGTAAAGTTGCGGGTTGCATTCGCGGAGAAAAGAGACATGACTGACTTGGTCACAAGCGAGATCCGGGGTGGCATCGGCTACCTGACGCTGAACCGGCCCCAGGCGCTCAACGCACTGTCGCTCGAGATGATTCGCGCCATCACCCAGGCGCTCAACGCATGGGCGGTGGCGCCCGAAGTGGCGGCCGTAGTCATCGCCGGCGCGGGCGGCAAGGCTTTTTGCGCCGGAGGCGACATCCGCTTTTTCCACAAGGCCGCGCTCGCCGGCGATCCGGCGCTCGATCAGTTCTTCGTCGAGGAATACGCGCTCAATCACTTGATCCATACCTACGCCAAGCCTTACATCGCGCTGATGGACGGCGTGGTGATGGGCGGGGGCATGGGCATCTCGCAAGGCGCACGCCGCCGTCTGGTGACCGAGCGGACCAAGATGGCAATGCCGGAGACCAATATCGGCTTGTTCCCGGACGTGGGCGGCGGCTGGTTCCTGTCGCGCACGCCCGGCCGCCTGGGTGAATACCTGGGCCTGACCGGCGCCATGATTCATGCTGCCGACGCACTGTACGCAGGCCTGGCGGATGCCTACCTGCCGGGCAATGCCATGGCGGAACTGGTGGAGGTGCTGCGCGCGCGTCAGTTTGCCGATGGCGACGCCGTGCTCGCCTGCATCGACGAGGCCACCGCGGCGCACCGCGCCGCCTGCCTGCCGGGCGAAAGCCAGCTGGCCAAGCTGCAGGACGAGATCGACGGCCTGTTTGCCGGCGCCTCGGTGACAGGGATCGTGGCAGCGGTGAGCGATGCCGGCTCCGACTGGGCCGCGCAGACGGCCGCCATGCTGCGCGCGCGTTCGCCGCTGATGCTCAACGTCACGCTGGAGCAGATCCGCCGCGCCCGCACCATGGCGCTGAACGACGAGCTGCGCATGGAGCTGGACATGATGTACTACGTGTTCCGCCATGGCGACGGCGTCGAGGGCATTCGCGCGCTGGCAGTCGACAAGGACCACGCGCCGAAGTGGCAGCCAGCGCGCCTTGATGAGGTCACCCGCGAGCGCGTGCACGCGTTTTTCGACAGCCCCTGGGCACATGGTGAGCATCCGCTGGCGGCGCTGTAGGCTGGCGACTGGCGGTTCCTTTCGCGCAAATGGATTAGAGTGACGCTTGGAGCGGCCCCGCGGCGCAACAATGCGGTGCGCGAGCGCCGGCTCCGCCCACCCATAGTGCTGTGAACGAGAAAGGAATCGCGATGAGTACTCCACGTGATGTAGCCGTATTGGTAGGCAGCCTGCGCAAGGACTCCTTCAACCGCAAGCTGGCACTCGCGCTGGCCGCGATGGCGCCGGCCGGGCTCAAGCTCGAAATCGTCGAGATCGGCCAGTTGCCGCTGTACAACCAGGACGACGACGCCAGCCCGCCCGCGCCATGGGTCGCCTTTCGTGACCGCATCCGGCGCGCCGACGCCGTGCTCTTCGTGACACCCGAGCACAACCGCTCGGTGCCGGCCGCGCTCAAGAACGCCATCGACGTCGGCTCGCGCCCCTACGGCCAGAGCGCCTGGGACGGCAAGCCCGGCGGCGTCATCAGCGCCTCGCCTGGCGCTGTCGGCGGCTTCGGTGCCAACCACCACCTGCGCCAGTCGCTCGTCTTCCTCAATATCCCGGTCCTCCAGCAACCGGAAGCCTACATCAGCGGCGTCGACAAGCTCTTCGACGAGCAGGGCGGCATCGCCAGCGAGTCCACCCGCGGCTTCCTGGGCAAATACCTGGCTACCTACGCCGCCTGGATCGAGCGCAACGCGGCTCGTTAAGGGGCAAAGTAACCAGCAAAGTAATCGCCAACGCTCCCAAAACCCATCCCCCAAAAACACTGACGCCCGTTGCCGACAGGGCAACGGGCGCGGAGGGCAGAATATCGCTGCCTTGCGCTTCTGATTCGACTTACTTGCGCTTGATGTCCCCGGCCGGCCGCGACTGCGTGCCTGCCAGCGGTTGGCCTGGAAAGCCCTCCGGATAGCTGATGACGCGCAAGGCTCCCCCGAGCTTGCGCGACGTCCATGCATGACCGGCGCGCGTTCTCGCGCCGCCTGTGATTGCCACCATGGCTTCTCTGTCAAGATCCACGCTGTCCGGCAAATCCTTGATGACGATGACGGCCATGACTTCCTCCTGCAGGGTGGCGAAGGCCGGCTCGGCCGGGGTTCGCCGGGTGGGTGCGCGCGATGCGGCAAGCCCAGCCAGATCAGTATAGGCCACGGGTTTTACCTCCGGGGCAGTGCCAGCTCGTGCGCAACAGCCGTGGAAACCCTTGGGTTTCCACGGAGCGGGGCGCATCTCGCTCAGACCGCGGCGTGGGTGGCGGCCCACTGCGACGGGTTGACGTCGATGCTCAGCGGGCCGAAGCCGGAGCCGATCACGCCGACGTTGTTGAGCGTGTTCACGTTGATGCTCTGCAACTGGGCGATGTTCTGGTTGACGTTGACATTGACGTTGGCCACCGGGCCCAGTCCTTGCAACCAGGAATTGCCGCCGCGCACCGCGGCCAGGGACTTGCTGTCGAGGTCTTGGTTCAGGGCGAGGTCGCGCACGATGATGGATGACATGATGGTTCTCCTAGACTTCACTTGACTTGATTGCTGGAACTTGATCGCTGGAAATGGCGGGTACTGGCTGGCAGCGCAGGCGGCGGTGCCGCCTCTTGCCGGTGCCGGGACCATTCAATAAATGTTGTTGCTGGCGTTCTGGGTCGACGTCACGTGGGACTTGATGTCGTCGGCAAAGGCCGTGTTGTTGCCGTTCATGTTCACGACGTTCTGGGTCTGGCCGATCAGCTGCGAAGCATTGAAGTTCGAGTCGATCTTGGTCAGGCTGAAGACGGGCATGAAGGGCACGAAGCCGCCGCGCACGGCGCGCATGGCGCGGGCG
>NZ_JBXANI010000014.1:0-269139 GCF_058801495.1 Cupriavidus sp. GW822-FHT03E04
GCATCGGCTATTGCCCGGAAGAGCGGGGCATCTTCGCCAGCCTGTCGTGCGAGGAAAACCTGCTGTTGCCGCCGCTGTTGCCGCCGCTGCTGAAAGGGCAGGGCGCCAGCGCGGTCACCGGCATGAGCGAGGACGAGATCTACGAGATGTTCCCTAACCTGAAGGAGCGCCGCCAGAGCCAGGGCACGCGCCTGTCGGGCGGCGAGCAGCAGATGCTGGCCGTCGGGCGCATCCTGCGCACCGGCGCCAACCTGTTGCTGCTCGACGAGATCTCGGAGGGCCTTGCGCCCGTGATCGTGCAAGCGCTGGCGCGCATGATCCTGATGCTCAAGAAAAAGGGCTACACGGTGGTGATGGTGGAGCAGAACTTCCGCTTTGCCGCGCCGCTGGCGGATCGCTTTTATGTGATGGAACACGGCACGCTCGTCGAGCGCTTCGCGGCTGCGGAGCTGCAGGCCAAGATGCCGGTGCTGAACGCGTTGCTGGGGGTATGAGGACCGCTTTATGACGATACTGAATTTCCCCCTTTCCGCCTTGCTGTCCCAACTGCTACTGGGGCTGGTCAACGGTGCCTTTTACGCGATGTTGAGCCTTGGCCTTGCGGTCATCTTCGGGCTGCTCAATGTCATCAACTTCGCCCACGGGGCGCTGTTCATGCTCGGCGCGGTGCTGGCCTGGATGGGCATGGAGTACGCCGGGCTCAACTACTGGGCGATGCTCGTGCTCTCGCCGCTGGCGGTGGCGCTGATCGGCATCGTGATCGAGCGCACCCTGCTGCGCTGGATCTACAAGCTCGATCATATCTACGGCTTGCTGCTGACGCTGGGCATCACGCTGGTGATCGAGGGCATCTTGCGCTCGGTGTACGGCGTGTCGGGCCTGCCTTACTCGGCGCCGCAGGCGCTGGGCGGCGCTACCAACCTGGGCTTCATGATGTTGCCGAATTACCGCGCCTGGGTGGTGGTGGCGTCGCTGACGGTGTGCTTCTCCACCTGGTACCTGATCGAGAAGACCAAGCTGGGCGCCTACCTGCGCGCCGGCACCGAGAACCCCAAGATGGTCGAGGCATTCGGCGTCAACGTGCCGCTGATGGTGACGCTGACGTATGGCTTTGGCGTGGCGCTGGCGGCGTTTGCCGGCGTGCTGGCGGCGCCGGTGATCCAGGTCTCGCCGCTGATGGGGCAGAACCTGATCATCATCGTGTTCGCGGTGGTGGTGATCGGCGGGATGGGATCGATCATGGGCGCGATCCTGACCGGTCTCGGCCTGGGCGTGATCGAGGGCCTGACCAAGATGTTCTACCCAGAGGCCTCGGCCACGGTGGTGTTCCTCATCATGGCAATCGTGTTGATGTTGCGCCCGTCGGGGCTGTTTGGAAGGAGTCAATGATGGGAACAATGGGAGTGATGGGAACGATGGGCCGGTCAGCCAGGAATGCGTGGTACGGATTGCTGCTGGCAGCGCTGGTGCTGGCGCCGATGGCCGGGGCGTATCCGGTGTTCGTGCTCAAGGTGCTGTGCTTCGCGCTGTTTGCGTGCGCCTTCAACCTGCTGGTCGGCTATACCGGGTTGCTGTCGTTCGGCCATGCGGCCTTCTTCGGCGGCGCCGGCTATGCAGCGGGCCATGCCATGAAAGTGTGGGGCGTCACGCCGGAAGCGGGCATGGTGCTGGGGACGCTGGCCGGCGGCCTGACCGGCTATGTGGTGGGGTCGCTGGCGATCCGGCGGCAAGGCATCTATTTCTCGATGATCACGCTGGCGCTGGCGCAGATGCTGTTTTTTGTCTGCCTGCAGGCGCCTGCCACGGGCGGCGAAGACGGCCTGCAGGCGATTCCGCGCGGAAAGCTGTTCGGCGTGCTGCCGCTGGCCGACGACCTGACGCTGTACTACGTGGCGCTGGTGGTCATCGTGGCGGCGTTCGCGCTGATCGTGCGCACGGTGCATTCCCCGTTTGGCCAGATCTTGAGGGCAATCAAGGAGAACGAGCCGCGCACCATCTCGCTGGGCTACGACACCGACCGCTACAAGCTGATGGCGTTCGTGCTGTCCGCCGCGCTGTCGGGGCTGGCCGGGTCGATCAAGGCGCTGGTGCTGGGCTTTGCCACGCTCACCGACGTGCACTGGTCGATGTCCGGCGCGGTGATCCTGATGACGCTGGTGGGTGGGCTGGGCACGCTATCCGGCCCGCTGGCCGGCGCCTTTGTGGTGGTGGCGCTGGAAACCAGGCTGGGCGCAATCGGCAATTTTTTGGCTTCCGTCACGGGCATCGCGTGGTTCGGCGCACTGGGCGAGTCGGTCACCATGGTGACGGGCGTCATCTTTATCGCCTGTGTCCTGCTGTTCCGCCGGGGCCTTGTGGGCCAGCTTGAACGGCTTGCCGGTAGCCAGGTGTTCAGCCGAAGGCTGCGCGCGCCGCGCGCCGCGCCTAGCCTGAAGCCCGATTAGCAACGCGTCCCCCCTCGCTTACAGCCCCTCACAGCCCTTCACAATCCCTTGGGCAGCAACGCCGCCAGCGATTCCCGCATGGCCCGCGCAATCAGTTGCTGCCGCTCGCGCGGCATGCGGGCCAGCGTGGAGGCCACGCTGATGCCCGCCACCGGTTCGCCGTCCGTGCTGTGCACCGCCATGCCCACGGCCAGCACGCCGCTGGTGGCGTGATTGCCGATCACGGACCAGCCGCGCTCGCGCGTGGCGCGCACCAGGATGTTCATGCGCTCGGGCGTCATGCCGCCGTAGTGGCCCAGCGCCGCGGCGTTGGCGGCGATGCATTGCGCCACGTCGTCTTGCGGCAGCGCCGCCAGCAGGGCCAGCCCGGCGGCGCCGACGCCCAGCGGCTGGCGCGTACCGACCTGGATCACGAGGATCTGCACCGGATGCGTCCCGACATGGCGCGCGATGCAGTGCGAGATCGCGCCTTCGCGCACGACGGCGAACGCGGCATCCCCGCAAGCGGCACTCACGCGCGCCAGCACTGGCTGTAGCCGCGCCGCCAGGCCATCGGTGGCGTGCGGCTGCGCAAGCGCCGACAGGCGCGGCCCCGCCACGTAGCGAAAGCGCCCACGCTGTGCCACATAGCCGCTTTCCATCAAGGTAGCCAGCAGCCGGTAGACCGTGGCGCGCTCCAGCGCCGCGATGCGGCACAGGTCGACCACGCGCAGGCCTTCGCGGCCGCTGGCCAGCACCGCATCCAGCAATTGCAGGCCGCGCCGCAGCGTGCGGCTGCCGCCGTCTTCAGTGGCCTGCGCAGCATCGGCAGCGTCGGGAAGGGGGCTGAGGGCTGCCTTGCCTTTGGCGGAAACGTCCGGCAGGCGGACGTTTTGATTGGCGGAGCGGGCAGGCATGGGGAAGAATTTCTCGGTCGATGGAAGCCACCCGCAGTATGCCGCAGCGCGGCCAGAAGGGGGCCAGCGACGGCATTGCACTGCCAAAACAGGAGACAAACCATGACCTTGCATCATGCACCGCGCCGGCGCCTGCTGGCGTTCGCGGCGGCCCTCAGCCTGGCGGGCGGCCTTGCGCTGCCGCTTCATGCCCAGCCCACCGCCTGGCCCACCAAGCCCATCAAGCTTGTGGTCGGCTACGCCGCCGGCGGCGCCACGGACGTGATCGCGCGCATCATCGCGCTCAAGCTGGGCGAGCAGCTGGGCCAGCCGATGGTGGTGGACAACCGGGCGGGCGCCAACAGTAACGTGGGCGCCGAAGTGGTGGCCAAGTCGGCGCCCGATGGCTACACGCTCTACGTCTACACCATCGCCAACACCATCAACGCGTCGCTGTACGACAAGCTTGGCTACGACCCACAAAAGGACTTCGAGCCCATCGGGCTGATCGCCAGGATTCCCAACATCCTGGTGGTGAACCCCAAGCTGCCGGTGAAAACCCTGGCCGACTACATCCGCTTTGCCAAGGCGTCGCAGGACGGCATCACCTTTGCCTCGTCGGGCAGCGGCTCGTCCATCCACCTGTCGGGCGAGATGTTCAAGATGCAGGCCCGGCTGAACATGCTGCACATCCCGTATCGAGGCAGCGCGCCGGCGGTGACCGACCTGCTGGGCGGGCAGGTCCAATCGATGTTCGACAACACGCCTTCGGCGCTGCCGCACGTGAAGGCGGGGCGGCTGCGCGCCATTGCCATCACCAGCGCCCAGCGCTCGCCGCTGCTGCCCGAGGTGCCGACCGTTGCCGAGTCGGGCTTTCCCGGCTTTGACGTGCAATCGTGGTTCAGCCTGGCCGCGCCCGCCGGCACGCCGCGGCCGGTGATCGAGCGCCTGAACTCGGCCCTCAACAAGGTGCTGGCCGCGCCCGACGTGCGCCAGCGCTTGCAGGATCTGGCGGCCACCCCCGAGCCCGGCTCGCCAGAGCAATTGCGCCGCCTGATCGCGGCGGAAACCAAGCGCTGGCACGACGTGGTGAAACAGTCCGGCGCCAAGGCCGAATAAGAAACAAGGAGCGTTGCCTACCATGTACCCGATCGATTTCTTCTGGCGCGCCGCGGCGCGCTGGCCCGGCAACATTGCCATCGACGCCCCCGAAGGCGCGATCCGCTACGACGCGCTGGCCGCCCAGGTGGCCGCGCTGGCCACGGCGCTCAATGCGCTCGATGACACCTTGCAGAGCCGCGTGGGCATTTGCGCGAAGAACAGCGCCGAGCACATCGTCGCGCTCCTGGCGGTGCTGGCCTGCGGCAAGGTCTGGGTGCCGCTGAATCCCAAGAGCACCCGGCCGGAGATCCGCCGCATCATCGACGCCACCGAGCCCTCCATCCTGGTGCTCGATACGGCCTGCGCCGGCCTGCTGGAGGGCGCGGCCGGCGCGTGCATCTATAGCGGCTCGCCGCCGCCCGGGGAGAGGTCGGTGGCCGCGCTGATCGCGCAGCATGCCGGCGCATCGCGCCCGGCCTTTGCGCTGCCGGAGGATGCCACGCAGGCGATCAAGTTCACCGGCGGCACCACCGGCTTGCCCAAGGGCGTGATGCAGCCGTACCGCGCCTGGATGACCAACGTCTCCAACCAGATCCACGCCTGGGGCTTTGACGAGCACGAGCGCTACATCGTGGCCGCGCCGATCACGCATGGCACGTCGACCTACCTGTTGCCCATCCTGGCGCAGGGCGGCTGCCACGTGGTGCTGGCCGAGGCCGGCGCCGAGGCGGTGCGCACGGCGTTTCGCGAGCGCGGCGGCACCGTGTGCTTCATGCCGCCAACGCTGGTCTACATGCTGATGGCGCTGCCCGGCGCCGCGCGCACGGACTTCCCCTGCCTGCGCCGCCTGATCTACGGCGGCGCGCCGATGCCGCCCGAGAAGATCCGCGAGGTGCGCGCCTTTTTCGGCCCCGTGCTGGGCACCACCTACGGGCAGACCGAGGCGCCGCAGAGCCTGACCGTGATGCGCCCCGCGGATTTCGAGGACGAGCGCAACTGGGCCGCCGTGGGCCTGCCCACCTGGTTCAGCGACGTGGCCATCATGGCCCCGGACGGCCGCCTGTTGCCCCCGGGCGAGGTCGGCGAGGTGGTCGCGCGCGGCGACCTGGTGATGAGCGGCTACTGGCGCCTGCCGGAGAAATCCGCCGAGACGCTGGTGGACGGCTGGCTGCACACGGGCGACCGCGGCCTGATCGACGAACGCGGCTACCTGTACCTCAAGGACCGGCTCAAGGACATGGTCATCACCGGCGGCTTCAACGTCTATCCGGTGGATGTGGAGAACGCGCTGGGCCAGCACCCGGCGGTGCACGAATGCACGGTGTTCGGCGTGCCCGACGAAAAATGGGGCGAGGCGGTGCAGGCCGCCGTGCAGCTGCGCCCCGGCCAGCATGCCACCGAAGGCGAGCTGATTGCCTTTGTGCGCGAGCGCCTGGGCCCCGTGCAAACGCCCAAGCGCGTCCACTTCCATGCGAGCCTGCCGCGCTCCGCCGTGGGCAAGGTGCTCAAGACCGCCGTGCGCGAACGCGCCATCGCTCCCGAAGCCGCTTCGGTCCCATCGGTCCCATCGGTCCCATCGGTCCCTTCGGCCCCGACCCCTTCCAACGAATCCACTGCGAACCCATCATGACTTCCTCCGCTTCCTCCAAGCCCGTCACCCGCCTTTGCACCCACACCCTCACCAGCCTGCATTACCGCGACGCGGACCTGGTCGAGGACCTGATGGGCAAGAAGACCTTCACCGAGGTCATGCTCATGCAGATCCTGGGCCGCGAGCCGCGCCCGGTGGACCTGCGCATCACCGACGTGGTGCTGATCGTGCTGATGGAGCACGGCCTCACGCCCAGCGCCATCGCCACACGGCTGATCTACATGAGCGCGCCCGAGAACCTGCAGGGCGCAGTATCCGCCGGCCTGCTGGCCGTGGGCAGCTCCTTCGTGGGCACCATGGAGAACTGCGCGCAACTGCTCGACCGCATCGGCGCGGCCGCCGATCCCGATGCCGAGGCCATGGAGATCGCGCGCCACTACAAGTCCATCAAGAGCCATGTGCCCGGCTTTGGCCACCACCTGCACAAGCCGGTGGACCCGCGCGCCTACAAGCTGCTGGAAATGGGCCGCGCCGAGCCCGACCTGGCCGGTGACAAGATCCGGGCGCTGGAGCGCCTGTCCAGCGCGGTGGATGCCGTGGCCGGCCGGCCCATCACCATCAACGCCACCGGCGCCGTGGCCGCCTTGCTGGGTGAGCTGGGCGTACCCACGGCCGTGATGCGCGGCTTTGCCGTGATCTCGCGCGCGGCCGGGCTGGTAGCGCATATCGTGGAGGAGCAGCAAAGCCCTTCGGGCCGCTTTATCTGGGACACCATCGAACACGCGATTCCTTACGTGGGCGAAGGCGGGCACCGGCCAGGGGAGGGCGCGTGACATGACGAATCTATCGAACGCAGGCGACAGCGCGGCGGCGGCACGCCCGCCCGGGTTGCCGCTCGATCTTTCGGGCCGCACGGTTTTTGTCGCCGGCGCGGGCTCCGCGGGGCCGGGCTGGAGCATCGGCCGCGCGGCCAGCGTGACCTACGCGCGCCTGGGCGCACAGGTCTGCGTGGTGGACCGTGACGCGGCCTCGGCCGAGGAAACCACGGCGCTGATCCGGGCCGAAGGCGGCATCGCCGAGACTTTAACGGGCGATGTGTCCGTGGAGGCCGAAGTGGTGCGGCTCTTTGCCGCGGCGCGCGGGCGCTTCGGCATGGTGGACGTGCTGCATCACAACGTGGGCATTGGCAAGACCGGTGGCCCGATGGAAACCACCGCGGACGACCTGGACCGCATCCACGCCGTCAACGTGCGCAGCCTGCTGCTGGCCAGTCAGCAGGTGCTGCCCGACATGATGGCGCGCGGGCGCGGCGCCATCATCGCCATCTCGTCGGTGGCCGGCATGCGCTACGTGGGCTATCCGCACCTGGCCTACAGCGTGACCAAGGCCGCCGTGACGCAGTTCACGCGCATGCTGGCGCAACAATATGCGCCACATGGCGTGCGCGCCAACACCGTGGTGCCGGGGCTGATCGACACGCCGCGCATCGCTACCACGGTGGCGAAGATGTTCTCCGGCACCAGCCTGGACGAGGCGCGCCGTGCGCGCGCCGCGCAAGTGCCGATGGGCCGCATGGGCAGCGCATGGGACGTGGCCCACGCCTGCGCCTTCCTCGCCTCCGATGCGGCGGCCTATATCACCGGCACGGAGCTCGTGGTGGATGGCGGCATCACCGGGAAATTCGTGTGACACGCAATCCGTCGTCCCATGTGCAGTAGTTGCTTGGAGGCCGTTTCAAAATGAAGCGAAGCGGTTCTGGCTAGGCGCGCGGCCGCAGACAGTACAACTGGTACGGCAAGGCCGCGCAACGACGTCAGAATCTTTTTGAAATGGCCTCTTAAAAGAAAGGATGGCCGGCTAGCCATATCCGCAGCGCGGATATTCGCGCAGCGCCATTGCGCGAGGGCCTAAAGAGTCACTAAACCTTGCCGATATGTACCCATCGGCATGAAGAACGCCGGCATTTCTTGCCGGCACGAGCCGATGTCTTCCTCCCGAAGCCGACGCTCGATCGGTTGCCACGACAAGCGAAGATCAGGCATCCGTGCAGGCGGCGTTGCCACGCAGCCGCCTGCCGGTCTCTCGCTTGCCTTTCCGGGATGGCTCTGGCCGATGACCTCTTGCATTCCTCCTTTCTTTTTCCAGGACGACGGACAAACATGCGTTTCAGTGACATGAAAATATCAACCCGCCTTACTGCCGGATTCGGCATTCTGGTTCTGTTGATCGCCTTCATGGGCGGCACATCGATCATCAAGATTCATACCGTGGAAGATGCATTGCACACGGTATTAAGTGACCACTACAGAAAAATAGCGGATCTCAATGACATTGAGGGAAACCTGAACCAGGTCGCGCGCTCGCTGCGCAATATGGTGATCATGACGGTGGCGACGGATATCGAGAAGGAACGTGAACTGACCGCCGCCACGCTAAAGACCATTGCCGCCCAATGGGCCCGGCTAGAGACCAAGATCACCTCTGACAAGGGTCGGGCCGAGCTGGCCAAGGTGAAAGAAGCGCGCGGTGCGTACGGTGCCCTGCAGGACAAGTTCCTCGGGCTGGTGGCGGCAGGCAATGCCGACGAGGCCAGGAACATGCTGCTGGGCGAGTTGCGCCCGGCCCAGCTGGCCTATTTCGCCGCGGTGGAAGGCCTGATCCAGCATCAGGACAAACTCATGGAAACGTCCACCAGCGAGGCCATCGACGCCGTCGAGCGCATGAAGGCCACGATCTGGGCTTCGGGTGCCGTCGCGCTGCTGGTCGCTGTTTGCATGGCCACATGGATCATCCGCGCCATCACCCGGCCAATCAATCAGGCCGTGCGCGTGTCGGCGGCCGTGGCCGCGGGCGACCTGAGCCTGCAGTTCGATGCCAGCGGCAACAATGAAACCGCCAGGCTGATGCGCGCGCTGAAGGACATGCAGGCTAACCTGGTGCGCGTGATCGCCAACGTGCGCGAGAACGCCGAAGGCGTTGCCAGCGCGAGCCAGCAGATTGCCGATGGCAACCGCGACCTGTCCGGCCGTACCGAGGAGCAGGCCAGCGCGCTTGAGCAGACCGCGGCCTCGATGGAGGAGCTCAGCTCCACGGTCAGGCAGAACGCCGCCAACGCGCTGCAGGCCAATCAGTTCGCCATTGGCGCCACCACGGTGGCGCGCAAGGGCGGCGACGTGGTCGGGCAGGTGGTGGGCACCATGAAGGACATCAACGACAGCTCGCGCAGGATCGCCGACATCATCGGCGTGATCGACAGCATTGCGTTCCAGACCAACATCCTGGCGCTGAACGCCGCCGTGGAGGCCGCGCGCGCCGGTGAGCAGGGGCGTGGCTTTGCCGTGGTGGCGGGCGAGGTGCGCAACCTTGCGCAGCGCAGTGCCGAGGCGGCCAAGGAAATCAAGACGCTGATCACCGCCAGCGTGGAGCGCGTGGAGCAGGGCACGGCGATGGTGGATCATGCCGGCGCCACCATGACGGAGATTGTCGCGGCGATCAAGCGCGTGACCGACATCATGGGCGAGATCAGCGCAGCCAGCACGGAGCAGAGCGCGGGCGTGGCGCAGATCGAAACCGCCATGAGCCAGATGGACCAGGCCACCCAGCAGAACGCCGCGCTGGTGGAGGAAAGCTCGGCGGCGGCGGAAAGCCTGCATGCGCGGGCACGGCAACTGGTGCAGGCGGTGGCCGTGTTCAAGCTCCATCAGGAGCGTGGCGGGCATGGCGCGCCATCCGGCCTGACCGGGGCTTGAATGGGGCCTGGGCGGGGCCCGACTGGCCAAGGACCAGTAAAATAGCCGGCCAGGGTGGGTTTTCAAAGGCGGCAGGTGGCTCAACGACAACAGGGTTTTCTTCTGACTCGGCACTGGCGGGATACGGCCGCCGGGACGGAAGTCGAGTTCTGGCTGGCAACCGACAGTGGCCCTCGCCATATCCGCCTGGCGCACCAGCTCTCGGTGGCGTTCGTGCCGGCCGAGCAGCGCGAGACCGCCGAGGCGGTCTTGCGCGGCGAGCGCAACGTGGCGTTGCGCGAACTCCCGCTCGCGGATTTCCATCGCCGCCCGGTGCTGGGCCTGTACTGCCAGCACTACCGCCAGCTCACCAAGCTGGAAAAACTGCTGAAGGAAGCTGGCGTCAGCGTCTACGAGGCCGACATCCGCCCCCCGGAGCGCTACCTGATGGAGCGCTTCATCACCGCGCCCGTCTGGTTTGCCGGCGAGGCCAACGCGGCCCACGGCGGAGGCACCCTGCTCAACAGCCAGATGAAGCCAGGGCCAGCCTATCGGCCCACGCTGAATCTGGTGTCGCTGGACATCGAGACCACCGCCCACGGCGACCTGTACTCGATCGCGCTGGAAGGCTGCGGCCAGCGCCAGGTGTATATGCTCGGCCCGCCCAACGGCGACGACAGCGCGGTCGACTTTGACCTGGAGTACTGCGCCAGCCACCCGCTGATGCTGCAAAAGCTGAACCAATGGCTTGCCCAGCACGATCCCGATGCCATCATCGGCTGGAACGTGGTGCAGTTCGACCTGCGCGTGCTGCAGAAGCATGCGGATCGCTATCAGGTCCCGCTGCTGTTTGGCCGGGGCGGCAATGTGCTGGAGTGGCGCGAGCACGGCTTCAAGGAGAACCATTTCTTTGCCTCCGCCGCCGGCCGCCTGATCATCGACGGTATCGAAGCGCTGCGGTCCGCCACCTGGAACTTCCCGTCCTTCAGCCTGGAGAACGTGGCGCAGACGCTGCTAGGCGAGGGCAAGTCCATCGACAACCCGTATCAGCGGATGGCGGAGATCGACCGCCGCTTTGCCGAAGACAAGCCCGCGCTGGCGCGCTACAACCTCAAGGACTGCGAACTGGTGACCCGGATCTTTGCCAAGACCGAGTTGCTGACCTTCCTGCTGGAGCGGGCCGCCGTCACGGGATTGCCGGCGGACCGCAGCGGCGGCAGCGTGGCCGCCTTCACGCACCTGTACATGCCGCTGATGCATCGCCAGGGCTATGTCGCCCCGAACCTGGGCGAGGTTCCGGAGGGGGCCAGCCCCGGCGGCTTTGTCATGGATTCGCAGCCCGGGCTGTACGATTCGGTGCTGGTGCTGGACTACAAGAGCCTGTACCCGTCCATCATCCGCACCTTCCTGATCGATCCGCTCGGGCTGGTGGAAGGGCTGCAGGATCCGTCCGACGAAAGCTCGGTGCCGGGATTTCGCGGCGCGCGCTTTTCGCGCACCCGGCATTGCCTGCCGGCCATCGTCAAGCAGATCTGGCAAGGCCGGGAAGCGGCCAAGCGCGAAGGCAACAAGCCCTTGTCGCAGGCCCTGAAGATCATCATGAATGCGTTCTACGGGGTGCTAGGGTCCAGCGTCTGCCGCTTTTTCGACCCACGCCTGGCGTCGTCGATCACCATGCGCGGGCACGAGATCATGCACCGCACGCGCGAGCTGATCGAGGCGCAGGGCTACCAGGTGATCTATGGCGATACCGATTCGACCTTTGTCTGGCTGAAGCAGCCGCATGCCGAGGAAGACGCCGACAGGATTGGCCGCATGCTTGTCCAGCAAGTGAATCAGTGGTGGCAGCAGCATCTGCAACAACAGTACGGCCTGGAGAGCGCGCTGGAGTTGCAGTACGAGACCCACTACCGCCGCTTCCTGATGCCCACCGTGCGCGGCGCCGAGCAGGGCAGCAAGAAGCGCTACGCGGGGCTGGTCGCCAAGGCGGACGGCAGTGAGGAGATGGTCTACAAGGGCCTGGAAACGGTACGCACGGACTGGACACCGCTGGCCCAGCAGTTCCAGCAAGCGCTTTATCAGCGCGTGTTCAAGAAGCAGCCGTACCGGGAATACGTGCAGGACTACGTCCGTCGCACCATGAGCGGCGAGTTCGACGCGCAACTGGTCTACCGCAAGCGCTTGCGCCGCACGCTCGAAGACTATCAGCGCAACGTGCCGCCGCACGTGCGCGCGGCACGCATCGCGGACGAGTTCAACCGCAAGGAAGGCCGTCCGCTGCAATACCAGAACGGCGGCTGGATCAGCTATGTGATGACGGTGGCCGGCCCGGAGCCCCTGGAAACCCGGCGCTCGCCCATCGACTACGACCACTACCTGACGCGCCAGCTGCAGCCGGTGGCCGACGCCATCCTGCCGTTCCTGGGCGATGCGTTCGAGACGCTGGTGACGGGGCAGAAGGCGTTGTTTTGATGGCGCCTTCTATCGGATCTTGATGACAACCTTGCCCTTTGCACGTCCTGTTTCGACGTAGGCCAACGCCTCTTTGGTCGACGCGAACGGAAAAACCCGATCGATCACGGGCTTTATCGCACCTGCGTCGATGAGCCTGGCGATCTGGCCTAGCTGGTCTCCGCTAGCACGCATGAAAACAAATGAATAGCTGACGCCACGGCGTTTCGCGGCTTTCCTGATGCGATGGCTCAGAAAGCGCATTGCTGCTTTCAGGAACCAGGAGGCGCCCATCTCTTTCGCAAAATCGGGATCAGGCGGACCGGCGATCCCGATGAGTTTGCCACCCGGCTTGAGCACTCGCAGCGACTTCTCGAGCCCTTTGCCGCCCTGCGTATCCAGTACCACGTCATAGTCCTTCAGGATGGCCGCAAAGTCGTCTTTCGTGTAATCGATGACGATATCCGCACCGAGGCGCTTCACCAGTGCGATATTGCGCGCGCTCGTTGTCGTCGCGACCGTTGCGCCTACATGTTTCGCCAGTTGAATGGCAAAGGTGCCAACGCCGCCCGAGCCAGCATGTATGAGCACTTTCTGCCCTTTCCTGAGTTGCCCTTTTTCGATCAGCGCCTGCCAGGCAGTCAATCCCACCAACGGAATTGAAGCCGCTTCCTCCATCGTGAGTGCCGTGGGCTTGAGGGCCACGCCATCCTCTTTGATCGCGATGCATTCCGCGAAAGTGCCGATGCGGTCCTTGTGTGGTCGCGCATAGACCTCATCGCCCGGTTTGAATCGTTGTACGCGCGATCCGACGCGGACAACAACCCCGGCCAGATCGTTGCCCAAAATCAATGGCAGACGATAGGGCAGAATCAATTTGAACTCGCCGTCCCTGATCTTGGCATCGAGAGGGTTCACGCCAGCGGCGTGAATCTGGATCAATACGTCGTCCTCGCGCACCTCCGGGACCGGCATATCGCCAGCGCGTACGCCATGTTTGCGTCCATATCGATCGACGACGAATGCCTTCATCATGGTTCCTTGTCAGTTTCTCGTTGCGTCAAGTTGTTTCACGGGCAGTAACGCCGTCTACGTTGCGAGCCGCAGATCTTTGCGAATACCGGCGTCTACCATGTTCGCAGGCGCAAATCTGCGTAGCAATCGCAGGCGGCCGGCGAGTCCACCAGCTGCATAGCGGAGTTTCGGACGCGCCGCGATGGCGGCCTGCAGTACGGTCTCGGCCACAACCTCAGGACCGTCAGCGCCCTCGACCACCTCCTTCACTCGCCTATCCATGGCCGAGCGCACCTCGCGGTAGGTGTCGAGAGGGGCGTCGGGCGCCATGAAGTTCGCGTCAAAAGGCGTCTTGATATAGGCCGGCTCAATGACCGATACCCGGATGCCCATCGTGCGCAACTCATGGTCGAGCGATTCCGAGTAGCCTGCGACCGCGTGCTTGGTGGCGGAGTACAGCGCCATGTAGGGCATGGGCAAGAAACCCAGCACAGAGCCGATGTTGATGATGCGGCCGCTACCTTGTTGCCGCATATGGGGCAACACGGCACGCGTCATGCGGATGATCCCGAAGAAGTTCGTATCGAAGATCGCGCGGGCCTGGTCAATCGAACTCTCTTCCGCAGCAGCGGGGGCGACACCGAAGCCAGCGTTGTTGACCAGCAGGTCGATGCGGCCGTGCAGGCGCAGTACTTCCTTGACGGCGGCTTCGACCGATGCTTCGCTGGTCACGTCAAGTGGCAGCATCTCGAACGTCCGCGGTCCGGCTTGCGCACCGCGCCGGCTGGTGCCGTAGACCTTGTATCCGGCCTTCGCAAGCCGCTTTGCCGTGGCTTCGCCGATTCCCGACGAGGCGCCCGTAACGAGCGCTATCTTGGTTTCCATGCTGTCCTTCCGATATTGAGGGATGTTCTACGTGGTTGGTCGGGCATTCGTCTCGCTGAAATATGATATTCATCATATTTTGGATCCAACGAAAACTGGCACCGGCACCGGGCCGGCAGATTTACGCGTCGGTGGGCGCGAGTTTCTTCAATGCGGCTTCAAGAAAACTTTCCGACAGCCTGGGGTCGTCCACGGCACGCGCCAGCACCATGGTGCCAACCATGGTGGCAACTGTCATCAGTGCCTGTTCGTGCGCACCCGGCTGGCCCCAATCGGGCAATTGGCGCGCAACGACATCGATCATCTCCTTGATGCGGCGGGTGGCTGCGCGCCGCACGACCGGCGCCTGGCGCGGCATCTCCGAGCCGAGGGCGGAGACAGGGCAACCAGTCTCCATGTCTTCACAATGCGCTTTCGACAAATAGGCGCGCACCATCGCCGGCAATGCTTGATCTGGCGGCACGGAGGCGGCGATATGCTCCGACAAGGCCACGGCTTCAGCACCGGCGCGGTCAGCGGCTTCGGCAAGCAGTACCTCGCGCGATGGAAAATGGGCGTAGAAGCCGCCATGCGTCAGGCCGGCCTCCTTCATGATGTCGGCCACTCCTGTGCCGTCGTAGCCACTGCGCCGAATCGCGCGCGCGGCGACCTCGACGATGCGCTCGTGCGTGAGTTCCTTGCGGCTCACGGTCTTGCGATTGATTGACGGCTTCTTCATGACGACCATCATATAACATTTCGCCGCCATTTGCTGCACGGAGCCATGTCGATGGAGATCAAGGCGCCCCCCCCAGGCAGCGCTGAGCAGTGCAACTGTCAGTTCGGCTACATGAGGGTGCGCTATCGTGGCTTGATGAAGCGCACGCAGCAACGACCCTGCTGACGATAGGCCTCTCAGTCCAAGCTGATGCCGTTTATCTTGGCGATGCTTTGCCAGAGGGACAGGTCGGTACGTACCGTCTGTGCAAACTGCTCCGCGCTTTTCAATGGCGGATCGACCAGGTTCAGTTGGACGAACCGGTCAGGCAACTCCGGGGCGGACAGCGTGTTCAGGATCTCCCGGTGCACGGCCGCTACCACGCCGGCTGGCGTACCGCGCGGGGCGAACACACCATACCAGGCATCTGTATCGAAACGATAGCCTTGTTCGGTCATGGTCGGCAGGTCCGGCAACGCCGGTCCCCTGTGCGATCCGGTGATGGCGATGCCACGCAGCTTTCCGGTCTTGATCAGCGGCACCGAACTGGTGGCGTCGACGAAGGCCACCTTCACCAGCCCGCCCTGCATGTCCTGGTAGATCTGGCCGATCGTCTTGTAGGGCACATGCCGGATGTCGAGTCCTTCTTTCCGCTTGAGGTACTCCATCACGAGCTGCCCGGTGGAGCCCGGGCCCCAGGTGGCGTAGTCGTACTTGCCGGGATTCGCCTTGACGAGGGCAACGAACTCCTTCAGGTTGCGCGCGGGAAAATCCGGCGAGGCGACCAGATGGATGCCCCCTGAGAAAATTTGTGCCACGGCCACAAGGTCACGCGTCACATCGAATGGCAGCTTGTGCAGCAGGGCCTGGCTGATGACGGTGGAAGACGAACTGGCAAATAGCAAGGTGTAGCCGTCAGCGGGTGCCTTGGCCACCGCGTCGACGCCGATGACGCCATTGGCGCCAGGCCGGTTGTCGACCACGACGGGCTGGCCCAGCGTGCGCGACAAGCGCTCGGCAAAGATCCGCGCAATGGTGTCGGGCCCACTGCCGCCGGCGCTGGGCAGGATCAGGCGAACCGGTCGCACTGGCCACGGCTGCGCGCTCGCCGGCGCCGCGCCGAGCGCAAGGCCCAGCGCCATGCCGAGGGTGGGTGCCAGGGCCAGGAATCGTCCGAGTCCCAACGTGTTCCAGCTAATCCGCATCATGTTTGTCTCCTGCATATTGTTGTGATGGCGGGCCTGGCCATGGTACGGCCCAGGCCCGCTTGACCTGTACAACGCCGCGCCAGCCGTCAGGCTGCGGCGCGCACGGCGCCGATCGACAGGCCGCCATCGACGATGAGCATCTGCCCGTTGACATAGGAGGACTCGGTGCTGACCAGGTAGAGCGCGGCGTGCGCAACCTCCCAGCCTGTGCCCTGCCGGCCGAACGGCAGCGGGCGGGCTGCGCGCGAGGGCCGGGCGCGCGAGGCGTCGCGGCCCATCGGCGTGTCGATCAGTCCTGGTGCCAGCACATTCGCACGCAAGCCGCTGGGCTGGCCGGCGAATGCCACCGCGCGGCCCAGCGCGGTCAAGGCCGCCTTGGACGTCTCGTAGGCCGGCAGGCCGCTCAGCGGAGAGATCGCCGCCGTGGAGGCCACGAACACAATGGCGCTGCCAGCGGGCATGACGGCGGCGGCCTCCTGGGCGCAGAACATCGGGGCGCGCAGGTTGATGTCCTGGACCCGGTCCCAGTCGTCGGGCGTCTCCGCGCCGAAGCGATTCTGGTTGCCGATCCCGACGTTGACCACCAGGCCATCGAGCCCGCCCAGCGCGGCCACGGCCTGGGCCACCATGCGCGAGATTTGCGCGGGGTCCGAAACGTCGGCCTGGACGGGTATCGCGCGGCCGTTCTCGCGCCGGATCAGGTCGACCGTGTCCTGCGCGGCGCCGGCATCCATATCGGCGCATGCCACGGCGGCGCCCTCGCGGGCGAACAGGATCGACATGGCACGGCCATTGCCTACCGATGGCACCGGATCGACGGTATGGCGCTGGCCCGCGCCTACCACCAGGATGCGGCGCCCGGCGAGCCGGCCGTCACGGCGCGGCACGCCAAGCGCGGGTGCAAACAGTTGTTGGTCCGGACGGCTTTCCAAGCATTCAGTCATGACGCAGCTCCAGCTTTTCCAGCGGCGGGTTTTCGATATCGACTTCGAGGTTTTCCAGCAGGCGCGACACCAGCATGTAGAAGCCGATGGTCGCCAGCAGCTCGACCATCATCTGTTCGTCCAGGGCCGCCGCAACCTTGGCGTAGAGCTGCGCCGGTGCCTTGACGTCATGCACCACGGCATCGGTGAATGCGATGGCAAGGCGCTCGAGTTCGCTGAAGTCGCCGTTGGCATCCGGCTTGAGCACGGCATCGATTTTTTCTTCCGGCACACCGGCGGCGCGCGCCACACGCCGGTGCTGATGCACTTCGTAACTGGCGCCGCTGAGCGCGCCCACCCGCAGGATGACCAGCTCGCGCAGCGTGGGCGGCAGCGAGGCCTGCGTGAGAATCGCGCGGCCAAGACCGAGGAAGCCGAGCGCGATCTCCGGCGCATGCGGCAGGATCCTGTACAGGTTGAGGGCGGGACGCCCGCGCAGTTGCTCGCCAAGGCGGCCGGGCACGTTGTCCACATCGAAGTAAGGTAGTCTGGCCATGTTGTGTTGTCTCCGTTTCCTGCCGCGCGGCAGGTGAGGTCGTGGTGGGAATAGTGCAAATAGGGGTTGGCCGCTCACGGCAATACGTTGCGCGGGTCTTGTCGCAAGACCAGGTTCCATACCTGTTGGCCGACCGGCCGCTCGCGTTCCTCGATCAGGTGGGCGACCAGTCCCGCGCAGCGTCCGATCAGTGCCAGTCCCCGGCCGAACAGCGGGTCCAGCCCCATCTCGGCGAGGATGGCGCCGATGGCGCCAGCGGCGTTGAGCGGCAGGGCGCCGCGCTTGCCGTCGCCGCAGGCGTCGCCGAGCGCCAGGGCAAGACGACAGTACTTGCCGTGGAAGCCATTCGCGCTCGCGGTCTCCATCAGGACCGGCACGCGCGGATCACCTTGCGCGTGTATTGGATGGCCGACGCCAGGTATCGGCCTGCCGGCTGACCGGCAGGCGGCGACGATGCGCCGGGCATGCTCTGCAATGGTGGCTGCGTCGGCATCGGCCGCCAGCGACGCACCTTCTTGCAGCAGTAATTCCGCCATGTTCTGCACGGTGCCGAGGAAGCGTTCGCCGGCGCCAAGCAAGCCCGCTGCGACCGCGCCTTGCAAGGATTCCGGCGCGCCCAGCCAGGTCATGCGGGCACTGATCGCGCTTGGCGTCAGCCCGTGATCGACCGCGGTCACCAGCAGTGTGTCAATCATCCGCGCCTGCGCGGCGTCGGGGAGGCGCCCGAGCGCAACCAGGCAGAGCGTCTGAACGAAATCCAGCTTGCCGATCACCTCGGTGGCAAGGTCCCGCCCGCGCAGCGTGATGCGATCGGGTGTGGTGTAGCCGATCTCGGTGCGGATGCCATTCATGCGCTCAGCCCCACGGTGATGCCGCCGCAGACGTGCAGCACCTGTCCGGTGACGAAGGACGCGCGTTCGTCGAGAAAGAACTCGACGGCGTGAACAATATCCTCCGGCTTGCCGAGCCGCCCGACCGGCACGCCGTTCACGATGCGCTGCGTCAGCGCATCCTGGGCCGGGTTGACGGAGCCGAACGCCGCCGTGGCGATGGGCCCCGGCGCGACGGCGTTGACGGTGATGCCGTGCGCCGCCAGTTCCAGCGCCCAGGTACGCGTCATGGCGTTCAGGGCGCCCTTGCTGGCCGAATACGCCGTGCGCAGTTCCTTGCCCAGCGCGGCACGGCTGGAGATATTGACGATGCGGCCGTGGCGCGCCTTTCGCATGGCAGGCACCAACGCCTGGGTGCATTGCAGCGCGGCGCGGACATTGACGGCGATTTGCCTGTCGAAGTCGTCAAGGCCGGTTTCCTCCACGCTCGCCGCCCGCAGGGTCGCCACATTGTTGACGAGGGCAGTGAAGGCATAGCGGGCCGATGCCTCCCCGAGCGCGGCGGCGAGTTGCGCCGGCTCGGCCATGTCGACTTTGACGAAATGCGTCACACCGGCCTCGGGAGGTGCCACCCGATCGAAGTTCACTACCGTGTGGCCGCGCGCGCGCAGCGTCTTGCACAGGGCCCAGCCGATGCCGCCGGATCCGCCGGTTACCAGGATATCTGTTGGTGTCATGATGAGAGAGGCTCCTTGCCTTGAGGGTTGTTGCTGGCATGGTTGCTTGCACTGGCGGCGAGCCGGGTCTTGACCTCGAGCTTCGAGACCTTGCCGTTGGCCGTGAGCGGAAGGGTTTCCACAAAATGAATGCGCTTTGGTGCCTGCACCGAACCCAGGCGTTCCTTGACGAATGCTTGCAACTCGGCAGCGTTGGGTGTGGCGCCGGGATGCAGTTGCACGGCCGCATGCACGGCCTCGCCCCAGCGCGGGTCGTCCATGCCGAGCACGGCGCAGCGGCACACTGCGGGATGGGCGCCGAGCGCGTTCTCCACGTCGCTGGGGTACACGTTGAAGCCACCCGTGATGATGACGTCGCGCAACCGGTCTTTCAGGTACAGGTAGCCTTGCGCGTCCAGGTAGCCACCGTCGCCCGTATGCAGCCAGCCATCGGCCAGTGCTTCGGCGGTCTTGCCGGGCTGGCGCCAGTAGCCGGACATGACGAGGTCGCCGCGCACCACGATCTCGCCGGATTCGCCAGCCGGCAGCAGCTTGCCGTCGCGCCCCATGATGGCGAGTTCGGTCAGGCAGGTGGCGCGGCCGACGCTGCCGTGGCGGGCGGGATCGCGCAATTCGCCAGCGGGCAGGAAGGCAATGATGCCGGGGGCCTCGGTTTGCCCGAACGAGGTCTCCAGGGTGCCAAAAACATCAATGGCCTGGGCAATCCGGTCTGCGCGCATCGGCGCTGCCGCATAGATCAGGTGCCGCAGCGCGGACCAGTCCCGTTCGCGCACGCCGGGCTCGTCCAGTAAATCGTAGATCAGCGTGGGCGGCATGAACACCGCGGTGATGCGCTCGCGCTCCAACTGATCGAGCAGGGCGCGCGGCCTGGTCGAATCCGCCAGCACGATGGTGCCGCCACGTGCGAACACGGGTAGCAGGAACGTGGATGTGCCGTGGGTGATGGAGGCCACGGCGAGATAGCGCTCGTCATCGCGCAGCTGCATCGCGGTGAGGATGGAAACCACCGTGGTGTTCCAGGACCGCAGCGACTGCATCACCCCCTTGGGCGCGCCGGTAGTGCCGCCGGTGAACTTGATGGCCTGCGTTTCGCCAAGCTCGCGCTGCGTGCGTAGCGGGACGCGGCCGCGCCAGGCACACAGTAGCGCGGCGATGCTGTCCGGGCCGGATGCCTGCGGCCCGCAGGTGATCACGCGGGTGCCAAGTGTGGTCGTGCCGGATTGGCCGTGGCTGCTGTCTTCCACCACCAGGATGGACGGCTCGGTGAAGTCGACGATGCGGGCCCGTTCGTGGACCGAGGCGCGTGGATTCAGTGGCACCCAGCACTTGCCGGCGGCCAGCGTAGCCAGCAGCGCCAACACATGCTGCACGCTATTGCCGGCGCAAATGCCTACGCGCGATCCGGACACGGGGTCCAGCGCCTGGAACGCCGCTGCGAGCGCCAGTACCTTCTGCGTCAGTTCGCCGTAGGTCAGCGATTCACCGGCTGCCTGCAAGGCGATGCGTGCCGGCGTGGCGCTGGCGGTCCTCAGCAGGTGGTCGATTGGTTGCATGCTTTCTTCCGTTGCGTCTCGTGGATTCCGTTGATTCCGTTCATTCCGTTCATTCCGCCCGCGCTCCCGATACCTTTACGATCCTTGCCCATTTGCTCATCTCCTCATCGACGAATCTGGTAAATTCCGCCGCGCTCATCGGCCGGCTGCCTGCATTCCCGTTGGTGCCGAGGTCGGTGCTGGTGTCGGCGCCCATTTCGGCGTAACGCTTGCGCAGCGTGGCGCTTGTCACAGCCTGGCCAACCGCGGCATTGAGCCGGTTCACAATGTCGGGTGGCGTATGCGCCGGCGCGAAGATGCCGCTCCAGTTGCCCACGAAGTAGCCCGGCACGCCGGCTTCGGCAACAGTCGGCACCTCCGGGAGCGCGGGCGAGCGATGCGCCGAGGTCACGGCAAGCGGGCGTACCAGGCCCTTGGCGATCAACGGCAACGAGGTGGGCAGGTTGTCGAACATCAACTGCACCCGCCCGCCCATCAGGTCGGTCTGTGCAGGCGAGCCGCCGCGGTAGGGCACGTGCGTCAGTTGCGTACCGGTCATATGCTCAAAGAGTTCGCCGGACATATGAATGCTGCTGCCATTGCCGGACGAGCCCATCATCAACTGGCCCGGGTTGCGCTTGGCCAGCGCGATCAACTCCTTCACATTGCGTGCCGGCAACGTCGGGTTGACGACCAATACATTGGCACCGGAGGAGACCAGGGCCACAGGCTGGAAGTCCTTCTTTGGGTCGTAGGGAAGGTTGGCGTATAGCGTCGGGTTGATGCCGTGGGTGCCGATCGTGCCCAGCAGCAAGGTGTAGCCGTCCGCCGGTGCATTGGCGACGGCGGCCGCGCCGATGTTTCCGCCCGCACCGGCGCGGTTCTCCACCAGCACCGGCTGCCCGAGGCTTTGCGTGAGCTGCTGGCTGAGCAGCCGTCCGAAAATGTCCGCAGTGCCACCGGGCGGGAACGGCACTACCAGGCGAATTGGCCGTGAGGGATAGGTTTCGGCCAGTACCGGCCCCGCCGTGTGCAGGGCGAGCGCGGCCGCGACCGCACAGATCAGTCTGTGAAGCATGGGATGTCTCCGTTGTCGTTGTGATTGCCAGCGGCATGCTCCGGACGGAGCCGCGCCAGGCTTACTGCGCTTCGCCTGGCCTGCCGCTCAGGGATCCACACGTGGCCTCGCCCGTAAAGTCGGCGCCAGGGGGGGGCGGCGAGAGGGCGCGAAGGACGGTCTTGCTGCATGGGATAGTTTGGCGCTGTCTGGGTTAGGTGAGCGGAAATGTGAAAACGATTTCCGTTTGTGCTAACTTAGCAGGCAACAAATTTGGCGTCCAACTGTGGAACGTTTTCATTAGGGAAGACCATGACGCAAAGGATTTCCGTCAGGGATGTGGCTGAGGCGGCGGGGGTTTCCATTGGCAGCGTGTCGCGGGTGCTGAACGGCACCGGCTATGCCAGCCAGGCGCTGCGAGCCCGGGTGCATGCGGCTGTGGAGGCACTGAACTATGAACCCAGCTTTGCCGCCCGCCACCTGCGCACCGGGCGTAGCAAGACGGTCGGCTACCTGGTTTCGAACATCGGCAACCCGCTGCTGGCGGCGCATTTCAGCGAAGTCGAGAAGCATATGCAGGCCGCCGGGTACTCCATGTTGGTCGGCAATACACTGGACCAGCCACGGCGCGACCGCGAACTGGTTGCGCTGTTCGAGACCCGCCGGCTAGAGGGCATCATTGCCGCGCCGAGCCTGGAGAGCGCGGACCCCGCCGACAGCCTGTTCAGCGGCTGCAGCTTACCGGTGGTGATTCTGGATCGGGAAACGCCGCTACCAATGGACGCGGTCTATTTGGACCATCGTAGCGGTGTGAAGCAGGCAATGGCGTATCTGATTTCATTGGGTCACCGCCGTATCGCGTTGTTCGGGCCCGGCGAGCACATTCGTCCAGGGCGCGAAAAGCTGCTCGGCTACCGGGATGCCCTTGCGGAGGCAGGTTTGGTGTTCGACCCGGCACTAGTCTGTATGTCACGCTCGGCGATCGATTCGTCACGCACCCAAATGGCGACCATGCTCGCTCTTTCCGCACCCCCCACTGCAATCATCGGCCTAGGAACGCGCCTGCTCTCCGGAGCCATTTATGTTGCGCGCAAGGCGGGGCTGGATATTCCCAGAGACCTTTCGGTGATCGGCATCGGTACGCCGGAGACGCTAGAGTTGATGTATCCCCCGCTAACCACGCTACGCTTTGACATCGAGCGTGCCGCGCAGGCCGCCGCACATCTGATGCTTGACCGCTTGGCCGGGGAGGGGGGGAGGCAACCGCGTAGCGTGAATGTGCCGCTTGACCTGGTTCTGGGTGAGTCGTGCGCCCCGGCAGCGCCCAGGTAGGCCAGTGGGCTGCACATGCGCCAGTTCGACGCTCGGGGCACCTTCCTGCAGGTTCACGATGGCCTGCTCAGGGCCACGGACGTTGGCCGCCGGCTGATGCGCCGGCGTATTGGCAAGGTGTTGCTATTTCTTGGATTCGTATGCCATCCGCACCGCCAGACCTGTCAGAACGCTTCCCATCAGCCAGCGCTGCACCAATAGCCACTGCGGGCGTCCTGACAGGAAGGTAGATATCGATCCGGCCGTCACGATGATCAGTGCATTCACAGCGAGGCTGATCGAAATCTGAACGCCGCCGAGCGCCAGCGACTGGGTAAGAACGCTGCCGTGTCCTTCCGTAATAAATTGGGGAAGCAGAGACAGATACATGACGGCGATTTTTGGATTCGCCAGGTTGGTGATAAACCCCATGCTGAAGAGCTTCCTTGGGGTATCGACCGGCAGGTCGCGCACTGCAAATGCGGACCGTCCGCCCGGTTTGACCGCTTGCCAGGCAAGATATAGAAGGTACAAAGCGCCGCCAAAGCGAAGCGTATCGTAGGCGTAAGGTACCGCAAATACGAAGGCCGTAATTCCGAATGCCGCGCAGAGCATGTAGAACACAAAGCCCAGAGCAACGCCGCCCAATGAAATGAGGCCTGCGCGTCTACCTTGGCAAATTGAGCGGGAAATTAGATAAATCATGTTCGGCCCCGGCGTTAAAACCATTCCCAACGCCACAAGAGCAAACATGAGCAACTGTGCAAAATCAGGCATAACCCATCTCCAAGGATAGTAGGTAATGCCCAGGCGCGCGGCGGCTAGCAACCTCACGCTCCCCGATAGTGCCCTATCTGTATGCGCCAGTCACATGAGTGCAGAAATCATAGCACAGGAGAAAATACTTTAGGCTCGGAGGCGCCGTGGTCTTGCGCTGACAGACAACCAGCCAACCTGGGACGATCACTGGCGTCCGTCGGACTGAGATCGGCCATCGAAGAAAGAGGAAATTACCTTCTGCGGTGCCCGGATGATTCCCCATCCATAGACGTCTCTGCGCTCCACTGCGCCGCGGTGAGTCTGGAGATGAAGAAATCGGCCAACGCACTCACCTTCGCGGGCCGCGCGCGGGCAGTGGGCGTGACGAAATACAAACCACCTTCAGGCAAGCGCCAATCGGTCAAAACGGGCTCGAGCTGTTTGTCCCGGAAATACTGCGTCGCGACAAACTCAGGAAGCTCGGTGATGGCAAGTCCAGCGAGGACCGTGGGCAGCAATGCCTCCACGCTCGTTCCTCGCAACGCTCCGGTTGGTGTGACGGTGCATTCCTCGCCACTTTCATGGGTAAATCGCCAGACGTCGCGCTTACTCCTGTTGGTGTAGGTAAGGCACTGGTGGGCGCCAAGGTCTTGCGGGTGCTGAGGATGGTCATGGTGAGACAGATAGGCTGGAGATGCCACGACAAATCGCCGCACAGGTGCAATGAGACGTGCGACGAGTGACGAGTCTTCCATGATGGCGATGCGCAGGGCGGCGTCAAAGCCATCGCCAATCAGATCAGTCTGTGCGTCCGTGAGATGAAGTTCGACGGAAATATCCGGATAGGTCCGAAAGAACTCGGGCAACAGCGGAGCCACCCAGCGAGCACCAAAGGAGAGCGGCGCCGCGAGCTTTACGAGACCACGTGGCCGGCTTGACGTCTCACGTGCGAAATCCTCCGCTTCCTCAGCCTCCGCGTAGATTCTCGCCGCTCGCTCGGCAAGCGTGTGGCCATAGTCCGTGAGTGCAAGTCGTCGGGAGGTGCGGTTGAACAGTCGACCTCCCAGCCGTTCTTCAAGACGGGTAACGGCCCTGGAGACCGTGGCGACCGAGACCCCCATGGCAGTTGCCGCCGCAGCGAACGAGCCTTCTTCGGCAACTTTCGCGAACATCGCGAGCCCTTCGAAATCCGGTAGTTTTGACATCGACAATCCTGCAACGATGGTTTTCATTCATTTCTATTTCGAAAATTAGCATGACGTCATAGATTTGTCTCGTCGCACCACTCGTCGCACTTACTCGTCGCACCACGCCACCCAGGAGATAGATCATGGTACGCAGACTCGAAGGACAGTTAGCCGTCATCACCGCCGTCACGAAGACCTTGGCCCTCGCTCAGTAGCGCGGCACCACATCCCGCATCTTCCTGAAGCAGCTGCTACAGGAAATGGACATGCAAGAGACTTAAGAGATTTCCACCCCATGCGACCGCAAAGGTCCACAGTCATCGATTAAGGAGTGTGTTATGAATGACCGTACCCATGAACTGCTTGATCGCAACCTCCAGGAGGTCTTCGGCGAAGGCGACGCAGCGCGTCGTCGCGCGGCGATCGAGGCGCTCTATACCGAGGACTGCGTGCTCTACGTGCCTACGGGTGTATTCGTTGGGCACGACGCTCTCGACAAATTCGCGGGGGATCTTCGCGCGACGCACCCGCACTATGCTTACACACCGCACGGTAAGCCTCAGGCTCTCCACAACGCCGGTCGTCTGGCTTGGGGTTCTGGCCCGCGCGGCGAAGCCCCCGACTACACGGGCTGGGATGTGATCCTCGTTCGTGACGAGAAAATCGCGGCGCTCTATGTCTTCCTCGATTCCGTTCCCAACGTGCCGGCACTTCCGGAGGTAACCGTGCCATGATCGCTTTCGCGTCGCCCACAAGGGCGACGCCGGGGACACGCTCCGTCAACTTGCGGATAGGTTTTGGCCCAGCCGTGCCGCTTCTATCGCGGCGATATTGATCTTTCTCATGGTCATCATCGCGTCAAACGCGCGCCTGGCCGCAGCGGGATCGGGGTCGGATATTGCCGCGGTGAGGGCGCGCGGGGTGATCTGCCATGACAGGCCCCATCGGTCCTTGCACCAGCCGCATGCGCTTTCCTGGCCGCCGTTGCCGATGATCGCGTTCCACAAGCGGTCGGTTTCGGCCTGGTCGTCCGTCGCGATCTGAAAAGAGAATGCCTCGTTGTGCTTGAAATACGGGCCGCCGTTCAGCCCAAGGCAGGGGATGCCGGCGACGGTGAACTCAACCGTCAGGACATCGCCCTGCTTGCCGCCAGGATAGTCGCCCGGTGCGCGGTGGACGGCGCCGACAGCGCTGTCGGGGAACGTCTGCGCATAGAAGTTTGCGGCGTCAACGGCGCCACCTTCGTACCACAGACAGATCGTGTTCTTGCTGGTCATTTCGCATCTCCTGACAAGTTGGCCACCTGCATCCGCGCAGCAGTCGCAGCTACGTCGTGCGTGACTATTTTGTGGGGGTTGTGTGATCTTCGAACGCGGCGACGATGCCGTCAATCATTGCTGTGATGCGCGCGGTATGCCGAAGGTCTTGATGCGTGACGAGCCAGATTTCGTAGACCGCCCCACGTGCGGGTTCCGGCCCTATCTGCACGAGGCCGTCGTGTTCAGCCAGATGGATCGGAAGCTCACCGATGCCGAGGCCAGCCTTTACCGCGGTACGCAGCATGAGGCTGGAATTGAAGGTCGATACGATGCGCCCCGCGTGTATCGGTTCGCCAGCAAGCGTCGGTGATCGATTCCCGGTCCAGTTTCCCTGATAGGCAACGAGATCGTGGCCCGCGAAGGCGGAGCCCGCGGCGGGCTTGCCGTGCTGGTCGAGATATGCCTTCGATGCAAAGAGCGCCATGGGCCAGCGAGCCAGGCGCCGCGCGACAAGATCGGGATTATCCGGCCTGACTGAGCGGACCGCGATATCCGCTTCACGCTTTGCCAGACTTAGCATGCGCGTCGACGTGTCCAGCAGGACGCGCACTTCGGGATGCGCAGCATGCAGGCGTTCGATGGCCGGAAGCAGGAATTCGAGCGCAATCAAGTCGGTGCTGGTGACTCTTACGTCCCCCGCAAGCCGTGTATCCGTGCCTTGCGTTCGTCTGACGAGTTCGTGTGCGGCGTGTTCCATTTTTTCCGCCGATCTCAGCGCGGCCTCGCCTGCGGCGGTCAACGCGTAACCGTCAGAGGTGCGCAGGAAGAGCGTTGCACGTAAGGCGTGCTCTAGTGCCGCAATCCGTCTGCCGACCGTCGCCTGATCAAGGTTGAGCGTCCTGGCCGCGCCACGGAGCGTTTTTTCGCGCTCCACCGCGAGAAACACTCGCGCGTCATCCCAGTTCATCGTGCCGCCCTCCTGATGCAAATTTGCATCTGACAACACGAATAATGCTGCACATATTCATCAGCGTCGAGGCCTAGACTAAACGCCAGAGTTCCTCGTTCCATGATCCGCCCGGATCAATCGAGGCTCATCTATACAAGGAGTGCCATCCATGCCTGCTTCAACTTATCGTGTGCCGTCGTCCATGACGGCCATTGAGATCAAACAGCCCGGCGGTCCTGAGGTGCTGGTGCCGACTACGCGCGCGGTGCCGGTGCCGGCCACCGATCAGGTCCTGATCCGCATCCACGCGGCTGCCGTGAACGGTCCAGACGTTTTCCAGCGCAAAGGGCTCTATGATCCGCCCCCCGGCGCTTCGGACATTCCGGGGCTGGAAGTGGCAGGTCAAGTGGTTGCCGTTGGCGCCGACGTGTCCCAATTCCGGATCGGCGAACTGGTGTGTGCATTGATTCCTGGTGGTGGCTACGCAGAATATGCGGTCGCGCACGCCTGCAACACGATGCATATCCCCAAAGGCCTGACGTTGGTGGAGGCGGGGGCCATGCCCGAAACGTTGATGACGGTATGGCTGAACCTGTTCCAGCGCGGCAAGCTGGTTGCCGGCGAATCGGTGTTGATCCATGGCGGCGCGTCAGGTATCGGTACCACGGCGACCATGCTGGCGAAGGCATTCGGCGCTGCGAAAATCATCACGACGGTTGGCTCGCAGGCACATCGCGAGGCCAGCTTGGCGCTAGGCGCAGACCTCGCGATAGATTACCGCGAGGACGATTTCGTCGCCGAGGCGCAGCGGTTTACCGATGGAAGAGGTGTCGACGTGATCCTCGACATCATTGCCGGCGACTACGTGGCTAGAAACTATGACGCCGCAGCCATGGACGGACGGATCCTCCAGGTGGGCGTGATCAAGGGGCCGGCGAAGGATCTCAACGTCTTGCCGATGTTGACGAAACGTCTGACGCATATGGGTTCGACATTGCGATCGCGCACATCCGCGGACAAGGCGGCCATCATCGATGAACTCGAGCGGCAGGTCTGGCCGCACATCGAGAGCGGCAGGATCAAGCCGGTTGTCTACAAGACCTTTGCGCTTGTCGACGCTCGCGGCGCTCACGAGCTGATCGATTCCGGCACACACTTTGGAAAGATTGTCCTTACGACAGGTGCCGATCTCATTGGCTGAAGCCTGGCTTGCCGGTTTCGTGATCGACGTGAAGAAAAAGCAGCACTTCTAAAGGTCACGGACGTCTCACGATCTGCTCGGCGATCGGCCGGAGCCTGTTCGAGAACGCACGGAGGTGGGTCGCGCCACTTGCAAGCGCTAGCGCCTGTTCATCGCAAATCGTCGAAGTCTCCTGGCGCCAGCGTGAGGGCTGCTGCGCGCACGTTTTCCTCGAGGTGATCGATGGATCGAGTGCCGGGGATGGGCAGCATGACAGGCGACTTCGCGAGCAGCCATGCAATAGACAGGGCCGCATGCGTGAGGCCGTGACGCGTGGCGACCTGCTTCCCCTTGAGCGCCCGCAGGCCGCACCGACACGATGGGCGTGATGCTGCGTGCCAGATCGAGCTGCGCGACCGTCACGTTCGAGATGCCGATATGGCGGATCTTTCCTACGCGCTGCAAGTCAGCCAGGGCTCCGACCGACTCGGCAAATGGCACGTTCGGGTCAGGCGCATGGAGTTGATACAAATCGATGCGCTCCAGCCGCAAGCGCTGCAAACTGCCTTCGACCGCGGCCCGCAAATGGTCGGGGCGGCCATCCCGAACCCAGGAGCGGCGATCTGGCCGCACCAAGCCGCCTTTCGTGGCAATGACCAGGTCCGAAGGATAGGGATACAACGCCTGCGAGATCAAAGATCAAACTGCCGGCAGCCACCCCGAGGCGGGATGCCAGGCACCGAAGTCCGGTGATGTTCGACATCACGCCAGGCGGCTGGCCTCGATGCGCGGGAACACCCGCGCCAGCGTGACGCCACGCGCGGCCATGAACAGCAGCAGCGCCGCCCATAAGCCATCGTTGCCGAACGGGCCGGCCAGCGCAAGCGCCGCCACCATGAACGCCGCGAACGACAAGGCCATCGAGTGCATCAGGTCGCGCGTGCTGGTGGCGCCGATAAACACGCCATCAAGCAAGAAGCCCCACACGGAAACCAGCGGCAGGGCAACCGCCCACGGCAGGTAGCGTACCGCCGCGTCGTGGACTGTCCGCTGGTCGGTCAGGCGGGCGATGATCCATTCTCCGGCGCTGGCATACACCAGGGAGAAGCACAGCGCCCCCACCGCGCCCCAGATCATCGTGACCCGGACCGCGCGGCGCAAGGCGTGCCGGTCCCGGGTGCCGATGGCGGCGCCCACCAGTGCCTCGGCCGCATGCGCGAAGCCATCGAGCGCGTACGCCATGAAGGTCTGGAAGTTGAGCAGCAGGGCGTTGGCCGCCAGGATCACGTCGCCTTGCCGGGCGCCCGCATGGGCGAACCAGCCGAAGCTGGCCACCAGGCAGAGCGTGCGGATGAAGATGTCGCGGTTGAGGGCGACCAGCCGCTTCAGTTCGTGCGCGTCGGCGACCACCGCCCAGCGCAGGGGCGGCAAGCCGTGCGGGCGCAGCCGCCAGAGCAGCGCGGCGCCCAGCACGAAGCCGCACGCATCGGCGGTGGAGGTGGCGGCGCCGATCCCCGCGATGCCCCAGTCGAACACATAAACGTAGAGCAGCACCGCGGCAATGTTCACCGCATTGATGAAGAGCTGGATGAGCAGCCCCAGCCGCACGCGCTGGCAGCCCAGCAGGTAGCCCAGCACCACGTAATTGCACAAGGCAAAAGGCGCCGCCCAGATCCGCGCATGGCTGTAGACCCGCGCGTGATGCTGGAGTGTGTCGCTGCCGCCGATCAGGCCCAGCGCGCCGTGGATCAAGGGCATCTGCACGGCCAGCACGCCGAGCCCGATGACGGTGGCCAGCATCAGGGCGCGTGCCAGGGTGGCGCGCAATGCCGCACCGTCCTGGGCGCCGTACGCTTGCGCGACGAGGCCGGTGGTACCCATGCGCAGGAAGCCGAAGCCCCAGAACACAAAGCTGAAGAACAGGCCCCCGGCGGCTACGCCGCCCAGGTAGGCCGGGTCCGGCAGGTGGCCGGCAACGGCGGTATCGACCGCACCCAGGATCGGCTGGGTCAGGTTGGCCAGGATGATCGGGAACGCCAGCGCCAGCACGCGGCGGTGCCAGTGCGAAGCGGGGAGGGCCGGCGGTGCGCTGGAAGCGCTGCCGCTGGCGGGTGACGCGACTGAAGCGGATAAAGCGGATGAAGCGGCTGAGAGGGGACTATCGGCGTCTGGCACGTTGTGCAGCAAGGGCTGGGTGTTTGGGGTCGACCGACATTATGGTCGATCCACTGCCTTGCTGCCTCGCCGGTGAACAGGAACGATGCCGCTCACCCACGCCGTACGTGCCGGGGATCAGGCGTTCACGGTGCTTCCACGGCCGAAGCCTTATTGCTGGTTGGGGGAGACAATGCCGTAGCGCTCCATTTGACGGTAGACCGTGGCGCGCGCGATACCCAGGTCAACGGCAACCTGCGTAATACGCCACTTGTTACGCCGCAGGGCAGCCAGCAAGGCCTCGCGTTCGTTGCCGGGCAGCGGCGCCGCCTCCGGGCGCGCATCCGGCCGGTTTTCCTGCGTGCTATCGAGGATCTCCGGCGGCAGCGCCTCAGTGTCGATCAATCCGTGGTCGCTCATGGCCAGCGCAAAGCGCAGCACATTGCGCAGCTGCCGGACATTGCCCTGCCAGGAATAGGCCCGCAGCAGGGCCAGCGCGGCGGGCGCCAGCACGGCCTGCATATCCAGCTGCCGGCCCTCTTCCTCGGCGATGCGCGCGATCAGGTAGTCCTTGTCGCGCCGCTCGCGCAGCGCCGGCAGGTGCAAGGTGGCTCCACACAGGCGGTAGTAGAGGTCTTCGCGGAAGCACTGCTCGGCGATCAACTGGCGCAGGTCGCGGTGCGAGGCGGCGATGACGCGCAGGTCCACCGGGACGGGTTTCTCCGCGCCCAGCGGCATCACCTCGCGCTCGGACAGCACGCGCAGCAGCCGGCTTTGCAGGTGCAGCGGCATGTCGCCGATCTCGTCGAGGAAGAGGGTGCCGCCGTCCGATTGCGCGATCAGGCCACGCATGCCTTTGCTGCGTGCGCCGGTGAAGGTGCCGGCCGTGTAGCCGAACAGCTCGCTCTCGATCAGCGATTCGGGAATGGCCGCGCAGTTGACCGCGACGAAGGCTTTGCCGCGGCGCTCGCTGGCGGCGTGCAGCGCCTTGGCCAGGACTTCCTTGCCGGTGCCGGTCTCGCCATGCACCAGGATATTGAGCGGCTTGTTGGCAAGGCGCTTGGCCTGCAGGATCAGGCGCTGCATCTGCGGGTCGCCCGCGCCGAGCGCGTCCAGCGCGGCGCTGGCTTGCGCGCTCGGCAGCGCGGGCTGGGCGCCGGGAGAGCAGGGCCGGCCCGGTGCGCCGCGCGGGGCGATCGCGGTGGCGTAGTACAGGCCGTGGTCATGGGTGCGCACGGCGGTGCGCTCGGACGACATGCCGGCGCGCGCGATGCGCCAGAGCTCGCTCATGTCCTCGCGCAAGACTTCGGTCAGCAGGTGGCCGCGCACATCCTGGGGCTTGCCGCCGCAGTGCCCTTCGGCGGCGTCGGCCAGCCGCAGCCTGCGCCGGCCGCCGCTGTTGATGCCCCGGATGACGCCGTCGGCGTCGAAGGCGACCATGATCTCGCTGTCCACGTCCACCAGCGACCAGGTCGAGCCCAGCCGCAGGATCCATTGGTCGCGGAAGTAGCGCAGGAAATTGGCATCCTCGATCATCTGCGCGTACATGGTGGTCATCTGCAGCGCCAGGTGCTGTCCCTCGCGCGGTGCCGGGGCGCTTAGCGCGGAGACGTCGAGCACGCCCAGGAAGCCGCCGGTGGGATCGAACAGCGGTGCGCTGTTGCACGTGAGCGAGATGTGGGACACGTCGAAGTGGTCGGTCTGGTGGCAGGTCACCGGCGCCTGCTCGACGATGCAGGTGCCGACCGCGCAGGTGCCGGCGCGCGGCTCGCTCCAGTCCGCGCCGAGGTAGAGCCCGGCGTGCTTGAGCTCCTGCTCCCAGTGGTCGTTGCCGATGAAGTCCACGGTCACGCCATGGGCGTCGGTGAGCAGCAGCACGCAGTCCAGGGCGGACACACGCTTGTAGAGCTGCTCCATGCCGGTACGCGCCACGCCGAGAAAGTCCTCGATCTGGTCCTTGTGTTCGCGCAGGCGCTGCGCTTCCACGATATAGGCGGGCACCGGCCGGCTCGGGTCGAGGCCATAGTCATTGAAGCAGCGCAGCCAGGAGCGCTCGATGGTGCCGTCGGCCGCGCCGGGCTGCCGCGAAAAGGCAAGCAGGCGCTCGATATGTGCCCGGTGTGCTTGTTGCAGCACGGTTGTCTCCTTGGCCGGTTCATGTGGTGGGCTGGCCGGGGCGATCGGATGCCCGGCGCAGCGCTGGCTCTACGCTAATCGATTTGGCCGCCCCCCGCAACGCGGCGGGCGGCCATCCGGCCGGCTCAGAGTTCGCGCCGTTGCAGCGCGCCGGCAATGTACCCGGCCTGGCGGATCGCCAGCGCCACGATGGTCAGGGTGGGGTTGGACGCCGAGCTGGAGGCGAACTGGCTGCCGTCGGAGACGAACAGGTTGGGGATATCGTGGCTCCGGCCCCAGCGGTTGACCACGCCGTCGCTGGCCTTGGCGCTCATGCGGTTGGTGCCCATGTTGTGGCTGGCGGGATAGGGCGGCATGTCGATCACGCGCGTGGCGCCGACCGCTTCCGACATCTTGCGGAACTGGGCTAGCCCGTGGGCGCGGATGGCGGCGTCGTTGGCGTGGTCGGTCTTGCTCACGATCGGCACCGGCAGGCCGTACTGGTCCTTCTGCGTGGCATGCAGGGTAATGCTGTTGCGTTCCTGCGCCAGATCTTCGCCGCAGACCCAGACGCAGCTCATGTGGTCGTACATTTCCAGCGCCGAGGCGACGTCGCGGCCCCAGCCGCCCGGCTTCATGAACGCGGCGGTGAAGGGCAGGCCAAGCGCCAGCCCTTCCAGGTGATAGCCGCCGAAGAAGCCGCGTTGGGTGTTGAGCCGGGCTTCGTCCGAGACCACCGCCGCCAGCGCGGTGCCGCGGTACATATAGACCGGCTTGCGGTGGATCGCCACGGCCGCCGCGGTGGTGTGGTTGAGGTAGTTGCGGCCAACCTGGCCGGAGGAATTGGCGAGACCCTGCGGGAACTTGCTGCTGGCCGAATTCAGCAGCAGGCGCGGCGACTCGATCGAGTTGCCGGCCACGCAGACGATGCGCGCGCGCTGGAACTGGCGCCGGCCGCGCTCGTCCACGTAGAGCACGCCGGTGACCTTGCCGGCGGCGTCGTGCTCGATCTGCAGCACCATGGATTGCGGCCGCAATTCTGCTTTGCCGGTGGCCACGGCGCGCGGCACCTCGGTGTAGAGCGTGGACCATTTGGCGCCGATCTTGCATCCCTGCATGCAGAAGCCGATCTGCATGCAACCCGGGCGCCCATCGTAGGGCTGCGAGTTGACCGCCATGGGCCGCACGATTTCCTTGTAGCCGATCTTGCGCGCGCCCGCCGCCAGCACCTTGTAGTGGTTGTTCTCGGGCAGGGCCGGCAGGCCGGAGGCGGCGGTGGTGGTCACGCCCATCTTCTTTTCGGCGAGGTCATAGAACGGCGCGAGCTCGTCGTAGGTGATGGGCCAGTCGATCAGGTTGGCGTCCTTCACGGCGCCATAGGTGCTGCGGTTGTGGAAGTCGTGCGGCATGAAGCGCAGCGCCACCCCGGACCAGTGCACCGTGGAGCCGCCCACACCCTTGACGATCCAGGCCGGCAGGTTGGGGTAGGTCTTGGTGTGATGCCAGCCGCCGGCCGAGATGCGCTTGTCCAGCCACGAGATCTTGTTGAACATTTCCCACTCGTCATTCTCGAAATCGGCTTGCGTAAAGTGCTTGCCGGCTTCGAGGATCACGCTGCGTACGCCGCGCTGGGCCAGTTCGTTGGCGAGCGTGCCGCCGCCCGCGCCGGAACCGATGATGACGACCACGCTGTCGTCTTTGAGGTCGAACTTCGTTGCCATGCTTGTCTCCATGCGCCGCTCCGGGGGGATTGCCGTAGCCCGGGCGGCCTCTTGTCGGGGGAATGCCGGTGCCGGCGGCTCAGAGCCAGTCGATATCGTCGAAGCCGCGGTGCAGGTAGCCGCCTTTCTCCCAGGACGAACCCTCGTAGCCCAGGAGGGGCCAGACCGCTTTGTTGTTGTAGAGGCCCGTGACCAGTTCGCCGCGCACTTTCTCGAAGAAGGGCGTGGCCTCGATGGCCTGCAGCAGTGCCACGCGATCGGTCTCCTTGGCGATTTCGCCATAAGGGCGGCCGAAGCGCTCGCGCGCCGAGGCATCCAGCGCGGCAACGCCCTGCTGCAGCAGAGTGCGCGTTGCCTTGTTGCCGGCGGCGGACTTCTCCAGCGGGACGATGGCGTCGACGTAGTAGCGGTCGGACAGTTTGTCGTGGGGAAAGATATCGCGTGACATGGCCACCAGCGTGCGCGCGGTGGCCGGGCCGAGCGCGCGCAAGGAGGCCGTCATGGCTTCGCGCGGCGGCTGGGCCAGCGCCGCCGGTACCACCGCCACGCCGATGGCGGCAAGGCCGCCGCCGCGCAGGAAGCCCCGGCGTGAAACGGTGGGCTGCTTGGGCAGGGTACGCATGGTGGTGCCGGCGCCAAGGCCGGCAGGCTGCGTGGATTTCATGGGTTTTGTCTCCAGTTGTTGTGGGAGCGCGGTGCGGACGTTGTCCGCCCCCCGGCTCGGTGCATGGCATTGCTTGTCGCCGGTCGCCGCCGCCTCCCGCTGCTTTGTCGCGGCTTGTCGGGGCGGCGCCCCGTTCAGCACGGGCTGGGCACGGCGCGCAGCGCGCCGCAGGCCGGTGCCGGGCGCGCCCTGGGGAGGGGTTGGCCGGGTTCGGCGCGCTCGCCAAGCACGTCGATCAGCATGTGGTGCAGCCGTTCGGCCAGCACCGTGGCCATGAGCGGCGCGCCCAGTTGCTCTGCACAGGACGTGGTGCAGGCGCGCAGGCGGTCGGCATCGGCGGGATCGCCGCCGAGCGCGCCGCACAGCAGCGGCCATTCGGGCGGCGCAATCAGAGTGCCCGAGGTCAGCAGCACGCCGGTACGCCGTCGCACCTGTGCCAGGCCGACGATCTTGCGCTGGCCCACCACGACTTCCCAGGGCGAGAGCCCGCCGAAGCAGGCCCACTTCAGCGCATCCGCCGGCGGGGCCAGCCGCGCTTCCTCCGGCGGCACCGCATAGGCCGCGATGCCGAGGTCCCGCAGCAGCCCGGCGTGCAGCACGCCCAGCCAGCGGTAGCTCGACACCGTACCGGTGCCGACCAGGGCGTGGCCCGCCGGCAGCACGATCGAGGCTGACAGCATCCACGGGCCGGTCAGCACGGCGCCGCCGCCCGAATCCCGCTGCGCAAACGGGGTGGTGCAGCCTGCCAGGCGCTCGCGCAGGGACGCCTGCGCGCAGCCCAGCACGATGCCCGGCGCGGCGTAGGTCCACAGGCGCACGGCCGGGCGCAGCACCGGCTCCGCCAGGCGGGCCCGGTTCCAGGCTTGCTCTTCGGCGCAGCTCGCGCCGCTGGCGAGGAAGGCGGGGGCGAGCATCATAGGCCTTCCACGGTTTCCAGCCGCGTCTTGAGGTCGGTCAGGAAGCGCGCTGCCGGATAGCCGTCCACCGCGCGGTGGTCGAAGACCAGGTGCAGGCCCATCATTGGCGCCACCGCGATCCAGTCGTCCTTGACCACGGCCCGCTTGGCCACCCGCGTCACGCCGAGGATGGCGGCCTGCGGCACATTGAGGATGGGGGTGAAGCTGTCGATGCCGGTCGAGCCCAGGTTGGTCACGGTGAAGGTGCCGCGCTGGTAGGCGCCGGCCGGCAGCGTGCCGGCGCGCGCGCCGGCGGCCAGGGCGCGGCTCTCGGCAGCGATCTGCGCCACCGACCTGGTGTCCACGTCGCGCAGCACCGGCACCATCAGGCCTTCGTCAAGGCTGACCGCGAGGCCGAGGTTGATGTTCGGCATCAGCTCGATCTCCTTCTCCAGCACGCGCGCGTTCAGGCGCGGGTGCTGGCGCAGGGTCAGCGCCACGGCGCGCAGCACGAAGGCTGTGAGCGTGATCTTGCATTCGGGCCCCAGGTTCTGCTGCATGGTGTGGCGCGCCAGTTCCAGCAGGGTCACGTCCACCTCGACCGAGTGCGCCACGCGCGGCACGGCCCAGCCCGCGCTCATATTGCGCGCGATGGCGCCACGCATGCCCGTCAGCGGCACAGTGACACGCTCGGCGGCGCAGGCCGCCGCCGTAGCCGGCGGGCCGCTCAGGACGCAAGCAAGGCTGTGACTCATGATCTCGGCTCCAGCCGGGCCAGCACGGCGCCGCGCCCGAAGGTGTCCTGCGCCGCCACTGCCAGTGCGGCGACGATGCCGTCGGCGGGCGCGACGATCTCATGCGTGGTCTTGACCAGCTCGGCCACGCCCAGCGGCTGGCCCGCGCTGACCGCGTCACCGGGCTTGACCAGCCACTCCTGCAACAGGGCTTCGGTGCCGTCTTCCACGTCCTGCCAGACGGTGTCGGCCATCGTTACGTCGGTCATGCTGCTTCTCGCTTCAATTGATAGGAAAGAGGACGGTCCTGCACCAGGGCGCGCACCTGCGCGGCAATGGTGTCGACCTGCGGAATCACGTATTGCTCGAGCGGGCGCGAGAAGGGGATGGGCACGTCGGGCACGGCCAGGCGCCGCACCGGCGCGCGCAGCGCCACGCTATCGAGGTTCTCCGCCACGATCGCGGCGATCTCGCCGGACAGGCCGAAGCTCAGGTAATCCTCGTCCGCCACCAGCAGGCGGCCGGTCTTGGCGACCGAGCGCAGTACCGTCTCGCGGTCGAGCGGGACGATGGTGCGCAGGTCGATCACTTCCACGTCGATGCCCTCGGCCGCCAGTTGCTCGGCGGCCAGCAGCGATTTCTGCACCATCTGCGAGAGCGTGACGATGGTCGCGTCGCGGCCGCTGCGCGCCACCCGCGCCTGGCCGAAGGGAATGGCGTAGGCCTCCTCGGGGACGGCGTTGGTGCTGCCCTCGAAGTAGGACATCCACGACAAGCCCATGATGCCCTTGTGGTAGCAGAACACCACCGGGTTGTCGTCGCGGATGGCCTGGATCATCAGGCCCTTGGCGTCGTAGGCGTTGGACGGCACCACCACCTTCATGCCCGGCATGTGGGCAAAGCTGGCGTACAGGCATTGCGAATGCTGGGCGGCATCGTTGTAGCCGCCGCCGATGCCGGTCATCACCACCGCCGGCAGGCCCACGCGCCCGCCGGACATATAGGTGTTCTTGGCGAGATGGTTGTAGATCTGGTCGAAGCACACCCCGAAGAAATCCACGAACATCAGTTCCGCGATCGGGCGCAGCCCTTGCGCGGCGGCGCCGATGGCCGCGCCCATGAAGGCGGTTTCCGAGATCGGCGTATCCATGATGCGATCGGGCCCGAAGCGGTCCAGCAAGCCGGTGGTGGCGCTGAAGATGCCGCCGTACTTGCCGATATCCTCGCCCATCACGAAGACGCGCGAGTCGCGCTCCATTTCCTGGCCGATGGCTTCGGCGATGGCCTGGGCCATGGTGAGCGTGCGCGTGCCCTGGGGCGCGCTTTGTGCGGTTTGCATGCGGGTCTCCTGTTTATGCTGGTGCGAGGTCTTGCTGGACGAAGACGTGTTGCAGCGCTTCTGCGGGCGCGGGGTAGGGGCTGTTGCGGCCAAATTCATAAGCGGCCTCGATGCGGGCCGAGATGGTCTGGCGCAAGGCGGCTTCGGCGGCGTCGTCGAGCAGGCCGCTGGCGCGCAGCGTGGCGCCCAGGGCGTGGATCGGATCGGCGCTGCGCAGGGTCTTGGCTTCGTCGCGCGGGCGGTAGGTTTCCGGGTCGCCCTGGAAGTGGCCGAGATAGCGGTCGGTCTTGACTTCGATCAGCGTGGGGCCTTCGCCGCGCCGCGCCCGCGCCACGGCCTCGCCGGCGGCGTGGTACACCGCGACGGCGTCGTTGTGATCCACCAGCACGCCCGGCATGCCATAGCCGGCGGCGCGCACGTCATTGGAAGGCACCGAGGTGGAGGCGGACTTCTCCACCGAGATGCCGTACTTGTTGTCCTCGCAGACGAACACCACCGGCAGCTTCCACAGCGCTGCCAGGTTGAGCGATTCATGGAACGAGCCCTGGTTGGCCGCGCCTTCGCCGAAGAAGGACACGGCTACCCAGTCCTTGCCCAGCTTGCGCGCCGCCAGCGCGGCGCCGCAGGCCTGCGGCGAACTCGCGCCGACGATGCCGCTGCAGGAGAACTTGGTTTCGGGATGGAACAGGTGCATATGGCCGCCCTTGCCGCGCCCGAGCCCGGTGGCCTTGCCGAACATCTCGGCGGTCATGGCATCGAGCGGCACGCCCTTGGCGATGGCGAAGTGGTGCGAGCGGTGCGCGCCGACCACGGTGTCCTCCGGCCGCAAGTGCGCGCATACGCCCACCGCCACCGGCTCCTGCCCGGCTGCGAGATGCATCTCGCCGGGCACGGGGCCGGCGCCGATGTCGAAGGCCAGGCCTTTCTGGATCTTCGGCGGCAGCTTGCCTTCGAGGTAGACCTTGGCCATGGTCTCTTCGTATTGCCGGATCTCGATCATCTTCTCGTACATCCACAGAAGATGGCTTGGGGTGGGTTCCATTCGGGGTCTCCTCTTGCTTTCGTTTCAGCGGCCGGCTGCGGTGCCGGACCAGCCTGAATTGCAAGAGTGGTGCCAGCGCGGGCGGGAAGCTCCGCGCCCGGCCCGCGGCTTCCCGCCAGGCCTTGCCGGAGGCCGGATACGCGTGGGGAGGGCCGGCCTGGCGCCAGGCCCGCGGCAGGCATCTGTCGCGCCGGGCGGCGAGACAGATGTCGCATCGGGCGGGACATCTGTCGCCGTCGGAGGCGGCTTTTCCGCAGGCAAGGCGCGCGAGGGGGGCGGAGTGCCGGCCAAGCCTTGCGGCAGGCAGATCAGCCGTTCTTCTTCGAAAGACCGTAGAACTCGAAATAGACGGCGTAGATCAGCATGACGTAGTTGAGCAGGTCGACCCAGGTAAGCGGATCGCCGCCAAAGCCGGGGACGATCTCCGCTTCATGCAGCACGGCGCCGGCAAACCATCGCGTATAGGCAAAAAAGGAGATCAGTCCAAGGCCCCAGCAGGATGCCGCGCGTATGGCCCGGTTCGTGCCGGCACCGAACCGGGTCGGCCAGTTGCCGGCAACGTTGGCCCAGAAGATCAGCCAGAAGGCAATCCATACGCCTAGCTGCGCGGGCCAGCTTGGAAGCATCGCGCCGATTTTTTCAACGGCGCCGGGCGGGATGAGGACCCATCTGAGCAACGCCAGATGCACGGCATAGAGCGCAGTGCCCAGCAAGAAGTTGCCGGCCAGCGCGGCGAGCGCCATATGGCTTTTCCGGGCCAGCCTGTTCCACGGCCAGTTGTCGAAGATCAGGAATGTCGTCAGCCACGCCACGATGACGGAATAGAACCAGCCGATCGCCACCGGCAACGGCAGCAGGGTCGCATGCGGCGCGGTGGTGGCCGATACGCTGGGATAGATAAGCAGGAAATAGCCCAGGCCCGTGAGGCAACAGCCGGCGGCGATTTGAGCAAGGCCGCTAGCCGCGGGGCTCAGGCCGCTGTCGGACCATGGCCATCCGGCCATGCCTGTCGCCAGTATGCCGAAGCCGTAGAAGCCGATCAGCACGATCAGGCCGGCCGCGCCGTAGCCGGCGCCGTTGATGGCGCTGAATGCCGGATCCAGTGCGCCGTAGCCATGGACCAGCGCGGCGGGCACGGCGAAGGAGAGCGCCAGCGTCACGACCGTGGCGGCGCAGCCGCGCACGGGCTGCTTCAGCGCCGAGAATCCCGCCATGCCGAAGTTGAAGCCGATGAAGACCAGCACCAGGATGCCCCAGAAGAGGTACATGCCAAATGGCTGGGGGGCGTATTTCCAGACGGCCTGGGCGGGGTCGGCGAACAGGCGCCATACGCCAAGGCTGATGCCGTGCACGATCAGGAAGACGGCCACGGAGAATGCCAATGGCCGCAGCGCTAATCCGGCAGGCGCGAGCGCTGGTGTGTCTTGAGCTTCGATATGGGGGCTGAGGGGTTCCATGACCGGCATGTCCAGTACGATGAAGGCCCGGCACGCGAGGCGCGCGCTGGCCGCTGCGCGACGCTGCATCGCGCGAGGCCCGCATGCCGGTGGGATGGGAGGGTGGCCGCGTTGGTCAACGCGGCGCGTTGGAATGAGCGGCCGTCAAGCCGTCAAGCCGTTAAGTCGTCAAGCTGTCCGGCGCTCAGGCCGCCAGGCTGGCAACCGGCTGGACGATGATCTTGACGTTGCCATCCTTGTTGTTGACGAGTTCTTCGAAGCCGTGCGACACAATGTCGGCGAGGGAGATCCGCCCGGTGATGAGCGGCTGCACGTCGATGCGGCCATCGGCGATAAAGCGGATCACGTCGGCGAATTCGCCGTTATAGGCGAGCGATCCGATGATTTCCTTCTCCGTCGATACGATCTCGAAGAAATTGAACGCGCTGGGCTCTTCGAAGATGCCCACCATCACGCATTTCCCGGCCTTGCGGATCACGTCGATGGCAAGCTTCGCCGTGGCCTTGTTGCCGATGCACTCGAAGGACACATCCGCGCCATAGCCGCCGGTCAGCGCCTTGACCTCCGCGATCGCGTCGCATTCCTTGGGATCGATGACGACGTTGGCGCCAACCTCCAGCGCCTTCTTCTTGCGCGCCGACGACATTTCGAGCGCGATGATGCGGCCTGCGCCCGCCGCCTTCGCACACATGATCGTGCACAGGCCGATGGTGCCGGCGCCGACCACCACAACCGTCTGGCCGACGATGTTGCCGGCTTTCTTCACGGCATGCAGCCCTACCGCCAGCGGTTCGATCAGTGCCCCCGCCTCGGTGGGGAAGTTCTCCGGCAGCTTGTAGAGCAGCTCCGCCGGCACGTTGACGTATTCCGCGAATGCGCCGTTGTTCATCAGGCCGGTGAATGCGAGACTCTCGCAGATGTTGTACAGGCCATGGGTGCAGTAATAGCATTTTCCGCAATGCTGGCAGGCATCCGCGGTGACGCGTTCGCCGACCTTGAAACCGGTCACGCCTGCGCCCAGTTCCGCGATCTCGCCACTGAACTCGTGGCCCAGAATGCACTGCCCCTTCAGTCCGGTGAGCGGGTGGGGATGGTCCACCGGGATAAAGACCGGGCCCGCGACATATTCATGCAGGTCCGACCCGCAGATGCCGCACCAATGCACGCGGATCTTTACCCATCCTTCGGCGGGCTTGTCCGGAACGCGTACCTCCTCGACGCGGACATCGTGGCGACCCCGCCATACGGCGGCCTTCATGCTGGGCTGATGCACCGAACCTTCGTTGCTCACGGTTGTGTCTCCATCGTAGTTGTGGGGAATCGACGAAGGACCATGCGGGTGCCGCGGATCAGTGTGTGGCGTGGCCTTCGTGCAGGAAGGAAATCGCATGAACCATGCCAGAGAGGACGGCGGACGAGGGCGGATGCCGAAGGTGCTGCGCGCGCTGCGGCGCAGCGTGGGCAGGGCGCAGGCGCAGGCAGGGTGAAGCGTGGGCCGCGCGGGGTTATTGCTGCGATACAGCACGACGCCGGCGAGGGCCCGGCAAGCTACGGCGCGGCCCGCGTGAGACGGCCCGGCTCGATCCGGTGAGACACCGTGCCTCAGTCCGCCTCGTCCGCCTGAGACCAGGGCACCGACGCCGGCAAGGACGCCGAACCCGGGTAGACAATGCCGTATCTGGCCATCTTGCGGTAGATGGTCGCGCGGCTCATGCCCAGTGCCTTGGCGGTTTCCTTGACGCGCCAGTGGTGGCAGGCGAGCATCTGCGCGATGTGCTCCCGTTCGAGAAGCTCGCCGGGGCGCAGGCCGGCACTATCGGATGCCTGCGCGGTGACTGGCGGGCTCGCGGGCTGCGGCGCCGCTGGTGCGGCATCGGCCGGGCAGCGCAGATAGTCGGGAAGATCTTCGGCAACAATGACGCCTTGGGCCGCGGCCAGCGCGCATGCGTACCGTAATGCCATGCGCAGTTGCCGTACGTTGCCGGGCCAGCGATAGCGGCGGATGCATGCCATTGCCTCCTCGGACAGCGCGGACCGGGTGCCGTGCGCCTGGGCTTCATCCGCCAGGAAGAAGTCGACGAGCTCGCCAAGGTCGGTGCGATCGCGCAGGGGAGGCAGCCGGAACACGGCGCCAGTCAGGCGATAGTAGAGGTCTTCCCGGAAGGTGCCTTCGGAGACCATGCGCGCAAGGTCCCTGTGGGTGGCGCAGATCAGGTTGATATCGACCCGCACCGATTGCTCGGAGCCCAGCGGCACCAGCTCGTTCTCAGCCAGCACGCGGAGTAGCCGAGTCTGCAGCGGCAAAGCCATGTCGCCGATCTCGTCCAGGAACAAAGTGCCTGCGTGCGCCTGGAGTATCTTTCCCTTGAGCCCCTTGCGCTTTGCGCCGGTGAACGCGCCTTCCGCGTAGCCGAACAGCTCGCTTTCGATCAGCGTATCCGGGATGGCCGCACAGTTGACGGCGACAAACGGCTGCGACGCGCGCAGCGAACCACGATGCACGGCGAGCGCGAACGCCTCCTTGCCTGTTCCCGTCTCGCCTTGCAGCAGCACGGGAATACGCCGGTCGATGATCTGGAGCGCGCGGGCGAGATGCGACGAGACCTGTGGGTCGCCGGTGACCAGACGATCGCTGGCGATGGCACGGGCCGCGGGCTCGGCGTGGCCGGTGGCCGGGTGTCCCGGCGACAGCGATAGCGTGCGCAAGGCTTGGCGTGGCGGGCGAAGTCTCGCGAAAAAGCGGTCCCCGCCACGGGTCAGGCGCAACGGGAACATCTCCAGGCCGCTGTTCAGGTCGATGACCTGTCCGGCATTGAGATCGAACAGATGCTGGACGTTCGCCGGAATCGCGGTGTATAGCGTGCTCAGCATGCTCCTTGTCTGCCGGTTCATCGATGCAATGTTTCCGGCATCGTCGAACGCAATCAGCAGTTCGGGGTGCAGGCTCAGGTAGTCCTGGCTGCGGTGCAGGTACAGGGTCCACAGGTGGCCGGTATCGTGGAGCAGGTAAGCGTTCTCGATCATCTCCGCCGCCTGGCATACCCAGGCGTAGATCAGTTCCTGCGAATCCCGGTTTTCACTGTTTCGCACGGCCGATACGTCCAGCACGCCGGTGAGTTCGCCGGCTGGCGAGATAATGGGTGCGGCGGTACAGGTCAGGCAGGTGAACGCTGCCCTGAAGTGATCCTCGGTGTGGACGGTGATGGGTTCCTTGTCGGCCAGCACGCAGGCCACCCCGCTGGTTCCCTCGGCGTCCTCCGTGAAATAGCGGCCGTGATACAGGCCGTGCTGCCGGTATTCCTTGCGGCGGTCTTCCTGCCCACGAAAATCGATCAGGGCGCCGTCGGCGTCGGCCACCAGCACGCAATAGCCCGCCTTGCCGACGACGCCGTGCAAGCGCTCCACCACCGGGCTCGAGAAGCGCAGCAGGGCCTCGGCGCGATTGCGCCTGTCTTTCAGCTCCGTCGCACTGATGACGCGCGGGCCGGACGTATTTCCCGGATCCAGCTGAAAGGTATTGAGCGAGCGGGTCCAGGAGCGAAACAGGCGCGCCTGCGCCGCCGCTTCATGGAATGACGCATTGTCGACCACGGATGAAACGCGTCGTGCGTGTTGCAGTGCATATGATTGCGTCATGCCAGCTTCCTCAACATGCGTCACTCCAATGGCAAGGTGCGTCAGCGTTCGATAGGTCGACGTGGCTGCGTTGTATGCCACTATCTCGCGGCACCGGTCAGCGTGCCGCGTCTTTTTAGCACATCCCGAACCGGCGCTCACATTGCAGTGCAGCACGGGAGGCGCGCCAGACGCGATTCGTACCTTGCGCAAGGCGGGACCCGAATCTCTCCCAGCGCCTTCCTTGGCGCCGACGAATCCGGCAACCAGATCCCGCTTGCGCGTTACGCCTTGCAGGGCAATGTCGTCGTTGCCGTCTCGCCCGGCCCGATGCCGCCGTGGTCCCGCGACCATCGGGCCGGGTCGGCCAGAAAGCGCTGCAGTTCGTCAATGCCGCGGCTGTCCACGTTGCCGCTGTCACGCGCGGCTTGCAGGATGTCCTGCCAGTTCGCGAGGGAATGGATCCTGGCCTGCCACGGGGCGAGGATGCGCTCGGTGGGGAACGTGCCGTAGTCGAACACCACGAAGATGTCTGTCACCACGGCGCCGGCGGCTGCCAGCGCCTCGCAAAAGATCCGCTTGGAGCGCGCGGCGGCCATCATGTCGTCCACCAGCAGCACGCGGTCGCCGGCGTTGACGGCCCCCTCGATCTGCGAGGCGGGCCCCAGCCCCTTGGCTTCCTTGCGCACATAGAGCAGCGGGAGCGCCAGGGCATCGGCCATCCAGGCGCCAAATGCGATGCCGCTCGATTCGGCGCCGACCACGGCATCGATGCCGTCGATCCGGTTGCGTTCCCGCAGCAGCGTCAAGCCGCGCTGGATCAGCGCCTTGCGCAGTGCCGGAAACGAGATCAGCCGGCGGCAGTCGATATAGACCGGGCTGGCCCAGCCGGAGGGCAGCCGGAACGGCTCGTCCGTGCGGAATTTCACGCAGCCGGCATCCAGCAGGGCCTGGCCTACCGACAAGGACAGGTCGGGTTGAGGGCGTAGTTGAGACATGCAGGGCTTCAGTGCTTTTGTGCTTCAGTGCTTCAGTGTTTGTGCTCGGCCGCGGCTCAGAGGCTCGCGATGGTGTCGTCCAGCACCTGCACGCCAAGCAGGAAATCATCGATGTCCATGGCCTCGTGCGGGTTGTGCGAGCCGTGCTCGTTGCGCACGAAGAGCATGCCGGTGGGGATGCCGGCGTTGGCGAACAGCGATGCATCGTGCCCGGCGCCGCTCGGCACCTGCTCAACCGGGAGGTCACGTTGCCGGCATGCCTGCGTGAGCCGTTCGGAGACCCTGCCGTCCATGGTGGCCGGGGCCGATTCGATGCGGCGGTCGAACTCGAACCGCACGCCGCGGTCGCGCGAGATGGCCTTGCATTCCGTGCGCAGCAGTTGATAGAAGCCTTCCAGCGTTTCCACGCTCTTGCTGCGCGCCTCGAAGCTGAAATTCACCATGCCGGGGATGCGGGAGATCGAATGCGCCTCCGGGCTGGTGCTGACCACGCCAGTGGTGACGACCAGGTCGATGCCGCGCTCCAGCAGCACGCGCCAGTGCTCGTCCAGCCGCGTGATCAGGTCGGCCACGGCAAACATGGCGTCCTTGCGCAGCCACCGTGGCACCGCGCCGGAGTGGCCTGCCTCGCCGATGCACTGGATCCGGTTGTGCCGCACATTGCCGCGGATGCCGGGCACCACCGCCACCGGCAAGCCGCGCGCGACCATCACCGGGCCTTGCTCGATATGCAGTTCCAGGTAGGCATGGACCTTGGCTTTGTCGAGCAGCGGCGCCTGCGCGCGGATCGCCTCGACATCGGCGCCGGCGGCTGTCATGCAGGCCGCCAGCGACTCGCCGGAATGCCGGTGCGCCAGCGCCAGGTCGTCGTCGCTGAGCTTGCCCAGCAGCGCGCCCGAACCCATGTACGCCTTGCCGAACCAGGCACTTTCCTCGCCCCGGAAGCCCACCACCTGCAGCGGCACGCGCGAGTGCTGGCCGGACTGCTTTTGCCGGAGCTGGCAGAGCAGGCCAGCGACGATTCCCGCCAGCCCGTCGAAGTTGCCGCCTTGCGGGACGGAGTCCAGGTGGGAGCCGACCCACGTAGCGGGCACTCCCGCGTCGGCTTGCGGCAGGCGGAAGACGAGATTGGCGGCGCGGTCGGCCTGCGCTTGCAGGCCGTGGCGCAGCGCGAAGTCCCGCAGGTAGGCCGCCGCCGCGGTCTCGCCCGCGCCGTAGCTGTCGCGGGTCACGCCAACGCCATCGGACGACAGCTCGCGTATGTCCTTGAAGAGCTGTTCGGCGACCGGCTTGAGTTCCAGAATTTCCATGGCACGTTTGTTGATCGTTGCAGTGACGCGCCGGCGGCATGCGCCGGCGCGAGCGGTCTTTTGCGGATGGCGCTCAGCCGGATTGCTGCGCGAAGCGCAGCCAGCGGTCGCTTAAGTGCGGGTCGAGCCGGACCTGGCCCACCAGGTCGCGCAGCGCCCCGGTGCCGGTTTCCTGGCAATAGTCCTGCAGCCCGTCGATGATCTTTTGCATGACGCCGGGGTCCCGGAAGGACGCCGTGCCGACCTGGACGGCGGCGGCGCCGGCGAGCATGAACTCGACGGCATCCTCGGCGTTCTGGATGCCGCCGCAGCCGATGATGGGGATGCGCACGGCGCGATGGCACTGGTGCACCAGCCGCAGGGCAATCGGCTTGATGGCCGGGCCGGACAGGCCGCCCATGACATTGCCCAGCTTGGGCTTGCGGGTACGCACGTCGATGGCCATGCCCAGCACCGTGTTGCCCATGACGATGGCGTCGGCGCCGGCGTCTTCCGCCGCCCGGGCCACGGCCGCGATGTGGCTGGCGTTGGGCGTGAGCTTGACCCAGACGGGGTGGCGCGTGCGCCGGCGGATGGCGCAGACCGCCTTGTAGGTGGTCTCGGGCAGCATGGCGAAGGCCATGCCGTCGGCTTCCAGGTTGGGGCACGAGATATTGGCCTCGATGGCGGCAACCTCGGGCAAGGACATCTGCTCGCACGCCAGGGCGAACGCCTCGGCGGTATCGGCGGAGATCGACACCACCACCGGCGTGTTGTAGCGCGTGTAAGGCGGCAGCACGCATTCGCGGTAATAGTCGAGCCCCTTGCTCGGGATGCCGATGGCGTTCAGCATGCCGCCATAGGCCTCGGCTACCCGTGGCGTGGGGTTGCCGGCCCGGGAGCTGGGGGAGACGCTCTTGATCACCAGCGCGCCAAGCTGGTTGAGGTCCAGCGCTTCGCGGTACTCGATGGCGAAGCAGCCGGAGGCGGGCATGACCGGGTTGCGCAGCGTCAAGTCGCCAACCCGAGCGGTGAGATCAGCCAAACTCCACCTCCCCGACCACTTCACGAATGGAAAACACCGGGCCTTCCCGGCAGACCCGCAGGAATTGCTTGTCGCCATCGCAATCGAACAGCCGCACGCAGGACAGGCACACGCCCATGCCGCAGGCCATGCGCTGCTCCATGGCGACTTCGCCCACCACCTCGGGATGGTCGGCCAGCACGCGCTGCAGCAGCATCAGCAGGCGGTGCGAGCCGCAGGTGTAGACCGCATCCGGGCGCTGCTGCCCGATCAGGCCGCGCATGAGTACCTCCGTGGCCTCCACCGACGAGGAGCCATCGGCATCGAACACGCTATGCACTTGGGCGTTGGCCCCGCGCAGGAATTCGTGCTCCATCAGATCGTCGCGGGTGCGGGCCGACATCACCGCGGTAATGGCGGCGCCAGCTTCGGCAGCCTGCTGGATCAGCGGCGCCATGGTGGCCAGGCCCACGCCGCGCGCCACCACCAGGATCCGCTTGAAATCCGGCCTGAAGGTGAAGGTGTTGCCGAGCGGGCCGACGATCTCCATGTGGCCATCCACCGGCAGGCTGGCCATGGCGCGCGTGCCCACGCCGGTCACGTTGTAGAGGAACTCGATGCGGCCGGCTTCCGGCCCCGCGCCATAGACGCTCATGGGGCGCAGCAGGAACGGCTGTTCCGTGTCGGTGGTGGGGCAGCGCAGCTGGTAGAACTGCCCGGGCTTCGTGATCCTGGCAATGGGCGCATCCGCTTCGAGGCGGATGTGCTTGTAGCGCTGGTTGACCCACGAATGTTCGACCACGCGGCAGCGATAGGACGCTACCGCGGCGGTGCTGTCCGGGCTGCACAAGGTTGCAGGCATGATGACTCCTGAGTCCTGACTAATGCGGTACGGGGCGATGCAATGCGCGCCGCTTATTCCAGCTCGACGCCCTTGAGCTCGGGGATGAGGAAGATCGTGGCGATCATGTCCAGCACGTAGATGCTGGCCAACAGGGCAATGGCCACCTGGAAGGAATAGGCTGCGGCAAGGGCCCCGACCACGATGGGCCCGAAGCCGCCCACGCCACGCCCGATGTTGAACAGGACGTTTTGCGCGGTGGCGCGCGCCGCGGTGGGATAGGCTTCCGAGATCAGCGCGCCGTAGCCGCCGATCATGCCGTTGACGAACAGGCCCATGACCGCGCCGGCCCAGAGCATGGTGACGGGGTCGGACATCTGCGCATACGCGATCACCATCGCCACCGCGCCAGCCTGGAAGATCAGGAAGCTGGGCTTGCGCCCGATGCGGTCGGCCAGTTGGCCAAACACGTAGACGCCGACCATCATCCCCACGATGGTGACCGAGGTCCACATGGCGGACTTGGTCAGCGAGAAGCCCAGGGCTTTGGACAAATAGGTCGGCAGCCAGATCATGATGCCGTAGTAGCCAAAGTTCTGGACCGAGCACAGGATCACGATGCCGAGGCTGGTCCGCGTGGTGCGGCCATCGGCCACCAGCAGCTTGAATGCGCTCGGCTTGTTCTTGTCCTGGGCCTTGTCCTGGGCCTCGGCATGGCGCACGAACACTTCCGGCTCATGCAGCCGGTTGCGCACGAACCAGGCCACCAGCGCTGGCACCACGCCCAGCAGGAACATGCCGCGCCAGCCGATATGCGGCAGCAGCAGCGGCGTCAGCAAGGACGCCAGCAGCACGCCGCTCTGCCAGCCCAGCGCCACGTACGACGACACCCGCGCGCGCTTGCTGGCGGGCCAGGCTTCCGCGGCCAGCGCCATGCCGATGCCGAACTCGCCACCCAGGCCGATGCCGGCGATGGTGCGGTAGGCCAGCAAATCCCAGAAGCCCTGTGCGAACGCACACAGGCCGGTGAAGACCGCAAACAGCACAATGGTCCAGGTGAGCACGCGCACGCGCCCGTAACGATCGCTCAGCGCGCCGAAGAGGATGCCGCCGGCAACCGCGCCGATCAGCGTCCACGTCACCAGGGCACCGGACTGTCCGGTGCTCAGGCTCAAGGCCACGCTGATGGCGGGCAGCATGAAACCGAGGATGAGCAGGTCGAACCCATCCATCGCGTAACCGATGGCCGAGCCGGCCAGCGCCTTCCAGGCGTAGGGCGAGGCCCGGTCGGTTCGTAGGGGCGGGGCGTCGGACGTGGGGACCGATGCGCGAGCGTTGGCTTCCATGGGGCGTTCCTCTGTGCCTTTGTTGAGCATGTGCGCCGGCCGGCGGGCTGTGTCGTCGACGGGTAGCGCCTTCTGGTTCACTTGTTGCGCGGGTTAGCGCTGCTGCCGGCTGGCCCGGGTTGCGGGACACCGCAGGCAAGCCAAAATATGTCTCAATTTGTAGACTGCATGGAGAAAAAATAACCGGATGGATCGGGCTGCAGGCACTACGCTGCAAATATCCTTTGCCATTCGGCATCTATCTTATTTTTTAGATTACACGTGAGAAATCGTGTTTGCAAGGGGTTTTTAGGGGCCTGGCGGCACGCAGATTTGTGGCCAGTGGGCACCCCGCGCTGGTCCGCAGCAGCCGTGGCGGCACAATTGTCTAATTATTGAGAAAACCGTGGGCATCCATGCCGCGGTGCAGGCATTTGATAAACTCCGCTTCCATGAAAAAACCAGCAACAGCACGCGGCGACGCCCCGGTAAAGCAGGGCCAGTCCCAAGGTGGAACCACCAAGCCGGAAGGGCAATGGCACCATGGCGACCTGCGCGCTTCGCTGATCGCGTGGGGCACCCATCTGCTCGATACCGAGGGGATCGCGGGCATGAGCATGCGCACGGCAGCCAAGCTGGCTGGGGTCTCGCCGGGCGCGCCGGCCTATCACTTCAAGGACAGGAACGGGCTGCTGGCCGCCATCGCGGCCCAGGCGTTTCGCGACCTGGTGGCGTATCGCCGACAGAGCGTGGAGAACATCGACCCTGCCGATGCGGCAGGGCGGCTGCGGGCGATCATGCTCGCCTACGTGGCGTTCGCCCAGGCGCATCCCGCGCGGTTTCACCTGATGTTCGGGCCGGAGATCGCGGACCGGGAGCAGTATCCGGAGCTGGCGGAGGCGGGCGCTGCCTCGTTCCAGGTGCTGCGCAGCGCCATCGGGCCCGTACTGCAGGCGCCAGGCGTCGGCGAGCTCAGCGAGGAACAACTGGCTTTCTCCGTGTGGGCCGCCACCCACGGCCTGGCCACGCTGACCATCGACCGCCGCCGCCTGCCTGTGGCCTCCACGCACAAGCCCACGGCCGAGCAGATGGCCGATGTTGTCGTGCAGTTCTGCCTGGCGGCGTTGCGGGGATCGGCAACGCCGCGCTAGGCCGGGGGCCTTGCCCGGTCAGTCCACCAGCACCTTGCGCTGCGTGCATCGCAGCATGCATCCGCCTCAGTCGGCGGGACGCCAGTTGCCATGGAAGCCGGCGGGCACGCGATGCGACAGGTGCACCAGCGCCACCGGCCCCTGCGCCAGCGCCTGCGCGTTGAAGATGGCCATATCGCTGCGGTTCTCCGCGGCGCGCCAGATCACGGACAGCAGCCAGCCGTCGCCCTCGTCGGCATCCGCATGGCGCGGGACAAACACGGGTTCGCCGCATTTGTCGCCGGCCGGCGGCTGGTACTGCGCGACCTGCCCGGTGGCCAAGTCGATATGCGCCAGGCCGCTGCGCAGGCTGTCGCCTTTGGTGGAGGCGGAGATATCGCCGCTGCAGTAATAGCCGTGCCGGTAGGGCAGCATGGCAAAGCGCTCGTCCAGGCGCGGAAACTCGCCCGGCGTATCGCATAGCGGCTGCTCGCGATACGCGCCGGATTTCCCCGCCAGGTCGAAGGTCCAGCGCACCAGGCTGGCCACGGGTGCGCCGTTGGAGAGTGGGCGTCCGTCCGGCCCGGGGAACAGCGGCGGCACGTCGTACTTCATCATGTCGCAGACGATGCCGCCGTGCGGCGCGTCGAAGGCGTTCATCGGATGGAAGACGTAGCACGGATCGCCGGTGAACCAGCGCACGTCCGCCGCGGTGCCGTCGCGCGGCAGGATGCCGATGTGCGTGCCTTTGTCCGGCTCCCACGCATAGGCCGGCTGGCCGTTGGTGGCGCGCTCCATCGACCCCGTCAGCGGGAAGATGGGAAACAGGATGTGGGTGCGCGTCACCACGAAGTCATGGACCATGCTCGGGAACGGCGCGACGATATGCACGGAGCGCAGCAGCTTGCCCTGGCTGTCTGCCACATGCAGCATCAGGTCCGGTGTGAACGGGCCGCGGGCCCCATAGCCGAAGAAGACCATTTCGCCGTTGACCGGGTCGATCTTGGGGTGCGCGGTCATCGGCCCGGAAAATTTCTCATCGAAGGTCTGGTAGCCGCGCGGCGCCAGTGATACCGGGTCCACTTCGAATGGCATATGCGCTTCTTCCAGCGCCAGCAGGCGTCCGCCATGCCAGACCACGTTGGTATTGGCCACGGTGGAGTTCAGCTCAAGCAGCCTGGGGTCCGTCAGGTGCCGGCTTGCCAGCGAGCCCGACAAGCCTTCGCCGTTCTCGTTTTCCATGACCCATTTCGGTGTGCGGATCCAGCGGTTGCGGTAGGACACGCGGCCCTTCTCGAAATGAAACGCGTGCAGCATGCCATCGCCCGAGAACCAATGATATTTGCCGCGCGGCGCGAACTGCGGATTCGGCCCGTTGCGGTAATAGCTGCCGCGCAGCCCGGCGGGCACTTCGCCGGTGACCGGCAGGTTGGGCGCGTCGCACTCGGCGTGCAGCGGCGCGAAGTAGCCGGACAAATAGGGCTCGTTGGTGGGGAAGGCGATGGCCATGGGTGCTGTCTCCGATCTGTTGGTTTTGCGTCGCGCCTGCCAGGCGGCGCGATCGATCCTTTTTTAACTATGCAGTGATCAGTTGTGGACTCTAGCAGGCGAACCATGACGCTGCAAGGAGGTTTTACGCGAGTGGAGGGGGACGGCAGTTGGCGGCACGCGGCGGCCGCGTGGTGGGGAGCAAGGGGGCGAGACGGCCACCGCGACCCCGAGGTTTTCCGCTGTCCTGTGTTTTGCGGTCTATCGCGCAAACAAGGCTTTCGGCGAGGCATGCGCAAGGTACAACGCGCTATAAGCCCCAACGAGGTCATCGAGGCTGAACGAGCGGTTCAACCCGCTCGGATTTGGAAGGATCCACACAGTCGACCCACCCAACATCGCATTCTGGCGTCCCCATAAGACCTGCCGCTGACCTGAAATGGCTGCGTATGCGGCCTTCCCCAGGAAGGCGATACAGGTGGGGCGGTGAAGTTCGATTTTCTTCAGCAACGCCGATGTCGATGCATGAAATTCATGCGGTGAAAGCTGATCGGCCCGCGCGGTAGGCCGGGCAACGGCCGTTGTCAATCCGCATCGATGGGCGAGCAGGTCCCGGTCGTTTTCGGGGCGTATCAGCACTGGCGTGAAACCCGCCAGATGCAAGACTCGCCAAAAGCGGTTGCCATGGCCTTCAAAGTGGTGGCCGCTTGCCGCCGCTCTCATGCCGGGATTGATGCCACAAAAAACGACTGCCAAACCTTCCGATATCACGTCCGGTAGCGGTGGCGGTGGCGGTGGCGACGGCGCACCGCCTGTCGGGTCGGAGAATATGCGCGGGTCCTGAACTTCGGTCATGTCGGTTGCCGTTTCAACCGCCGAGCAGCTTACCGTTCAGGAGGATGTGCAGCGTTTTGACAAAGAGAACCCCAATCGCGAGGGTCAGCATGGCGAGCAGGATGATGGCAATCGCCTTCACGGGCCAGGCCTGGACGAACATCGCGTATTTCAGCGAGGCAATCGCCAGCGCTGCCATTGGAAAGCTGATTGCCCACCAACCCGAAGCGAACGGCATTCCCCTGCGAAACACCTTGGGTGCGAGCGTGAGGAATACAAAGAGACCGAAGTAGAACAGCAACCCGGAGAAGGTGTCGACCTGCTGCGTAAAGTTCGTGTAGGCAAGAAAGCCCACTTCGAACGGCGCCATCAGGATCAGCAGGGAAGGGACCATGCTGGCGGGCAGCGGCTCGTGGTGAATCATGCGCGACATGATCATCGTAAAGAACAAGAGGGCAATCATCGTTCCCACGGCCAGCGCGAACAAGTTGACTTCATGCGCCCACGGCATTGGCATGGTCCCGCCGGCAACGGCGATATCCAATGTGGCCACACCCGGGATGAACCAGGCGGGAACGGCGTGCGCAGCGTCGATCTTTCCCCGCAGCAGCCGGCCCGCAATCGCGAAGCAGAGCGCAAGCGTGAAAATGGTACCCACCGTCCACATGACTTCGGCAAGCGTCTGGCTCAGTGGCGCAACGACCGAGGAAAGCAGCAGGATAGCGATCGTGATCGTGCCGAAGAAATTGCCGGCGACGGGATGCCGGTACTCGGCGACGACCGCCTCAGGATGTTTGAGCGCCTTGACGAGATAGCCCGCGCCGAGCACGACGAACACCACCAAGGCGAGGATGCCGGCTGCATCGGAGATCAGCGGACTCACCCCGAACTCGTGGCTGGCCTGGCGCCACGCAATGGACAGTCCGGCAATGCCCATGACCGACGCAAACAGGTTGACGGGCAAATTTCTGATCGAAGCGGTTGTCCGCAAGGACTGCGGATGGGGACTCGAAAGCGTTGACACAGCACATTCTCCAGATTCTTGGGGACCTGAGACGTGGCGGCCCAGAGCAGCCAATCGAGAAGCCTCAAATCGTTCGCCGCCTCGTTTGTCGGGGAGGTGCGGCCGATACTATGCTCTTCCACGCATAAAGATAATCTGCCATTATTGAGAATCATCCTCCCAAAAACTGAGAACATGGCCGATCGCTTCGAATCCATGTCGATCCTGGTGGCCGTGGTCGAAGCAGGCAGTTTTTCTGCTGCGGCGCGCCAACTCAAGATGCCGCTCGCAACGGTGAGCCGCAAGGTCGCAGACCTGGAGTCGCACCTGAATACGCGACTCCTGCATCGCTCCACCCGACAGCTTTCCCTCACCGAAGCCGGGCAAGCATATGTTGCCGCATGCCGGCGCATTCTCGAGGAAGTGGGGGAGGCGGAGCGTGCAGCTTCGGGGGAGTATGCGGCGCCCAAAGGCGAGATCGTCATCACCGCACCCCTGGTCTTCGGACGCCTGCACGTTTTGCCCGTGGTCGCGGATTTCCTTAAGACTTATCCGGACATCGATGTGCGGATGGTGCTGACCGACCGCGTGGTGCCGCTTCTTGAAGAGCACGTCGATGTCGCATTGCGGGTTGCCGAACTGCCCGACAGCAGTTTCGTCGCGGCACGGATTGGCACGGTGCGCCGGGTGGTGTGCGCAAGCCCGGCCTACTTCGCCGAACACGGCATGCCGACGAACCCCATCGAGCTCACCGCGCATGCATGCATCACGTTCGAACGGATGACATCCCGGCAGGTTTGGACCTTCATGTCGGGCAAGTCGGAGATCGCGGTGCCAGTCCGTTCGCGGCTTGCCGTCAGCACTGCCGAAGCCGCGGTCGATGCGGCAGTGGCCGGCGTCGGGATCACGCGCGTGGTGTCTTATCAGATGGCGAGCGCGTTGCGCGCCGGCGCGCTCAAGATCGTGCTCGCACCGTTCGAGCCGGCGCCGTGGCCCATCAGCCTTGTTCACACCGGACAGGGCATCCTGCCGCTGAAGCTGCGCGCTTTCCTTGATTTCGCCGCGCCGCGCTTGAAGGCTCGGGTGGTGGAGGTCGAAGTCTGACGTTTGCAGGCCGAGGGTGCGAGCGTCGCTAGTGGGGAAGAGACGGCTGGGTAGCAGCGGAGAGGTCCCTTTCCAGCCAACAGGCGACCTTTCGCGGGCAACGGGGTTCGGACATTCAGACGTCCGTTGCGCCCTGTAGGCGGCCAATTAAATCGCGAGTGCAGCCTGAGTGCCTCCGGATGGATGGCTGGCAAGCAATGCAGTGCAGCGCTCCCGCAAGAAAGCATGCAACGCGTTAATCGCCGGCGACAGTTGCGCACGGTGAGCACAAATCAAGTGCAGCGGCGCGAGCTCGCAATACTCCGGGGGAAATAACTCCACCAGCCGACCTGCCTTCAGATCCTCAATGAGGTCCAGCCGCGACTTGTAGACGAGGCCTTCCCCGGCTATCGCCCAGCGACGAACTGCATCGGCATCGTCGCTGATGCGATTGCCTGTGACGGCCACGGTGCGCTCGCCGCCAGGCGGGGTAAAGTGCCAGCGTTCATGTATCTGCTCGCTCCAGACGTACCGAAGGCAGTTGTGTCGCCGCAGATCCTCAACTTTGGCCGGTGCGCCATGCCGTTCGAGGTATGACGGCGCGGCACACAATGCGCGTCGATTGTTGTCGACCAGTTTCATGGCCAGAAGAGACGAATCTGGCAGCGCTCCGTAGCGCACGACCGCATCGAGCGGCTGGCGGATGAGGTCGGCCGCACGGTCGCTTATTTTCACGTGCAGCGACAAACCAGGGTGCCGGTGCTGAAATTCATCCAGCCACGGTAACAGCAGGTTTCGACCAAAGTCAGACGGAGCGGACAGCCGCAGCGGGCCGGACAGCGCGCCCCGGCCGCCGGCCAGGGCCTGCTGGCCTTGCTCCAGCGCGCCAATCATGACCCGCGCATGCGGCAGGTATCGCTCCCCGGCGTCCGAAAGTTGCATGCTTCGCGTCGAACGGGTGAACAGGCGGGTGTCCAGCGCCTTTTCGAGTCGCTGCACTGACGCACTCGCATGTGCGGGCGCGATATTCAACTGGCGCGCCGCCTCCGAGAAGCTGCCGTAGTCCACCGTGTGTACGAAGATCTGAACGTCATCGAGTCGAATCATTTTCATTGAAATGCCGAAATTGTTTGGGTTCAGCGGGTATTTATCCGCGTATCGACGAAAGATAACATGGTCTCAATCACCCTTGGAGACCACGTGTATGAAAGCAATTGGCTTCTATCAGAACCATCCCATCAGCCACCCGCAGGCGCTGCAGGATATCGAGCTGCCGACGCCGGAGCTGTGCGACCACGATCTGCTGGTGGAAGTGAAAGCGGTATCGGTCAACCCGGTCGATACCAAAATCCGGCGCGGTGGAGATATTCCGGAAGGCTGTGCGCGCATCGCCGGCTGGGACGCGGCGGGAATCGTCCGCGCGACCGGTCCGCTGGCAACCCGCTTCAAGGCAGGCGACCGTGTCTGGTACGCGGGTGACATCAAGCGGCCCGGCAGCAACAGCGAACTGCACGCCGTGGACGAGCGTATCGTCGGACCTATGCCGACCTCGCTGGACTTCGCCGCGGCCGCGTCGTTGCCGCTGACGACGATCACTGCGTGGGAGCTGCTGTTCGACCGTCTGCGTGTTCACGCAGCAGACCCGACCGACAACAACGTGCTGCTCGTCATTGGAGCAGCTGGCGGCGTCGGTTCGATTCTGACCCAACTGGCGCGCGAGTTGACTGGCATGACCGTCATCGGCACGGCCTCGCGGCCGGAAACCCGCGAGTGGGTGCTGGCCCATGGCGCACATTACGTCCTCGATCATCATCAGGCCTGGGCACCCCAGTTGGCCGCGCTCGGCATCGAGCACGTCACCCACGTTGCCGGGCTGAACAACAGCGCCGCCTATGTGCCGCAAATCGCCTCCGTGCTGCGCGCGGAAGGCCAGTTCGCACTCATCGACGACCCGGTGGGTCTGGACATCGGGCCGTTCAAGGGGAAGTCCATCTCGATTCACTGGGAGCTGATGTTCACCCGCGCGATGTTCACCACCGACACCCTCGCACGGCAATACGCGTTGCTGCGCCGCGCGGCGGAGCTGGTCGATCTGGGCCGCCTCAAGCACACGCTGACCCGACGCATTGACGGCATCAACGCCGCAGGTCTGATCGAGGCGCATGCGCTGGTCGAGGCAGGCAATATGATCGGCAAGGTCGTCGTCGCCAACCGCTGAACTCTTCTGACAATGAGCATCAACATGACATCGCAAATCATCAGCACGACAACGATCAGCCTGGAAGCTGCACAAGCATTGCTGGCAGAAGCGCGCCGCGCCAGCGCAGCGCGCGGATTCGCCGCGACGATCGCAATTACCGATGCAGGAGGCCACCTGCGCGCTTTCGAGCGAGCGGATGCCGCCCCGTTCCTTACCGTTGATGTCGCCATCGACAAGGCATGGACCGCCGCGTCGTTCGGCATGGCCACGCACCAATGGAATCAGTACATGGCCGAGCCCACCGTTGCCCCACTGGCGCACCATCCGCGGCTGACGCCGGTCGGCGGTGGCGTACCGATCTTCCACGAAGGGCGTCTGGTGGGTGGCATCGGTGTTTCTGGCGGAACATCGGTTCAAGACCACGAGGCCGCTGAGGAAGCGCTGCGTCACGCAGGGTTTAAGCAGTAAGCCTGGGCCGTTGAACGATCGCCTTGCCGTCAATCGACAAACGTCCACAAAGAGGTGGAACCGTTGCTCGTGGGGGACCGGCGCGGACGGCCGGATCACTCCGATAACTGCCATTGAAGCCCTGGCGGCTCGAACGGCGGCTTGGGGTCGAACTCGGCCCCATTCCTGCACATGGGAGAGTCGAGACGGCCCGGGTGACCGTAACCGTATAGTTCAAGGGATCGGTCCGACGGCTGAATGCCGCCGATGGCGTTGAGACACTCCGTAGACCCGACTCCCGGCGAGATTTCAGGAGGGGAGAACCCCGAACCGACGATCGTTCAAGACGGGCCGATCTGAGAGGTTGGCAACCGGCAGGCCCAGTCTGCTCAGTGGGTAGATTGAGTTTTCAACACGATCGGCCAGGAGCGGACCCTGACATTGACAATCCGCAAAGCGTCCACCATTATCCGCGGATGCCCCACATACGCCAGATGAACATGATGTGCTTCGCCATGACCGCCTTCGGCGGGCCATGAAGTCGTACGCATCCAGGATTCAGCGTATGACTCGAAGCCCCGCCAACAATGACGGGGCTTTTTAGTTCTCCGTCACTGATGGCCATGAACCGATGGCCATGAACGGAGAATGGAAATGCTGGAAATTCGACGAGCCAGGCGAAGCGATGCCCAGGCGGCATTCGATATTCGCCGTCTGGCGATACTTGATCAATGCGGCACCGCCTATACCCTGGAGCAGGTCCAGGCGTGGACGGACGTGCCGCTCACGGAGTGGTATAGGGACCTGGTGGAAAATCACTTTCATCTGGTCTGCATCCAGGGGGATCCCGTCGCCACAGGCATGCTCGACCTTGAAAAGAGAGAGTTGGGGGCAATCTTTGTCCACCCCGACTTCATGCAACGCGGCGTAGGTATGAAGATGGTGACCCACCTCGAATGCCTGGCGCGCCAGGCCGAGTTAACTGAGATCAATATCGAGGCCACGTTGAACGCCGCCGCTTTTTACCGGCGATGTGGTTTCATCGGTGATAAGCCGTCTATTTACCAGTCCCCCTCGGGACTTCAGCTGGCCTGCATGCCCATGGTGAAGAAGCTTGCGTTGGCCACTTCCGCGCAACGCCTACCATGCGTCTGCGATTGACGGATGATGACAAGCATCAGGATGCTCGTACATTACTCATCGAGCTTTCAAAGTATGCAGCTCATATCCCCATCCTATTGCCAGTACCTAAGGGGCGCGAGTTCAGCCAATACGGACAGGATTTTGCACCGTCGGTGCCTATTCACTGAGTTCGCGCCAGGCTTCCAGAAGTTGCTTTGCCTGCGGAGATTCTCCAATCACCCAGGGATCGAGAGCGAAGGCAACCAGTTGTTGTCCACCCGTTTGCCGCGCAATGGCTAGTTGCCGCTGCAGCCGCAGCAGGCCGGCGGAGACGGCTTTGAAGGTGGTGGCGTCCTGGGAAGGCAGTTCCTGGAACAGCTCCACGATGAGGTCGAACGATCTCTCGCGGGTGCGCAGCAGGGCGAGCAACGGCGCTAGCGCCTGGTAGTTGTCCAGGCCGTTGACCCCGACGCCGTCCTGGATCATTGGGCGAATCACCACCTGGTCGAGTATGACGGCCCATAGCTCCTCCAGCGTGCCGGAAGAGGGCAAGCGACTGTAGTAGGTGGAAATGGCCGGCTGCGGGGGGCGGCCTGCCGATGTGGCGGAGGCGATGGATTGCAGCCAGGGCACCAACAGGGCTTGCGGCTGCGGCGTGCCCCAGTTGTGCTGCTCCAGTTCGTAGGGAATGTACCAGCCGCTGAAATTGTTCCGCCTCGGCCATTTGGCCTGCTCGGCATAGGCCACGCTGCGTGCGCGAGTCTGGGCGAGAAAGCGCGGCAGCGTGGCGGCGTCGGGCGTGCCCAGTGCTTGCCACCAGCGCTCATCGTAGGGCAGTCCGAGCCGGATGCCCAGGCCGAGCTGGCCACTATCGTCGAACAGGAAGTCCAGCAGCGCCTCGGGGATTTGCCAGGGCTGCTCGCCATCCACCGCGACCCACTGGATCACGATCTCGCCGCAGCCCAGGGCGCGCACGGCCTTCAGGCGCTGGTGCCATTCCGCCTGCCCGAGTCGGCTTCTCCAGCGCGGCAAACTTTGCCACCGCATTTCGCGAGCAGTTCAACCTCACGCCAAGGGCATTCCGGCATTCGGTGCAGGGCTACGTGCAGCCGTTGAGCGCGTAGTGCGCTGTGCCGGCCGTGCTAGCCCCGGCGCGATCACGCTCACCGCTGCTGTTCTTCGTCGAGGCGGTGCACTGATCAATGTGGCTAGCGTGATCCTGTCGACTTCCGATGAACGGCTGTCATTGGGCGTACTCAACGACCAGCAATGCCGTGGCCATGGTTTTTCCAGGATTCGAAATGGCATGCTGAACATCCGCCGGATAGCGCGCGGACTCGCCGTGCCGGACTTTCTTCTCACTGGGGCCGGATTGAACGGTGACGCAGCCGCTCATTACGGACAGATGTTCCTTCGAACCACTCTCATGCGGCTCGGATGCGAGTACGCCGCCAGGATGGATCGACAGCTCATACCATTCCACCCGGCTCGCAAGGTCCACCGGGCCGAGAATCTTCAACTCGCATTTGCCATCCGGGCTTCTGATCACCGGGATCGAGTGGGCAGGAATGACCGTTACGGTTGGTGTCGGTTTGTCGGCCTGCCCGCCGGAGAGGAACTCGGCCAGGCCAATCCCCAAGGCGTTCGCCAATCGCCACAAGACCGCTACCGTGGGATTGGCGAGATTCCGCTCAACCTGCGAAAGCATCGATTTGGATACGCCAGCACGCCGGGAAAGCTCGTCGAGAGAGAGCTTGCGTGCCTGGCGAAGCAATTGCAGCCTGGCTCCAATGACGGGGGGGCCTTCTGCGAACGCCTCCGCCGGGGGGACTTGTGCCATGAAATGAGATCCTGTAAAGTGAACAGAACGTTCGATATACAGAACACGTTCGGTTTATCGATCATCCTCAGTTTACAGGAGCACCGCTGTGCCGACAACAGACGCATTCTACGCAGCCATCCGCCAGGAGCTCGAGTCCATTGAACAAGCCGGTCTGTTCAAGACCGAGCGTGTCATCGCCTCTCCCCAGGGCAGCCTTATCAGGACTACCGATGGGAAGGAAGTCATCAACCTGTGCGCTAACAACTACCTGGGCCTCTCGTCCCATCCGGAGGTCGTGGAGGCTGCGCATCGCGCGCTCGGCGAGCGTGGTTTTGGCTTGAGCTCCGTTCGGTTCATTTGTGGTACGCAAGACCTGCACAAGGCGCTCGAGGCGCGTCTCGCGAGCTTTCTCGGCACCGAGGACACGATCCTCTACGGCTCGGCCTTCGACGCGAACGGGGGCCTGTTCGAGACGCTCCTTGGTCCGCACGACGCTGTCATCAGCGACGAACTGAACCACGCGTCCATCATCGATGGCATCCGGCTCTGTAAAGCCAAGCGTTTCCGCTACAAGAACAATGACCTTGAGGATCTTCGCGAGCAGTTGAAGGCGGCCGATGCCGCAGGCGCACGTTTCAAGCTCGTCTTTACCGATGGCGTATTCTCGATGGATGGCACGATTGCCCGGCTCGACGAGATCCGCGAGATCTGCGACGAGTTCGGGGCGCTCCTCGGGATTGACGAGTGCCATGCCACCGGCTTCCTTGGGCAGCGCGGCCGCGGCTCTCACGAACACCGTGGGATCTTCGGAAAGGTCGACATCATCACCGGAACGCTCGGCAAAGCGCTTGGCGGCGCCTCGGGTGGCTTTACGAGTGGGCGAAAAGAAGTCGTGGCGTTGCTGCGCCAGCGCTCCCGGCCTTATCTTTTCTCGAACACGGTGGCGCCGTGCATCGTGGGGGCGACACTCAAGGTGCTCGACCTGCTCGAAGCCGATACCACGTTGCGAGACAAGCTCGAGCGCAATGCGCGGTACTTCCGCGGCAAGCTCGGCACGCTGGGTTTCGACGTGAAGCTCGGCGACCACCCCATCATTCCCGTCATGGTGTATGACGCGGAAAAGGCGCAGCGACTGTCCCGGCGTCTGCTGGAGCTGGGCGTCTATGTCATCGGTTTCTTCTATCCCGTGGTCCCCAAGGGGCAGGCACGCATCCGCGTACAGATCAGCGCCTTGCACGACAGCGCCGAGCTGGACCAGGCGTTGGAGGCGTTCGAGATCGCAGGCAAGGAACTGGGGATCATTCAATGACAAAGCCAGCCAGGGTTCTGATCATTGGCGCCAACGGCCAATTGGGAACAGAGTTGGCGTCGGCGCTGGCCGATCGCTATGGCAAGCAGAATGTCGTCACGAGCGACATGGTGCCGCACGGCCGCCACCCGCATCTCACGCATGAAATGCTCGACGTAACCGATCGGGCGCAACTCCGCGATGTCATCGAGCGGCATGGGATCACCCAGATCTATCACTTGGCAGCCGCATTGTCGGCAACCGGAGAGAAGTCGCCCACATGGGCGTGGCAACTCAACATGAACGGCCTGCTGAACGTGCTGGAGGCTGCGCGTCACCAGAAGCTCGACAAAGTATTCTGGCCCAGTTCGATTGCGGCATTCGGCCCGACAACGCCGCCGGACGCCACACCCCAAAGCACCATCATGGAGCCCAAGACCGTCTACGGCATCTCCAAGCTGGCGGGCGAAGGATGGTGCCGTTGGTACTTTGAGAACCATGGCGTGGATGTCCGGAGCGTGCGGTATCCAGGATTGATTTCCTACAAGACGCCTCCAGGTGGCGGAACCACGGACTACGCAATCGATATCTTCCATTCGGCGCTCAGGGCGCAACCCTATGCCTGCTTCCTGGAGAAAGATGAAGCCCTGCCAATGATGTACATGCCGGACGCCGTTCGCGCGACCATCGAGCTGATGGAGGCGCCCGGCGCCAGCATCTCCGAGCGGGGAAGCTACAACCTTGCGGGCTTGAGCTTCACGCCTGGCGATATCGCGAGCGAGATCCGGCGGCATTGCCCGGGGTTCGATGTCAGGTACGAGCCTGATTTCCGTCAGGAGATTGCCGGTGGCTGGCCCGACTCTATCGACGACTCGGTAGCCAGGCGGGATTGGAACTGGAGACCTGAATTCGGCCTCAAGGAGATGGTGGCCGACATGCTGAAAAACCTGGCAACGCTGAACCAGGGTAGCGCCTTGGAATGCGTGAGCTGAGACCGGGTTGGCGCAGCAGGTAAAGCCAGGAACCCGGGCGCCGGCCGGCCTCGCGGCATGACAGCAGGCTGCGCGAAGGTCGTTGCACGGTAGCGCGGGAAACGTATTGACAGGGTCGAGACCCAGTGATAGAAGATCGCCTCGATTTCGGACGCTGGGATGCGTTGTCGGGGAATGAAGGCGATCAGGACGATGCGCGATGCCGCGCGGGCGATAGACAAGGCGCGCAGCGCCGGCCGCATCGATCCGAATAACGATTACCAGAGGAGACAACTCATGATCACGGCTGCAAATCCAGCAATCCGACTTTCCGGCCGCGAGGGCCGGCTTCGACATCGGAGGGTTCATGCTGGCGCACTACCGGCGCGAAGCCGGGCAACCCGTATCCGGAAGGTCATTGCGCGCCGGAACCAATTCACGGGTGAGAGCCGTGCGGGTGCTGACAAGCGTTCGCGGGTCTGAGAGGAGATCAATATGACTGACGTAAGGAAACTGCTCGACGAAGAGCGGGCCCACGAGGAGAAGGATCTCCATCGCGGGCTCAAGGACCGGCACATCCAGATGATTGCCATCGGCGGCGCCATCGGTGTCGGACTGTTTCTGGGAGCAGGGCGCGCGATCGCCATCGCCGGCCCGGGACTGATGCTGAGTTATGCCATCGGCGGCGTGGCGATCTTCTTCATCATGCGCGCGCTGGGCGAGCTGCTGCTGTACCGCCCGGTGACAGGATCCTTTGCAACCTACGCCGAGGAGTTTGTCGGCCCCTTTGCCGGCTTCGCCACCGGCTGGTCGTACTGGTTCATGTGGGTGGTCACCGGGATGGCCGAGATCACCGCGGTCGCAGTCTACGTGCACTACTGGTTCCCGGACGTGCCGCAGTGGATACCGGCGCTGGCCACCCTGGCGGTGCTGTACCTGGTGAATTGCATCGCGGTCGCGGTATTCGGCGAGCTGGAATTCTGGTTCGCGCTGATCAAGGTGGTGACCATCATCGCCATGATCGTGATCGGGCTGGCGATCATCTTCTTCGGTGTGACACCGCTCGGCCCGACGGCCAGCTTCTCGAACCTGTGGACGCATGGCGGCTTCATGCCGTTCGGGACGCTCGGCGTGGTGCTGACCTTGCAGATCGTCATGTTCGCCTACCAGGGCGTGGAACTGATCGGTGTCACCGCGGGGGAGGCGCAGAATCCCGAGAAGGTGTTGCCGCATGCGACCAACGGCGTCGTCTGGCGCATCCTGATCTTCTACGTTGGCGCGCTGATCGTCATGATGGCGCTGGTGCCCTGGAATGAACTGAAGCCCGGCGTCAGCCCCTTCGTCTACGTGTTCGAGAGGATCGGCATTCCGGGGGCGGCCGCGATCGTCAATCTGGTCGTCATCACGGCGGCAGCCTCGTCTTGCAACAGCGGCATCTTCAGCACCGGGCGCATGCTGTACACGCTGGCGCAGTTTGGCCAGGCGCCGCGCGCCTTCGGCAGGGTCAGCAGCAAGCATGTGCCGTCCACCGCCATCACGTTCTCGGCCGTGCTGATGGGCATCGGCGTGCTGCTCAACTACATCGTGCCGGAGCAGGTCTTCGTCTGGGTCACCAGCATTTCGCTGGTCGGTTCGCTGTGGACCTGGTCGATCATCATGATTGCCCACCTCGGCTATCGCAAGGCAATCGCCGCCGGCCGGGTCAAGGCGGTGGACTTTCGCATGCCTGGCGCGCCTTATGCCAACTGGCTGGTGGTCGCCTTCATGATCGCGGTTGCGGCGCTGCTGTCGCTCGATCCGGGTACCCGGGTGGCGCTCTACGTGGCACCTGTGTGGTTCGCGCTGCTCGGCATCGGCTATCGGCTCACCAAATCGCGTGCGCCGCTTGAGGGGCATGTCCGAAAGTCGGCTTGATCACTGTCCCGCGCGCTGCCGGTGCTCCTACGCGGCGGCGCGCAGCGCCGGACCCCGACCGGTCGAATCCGCAGTTGACTACGGAAGCTCGGAGCTGAGTCGGCGCGATCGAGCGTTGGCCGGCGACGAACTTCCGGGTTCGGCCAGGTACGGTCGATCGACAGAGAGGGCTAGATCGTCGACAATCAGACCGACCGCTTGGCTATCGAAGGAAGGAACGAATGGCGAATGATGAGCGCACCAAAATAATTTCCAGGAGAACGCCGGAATCAGCGGCCATGTCAGCAAACATCAAACGAGCGATGGCGATCACCGCCACTCTCAACCGGTTGACATTCAACGATGCGGATGCAGTCCGTGCCTTGTTCAGCGATCTCATCGGCAAGAAGGTGGACGACAACTTTTTATTGATACCACCGTTCTACACAACCGGCGGAGTCGATATCAGTATCGGGCGCAATGTCTTCGTCAATCAGAATTGCACTTTCTATGACCTTGGCGGACTCGACATTGCCGACGATGTGATGATTGGGCCGAACGTGAGCATCATCACGTCTGGCCATCCCATTGAACCTTCCCAGCGGCATAACGGCGTAATCGCAAAGCCCATCGTGATTGAGAGAAACGTCTGGATCGCAGCCGGCGCGACCATTATCGGTGGCGTAACCGTAGGCGAGAACTCGGTTGTGGCAGCAGGATCGGTAGTCACCAAGGACGTCCCTCCGAATACTCTTGTCGGTGGAAATCCGGCGCGGGTTATTCGTTCGATTGCTGACTAAGGGAACATCTGCAAAGGGGCGGCTACTCGCCGAAGCCGGGTTATGAAGGTCCGCTCTTGAGAAAGGCGACTGCCCCTTGTGGGTCGAATTCGGCCCCATTCCTGCACATGGGAGAGTCGAGACGACCCGGGTGACCGTAACCGTATAGTTCAAGGGATCGGTCCGACGGCTGAATGCCGCCGATGGCGTTGAGACACTCCGTAGACCCAACTCCCGGCGAGATTTCAGGAGGGGAGAACCCCGAACCGACGATCGTTCAACACGGGCCGATCTGAGAGGTTGGCAACCGGCAGGCCCGGTCTGCTCAGCGGGTAGATTGGGTTTTCAACACGATCGGCCAGGAGCGGACCCTGACATTGACAATCCGCAAAGCGTCCACCATTATCCGGGGATGCCCCACATACGCCAGATGAACATGATGTGCTTCGCCATGACCGCCTTCGGCGGGCCATGAAGTCGTACGCATCCAGGATTCAGCGTATGACTCGAAGCCCCGCCAACAATGACGGGGCTTTTTAGTTCTCCGTCACTGATGGCCATGAACCGATGGCCATGAACGGAGAATGGAAATGCTGGAGATTCGACGAGCCAGGCGAAGCGATGCGCAGGCGGCATTCGATATTCGCCGTCTGGCGATACTTGATCAATGCGGCACCGCCTATAGCCCGGAGCAGGTCCAGGCGTGGACAGACGTACCGCTCACGGAGTGGTATAGGGACCTGGTGGAAAATCACTTTCATCTGGTCTGCATCCAGGGGGATCCCGTCGCCACAGGCATGCTCGACCTTGCAAAGAGAGAGTTGGGGGCAATCTTTGTCCACCCCGACTTCATGCAACGCGGCGTAGGTATGAAGATGGTGACCCACCTCGAATGCCTGGCGCGCCAGGCCGAGTTAACTGAGATCAATATCGAGGCCACGTTGAACGCCGCCGCTTTTTACCGGCGATGTGGTTTCATCGGTGATAAGCCGTCTATCTACCAATCCCCCTCGGGACTTCGGCTGGCCTGCATGCCCATGGTGAAGAAGCTTGCGTTGGCCCCTTCCGAATGACTTCTTCGGGTTGGGGATTCAACCGGTGGATCGACCGGTTGAATCCTCAGCCGCTCTCCGGACCTTCGGCAGGTGGAGACCAGCGGGCCGCAATGGAGACCCGCGCGGATTCTCGGCGCCGCAAGCGCCTATCCAGTGCCGCCTTTAACCAGCCAACGATAATACGGACTTCCCAATCTGCTGTCGTTGTTCGATCAGCGCATGTGCCCTCTTCACATTGTCAAAGCCATAGTGGCTTGCGATGGGCATATGGATTTTCCCCGGGGCGAGTGCCTCGAAAATGCCATCCGCACGCCGATGTACCGTCCCCGGATCGGGGCGGTTGGGGCCTTTTGGAAAACCACGGGTCCAAGATCAATCTATTGAATGTCTTAGGGCCTCGAAGCTACGGCGCACACAGTCTGTTAGCCGATTAGCCAGGAATCCCACTGGAAAATGGTCCGATGTCACGGCGTAGCTATTGAACGGAACCACTTCAGAAAAAGGGATCTCGGTAACATTTTGCATTCGAAGCGCTCGGGAATCTATCGGGCTTACGATAGACGAGCCAAGGCCCTTGCTAACCATCGTGCAAATTGTCGAGGCGTATGGCGTCTCGATGGAAAGATGCCTGAGGTCATTGGGGAAATGACGATCTATCTGGTTTCGGTTTGGGCTACCCATGGGCAGCGATATGAAGTGTTCATTTTCAAAATCGCGTGGATACACGACATCATGCGCGGCCAGCCTATGTGAACTATTGACAATTACCACACCCCGAGCGGTATTGATCAGTTCAAAATCCAGGCTCGGTAAATCAGTGATAATAGAGCAGAATCCAACATCACAAAAACCAGTCGCCGTCCATTTTGCGACGACATCGGACCGCCCCAGATTAACCACAATCGGTATGTCTGGAAATATAGCCCTGAAAATCTGAAGGGCGTCGGGCAACACGCAGTGTGCAATCGAGCCTACGGCGCCCACGCGGAGCAAGCCGGTCCCTCGGCGGCGAATCGAATCCGCGCTTTCCCCCAGAGACTCCAGGCCGAGAAATGCGCGTTCCACGTCGGCATAAAACGCCTCCGCTTCCGCCGTCGGGATCAGCCGCGTCCCGATTCGTTGGAACAGTGTGAACCCAACCGTCTGCTCCAGGAGCGAGATCCATCTACTGACATTCGGCTGAGAGGTGTGGAGGAGTCCGGCTGCCGTGGTCATCGAACGCGTCTTCATCACGGCCCTGAACGCCTCGACTTGCTTGAAGTTCATGTGAGGTCCTCAAAAGCACACATTTTGGCCGACCCGCTCCGGCCGCGTGCACCGGATCCTATCATATCAATTTTGTATGAATAGCAGTGAAACGCTGATTTGACGTATGGTCCGCCTTATTCCAAACTGGTCGTATCCTATTAACAGAGTGCTGCCATCATGGAATCGAAAGTTAGCCGTCGACTCAAACAACCTCCCGCGAAAGAGGTTATTGATTACATTTTCCAGCCCCGCACGACCAGGGAATTCTTCGCGAAAAATTTCGCGATTCTGACTCAAATCAATTTCTCTCACCTGTTGATGCTTAACGACCAAGGCATTCTCGACCGGGAGACGTCGATTCAGCTGGCCAATGCTCTGATAAAGATGCAGGAGGACGGCCCCGAAGCGGTTGAGCTCGACGCAGCACGAGAAGATGCATATTTCAACTACGAAGCGCATCTGATTAGGCTGGTAGGTCAGGACATCGGTGGTCGCTTGCATACGGCACGCAGTCGCAACGATATGGGCGCCACCAACGATCGGATTCGCGCGCGCGATTTCATTCTACGCATCAGTCGGGCATTGACCGATGTCGCTGGCGCCGCGGCGGCACAAGCGGAGAGGTTCGCCACCTATGTGATGCCTGGATACACGCACATGCAGGCTGCGCAGCCCATCACCTATGGGTTCTATCTGTCGGGACTAGTCGATGCCTGGTCCCGGGATATTGATCGCCTCATGCACGTCCTGGAAACGACAGACAATTGCCCGCTTGGCGCCTGTGCCTTGGCCGGCACCTCGTTCCCCATCGATCGGGCGTCGACCAGTTCGCTGCTGGGCTTCTCCCGGCCCATGGCGAACTCGCTGGACGGGGTTGCGTCACGCGACTTCGCATTGGAACTGAGCGCGGTGCTCTCGATCATGATGATCACTTGCAGCCGGATGGTGCAGGATTTCTACATCTGGTCGACGCCGGAGTTCGGATTCCTGTCGTTCCCCGACAGCATTGCCGGCACGTCCAGCATCATGCCGCAAAAGAAGAATCCGGTCGTTCTGGAGTATCTGCGGGGGAAGACATCCCATCTGATCGGACTGACGTCGGCCGCACTGACGACAGTCAAATCTACCCATTTTTCGCACTCGGGCGACAGTAGCCGGGAAAGCACGAGGACGTGCTGGGAGAGCTGCGAGGAAGCCGTAAAGGCTCTCGAACTGATGAAACTGCTTGTGGAACGCGTTGAGCCAAATCGGCTGCGCATGGCAGACCGTGCTGCGCAGGACTTCTCGGCTGTCACCGATCTGGCTGACCTGCTGGTCCGAAAAGCCGACCTCTCGTTCCGGGACGCGCATCACATCATTGGCGCTGTCGTTCGGCAAGCGCTTGACCAAGGAATCCCTGCTACGGGGATTACTGCCCAAATGATCGATGCCGCAGCGCTCGAACAGGTGGGGCGAAGGGCCTCACTATCGGAAGACGATATCGGCGAGTGCCTGGATCCGGTTCGCAACGTTGCCGCGCGCCGGTCGTATGGCGCGCCGGCTCCGGATGGCGTCCTCCAGCACATTGGCGAGCAAAAGCGCTCACTCAAAGAGAAGACAGATGCAATCGATGCGGTTGGTCACCGGCTCGTCGAAGCACAAACGTTGTTGGAACGACGTACCCGCGCGCTCGTTTCCGCTGAGTCCGACCAAGGCGTGTAGTTCCTACGCCTATTCACCGAGGAATCGAGCGATGTCCAAGTTCGCTGTAGTTCTCGCCTTTGCCATGGGTGTCGTTTCGGCAGCAAACGCTGAAACCTACCCGGACAAACCAATCAATCTCGTAGTGCCGTTCGCGCCCGGCGGCACCGTCAATCTCACAGCGCGCCTTCTTGCCACACGGATGTCAGAAGTGTTGGGGCAGCCGGTTGTTGTCGACAACAGGGCCGGGGCCGGAGGGAACATCGGAGCCGCCTACGTTGCGCGCGCGAAATCCGATGGCTATACGCTCTTGTACGCGACGCCGGCGAATCAAGTGATTCAGCCACTGCTATCCAAGAACCTGCCTTTCTCGCCGTCAAGAGATTTCAAGCCGGTCGCGCTATTTGCTACCGTCCCGAATGTGTTGGTGGTGTCAGAAAACACTCCTGCCAAGAATATGGCCGAATTGCTGCGGTATGCCAAGGCAAATCCCGGAAAGCTGAACATGGGATCGGCCGGGATGGGGTCGGCAAACCACATGGTCGGTGAACTGTTCATGCTCAGGACCGGCACGGCGTTCACCCATGTTCCCTACAAAGGTGCTGGCCCTGCTACTGCGGATCTCCTGGCAGGTCAGGTACAGGTGCTCTTTGTCAATCTTCCGACGGTGCAACCCTATATAAAACCGGGCAAGGTTCGCGTGCTAGCCATTGCGAGCAAGGAGCGAAGCCCGGCGATTCCTGACATTCCGACTTTCGACGAGTTGGGTATCAAGGATGCGAACACAGAATCGTGGTCTGCCCTGATGGCGCCGGCTAATACGAGTCCGCAGGTGATCAAGAAACTCCAGGACACCGTGATCTCGATTGCGAACGACAAGTCCACGATCCAGCAATTGGCTGCTCAGGGCGCACGCCCTTTGCCAGGCACGGCTGCCGACCTCCAGAAGCTGATCAACGAAGACACCAAGCGTTGGACTGAAGTCATTCAGCATGCGAAGGTCCAGATTGACTAGCCGGTAACGGCGTGAGTCAGAGGCAGTTGCGAGCGGTGGGTGGCTAGGACAGGCGTGCGATTTCCTCCAGCAGTGCCGCCTCCATCGCTTCGATCGGCGCGCGTGCGCAGCCGGTGTAGAACTCGACCTGGGCGCACGCCTGGTGCAGCATCATGCGCGTGCCGTCGATGGTGCGGCAGCCAAGCGCGGCGGCATCGCGGATCAGCTTGCTCCTGACCGGGATAAAGGCAGCGTCCATGACGATCAGGTGGGCGGCGAGCTGCCCGGCGACGGGGTTGACATCGGGTGCGCGAAAGCCGGCGGCCGTCGCGTTGGCGAGCATGTCGAAGTCTGCCGCCCGGAAGTCGGACAACGCACCGCCAAAGCGCAGGCCAAGCGAGGCGGCCAGTTCTTCGCCGCGCGCCGCGGTGCGGTTGAATAGGGTCACGGCGGCGCCGGCCTCGCGCAATCCATAGGCCATGGCACGCGCCGCGCCTCCGGCGCCCAGCAGCGCGATGCGCTTGCCTGGCAGCTCGGTCACCTCCTGGAAGGCGCGTACGGCGCCGATGCAATCGGTGTTATAGCCGGTCAGCACGCCATCGACATTGTTGATGGTATTGACCGCGCCGATGGCGCGCGCGGTCTCGTCGAGCTGGTCGAGGTGAGGGATCACGGCCTGCTTGTGCGGCATCGACACATTCATGCCACGCACGCCCAGCGCCCGGATCGATTGCACGGCGCCGGGCACGTCCTGCACGCCGAAGCAGACGAAGGTGTAGTCGATCTCCAGCGCCCTGTAGGCCGCATTGTGGATGCGCACATTGAAGGTGAAAGGCTCGCCCATGATCGAGCCGCACAGCGTGGGAATGGAACGGGGCATTGCGGATAGTCCTCGCGGGGAAGATTGAACGGTTGCCTAAGCAGCGATGGCTGCCAGGTCGAAGCGCGCGGCGGGTGGCCGGCCGGCCAGCGCGTCCAGCAGATTGCGCGTGGCCAGTTCCGCCATGGCGCGGCGGGTTTCATGCGTGGCTGAGCCGATATGGGGCAGGGCCGTCACCCGCGGATGGCAGCGCAGCGGCGAATCCTGCGGCAGCGGTTCGGTGGCAAAGACGTCGAGCCCGGCCGCGCGCAGGTGGCCGCTGTCGAGTGCCGCGAGCAGCGCGTCTTCCTGCACGATCTGGCCGCGGGCGCCGTTGACAAAGATGGCACCCGGTTTCATCAGTGCGAACTCGCGCTGCCCCATCAAGCTGCGCGTGCTCTCGGTCAGCGGCAGCGTGACCGCGACGATATCGGCGCGCCGCAAGGCGTCATCGAGTTCCGTGCGGGTGGTGCGCCCCACGAGATCGGGCGGTTCGGCGGCGGTCTCGTTGACGTAAAGCACCTCCATGCCGAAGCCAAGCGCCGCGCGGCGTGCCACCGCCTGCCCGATGCGCCCGAAACCGAGGATCGCCAGCGTCTTGCCATGCACGTCCCAGCCGAACAGGCTTTCACCGATATTGGCGGCCCAGCGGCCTTCGCGCACATGGGCGGCGAGCTCGACCAGGCGGCGGCTGGCCGCCATGATGAGCGCGAAGACGGTGTCGGCGGTGGTTTCGGTGAGTACGCCGGGCGTATGGCAGAGCGTAATGCCACGCCGGCGCAGGCAGGCGAGGTCATAGTTGTCGACCCCCACCGAAATGCTTGAGATCACTTCCAGCTGGCCGGCTTCGGCCAGTTCGGCCGCGCCTAGCTTGACGCTGGAGCCGATCAGGCCGTGCGCGTTTGCCAGCGCGGCGCGAAAGGCCGGCCGTTGCGCCGGCTGGCGCGGGTCGGCGACGATCACGTCATGCTCCGATTCGATCCGGGCGAGCAGGTCGGGCGGAATGGGACGGAACACCAGTACATTCTTGCGCATCGCAAATCCTTGCTGTGACTTCACAGGTTGCTGGCCGCCAGCAGGGCATGGGTCGGCAGGCCTTCGGTATCGCCACGGACCTGCACCGCCCGCGCGCCGATCCATGCGCCGCGCCGGACGGCATCGGCCACCGGCCGGCCTTCCAGCAGCGCGCTGATGACGCCTACGGCAAAGCCGTCTCCGGCGCCGACGGTGTCGACGACACGCTCGACGCTGAACGCCGGGACATGGCCGGTGCCGGCATCGCCATCGAAGTAGGCGCCTTCCGCGCCCAGCTTCACGACTACCAGCCTGGCGCCGCGCCTTCGGTAAAAGGCGGCAATGCGTTCGGGCTCCGCATGGCCGGTCAGGAAGCGGCCTTCCTCGATGCCGGGCAGCACCCAGTCGCACTGTTGGGCCAGATCGTTCAACGTCTCGCGCATCAGCTCGGGCGTGGCCCACAACGCGGGGCGCAGATTGGGATCGAACGAGATCGTGCGGCCGGCAGCCCGCATGGTGGCGATGGCCTGGCGCGTGGCGGCCTGCGTGCCTTCGGCCAGCGCGGGAAACACGCCGGTGACGTGCAGGTGCCGTGAGCGCCGTAGCCACCGGTCGTCCAGATGCCCCGGGTTCATGCGGCTTGCGGCCGAGCCACGGCGGTGATATTCCACGGGCGGATCGCTGCCGTCGTCGACCCGTCCCTTGAACTGGAAGCCAGTGCGCTCGCCCGGCTCGCACACCACCTGGCTGCAATCCACGCCTTCGCGCCGCATTTCGCCGAGCAGGTAGCGCGCCATCGAATCATCGCCGAGGCGGCTGGCCCATCCGACCCTCAAGCCCAGGCGCGACAGGCCGATGGCCACATTGGTCTCGGCGCCGGCGGTGCGCTTGTGGAAGGTCTGCACGCCTTCGAGCGGCCCGGCTTCACCGGCCACCAGCATCAGCATTGCCTCGCCCAGCGTCACCACATCCAGATCGGGGCTCATGCGGGGATCTCCACCGAATGCAGCAGTTCGACATGGTTGCGCGTGACCTGTACCAGGTCTTCCCCTTGCAGCGGAAACTCAATGGCGCGCGCAACACCGGCTGGCAGGCGGCGCAATACGCTGCGCCATGGCGCAGCCGATTGGTCCAGCGGCACCGCGATCCACTTGGCAGGCGTGCGCAGCACGCCTTTGCAATGCACGTAGCCCACCTGGGCGGCGAAGACCTGCGCGGCGTCGAGGGGATCTTCGCCCGTCCAGTGCCAGTTGCCCATATCGAAGGTCATCGGGACCGTCTTGCCGAGTGCCGTGGCACGCGCGAAGAAGTCACGCAGCGGCGCTACGGTGCCGGCGCTGGCGGTCTGGTCGTTTTCCACGACGAGTTCGATGCCGCCGTGCCGCAGCCACGGGAGCAATCCTTCAAGTGCCGTGCCTTGGCGATAGCCACCCAGCGACATCTTGACCCGGCCGGCACCGAGCGCCAGCGCGGTCGTGAAGGCGCGATCGAGCGCGGCGAGATCGAGGCTGCCGGTTTCGCTCCAGAGCCCCTCCGGGCTTGACCAGACCACGGCCAGCCCGTGCTGTTCGGCGACCTCGCGCTGTTCCCTGACTTCATCCTTGTGTCCGCGCTGGAGTTCGCCGCGGTATTCCACGCCGTCGGCCCCGGCCGCCGCGGCAATCCGCGCTAGTGCCGCCTGCCCGTCGCGTTGGGCCAGGTCCGCGCCATAGGCCGTGAGCGAGATCAGCACCGGCGGCTGCAAAGAACTACCTGCTTGCCGCTGGGTCATTTCAAGGCTCCCGCGCTGAGGAATTGCTGTAGTTCCGGTGTGCGTGGCTGCGCGAACAGCGCCTTTGACGGGCCCGCCTCGTGCACCTTGCCCTGGTGCATGAAGATGGTGGTATGGGCCATGCGGCGCGCGAACTCCATCTCATGCGTCACCAGCACCATGGTCATGCCGGAAGCGGCCAGGTTTTCCATGACGCGCAGCACCTCCGCCGTCAGCTCCGGATCAAGCGCGGAGGTCACTTCGTCGAACAGCATCACCTTGGGCTCCATCGCCAGCGAACGGGCGATGGCCACGCGCTGCTGCTGGCCGCCCGAGAGCTGCTCGGGGTAGCAGTCCTTCTTGTCCTGCAGGCCGACCTGGGCCAGCACCTGGTCGACGATGCCGTCGATCTTGCCCGTGGCCATCTTCTTGACGATGGAAGGCGCCAGCGCAATGTTCTCGCCCACCGTCAGGTGCGGAAAGAGGTTGTAGCTCTGGAACACCATGCCTACGTCGCGGCGCAGGTCGAGCAGCCGCTTCCTGTCGTGATCCAGCTTGTGCCCGGCGACCGTGATATTGCCGGCGTTGATGGTTTCCAGGCCGTTCAGGCAGCGCAGCATGGTGCTCTTGCCGGAACCGCTGCGGCCGATGATGGCGACCACCTGGCCTGGCTCGATGGCAAACGACACGCCCTTCAGGACTTCGACGGGGCCATAGGATTTGTGCACGCCTTGTGCTTCAACGATGGGCATGGAGCCTCCTTTCCATGCGCCTGGCTGCCGAAGAAAGCGGGAAGCAAAGCGCGAAGTAGATAAGTGCGACGACGACGAAGACCGCGAAGGGCTGGAAGGTCGCGTTGTTGATCAGCTGGCCGGCGCGGGTGAGTTCGATGACGCCGATGATGGAAGTGATCGAGGTGTTCTTGACCAGCTGGACCGAGAAGCCCACCGTGGGCGGCAGGGCCAGCCGCACGGCCTGCGGCAGCACGACATGGCGCAGTTGCTGCCAGCGGGTGAGGGCGAGCGCCTCGCTGGCCTCCCACTGCCCTTGCGGCACGGCCTCGATGCAGCCCCGCCAGATCTCGCCAAGATAAGCGCTGGCGTAGATCGACATCGCCAGCATGGCCGCGACCATCGGCGACAGCTTGAGCCCGAGCACGGAGAGACCGTAGTAGCTCAGGAACAGCACGATCAGCACCGGCGTGCCTTGCACGATCTGGATATAGACCGTGCTGGCGAGGCGCAGCAGGGCGCTTCTGGAGGTCCGCCCCAGCGCCACCAGGAAGCCGGCCAGCGTGCCGCCGACGAAGGCCAGCAAGGTCACCCACAGCGTCCAGCGTGCTGCCAGGAGCAGGATTTCCAGATGATTCCAGGAGAACTCGGTGATCATTTCGCGCTCCCTGCAACAGCTGGCGTCAGCGCCGCATGCGCCAGGGGCGCAACGCGGGCAGTGCGCGCAGCCTTCCTGGCGCGCGCCACCACGCGGCGGCGCCTGAACACCAGATTGCCGATCAGGGCAAACATGGCGCGCAACAGCAGTGCCAACCCGATGTAGATGAACATGACAAGGATGTAGCTCTCGAAGGTGCGGAAGGTCTGCGAATCGACCTGGCTGGCGACCGCCGTGAGCTCTTCCACCGAGATCGCCGACACCACGCTCGAAGTCAGCATCATCAGCGTGAACTGGCTGGTCAGCGCCGGATAGACTTTCTCGAAGGCCGGCACCAGGGCGACGTGGCGGATCAACTGCCAGCGCGTCATGCCCAGCGCGGCGGCGGCTTCGAGCTGCGAGCGATGAACCGCCTGCAAGCCGGCCCGGATGATCTCGGTCGAGTAGGCGCCGAGGTTGACCGTCATGGCAATCACCGCGGCGGTGATGGCATCGATCTGCAGGCCGATGGTAGGCAAGCCGAAGAAGATGATGAAGAGCTGGATCAGGAAGGGCGTGTTGCGGATCGCCTCGACGTATACCCTGGCGGCGCGCTGGAGCCAGGGGCCGCCAAACGCTGCCGCGATGGCGCCGGCGGTACCGACCAGCGTGCCAAGCAGGATCGAGCCGAAGCTGAGCGCCAGCGTCATGGCCGCGCCGTCCGCAAAGCGGTCCAGCTGCGACAGCACCGGGCTCCATTCAAATTGATAGTTCATGCGGGTCTCCTGGCGCGCAGGCTGACGCCCGCGCGCAACGTCGGGCTTGCCGGGGTCAGAACGTTTGCAGCGCGGGCAGCGCCTTGCCGGTCCACTTCTGCGCAATGGCGTCGAGTTCGCCATTGAGCTTGACGTAGGAGATGGTGGTGTTGAGCCACTGGCGCAGCTCGAAAGCGTCCTTGCGCACGGCCATCGAGTTCGGTTGCACCGAGAACGCAAACTTGGCATCGAACTTGCCGGCGCCGCGTGCCTTCATGATCTCGTTGCCGGTGGTGCTGGGCAGGGCAATGGCTTCGACCTGGTTGCTGATCAGTGCTTGCGCACAGGTGGCGTCGTCCTCGAAGCGGACGATGCTCATGCCGGGCACCACCAGGCGGGTCAGTGCCGTGTCTTGCGTGGTGCCGCGCGTCACGCCAACCTTCTTCTTTCCAAGCTCAGCCAGCTTGGCGTACTTGGCCGCGACCGGCGCGAAGATGGTCAGCTCGAACGCGCTGTAGGGCGAGCTGAACATGATGGCCCGCGCCCGCTCGGGCGTCGGCGCCAGGGTGGCGACGAGGAAATCGACCTTGCCGGCTTCCAGCGCCGGAATGCGGCTGGGAGAGGTGAGCGGCACGATATCGACCGGCACGCCGAGGTACTTGCCCAGCAGGTTGGCGACGTCGACATCGTAGCCGGCGGGCTTGCCGGTGGCGTCCGTGGTGCCGAAGGGCGGCGCGCCCGTCACCACGCCGATGGTGACCTTGCCCCTCTTGACGATCTCGGCGACGGTCTGTGCCTGGACGCCGGCCGAGGCGCTGGCCAGGACCAGCAGCGTGAGCACGGGCGCGGCAATCTGGCGCAACAAGCGTTGGATAGTCATCAATGTCTCCTGCACGTTCTGTGGAATGCGTCGCTGGCGTCGCAGCGATCGGAAAGTACGGTTCTGAAACCGGTTTCAGGATTATAGGAAACCGGTTTCAGAACTCCAGCAGTGGAAACCCTTACGGGTGAAATTGGGGGATGGGGCGGGGGGCGGGGGAGAGGGTGGGCGCTCGTTACGCCCTCGCGTCGCCAGGAACCACTGTCGGGTTCCTGTCAGCCGCGGCGCGTCGACCCGCGCTTGACCAGGGTGCCAGGCAACAAGACCTGGCGCGGCGCAAGCTGCGCGCCTTGCAGCCGCTCGATCAGGCAGTTGGTGGCGGCGCGTCCGATATCGTCGGTCGGCTGGGAAATGGTGCTCAGGCCGGGGCCGACCAGGGCAGCCCATTCCGGATCATCGAACCCGATCAGGCCGAGGTCGGTGCCGAGCTGCCACCCCAGCCTGGCGGCGGCAGCGGCCACGCGCAGCGAGATCACCGCATTGGCCGCCAGCACGGCTACCGGCGCCTTGCCGGCGTCGCGGCGCAGGGCGCGCAGCGCTTCGTCCAGGGCGTCGTCGTCACCGGGGCGGGCTTCGAACACGCTGCCGCCAAGCGAGTCGGCGTGTTCCGCGACGAAGTTCTGGAAGGCCCGGGCCCGCTCGTTGCGCGAACTGATGGCCTTGATCGGCTCGCTGATGAAGAGCAAGCGCCGGTAGCCGGCTTCGAGCAAGTGGCCGGCAGCCTCGTGGACCGCGGAAAGGTTATCCAGGGCCACCAGGTCGACTTCCGCGTCGCCGACCTTGCGGTCGACCAGCACGACCGGCTTGCCCAGTTGCGCGGCATCGGCAAGGGCGCCGGCGTCGTGGCCCAGCGTGTGCAGGATGAAGCCCTCGACCCGGTAAGCCGACAGCGAGCGAATGGCTTCGCGCTCCAGTTGCTCGTCATTGCCCAGGTTGAACAGCATCACCATATAGCCAGCGTCGCGGCAGGCCTTCTCCACACCACGCAGCACGGCCACCGAGAACGAGTTGGAAACGTCCGCCACCACCAGCCCGATCAGGCGCGACTTGCCGCGCTTGAGCGCTTGCGCCATGGGACTCGGGCTATAGCCCAGCGCGCGCACGGCTGCGGCCACGCGTGCCTCCACGTCGGCGGACAACTGCTCGCCGCCCCGGTTCAGGAAGCGCGATACCGTTGCTTTCGAGACACCCGCATGGTTGGCAACGTCCTGGATGGTGAGTTTCTCTGCGGGCTTCAGGTCGGACTTGGGTTGTGTCACAGCGCGTGGCATGGGAAGTTGGTCTCGGTGAAACCAGTTTCAGGATTATGCATCGTGCGTACCTGACTTGCCAGCACGCCGGCCTTCGCGCAGATCCGCCGGCTGGTGACGGGCATGCCGGTCGTGTTTGCGTCGCGCCGTTCGTCACGCAGAACGCGTATCCGCGCGAGGCGCTGGCCGAGGCGATCATGCGCTGTGCGGAAGAGGCCCGGGCCGCACCTGCGCGATAATGGCGGCCTTGCTATCGGAGTGAGGCAACATGGGCCATGGAACGCCGTCGCTGGACATGCGCCTTGCGCATCTGCTGAAGGACAAATCCGTCACAGGCGCCTGCCTGGCGCACGTGCGCGAGGACTCGGTCGAGGTGGCCGCCGCCGGCGTGAGGAACCAGGACACCGCCGAGCCGGTGGATGCCGGCACCGTGTTCGGCGCGGCATCGCTCACCAAGCCGATTGTCTCGTACGCCTTGCTGCAGCTTGTCGACGCCGGCGTGCTGGATCTTGACGAGCCGCTGTCGCGCTCGGCCCAGCCGATCGTGCCGGACGATGCGGCCTCGGCGCGCATCACCATGCGCCACGTGCTAACGCATACGTGTGGGCTGCAGAACCTGCGCGACAAGAATCCGCTGCGGCTGCACTTTGCTCCTGGCGCGTGGTTCAGCTACTCCAGCCTGGGGTTCATTTTTCTGCAGTCTGCCGTTGAGGCAAAAACAGGGGAAACCCTGGAAGCGATCCTGCGGCGCCTGGTGTTCGAGCCACTCGGGATGCGCTCGTCGAGCCTGGAGTGGCAGGATCGGTTCCTCGCGAATGCGGCCAACCCGCATGAGGCGGCGCAGCGGCTAGACGTGCATCGCCCGCCCGCGGCGAGCGCCTCCTATTCGCTGCAAACCACGGCCGGCGACTACGGCGCTTTTGTTGCCGCCGTGCTTCGGGGCGATGGGCTCAGTGCCTCGACCTGGCAACAATGGCTGACGGCGAGCGTCATGGTGCCAAAAGGAGAAATCGTCTACCTCGATGGCGCGCCGGCTGCCACGGAGCCGGACATCGGCTGGGGGCTGGGGTGGGGCGTCGAGCCCAGCCGGGGCACGTTTTTCCAGTGGGGCAAGATGCAAGGCGTGAGGGCATTCGTGATGGGCAGCACCGAGCAGCGCGCGGGCGTCGTGCTGCTCACCAACAGCAACACAGGCTTGCGGCTGATGGAGGATGCCACCCGCGCGGCGCTGCCCGGAGAACACCCTGCGGTTCGTTGGCTAGCGCACGGGGTCAGCGAGTAGACACAGGCCGTGGCGCGGCGCAGTGGCGCCGGCGCAGGTTCTCCGTGGTCTCGCCAGTGCCGTCCGCGCGCCAGCCGGGCGGCAGCATCACGTAACGGATGGCGGTCCATGCATTGCGCGCCGACGCGATATCCCGCGCGAGGCTGACCCAGTGCTCGAACTGATTGACGAGCGGGTTGCGCGTGCGCGTCGGGGTTACCAGGCCGTAACGGCACGGTTCGTCGGCGCGTTCCTCGACGTAGGTGCCGAACAGGCGATCGAAGACGATCAGCACGCCGCCGTAGTTGGCATCCAGGTAATCGGCATTCGACGCGTGGTGCACGCGATGCGCCGACGGCGTGTTGAGCACGTATTCGAGCCAGCCGAGCTTGGGCATCCACGTGTTGTGCAGCCAGAACTGATACAGCAGGTTGAACATCAGCGTGGCGAGCACGACCTCAGGGCGCACGCCAAGCCAGACGAGCGGCGCGAAGAACATCGCCGAGCCGCTCAGCTTGCTGGTCCAGCCAAGCCGATAGGCAGACGACAGCGTCAACTGGTTCGGCGAGTGATGGACTGCATGCGTGGCCCAGAAAAAGCGGATACGGTGCGACGCGCGGTGATACCAGTAGTAGCAGAACTCCTGGCCGACAAACAGCAGCAGCGCCATCAGCGCGCTGTTGATCGTGACGGTAAAGAGGCGATGATCCCAGGCGAAGGCGAAGATCGGCGTTGCCAGCGAGAGCGGCAGCAGCGCGAACAGCTTGCCGCCCACCAGGTCGGCCAGCGACAGCCATGTTTCATTCCAGTCGAACGGCGCGGCGCTGTGGCGCAGCGTTCGGGTGAGCACGAACGCCTCGATCAGCGAGACGGCGACGATGAACGACGTGGCTAGCGCGACATAGAGCGCGATGTTTCCAGTGGTATGCATGATGGGCGCGGGACAGGTTGGGGTGGGGCGCGTCGTCTGCGGCAGTGACCGCCGTCGCGTCGGGTGAGGCCACTGTAGTGGGCGGCCGCCGCCAGAACCAGACGGAAAATATGTCGCTCGATGTCACTGGATCCGTCTGCCCGGCCGGTGTAACACCGCGACATGTTTTCCATGGCGAATGTTTCGCACCCTCGTCCTATAGTTCGTCCCGTTGCCAGGCCGCAGTGCGTGATCTGGCCCGAACCCGAACCCGAAGGACATCCCATGAAACGCCATCACGTTGTCACAGCGGCCGCCTCGCTGATCCTCCTCGCCAGCACCCCGGCCTTCGCTGGCTGGTCGGGCCACGGCACGGCCTACACGCCGCACGGCGTCTACAACGGCGCGCATGCCGGTTCATGCGCAGGCGCAAGCTGTTCGCACGCCGGTGGCCTCGCCGGCCCCTACGGCGGGATCGCGACGAATACCGGCACGGTGACCCGTACCGCGCCGGGGCAGTTCTCCAACTCGGGCACGGCGACCGGGCCCAACGGCCGCTCGGTACAGCACGCTGGCGACACCAGTTGCGCCGGCGGCACCTGCTCGCACACGGGCAACCTCACCGGGCCAAATGGCCAGACCGCCTCCACGGCGGGCAGCGTGACGCGTGACGCGCCGGGCCAGTATTCATCGTCGGGCACGATCACCGGCTCGAACGGCAACACGGTCAGCCACGCGGCATCGACCACCTGCGCCGGCGCGACGTGCGCCCGTTCGGGGACGGTGACCGGCGCGGAAGGCGGCACCGTCACCCACTCTGGCACCGCGACGCGCGTGGCGCCGGGTGTCGTGACGACGGGCGGCGGCACCACGGTGGTACACGGCGGCACGGTGACGACCGCAGGCACGGTCACGACCGGCGGCACGGTGACCACCGTGGGCGCCACCGTGGCGGTTGGCACCGCGCCGGTGGTCGTCACCCCCGCGCCGGTGGCGTATGTGCCGCCGCCTCCGGTGGCCTATGTGCAGCCCACGCCTGTCTACCTGCCGCCCGCGCAGCCCCCGAAGGCGGTCTACGTCGCCCCGCCGGCGCCCAAGGTGGTGGTGGTTGCGCCGCCGCCCCCGCCGCGGGTTGTGTATGTCGCGCCGCGTGCCGTCTACGTGGCACGGGCGCCGCGTGCGGCGGTCATGGTGCCCGGACATTGGGTGGGCCGCGTCTGGGTGCCTGCGCACTGGGCCTGACGGCCATCAGCCCTATCGGATCGACTACCCCGGCCGGCATCGAATGTCGGCTACACCACGGAGAACACCATGAAGCAGATGATCGCGGTTTTGATTTTGTGTATTGTTTCTGCAGGCGCATCGGCGCAGAGCGTCGCGCCGCCTGCGGGCGGCAGCGCGCGGGTGGAACGTGCGATGCAGCAATTGCAGATGCGCTTCGCCAATGCCAACACGACGCGCGACGGCAAGCTGACCCGGGAACAAGCGGCGGCGGGCATGCCGATGGTCGCCAGCCATTTCGACGAGATCGACACGCAGCAGGCCGGATACGTCACGTTGGCGCAGATCGAGGGGTTCATGAGACAGAAGGCAATGGCCCGCTGATCACCGCTGATCTCAGGCGATTCGCGATCCTTGCCGGAGACGCGCCATGGAGCAGGTGAACAGGATTATCGTGCTCGATGATGAGGCCGAGCTGCGCAACATGCTGCAACGGTTCTTGACCGGGCATGGTTTCCAGGTGCGCGCGGTCGCCGATGGCAAGCGGCTTGACCGCTACCTGCAGCGCGAGCCGTACGACCTGCTCGTGCTGGACCTGATGATGGAACCGGAAGATGGCCTGGCCATTTGCCGCCGGCTGCGTGCCGAAGGGCAGACGCTGCCCATCCTGATGCTGACCGCCAAGGGCGATCCGGTCGACAGGGTGGTCGGGCTTGAGACCGGCGCCGACGACTATCTCGCCAAGCCATTCCTCCCGGACGAACTGGTGGCGCGGATCCGCGCGCTGCTGCGCCGGCAGAAGATGGCGGCTGGAGATCCGACCGTGACCTCGCAGACCTTGCGCTTCGGCGATTTCGCATTCGATGTTGGCAAGCAGACGCTGGAGCGCGGCGGTGAGCCGGTCGAAGTGCACTCCGCGCAGATGCTGCTGCTGCACGCGCTAGGGTCGTCGCCAAACCGCCCGGTGAGCCGCGAGAACCTGCTGGCGCGCGCCCGCGGCCGCGACCATGACGCCCTTGACCGCAGCATCGACGTACAGATCCTGCGGCTGCGCCAGATCGTCGAAGACGATCCGTCCAAGCCGCGCTTCATCAAGACCGTGTGGGGCGTCGGCTACATGCTGGTCGCCGGCGTCGGGCCGTGATGCGGCTCGCGCTGCCCCGCTCGCTGCTCGCGCGCAACATCGCCCTGCTGGTGGTGCTCGTGGCGCTGACCCAGGTCAGCGCGCTCACCGTGTTGCTGCATTTCGTGCAGCGCCCACACATCGAGCGTGCGGCGATCATCTTTTCCGACTACGTGAAGACGCTCGACCGCGTCTTTGCCGCCATGCCGCCCGAGCAGGGCCGCGCGGCGGCCGCACGGCTCGGGGGGCAGGCGCAGCCGCCGGAGCAAGGCGTAGAGGCGCCGCATGCCAGTGCGCTCCACTTCTTTCGCACTTACCAGCGCGACGTCTTCATGGAGGCATTGCAGCGCTATCTGCCGCCGGACATGGCGGTGCGATGGCAGACGGGCAAAGGCGGGAGGGAGGGGGAAGGGGAGCAACTCTGGATTCGCGTACACGTGGATGGCGCGCCCCAATGGATCGCCTTGCCGATGACCGAAGACGCGCAGGCGAGCGGCGTCACCACCGCGCTGGCGCTGTCGGCGGCCTTCGCGTTGCTCGCGGCGCTCACGGGTTACCTGATCCAGCTGCACATCAACCGTCCGCTGCAGGATCTGGCGCGCGCGGCACGCCACGTCAGCGCCGGTGAAGCCCCCGTGCCTCTGCCCGCCAGCGGGCCGACGGAAATCGCCCAGGTGAGCAGCGCGTTCAACCAGATGACGCAGGCATTGCAGCAGGCGGAGGCCACACGCGCGCTGATGCTGGCCGGCGTGTCGCATGATATCCGCACGCCGCTCACCAAGCTGCGTCTGGCGATGGCCATGGCAATGCCACGCGGAGCCGCCGATCAGTTCGTGGCATCGGCGGAGGGCTATCTCGATCAGATCGACACGATCCTCCAGCAGTTCATGGACTACGCGGGCAGTGGCGAACGCGAGGTGCCGCAGCCTGGCGACCTCAATGCGCTCGTTAGCCAGCTCGCCGCGGATTATGCCGGGCTCGGGCACGAGTTCGAGCTTTCGCTCGGCAGCGTGCCGGCGCTTTCGTTCCGGCCGGTGAGCCTGATGCGGCTGCTGATGAACCTGATGCACAACGCGGTCGTCTACGGACGAACCGGCTTGTTCGTGCGCACCTGGGCCGAGGGCGATATGGCCTACGCCGCCGTGTGCGACCGGGGCAGCGGCATCAGCGCGCAGGAGCTGGAGCAGCTCAAGGCGCCCTTTAGCCGCGGCAGCAACGCGCGCGGCCATTCGGGCGGCACCGGCCTGGGCCTGGCGATCGTGGAGCGCATTGCGCGCCTGCACGGCGGCTCCCTGCAGTTCCGCGCCCGCGAGGGCGGGGGGCTGGAAGCGGTGGTGGCGTTGCCGCTGCACCGGCCATCGGCCTCAGGCGAAGCCGCGCATTCCGTACGCCCGGGCTCGACGCAAGCATGACATCGCGCGACATATTTCCTGCATGGCTCGCGCAGCCAGTTCCTCCCATACTTGCGTCTGCGGGTTGCGGCTCACACCGATTGCAGATGCGCCGCACGCAAGCAGGCGTGATCTCCGATGGTTTCTGATCCTGTGGATCGCATGATTGTCGGCGACATCTTCTCGGCAGATTTTCGGCAATCGGCGGCAATTTTTCGGCAATCGGCGCCGCGATGGTGCCGATGACAGGAACAACATGCGGAATTCATACCCACTCCTAAAGCACAACGCCACGCGTCTGGCGATGACGGCATTGGCGGCAGGATCGCTCTTGATGGCGGGCTGCGCCTGGGGCGTCACCGGCGTGACTCAGGCCAGCGCCATGCCTCAGGCACAGGTGCAGGCGGACATCATTTATGTGCAAGCCTTCGATGCCAGCCCGGATCAGGTGAAACTGGACAGCGGCATGGCGCAGAAGCTCAAGACGATGGTCACCGGCAGGTCCGCGGCCAGCGAGCAGAGCCAGGCGGCGTGCGAAGCGAGCGAGCAGGTGTCCGATGAAATCGTGCGCCAGCTGCAGTCCCAGGGACTGCGCGCGGTACGCGCGGACGGCCCCGCGCCCGCGCAAAGCAACGCGCTGATCGTCGAGGGAAGCATCCAGAAGATCGACGAGGGCAAGCGTCGGCGCCGCTTGCTGATCGGCCTTGGCGCAGGCAAGAGCGAGGTCGGCGCGTCGGTCCAGATCCTGTACAAGCCGGCGGACGGTGCGCCCATGCCGCTGCAGAGTTTCGCGGCCGAGGCCAACAGCGGCCACATGCCGGGCGTGGCTGAAACCGCCGGCGTCGGTGCCGCCGCCGGCCATCTCGCGATGTCCGCCGCGGCCGGCGCGGGCTTGCATGGCGTGTCCGAGGTCAAGCGCGACAGTATCTCCGCGGATGCCAGGCGCCTGGGCGATTCGATCGCGAAACAGGTCGTGGCGGCGAATGCCGCAAACGGGTGGATGTCGGCGGTGCCGGTGGAGTGACGGGGCGAGAAGGGGCGAGAGGTGGTGAGAGGGCCAGTGCCTTGAACGGATTCCTACCGGATTCCTACCTCAATCCCGCCGCGCGCCAGGGCGCATGGCGCTGTAGCCTTGCCTGTTCGCGCTGTAGCAGCGGGGCATAGCTGTGCAATTCCTGCGGCGCGATGTCGTAGGCGCGGCGAAAGGCGCGCGTAAAGCTCGATGCATTGTTGAAACCGAGCCCTGAGGCAATGTCCTGCACCGCCATGTCAGGAAAGCGCACCAGTTCATCGGCCGCCGCCCGCAGCCTGCGGCTGCGGATATAAGCGGCCAGGCCACCTTCATGCATGAATAGGCGGTACACGCTGGCGCGCGACAGATGCAGCGATTGCAGCACGCTGTCAGGGCTCAGGTCGGGGTCATGCAGATTGGCCTCGACATAGCGCCGCACCTGTCCGTACACCGCCGCCCGCACCGCTGCGCGGGCGTTGCCGGAGAGCCCCGCGTGCCGGCTGAACGCGGCGGCCAGCAGTTCGATCGCGGTGCGAAATGCCCGGTCTGCTTCCTCTTTGCACAGGCCTACGATTTGTCGATTCAGTGCCACCAGATGCGAGATCAGCACCCGCATCAGCGGTGTGGTGGCCTCAACCAGGCGGCCATGCAGCGAGGCGGCATCGGGGAAGGCCATTTCCACCAAGGCGCGCGGCACGAAAAACAGCAGCATGCGGCCATGAAAACTCCGGATGGTGCACGGCTGGTCCATGTCCAGCGCGAGAATGCTTGGCACGCCGTGCCACTGCGGCGCGTTCAGCCCTGGCTTGCCGCCCAGGAATTGGGCGGGCGCGCCTTCCAGGAACACGCTGAAGGTAATGTCGCGAATGTTCTCTGTCGACACGCGCCCCAACGAGCGCTCGGCCAGATTGGGGCTGGTGCGGATGTCGAAGAAGCTCAGATCGTCGATGGAGTAGCGAGACAGCGAGGCTTCGAAGGTCTGCTCGCCTTGCGCCGTGGCAGGCCGGATATCGTAGACCGGGCTCATCCGCTCCTGCCAGGCCAGCAAGCTCTGGCGGGCGTCGCCTTGCACGCTGAAACTGCTGTGCGCGATGCCGGGCGCTAGCGCGGGCGGCTCTGGAGGCAACAACAACCGGCTTAGCGGCATGCGCGCGGGCAAGAGATTGTTCGTGCAGGGGTGCGCATGGCTGATTTCCTTCCAGATATGCCCGCCCGGTGCCGGGGGATTGTCGATTGAGCGCTAGCCCACCCCGTGCGGGCTAATATGCGGCCAAGAGCATAACTTGTCCGGGCCGCCCAGGCTAGGGGGGCCGCCGATGGGGAAAACCCGGATGCGAGAGCTTGACCAGAACCGGCCGATGGTCTTCAATGGCGCCTTGCCTACCAATCCCGCACCCGGCCCGTATCCGCATGCACGAACTGCTCCTGCGGATAGAAGCCCACGCCGCCAGCGCGCAGCGAGAGCGCGGCGTCGCGCAGGTCGGACAGCGCAACGCCGGGCAGGCGGATATCGATGGCTTTGCCGTCCATATGCAGGCTATGGCTGGCCACGCCGCCACCGCGCGTCTTGCGCAGCCGCGCATTGGTGGCGGGGCTGCGATAGCCGGAGATGACCTGGAAGGGGGCCGCGCAGCACAGCGTTTGCCTCAGGCGGTAAAGCAGCGCGAACAGTTGCGGATCGATCACGCCGACCTGGCCCGAGTAGTGATCGCGCAGGAAGCGATTGAGCGCGGCCAGTGACTCGGGCACGAACTGATCGCCGACGGCGTAGACCAAGGCGATGCGCTCGCCGGTGTGGGTGTGCTCGAAGGACAAGCTGCGGGCATCGGGCAAGCTCGCCAGCGCGGACCGGGCCGGCAACGGCAGCAGCGTGCCAGCCAGCACAAGCCCGCCGGCGTGCCGCAGGAACAGGCGGCGAGGATCGCTGGGCGGTTTGGTCATCGAAAGCACTCCCCTTTGGTGCAATTGCCCTATCTTGCCTGCGTGCTGGCCAAGGCGGAAGCCCGCAGGCGGGCGGACCGTTGCCGCAGCGCCTCGTCAAGCACGCGGTCCAGCCCATAGATATCCGGGAAGAAGTAGACGCGAGCGTCAGCCTTGACGATGGCCGTGCCGTAGGCAAGCACCACCGGCAAGGGCTGGCGCAGCCGCAGCGTGCTGGATTCTCCCTTCTCCATGGCCTCGCGGATGCGCGCCTCGGTCCAGCCTGGCGTGTCCTGCAGCACGAAGCCAGCCAGCGCCTCCGGCGCCTCGACACGGATGCAGCCGTGGCTCAGGTCGCGCCGGTCCCGCGCGAACAGTTGCGGGGTGGGCGTGTGATGCAGGTAGATGTTCTCGTTGTTGGGGAAGACGAACTTGATGTCGCCAAGCGCATTCATCGGCCCCGGGCGTTGCCGTATGCGCAGTTGGCCGCGCTGGACGGCATCCAGGCTGGCGGCCGACAGGGTGGTGATCACCTTGCCCTCGCCACTGACGAACTCGAAGCCTTGCCGCTCGAAATAGCCGGGATCGCGGCGCAGCCGGGGCACGGTTTCCGCGCGCGCGATGGACGGCGGCACGTTCCAGTAAGGACTGAACTCGATGAAGCGCATGTCCTCCTTGAACAGCGGCGTGCGCGTATCGAGCGCCTTGCCCACGATCACCTTCATTTCCGCCTTGACCTGGATGGCGCCGCCGTGGATTTCGTAGGCGCGCAACACGAACTCCGGCACGTTGACCACGATCATGCGCGGGCCCTCCAGCAGGGGCGTCCAGCGCAGGCGCTCCAGCGTCAGTTCGATCTGCCGTATGCGGCCGGCGAGCGGCGCGTTCAGTTGCGCGAACGTGCCCGCGCCGATGGCGCCATCCGCCTCCAGCCCGTGGCGGACCTGGAACGCCTTGATGCCCTCCACCAGTTCGCCTTGGTAGCGTTCCGGGAGCGGCGTGGCGGCGGGCAGGTCACCTAGCGCGATCAGGCGCTGCGCCAGCACCGGCAGCCCGGCGTAGGCCTGCCCGGGCACCAGCTTCCTGCCGGGCAGCGGCGGCAGCGGTGCCTGCCAGGCCGGGTGGCCTGCCAGCGCGCGGTAGCGTGAAAGCGCCGCGCGCAAGCTTGCGTAGAGCGGGAACGACGGCGCCGCCTGCCGGACTGCCTCGGGCAGGTCCTGCCCGGCGATGGCTGCGCGCAGGAGGCGCGACGGATCGAACTGCCGGTCCGGCGCCGGGGCAAATTTCTCGTGGATCGTGCCGGGATCGACCCGGCCGCCGTGCAGGTCGGCAAGATAGCGCTGCATCGCCGCTGTCAGCCTCTCGTCAAGCGAGGCGGCGGCTTCGGGCGCCAACGGCGGCCCGTCCGCGGCCTGGCCCAGCGCGCGGCGCAGGCCGTCGGCATCATAATCGCGGGGTTCCAGCCCGTCGGCCGTGGCGCCGTCGAGGATGCCGGCGGCTTGCCAGGCCTGGGCATTGGGATGGCCCTGAGAAAACCAGAGCGCTGCTGGCGCTGCCTGTGCGGCCAGCGCGAGCCCATGGCAACTCAAGGCCCATGCGGCCAGCAGGCCGGCCAGGACCCGGGGCGCGGCCACGCCGTTGCGTCGGATCCGGGAAGCGCCTCGCATCAATCCGCCCGCCGCCGGCATGATTCCCGTCGTTCAGCCCGTCGTTCAGCGCATCGTTCAGCGCATCGTTCAGCGCGTCGTTCCCGGGGCGTCCTCATTCCTCGATCTCGCTGCGCACCATCAGCACCGGCTTGTTGCTCTTGTGCACCACGCCTTCGGACACGCTGCCCATGACCAGGCGCCGGAAGCCGCGGCGGCCGTGCGTGCCGATCACGATCAGGTCCGCATTCCAGCGGTCGGCTTGCTCCACGATCGTGGTGGAGATCTGCCCGGGGGAAACGGGCTTCTCGAGGATCAGCGTCGAATGCGGGATGCCGGCATCCGCCAGGCGCGTGGCGGCCGCTGCCAGCGCATCGCGTCCCGCGGCCAGGATGCCTTCCATCAGTTTGCGCGGGTCGTAGCTGCCCGCAGTGAAGAAGATATCGTTGTCGTCCGCCACGAAGAGCACCTTTACCTCGCTGCCGGTCGCCTTGGCCACCGTGATGGCCTGGCTCAGCGCAAGGTCCGAAGAGCGGCTGCCGTCCACCGCGAGCAATATTCTCTGGTACATGGTCCGTGCCTCCTGGCTGGATGTCGCCATGTTGCAATGTCGATAGGAAAGCGCGCATGGGAGCGGCCTCCATTAGCAGCTTAGAGGGCTGGGCACGGGGCGTATTGATGCACGTCAAGCGGCCTGGCGATGCGCGCAAGGCGCAGAAACGACCCGTTGCCCGGGAAAGCAGCGAATGCCATGATCTACATCAACACCGCGCTTGCCCGGGCGTACAAACTGGAAGCGTCGGCTGCAAGCTGCGGCGCCTGTCTTTTTTATCGGGAGGTACAAGATGTACAGCAAGATCCTGGTTGCCGTGGATGGCAGCGAGTCCGCCGATCGGGCGCTGGAGGAGGCTCTGCGCCTGGCCGCGGCGATGCACTCGGAACTCACCGTGGTGCATGTGATCGATAACAGCTACCTCAGGTACGAGGTCGGCTACATCGACCTGACAGACCTGCGTGCCGGCCTGCTCGAAGGCGGGCAGATCCTGCTGGACGAAGCCAAGGCCAAGGCCAAGGCGGCGGCAGCGCAGGTGTCATGCAAGACGCTGATGGTGGATGAAGCCCTGGCGCTGGGCGACGTGGCCAATGCGATCGAGCAGGTGGCGCAGCAGACCGGGGCGGAGTTGCTGGTGCTGGGCACGCACGGTCGGCGCGGCGTGCGGCGCCTGCTGATGGGCAGCGTCGCCGAAGCGCTGGTCCGGCAATGCCGCCAGCCGGTACTGCTGGTGCACGCGCCACAGGCTGAGCCGAGCGCCGGCGCAAAGCCGGCATCAGGCGCGCCGGTGAGGCCATGACCTCCACGTTGCCGGCTGCCGCCAGGCGGCGGCGCCTGGCATGCCGGGCGCTCGCCGCGGCTGCCGTGCTGTGCTGCACAGCAGGCTTGCCGGCGGCCGCGTGGGCGGGTTCAGCCGCCGACAAGCGCGTGCTGGATGCCGACGAGCTCGATGCACGCTGCGAAGCCGTGCTGGCGCGCCTGACTGCGCGCAACCCCGGCGCGCGGGCCCTGCTGGACAAGGCCAGCGGCGTGCTGGTCTTTCCCGATGTGCTCGCTGGCGGCGCGGTGGCGGGCGTGGAGCAGGGCGACGGCATGATGCATGGCGCAGGCGGGGACAAGGCCTACTACCGGCTGATTGGCGCCTCGCTCGGGGCGCAGGCGGGCATGGCATCCAGGGCCGTGGTGCTGGTGTTCCTGACCGGGCAGGCGCTGGAACGCTTCCGTGCCAGCCAGGGCTGGACCGTGGGCGTGGACGGGTCGGTGTCCGTCCTGAGCCTGGGCATCGGTGCCAGCGTGGATAGCAATACCGTGCGGGGCGATATTGTGGGCTTCGTGCTGACCAACGGCGGCATCATGATCAGCCTGTCGCTGGTCGGCACGCGGATAACCCGGATCGAGAGCTGAGGAGCCATCGATGGAAAAGATCCTGATCGTTTATTACTCGCGCACCGGCACGGCGCGCCAGGCCGCGGAAGAACTGGCGGCGCAATCCGGCTGGCCGCTGGCGGAAGTCGGCGACCAGGCCAGCCGCGCCGGCTTGCTGGGCGATGCGCGCTGCGTGCTGGATATCTTGTTGCAGCGGCATGTAGGCTACCGCTACGCCGGCCCGGCGCTGGACGATTGCCAGCGGCTTGTCATCGTCGCGCCCATCTGGGTCGGCCACCTGGCTGCGCCCATGCGCAGCTTCCTGCGCGACCACATGCCGCTGGCCTGCAAGACGTCGGTGATCTGCGTGATGGCCCGGCAAGGCGCTTTCAGGGCGGCAGAGGAGATCGCCCGCCTGGCCACGGAGCCGCCGTCGCCGGTACTGGCGCTGCGCCAGGCCGATGTGGCCAGCGGGGCGGCAATGCAGGCCCTGCGCGCGTTTGCCGAGCAGGTGGAAGCCGCCAACGGCCGCAGCGGCGCCGCGCAGCGGCCAGCATGGCTATCGCCCAAGGAAGCCTGAGGGGGCAAGTTTCCACGAACCGCCATCAGCCGGACAGGACGGTCTCGCCTATGCGCACCACATGGCGCCATTCATCGCTGCCCAATGGCTCCTGCGCGCGCCGCTGCCACTCCAGCACCTGGAGGTCCGCCTCTGAAGGATCGCCGCCCTGGCGCGCGCGTGTGACGATCCGTTCGCGCAGGGTGGCCAGGCCGGCATGGCAGTCGACGATGGAAAAGGCAGCGCCCCGGCGCGCGGCCAGCGACGCGAAGCGCCGCCGCTCGGCGCGCGCGAGGAAGGTCGCATCGGCAATCATGGGGAATCCGGCGCCACTGCCTAGCCGGCAGATTGCCAGCAGCCGCCGGTAGACGCGGGCAGTGCGTTGCGCCGTGTAAAGGTCGCCGTGCGCGGCCGGATCGCCATGTGCATCGGCAAACTGATCGCCCAGTTGATCGCCCAGCTGATCACCACGTTTATCGCCACGTTGATGGCCATGTGCAAGCGCAAGACGTTTGCGCTCCACATCGGCGCGCACGCGCACCATGGCCGCGGCCAGCGCGAGCTGGTGGGCAACGGTGCTTTTGCCGCTGCCCGAGAGGCCATGCATGATAGTGATCGCGCCCGGATTGCGCGTCAGCGCGGCGCTGGCCAGCGCGAGCAGATCGTTGCAGCGCATCTGCGCCGCCGCCATTTCCGCGGCGGTGCCGGTTCCCGCCGCGCTGCGCTGGTGGGCCCGCTCGAGCAGCACGCGGGCGCGCACCACGGCGCGCAGCGCCGTGTAGAACGGCAATATCGCCAGGCCGGCATAGTCGCCGCTGCACTCCAGATAGGTATTGATCAGCCAGTAGGCCAGGTCTTGCCGGCTGGCATGGAGCAGATCCATGAAAACAAAGGCGGTATCGCTGATGGTGTCGATCCAGCGTAGCCCGGCATCGAACTCCAGGCAATCGAATGGCGTGGGCTCGCCGTCGATCAAGGCGATGTTGCCAAGGTGCAGGTCGCCGTGGCACTCCCTGACATGGCCGCTTGCCAGCCGCTTGGCAAATGCCGGTTGCAGCGCCACGGCCCGCTCGCGCAGCAGCGCCGCCACGTGTGCCGCCGCGCCGGTGCCCGAGGCGAGGGCGGCAACGCCCGCCATGGCTTGTTGCGCCACCGCTGCGATCCGTGCCGGTGTGCCATGCCCCGTGCCGCCGCTGGCGACCGGCGCGGCCAGGTGGATCGCGGCAAGCCGGCGGGCCAGCGTCTCGACATGGGTGCCGGTTAGCCGGTTCGTCTGTGCCATCGCGCAGAACAGGTCTTGCTGGCGGAAGCGGCGCATCTTTACCGCGTACTCCAGCGCTTGGCCAGTACCCCCTACCCGGACCTCCCCGGGGCCGGGTCCCCCCACGATCGGCACCACGCCGAGGTAGAGCGCCGCCGCCATCCTGCGATTCAGTTCGAGTTCGGCCTGGCAATCCGCCTTGCGGGCGGCCAGCGTGCCGAAGTCGACGAAGTCCAGGCGCACGGGCTTGCGCACCTTGTAGGCAAAGGGCCCGGCAAGGAAGACTTGCGAGATGTGCGTCTCGATGAGGCTGACCTTGCCCACCGGATGCCGGTAAGCCGCGGGTCGCATCAACGCTTGCGTGAGTGCCGCCGGTTCCATGCCGCGCTCTCCCAGGTGCCTGTCTCCCCGATCGGGCAGGTCATGTACCCATGCTATGCGCGTGCCCGGAAGTTAGCTTGATGCGGATCAAGCCGAGTGGCAACCACGCGCCTATATTGAAGCGGAACGAGGATTCGGCGCGGCAGGCCACGGGCGTGACAAGCCGGTGCCCGCAAGCGCCGGCAACCGGAGGCGGCGATGAAGATGACAGTTCCCCACCAAGGTGCCACGGGCGGCTGCGTGCGCCGGCGCGGCCTTGCGGCTTGCCTGGCGGCCATGCTTTGCGCTGGCTGCGCGCCGGGACCGGAGTGGTGGCGGCCGCCCAGGCCCAAGGCCGACTCGGTCGCGCCTGCCGCCTCGATGCATGCCTGGAATGCCATGCGCCTGTCCGATCCGTTGCTGGCAATCGGTGCCGTTGCCATCGAGGCGCCGCGCCAGCCGGCGCCCAGCCAGGTCTAGAGCGCGAAACGGAAATGACCGCTGTGCAGCACGATGTGGTGAGCCGCGGTCATTTCAAACAGCTGCTGCGCCACGCATTCGATATCCTCGCGGTGCCCTTCGAAGGCTTGGATGAGGTCGTCCGGCCGGTACGAACGCGCACCGAAGTGGTCTTCCAGTGCCTCCGCCGTGATCGCGTAGCTGGCCGGGATGCCGTCGACGCTGGCAGCGCACTCGAGACAGAGATCGGCCGGGCGATACGAGGGGATGGTTTTTGCAAAGACGATCTTGATGGTCATGGCATCGACCCCCGGGAAGAGAAACAAGGAAGGTGCAAACAGGACAGCGCAAAAAGGCAGGCGCAATGAAGTGCAAGGCGGAGCACGGAAAAGGTGAGCGCCGCGGGCACGCCGCGGCAGCTTTCTGCCAGTCTAGGCACTACGTTTGCAGCCGCAAGCCGAACCGTGCGCGTTTCCTGATCAACGTCAAGCCAACGTCAACCAGGCGCGCAAGATGGCGGGCCACGCGCTCACTGCTTCCACAAGGCTGGCAGGGGCGGCTTGCGCAACGGCGCCCGCCTAGATGCGGTCCAGCGCGTCAAGATCCAGCAAGGTCACGCGTTTGCCCTTGACCTCGATGAGGCCGTCGCGCTGGAAGCGCGACAAGGTGCGGCTGACGGTCTCGAGCTTCATGCCCAGGTAGCTGCCGATTTCTTCGCGCGTCATGCGCAGCGCGAGGTCGCGCCGGGAGTAGCCGCGCGCATGCTGGCGCGCCGAGATATTGAGCAGGAATGCCGCCACGCGCTGCTCCGCGCACAAGCTGGCGAGCAGCAGCATCACGCCCGATTCGCGCACGATCTCGCTGCTTAGCATGCGGTGCACGTGCTGCTGCAGCGAGCGCATTTCGCGGCAGAGCGCTTCTAGCAGATGGAAGGGAATGACGCACACCGCGCTGTCTTCCAGGGCGATGGCGTCGCAGGCGTGGTGCTCCGTGCAGATGCCATCCAGCCCGAGCGTCTCGCCGGTGAGGAAGAAGCCGCTGACCTGCTCGCAGCCGTTCTGGTGCGCCAACACCGTCTTGAACGATCCGGAACGCAGCGCGTAGATGCTCTGAAAGGCGTCGCCGGCCCGGTAGAGCGCTTCGCCGCGCCGGACCATGCGCCAGTTGTGGATCACGGTATCGAGCCTGGAGCGATCCGCATCGTTCAGGTTGCCGCCCATGCAGATGGCGCGCATGGCGCAGCTTGAGCAATTTGCCTTATGGGACACCGTGGCCGGCGGGGTGGGTTCCAGGGGCAGGAAATCCAGCAATTGGGGGCTGTGAAAGGCCTGGGGCATCGCCGCAGGCGCTTTCGCTTGCTGTTGCAGGTACGCTGACATGGCTGATTCCTTTGTCTCTGGTCTCTGGTCTCTTATCTCTTGCCCCTGGCTGCCCGGACTGGCCCCTGCTGTCGGCCGTGTTTGCCGCCGATGCCGGGCAAAGCGCTGCGCGCACTATGCCGCGGTGTGTTCCGGTGCCGCCGCCCGAGCGGTTAGCTTCTGCGCCGCAAGGCGCAGCAGGGTGCTGCGCAACGCGTCGAATTCCATGGTCTTGTCGAAGAAGTACGACGCGCCGGCCCGCAGGCAAGCACTGCGCATTGGCGGCGCCGGGCAGTTGCTCAGGACGACCACGGTCGCCTGGCGGCGCATTCTTCGCAGGCCCTGCAGTGCGCTCAGCCCCGATCGGCCATACCTGCTCAGGCTGAGGATGACAATGTCGGGCAGCAGGATCTGCGCGGCCAGCAGTGCGGCACGCGGCTCGCGGGCCAGCGCGAGCAGTTCCACTTCCTTGATCGATCTCAGCATCCTGGCCTGCCGCGCGCCGATCAGGACGGAGTCCTCGAGTAGCAGGACGGTCAGGCGTTCAGGAAGCGTCATGGAATCCATGCAATCAAGTATGGCTTGCGCCGTGATGGGCAGAAAGCAGCGGTGGCTGAGAGTGGTGTCGGAAAAAGGCGGGTCCCTGTCAGGCAATCCTGACAAAGGCCATCGGCTATTCGGACGATGGTACCTGCTACGCCCACCTCGCTATATTGCGAACACATCACAGAGGGCGTGTGCATTTCACTCAAATCGCCTACCTTTACAAGAGAGCCTCCGGCGATCCTCGCGGGATCCACGCAGGACTTGCCACCCTTCGGGAGCACTTCGCGACCAGCCATGGCGACCAACGAGCCTCCTTCACCGAATTTGCCCTCCACGCCGAAGACATCGCTTCACGCCACGCTTGGCGAACTGGCAGCAGGCGGCGCCGTGCTCGTGCTCCTGCTGCTGCTGGCACTGTGGTTCATTACCGTGCTTGCCCCCCGGCCAGGCGGCCTGGCCGCGCCGATGCTCGGCGCCTGGGGCCTGGCGGTGGCCGTGATGCTCTCCCTGATGCTGGTGCGGCTGCGGCGGCTGCGGCGCGCGGGGGAAGACAACCTGGCGCGCATCCAGGACAGCGAGGCTCGCCTGGCAGGGATCATCCGTTCGTCGATGGAAGCGATCATCACGGTGGACGAAGCGCAGTGCATCGTGTTGTTCAATCCCACGGCGGAGCGTCTTTTTGGGTACACCGCCGCGCAGGTAACCGGCCACCCCCTGGCGGACCTGATTCCGGCGCGCTTTCGTGTGGCGCATGAGGCGCACGTGCGCCGGTTCGGCGTCACCGGGGTCACGGATCGGCAGATGGGCCAGCAGCGGGTACTGCATGCGCTACGCCAGGACGGCACGGAGTTCCCCATCGAGGCCTCCATCTCCCAGACGCAGGACGGCGCCGGCAAGCTGTTTACCGTCATCCTGCGGGACACCACGGAGCGGGTGAGGGTGGAGACGGCCTTGCGGCAGTCGCGCGAGGAGCTCCAGCAACTCTCCGACCGGGTCCAGGCGTCGCGGGAAGAGGAGCGCCGCCGTATCGCCCGCGAGTTGCACGACGACCTGGGCCAGCGCCTGAGCGCGCTGAAAATGGACCTGGCTATCCTCGCCAGCGACCTCAAGGACGCGGGAACGGCGCCTGCCTTGCTGGACCAGGCCGCCGCCATGCACCTGGTCATCGACGAAACCGTGGCTTCGGTGCGGCGCATCGCCGCCGACCTGCGCCCGGCATTGCTGGACGAGCTTGGCCTGATCCCGGCGATCGAATGGCTGGCAAAGGAGTTCTCCGCCCGCTATGGCGTCAATGTCATCACCCATGCCGCCGAGGAGGAAGACGTCGGCGAGCACGCGGCCACCGCGGTATTCCGTATCGTGCAGGAAGCGCTCAGCAATGTCGTGCAGCATGCCCAGGCCGACCGGGTCGATATCGAGCTGGTTCGCCTGGACGACCATTTTGAGCTGACCGTACGGGACAATGGCCGCGGCAATGCCGCCGCGCAGCCTCCCGGTGGCGAGCGGGTATCGCTGGGGCTGGTGGGGATCCGGGAGCGCGCACGGCTGCTTGGCGGCACCGTAGCGACAAGCCAAGCGCCTGGCGAGGGCTTCTGCCTGACCGTGCGCTTTCCGTTGGCCACGGCCATAAACACCGCCCCAACCACGAGCGAGGAGGCAAGCCCGTGATTCCTGTGATGATTGCCGACGACCACGCCGTGATGCGCGACGGGCTGCGCCACATCCTGAGCCGCGCGGGCGGCTTCGAGGTGGTGGGTGAGGCGGTGGATGGCGCCGCCGTGCTGCAGATGGCGCGCGACTGCAAGGCCCGGGTCATCCTGCTGGACCTCTCCATGCCCGGGCGCAGCGGGCTGGAGCTGATCAGGCAATTGCGCGTGGAGCAGCCCGAGCTGCGTATTCTGGTGCTGACCATGCACGCCGAGGAGCAGTACGTGGTGCGTGCGTTCCGGGCCGGGGCGGCGGGCTACCTGACCAAGGAAAGCGCGGCCACGGAGCTGGTCAGCGCCATCGGCAAGGTCGCCGCGGGCGGCACCTACGTGAGCGCCGCGATGGGCGAGAAGCTGGCCAACAGCCTGCAGGACGAGCACCGCGGGGATCCCCACCTGCGCCTGTCGGACCGCGAGATGGAAGTCTACCGCCGCCTGGTGCTGGGCGAGCCGCTGACCGAGATCGCCGCCGCCTTGTGCGTCAGCGCCAAGACCGTGAGCACCTACAAGATGCGGCTGATGGAAAAGCTGCGGTTGCCCAGCGAGGCGGCGCTGGTGCGCTATGCGATCCAGCATCGCCTGTTTGGCGAAGGCGATATCTAGCCCCCGCGCTTCCCGCACTTCCCGAGCTTCCTGCGCTTGATCTGGGACAAAGTGCGGCCGGCGCGCTGTGCCACCATGAACTGGACCGGGTCTGCCAGCAGGCATGCTCGCCAATACATGGAGCACATCATGGACTACCGGACCGTGCTGGTCGCGCTCGGAGCGGATCCCGACTGCGCATCTCGCGTCAGGATGGCTGCCGACTTGGCCGCCACTTTTGGCGCGCATGTCACCGGCGTCAGCGCCACCGGCCTTCGCCTGGACCCGGTCCGGGGCGCGGGCGATGACGTTGCGCGGCATATGGCGGCGTCGCGCAGCAGGCTGCTGTCGCAGGCCACGCTGCAGGGCGAGATACTGAGCGGCACCATGGCGGCGCATGCGCCGGGCGTGCCGTTCTCGCACCGCGTGGTCGAGGAGGAGACCGGCTGGGTCCTGGCGCAGGAGGCCCGCGTAGCCGATCTGGCGGTGATGGCTCGGCCGGTGGCGACGCAGGAAGTGCCTTCCCTGGGCGCCGGGGCCGCCGAGTACGTGCTGCTCAACGCCGGGCGCCCAGTATTGCTGGTGCCGCAGGCGTTTCGCCGGCTGCATGGCGGGCACGTGGCGATCGCATGGGACGGGCAGCGCGAAGCGGCCCGGGCCGTGGCCGATGCCATGCCTTTGCTGCTGCGCGCCAGCCACGTCACCATCATCGGCGTCTGGGACGATCGCGGCGAACCGCGGGCAGACTCGGAGCCGGTGGCCGGCTTGCGGCATTACCTGCAGCGCCATGGCATCGTGGCCGGCGTGCGCAACGTGCAGAAGGCGGGGCCCGTCGCAGCCAGTCTGCTCGACGCGGTTGGCGCGCTGGGGGCCGACATGCTGGTGGCCGGGGGCTACGGGCACTCGCGCATGCGCGAACTAATCATGGGCGGCACCACGCGCACGTTGATGCATCACGCGCCGGTGCCTCTGCTGTTGTCGCATTGACGGAGCGCGCCATGCAGCTGCAATTTCTCGGCGCGACCGACACGGTCACGGGATCCAAGTATGTGCTCGACACCGGCCGCAGTCGCGTGATGGTGGACTGCGGGCTGTTCCAGGGCTACAAGGCGCTGCGCCTGCGCAACTGGGACCGCTTGCCGGTCGATCCGTCCACACTGGACGCGGTAGTGCTCACGCACGCGCATATCGACCATAGCGGATACCTGCCGCTGCTGGTGCGCAACGGCTTTCGGGGGCGGGTGTTCTGCACCATGGGCACCGCGCAGCTGTGCCAGATCCTGCTGCCCGACAGCGCCCACCTGGCACAGGAGGATGCGCATTACGCCAACCGCAAGGGCTACTCGCGGCATCAGCCGGCGTTGCCGCTCTACGACGGCGCGGACGCCGTGCGCGCCTTGCGCCGGCTCGACCCGTTTCACTACGACACGCGGGTGCGGGTGACGCCCGACGTGGAGGCGGAGTTTCATCGCGCCGGACACATCATCGGCTCGGCCATCGTGACGCTGCACGCGGATGGCAAGCGGATCGTGTTTTCCGGCGACCTGGGACGCCAGAAGGACATCGTGATGCGCGCCCCGGAGATCCTTCGCGAAGCGGATCACTTGCTGGTCGAGTCCACCTACGGCGACCGCGGCCATCCCACGGAGGATCCGCTCGACACGCTGGGCGAGGTCGTCAGCCGCACCATCGGCCGCGGCGGCAGCGTGGTGATTCCCGCGTTTGCCGTCGGGCGCACCCAGGCGCTGCTGTACTGCCTCTACAAGCTGCGCGAGCAAAACCGCATTCCCCAGGTGCCGGTCTACCTCAACAGCCCGATGGCGATCGACGCCACCACGATCTTCGCCCTGCACCCGGACGAACTGCGGATCGACCGCGCGGCCTGCGCGGCGGCCTGCCATATCGCCATCCTGATCCAGAGCATGCAGCAGTCCATGTGGCTCAACCGTGACCGCGCGCCCAAGATCATCCTGGCCGGCAGCGGCATGGCAACCGGCGGGCGGGTGGTGCATCACCTGGAGACCTATGGGCAGGATGCGCGCAATACGATATTGCTCTCGGGCTTCCAGGCCGCCGGTACCCGCGGCGCGGCGCTGGCCTCGGGCATGCGTGAACTGCGCATCCATGGCAGGCCGGTTGCGATCCAGGCCTCGGTGGAGCAGATCACTTCGCTCTCGGCCCATGCCGACGCCGATGAGCTGATGACGTGGCTTGGCGGCTTCGGCAGCCCGCCCCGGCAGACCTTCGTGGTGCATGGCGAGCCGTGCGCGAGCGACGCCCTGCGCCAGCGGATCGAGCGGGAGCTGCGCTGGGCGGTCACGATGCCGGAGTATCTTCGTTCGTACGCGCTGGATTAGGCAGGCATGGCAAGCGGTGGCCGGCGGCATCCCCGCCGGCGTCTCGGCGGCCTTTCAGCGGCATCTCAGCCGGCATGGATGGCCCGCTTCTGTGTAGCGAGCGCAGGCGACTTTGACTGGTGCAGCGTCAGGAATACCGTCCAATTATCTTATCTCAGTGCGCCAGTTGCCATTGGCGCACGATCGAACCGCTTCGGCTGCAACGATTTTCGGTGGGCATGGATGCCGACGCGATACCCGAAAACGATGGCGGGCCCCAAGGTGGCGCCCGGCCCCGGATAGGCGCCCTTCAGGACCGACGCCATGTCGTTGCCGCATGCGTAAAGCCCTTCGATGGGCTGATCCCGCGCGTCCAGTACGCGGGCATCGTTGTCCGTACGAAGTCCCGTGCAACTCGCCGCGTCGGCGGGGAACACCTGGACGGCGTAGAAGGGCGCGACCTGGACGGGACCCAGGCACGGATTAGGCTCCTGGTTCGCGTCGCCGTTGAAGCGGGAAACAGTACTCTCGCCTTTACCAAACGCGCTATCCCTGCCCATTGCCACGTCGGCGTTGTACAACTTCACGGTTTCCGTCAGCCCGGACGGGCTCACGCCAATCTTCTCCGCCAGCTCTCCGAGCGTTGTTGCACGACTCAGATAACCCGAACGTATGAACGGACGAAGATCGCGGCAATGCGGCGGGACAACGCCGACGCCATACTTCCGCACGAAATTGTGGTCGCAAATGAGATAGGTGGGCAGGTTCGACTTCATCGCATAGCCGGAGCCCAACATACCTTCCACGAAATGGTGATAGGAAGCCCCTTCATTGACGAACCGCGTGCCCGCAGCGTTGACGGCAATGAGCCCGGGCTTTGCCCGATCCAGATACAGATGGGGAAACAGCCTCCAGCCGCCCTGTTCATCCGGAACCCGGGAGACTGGTTGCCAAAGAAAGTCGCTGGCGTGGCGTTCGAGCGTGGCACCCACGCCTTGGGCAGCCATCAATGCGTCGCCGCGGACCGCTGAGGGGGTCAGTGACTCAAACGTCGAGGAAGGCAGGTTGGCCCGCAGCGTCGCGTTGTGCCCGATGCCGCCCGTCGCCAGCACGATGCCGTGCTTCGCACCGATCCGCATGGTCTGGCTATTGCACCGGACGACGACACCCGAGACACGGCCATCAGCTTTCTCGATCGACAGAAGTCGGGTGTCAAAGCGGATGGCCACGCCTGCCTTTCTCAGTGCATAAAGCATCTGGCCTACCAGCGCATTGCCCATGACAAGACGAGTCCCCCGGCGGTACGTGAGCAGGTCTCGGGTATAACGCAGTACGAGCTCCATCGAGCGTCGGAATGCGGCCCATGACCGGTACCGATTCAGCAGTGCAGCGACATCCGCCTTGTTGACCATCATGCCCTTGAGGACGAGAAAGTCTTGAAGCGGTGGACGCACCCGGTCAAAGTCATGCCCGAGTTTTCGCCCGTCGAACTCCGTTGGGGAGAGCGCTCTGCCGTAGACAGCGGCGCCTGGTTGATCCAGATAGTCGGGATGCTGGCCCGAACTGACGAATGCCAATCCGCATTGGCTCTCGAGGAAGTCGATGGCCGGATTGGCGCTCTCCAGGAACGCTTGCCGCCTCCCGAGACGGTCATCGGCGCCAATCAAGGCGTCTAGGTACTGGGCGCCGGCGGCGACGCTGTCCCCGAACCCGGCTTGTTGACCGTGACAATTGCCGGGAAGCCATAGCGTCCCGGCAGACGTCGCGGTAGTTCCGCCCACCTGGTGCGTCGCTTCGCAAATCAGCACGCTGAGCCCGAGATGGGCTGCGGTCAGGGCCGCGGTCATCCCGCCGGCACCGGCACCGCATACTACGAGATCGTAGTTAGACATAGTTGCAGAACTATCCAGTCTACTTTGACGACGCAAGCTGCCATTGCAGCAAGGAGAAGGGTGGGTTGGCGCGGGGGTGATGTTCGAAGACGCCGACCACTTCAGCGCCAATCACCACATCTTGCAGCGGATCTCCGAGGAGGTTGCCGACAATGCGTGCATTGCCGGCATCCGGGAGTTCGACCAGAACAGCAAGGTAGGGAGGACTTCCGTTCAGTGCGTCGTGGGAAGCGTGCCAAACGCGCTCCCAGCTATAGATCCTCCCTCGTGCTTCGACCTCTTGCCATCCGGGGTCAAACTGTAGGCATTGATGACACAGCCACTCCGGACCGAACTGCCATGTCTTGCAATGCTGGCAACGCTGAACCATCAACCGTCCTTCGTGCAGGCCATTCCAGAAGGGAGCAGAGAGGCCGTCCGATTCGGCTATCGGAATGGGCAGGCCTGGCGGCAGGTATGGGGTGTCTACGGTTCGAATCGTCATTGCGCAGCCTCCTCGGACGCCAGCAGCAAGTTACTGACGGGGGATACCATCGGGCCTCCAATCACGAGAGCAACGTCGTTCCTCGGAGCCTGGTTGCACGACGTACCTCGAATCTGTCGAACGGCCTCGAGCACTAGCTCGAAGCCGTGCATGTAACACTCGGCAAGATTTCCACCACTGGTATTAAGGGGCAGTTTTCCCGATGGAGCGATGAGGTTGTCGAGTGTCAGAAACTCGTTTGCCTCGCCGGGCTTGAAGAAGCCGTGTTCTGCCAGCGCCATCACGACGCCACCCGTGAAGTTCTCGTAGCTCTGGACAACGCCAACGTCGCTCGGTCCAATGCCCGCCATCCTGAAGAGGTCAGGCGCCACCGTGTCGAAGCTCGCACTGCCATACAAAGGGGAGTTGTGTGGGATGGCGCCAGTGCGGTGCCCGGAGCCAGAGGCGGCGCCAAGGACGTAGGCCGCCTTTCCGGGAAACTCTTTTGCACGCTCGGCTGACACCAGGATCAGAGCAGCGGCGCCGTCATTCTCCATGCAGCAGTCGAAGAGGTGAAACGGTTCGGCGATCCATCGCGATTGGTCGTACTTCTCTGTGCTGAGCGGTTTGCCATACATCACGGCCCTGGGATTCGACTGGGCGTGATGGTAGGAAGCCAGTGCAATTGCGCGCAACGCTTCCTGGCGGACGCCGTGATCGTGCATATATCGCTGCACGCGCATCGCGAATCGTTGCGGGGGCGCCAAGACACCGTACGGCATGAGGTACGCCTTCTCCCCAGAAATTGTATCGATCCCGGTCGTTCGGCCAAATCGTCCGAACTGTCCCTGAGCGAGCGAACGGAAAACGACGACGCAATCTGCGAGGCCGGCTTGAATCGAGGCGGCGCCATTAGCTACTGCGCCACAGCATCCTCCACCTCCACCGCCCCATTGCATTGTGGTCGCCCGTAGCCTTGGAAGACCAAGAGCCGCGGCAATGCGTGAAGGGTCGTTCCTGTCATCGCTAAATGACGAGAATCCGTCAATCTCGCGCGGGTTAATTCCGGCATCCTGGCAGGCGGCCAAGATGGCCTGAAGCGCAAGTTTGAACTCGCTGTCAGGAGATTTTCCGTGGCGGTAGTACGGACTTTCGCCAATGCCGACGACCGCGACTTGCCCTTTCAGGGTGCGACGACTCATTGCGGGTACTCCCGGGCGACGTTATGTTGGAGGGGGGACATATTCGGAGTCAGAGGCGGATGTTGTACTTTGTGATGACGGGATTCCATTGACCGACTTCGTCCTGAATCAGCTTCTGCAGGTCGTCACCGCTACCACTGCGCGGTTCCACCTTTCTATCGGTGAGGATCTTGCGGACTTCCGGCTCAGCCACTGCTTTTGCAATGGCATCGCGCAGCTTCCGCTGGACTTCAGCGGGTGTGCCCTTGGGGGCCAGGACGCCAAACCACGCTTGGCTCCTGAATCCGGGTACGTTTTCGGCGATGGCAGGCAAACCAGGGACGATGTTGCTGCGTGCCGGGCTGGCTACGGCGAGGTAGCGGACCTTTCCCGAGCCGACCAGTGCTGCGCCGTCAAGGCCTGTTACGAACGCCGCTTGGATCTGGCCGCCGACAAAGGCGGCCATTAGCGGCGCACCGCCGCTGTAGGGGATGTGCTGAAGCTTTAGTCCCGCCATCTCGTTGAAGTATTCGCTGGTCAGGTGTGACAGCGAACCGTTACCGACAGATCCAATATTCATGGAGGCGCCTTGCTGGTGGGCGAGCGTGAGGAACTCCTTCATCGAGTGAGCTGGGCTGTCGGCAGGCACGGCGAGAAACATTGGCGTGATTGCGACTGTGGAGATGGGCTGGAAGTCCTGAAGCGGGTTGTAGGGCACCTTTCGCATCAGTTGCACGACTGCGTTCGGCCCGGTGTTGCCGAATACGAGCGTGTATCCGTCAGGGGCCGACCGTGCGACAAGGTCCACCCCAATGGCGCCGCCGGCTCCCGGCTTATTCTCGACCACAACCGGCTGCCCCAGAATCTCGCTCATCGGCTTTTGGATGACGCGAGCCAACTGGTCAGTGCTCCCACCGGCGGCATAAGGGACGATGAGGCGGATAGGCTTGTCCGGGTATTCCTTGGCGAGAGCCAAGGAACATGAGACAAGCAGGGAGAGGGCGAGCGTTGCACTTAGGTGTGGTAGCCGGGGGCGCATGGTGTGTCTCCTTAGGTGCGGCTCAGTTGGCCGCTCGAGTCATCTGTCCAGGTAGCTGGACCAGTAGTTTGTCGCTCGATCCATATGACGAAAGATCAAGCGTTCTGCCTTCTGAATGTCTCGGTTGCGAATGTGCTCCAGCATCTGGTGGTGCTCGAGCGCCGAAGCTTGTCCTTGTGCACGGTCTTCAAATAAGACAGTCCGGCGCCGCGCCGTAAAGCGATAGAACGCATTAAGGGTTCTAACGAGCACCGAGTTGTGCGCCGCATCGACAATGGCAATGTGGAAGTCGGTATCTTCCTCGGCGATGTTCCGACCCTCGGACAGGGCAGCATCGGTTCGCCCAAGGATGTCCGCCATTCGCGACAGATCACCGTCAGTCCGACGCTGGCATGCCAGACTCACGGCTAAAAGTTCTAGATGCGCGCGGACCTCCATCGTTTCGGCAACTTCGGTGGGCGAAGGTGTTGCGCCCATATCTGTCAGCAGAACCAAGGCCTCGAAACTACTGTCGCGCGACATGTGGCGCAGATAGATGCCAGAATTCGGCCTCGATTCAACGACCCGCAGCGCCACCAAAGTCGCCAGGGCTTCGCGGACCGAGTTGCGCGCCACGCCCAGGCGCTCCGCCAGGTCGCGCTCCGAAGGGAGTCGATCGCCAGGTTGCAGGCGGCGGTCCTGCAAGTAGGCAAGGATGCCTGCGATAACGCCTGAGCCACCTGTTGCGCGTGATTCAGCTGTTGCTTCCGCTGCGTGAGGCATTATGTTTTCCTGCGAGGCGCTAGCCATTCCAATCAATGCTCAAAGGTCCAGAACGAGTGTCTTTGACCGGGCACCCGAGCAACACACCATCAATGACTGGTTGGCCTGCTTTTCGTCATCGCTAAGGAAATCGTCCCGATGATCTGCTTTACCTTCGATGATTGTGGTTCGGCAGCTACCGCAAACGCCGCTGCAGCACGAATAGGGCACCGCAACACCGTTATCGAGCAGTACGTCCAAAATGGTCTTTCCAGCTTCGACACGCAACGCCTTCCCGCTTTGGCGCAGCACGACTTCGAAGCCGCCATCCGTCGCGGCATCCTGCGAGGCTGAAAATCTTTCGTAATGGACTGTCGCAGGGTCCCTGGCCTCGGTGACGGACAAGAAGTCGTCGATCATTCGAGTGGGGCCGCAACAGTACAAATGGGTGCCGGCGGACAGCGTAGCTACAGCATCGCTGATGCTGAGGCGAGGGCCAGATTCGGAATCATGGAAGTGGTGTACCCGCCCGCGGCCGGCATCGATTCTCTTAAGCTCGTCCGCGAATGCCGTCTCTTTTGGGGAGCGGCTCGCGTACATGAGTGCCCAGTCACAGCCAAGCGCGTCGAGCCTGCGAATCATGGACATGACCGGGGTAATGCCGATTCCGCCGGCAAAAAAGACGGCCTTGGATGCGCGCTCGTCGAGAGGGAAGTCGTTCCGAGGAGTCGATGCTCGAATCGTGTCTCCGACGCGCAGCCTGTCATGGGCCCATCGCGACCCGCCGCGACCGTTAGGCTCGCGCTGCACGGCGACCCGGTAGTAGACAGGATCTTGGGACGCCGCATTCGCGAGCGAATAGCTGCGTACCATTCCTGGCTGCAGGTGGAGATCGATATGGGCGCCGGGATGAAAGCCCGGCAAGGGCTTGTCATCTGCGGAAACAAAGTCAAACGAAGCGATTCTTTCGGCTTCGAACGTGATTCGCTTCAGACGAATCTCAATCAACGAGGCACTCATGCTTACTCTCAGATCGACGCGTTAGGGCGTGTAACCAAAGTCTTTGCCGGGTTCCGCGCGCATAACTTCGGCGCCGAGCTTCATCCAGTCACCGTCCTTCGGAATGGTCAACGACACAGCGCGCCAGCGGAATGACGCCGGGGCATTTGCCGAAGGAGGAATCTCGTTAGCATTGGCGAGCTTTTTCACCGCTTCGAGCAGCACGCGTCGGGTGCGTGCGACACCGCTGTCGCTGGTTCCCAAGTGTTCCTTGCTGCGGTCGAAGATCGGTGCAACGCCGGACTGACATGCTGCATCCTGGATCCACAGACCAGGCATGCCGGAGTTGTACGTCTGCACCTGGAGTTGATAGTCGAACTGATAGGCGTTGCCCCGGTTGTACTGGCTCCAGTACGTGTGGTACGGCGCGGTCACCGGGCGCTTCTCGAACGCAGCATCGGAATGGTGGCCCGTCTCCCGGCCCTTATGTCCGTCCTGGAACAGTTTCCGGGTCTTCTCGTAGAAGGGCTGGGAAGGGTGGTACGAGAACATCAGGCAAAGAGTGTGCTCGTCATCGATGGGAACCCACGCGTGGCCGCTCAGTTCGGGGAACTGAGACTGTGGGGGCACAAGCGTCCAGAACGGCATGAGGAACTGATTGACGCGGACATAGTTGTCACCATCCGCGGTCTTCCGACGTGCGCCAATGCTGACGCCGGCATCGTGCTGGATACATTCGAAGGTCGGACTCAAGTCTTGAGCCTGCTTCCATTGGTTGATCACGCCTCCGTCAACGCGGCCATGGAGGATGGCCGCGTGCGCCGAGTCGATTTCACCTTCCAAGGCCTGGAGCCAATTGCACTCCTGGACGCGCATGGAAACGGCGACCTGTTCCTCAGGCACCATGTTCCACTCCATGTCCGGGAGTTCCGGCGCCGCGTTGGCGTCGGCGCCCATATACGCCCACAGGATGCCGTTGCGCTCCTTCACTGGATAGGCCTTGATCTTCATGCGGCTGCACATCGGACTGTCGGCAGGCTCGCATGGCATTTCCTTGCACTGACCGCTGACATCGAACTTCCAGCCGTGATAGACGCAACGCAGACCTTCGTCCTCGTTGCGACCGAAGACCATCGGCGCACCGCGATGCGGGCAGGCATGGTCGACCAATCCCACCTTGCCGGCGCTATCTCTGAATGCCACCAGATCTTCGCCCAGTAGCCGGACCCGATACGGCTGGCCGCCAGGAGTGACGTCCGAGCCCTTGAGAAACGGAATCCAGTACAGCCGCATAAGCGCGCCCATAACCGTACCTGGACCGACGCGTACCAGCAGTTCGTTGTCTTCGCGAGAAAGCATGTGATATTCCTGTAATTGGTTCAACCAATTTGGTAGAACCAATTGTATTTCGCGGAGACCTCCGTGTAATCCGGGATAACCCTAGGGCGGCCTGCTGTTCTGTGCGGAACGCCGCGTGTCCGTGCGAGCGGACCGCCTTTCTCGCGTCTTGCTATGCCGCGTCGAACAAGACGAGTGCTGATACCCATTGACTATCCGCAGTCCATCTCACTAGAATAGTTTGGTAGAACCATTAAACGGACCAACCAAAGCGAAGCCGAGATGTGCGGGCAGTGCGGCGGCCCGTGGATGGCGGCCCTGCAGCGCTGTCTGTGGGCGGGACAAATTTGAAGCGGCAGAAGAGCGGCTGCTTGAGGAGGAGATAGACGTGTTTGACCAGGATCGGGTTGAGTCTTTGCCGCAACATGCGGCAGCGACTGCGAAAGGAAAGGGCGTCCTGGATGGCGTTCGTGTCATTGATTTCACCCACTTTGTCGCTGGGCCGCTGGCGACGATGACGATGGCTGACTTTGGTGCCGACGTCATCAAGGTGGAAGCGCCCGTGAAGGGGGATGATTTCCGGTACTACCCGCCAATGGACCCGGAAATTCCGGCGCAGGGTGCCCCCTATCTGTGGACCAACCGCAATAAGCGCAGCATCGGCATCGACATGAAGTCGCCGGAGGGCCTTGCGCTCGCGAAGGCCCTGATTGCCGAAGCCGACGTCTTGGTTGAGAACTTCTCAACAGGCGTCATGGAACGTTTCGGTTTGGACTACGAGACCTGCCGCGCACTCAACCCTCGCTTGATTTACTGCTCGGTCTCGGCGTATGGCCGGACCGGCCCGTATGCGGATCGTCTGGGATTTGACCCGATCGCCCAAGCCGAAAGTGGGTTCATCTCAATGAATGGCTACTCGGACCGTCAGGGGGTCCGAACCGGCGCCGCGGTGATGGATATCAGCACCGCGATGATGGCCACGAACGCGATTCTGCTCGCACTGTTGGGTCGTGAGAAGGATGGGGAGGGGCAGTTTGTCGAAGTCGCACTCTTCGATACAGCCATTCTGATGACCGGGTTCGCGGCGATGCAGCATCTGACCACCGGTTACGAGCCTCAACGTAACGGGAATACCAGCCCTGACACGTGTCCCTCTGGCGTTTTTCACTGCCAGGACGTGCCGTTTTACATCAACTGCGGCAACGACGGGATCTTTGTCCGGCTGTTCGAACAGGTGCTCGAGCGCCCAGACATCGCTCATGACCCTGTCCTGTCGAAGCGGGCCAATCGTCTGGAACGACGCGATGAGCTTTTCGAGCTCATGGGAGAAGAGTTCGGCAAGCATCCGTGGGCCTATTGGCAGCCGAAGCTCCGTGCCGCTGGGGTCCCGAGTGGCCAAGTCAAAACGCTTGCGCAGGCACTCTCGTCGGACGAAGCCGCATCGCGGAACCTGGTAAGCCGGATCGAGCATCCGGTGAAAGGGTGGATTCCGAACATCTCCACGCCGCTCAGGCTTAGCCGCACGCCTGCGCGCGCAGCGAAGGCCGCGCCTGCTGTCGGCGCTGACACTGAGCAGGTGCTCAAGGATGTGCTCAAGCTCAATGACCACCAAATTGCTGAACTCACCGCCTCCGGGGCGTTTGGTGCGAAGTAAGACGACTCAGCCACGCATATGACCAGAAACGTAGCCATTATTGGCGCCAGTGCTATTCCGGTGGGGCGCCATCAGACCGCGGATGACGCGGCGCTCCAGACCTTGGAGCACGAAATCATGACTCGCCTCGTCGTGGAGGCAGTGAAAGATGCGGGCGTCGACAAGCAGGATATTCAGAGCCTGGTGTTTACGCTTCCGCGTCCCTACACGCGTCAGAAGTACTTCCACACCTTCCTGATGGGCCAGCTCCGGTTGTCTTGCCGTGGCAACGTCATGGAGGTGATGGGCAATGGCATGACAGCGGCCTTGGCGTTCGATCAGGCTTGCAACGACATCATGCTGGGCAGGTCCGAAGTGTCGCTTGCGCTCGGCATCAACATGGAAAGCGCGGTTTCCGCCGCGGAGCACATGATGAGCAGCATGCGGACGACTGGGGATGTCGACTTTCACACGTCGGCCGGCTTTACACCCATTGCCTGGTACGCGATGGACGCCATGCGCTACATGCACGAACACGGTGCCACGAAGGAGCAACTCTGCTCGGTGGCGGTAAAGAACCGCTTTCACGCGACCATGAATCCGCTGGCGCAATATCGCAAGCCGGTGACGCTGGAGGAGGTCGTCCAGCAGCGTCCCATCGTCGAACCACTCGGGCTCTACGACGTGCCGCCGCGTGGTGACGGTGCCGCCTGCCTGGTGCTCGCAAGCGAGGAAGTCGCGCGCGACATTGGGCGGCCCTATGTACTTGTCAAGGGGCGCGGATTCTTCCATGACGGCAGCCATCAGATCAGCGACGTCCCGAATGACATGATCGCTTTCGAGTCTGCCAGGCAGGCCGCCACCACGGCCTACGAGCAAGCCGGCATCAGCGCGAAGGACATCGACGTCGCTGAGCTATACGCGCCTTGCACGATTGTCGAGGTGCTGGTGAGCGAGGCAATTGGGCTCATTGCCAAGGGCCAAGGGGCGCGGGCAGCGTTCGATGGCGAGACACGCCTTGGCGGCCGAATTCCCGTCTCGACCTCCGGCGGCCTGACGTCGCGCGGCCACCCGGCGTATGTCACGTCGCTCTACAACTACGTGGAACTGGCTGAGCAGTTGCGTGGACGGGCCGGGGCACGCCAGGTCAAGAACGCACAGTTTGGCCTGGCTACCGGCGAACTCGGCAACTACAACGCGGCCATGATTCACGTTATGGAGGCTAAGCAATGACCCTCGAAACACTGATTGTCGACGGCGAGCGTGCGTATCCGCCACGGGAATCCGCATTCACCAAGGAATTCTGGTCGGCGCTAGCAGCCGGCCGCTGGGTGACCACGCAATGCTGCGATTGCGGCAAGACAACGTTCCCACCAAAGCTTGTGTGCCCCCACTGCTGGTCGACCGAGATGGAGTGGAAGGCTTTCGGTACGCGGGGCACTTTGTACTCGTGGACGCGTATTCATGCCGCTCCCGCGGTGTTCGCTGCGGAGTCCCCTTATGCATGCGGGATCGTTGATCTTGACTCTGGGATCCGTTTGGCATGTCGACTGGTGGAAGACCACGACGTGCCTTTGCAGATTGGCCAGGCGGTCGAGATGGTGGTTTTGCAGTACAAGGACGGTCCTCTGTTCGCAGCACGGCCCATCAGGTAATTAACTTTCTTAACCAGCATCAACTTTGGGTCATCCCGGTTTAGCCGCAAAAACGGTGGCCCATGCTGTTGCAAAACTCATAGTAGTTAGGAGATAACAATGTCGTTGATCAACACTGTCGGGCTGACTGAAGACCAGCGCATGATGCGCGAAGGCGTCCTGGATCTGCTCAACCGGGTTCTGCCGTGGGAAAAAGTCCGGAAGATGGACGAAGCTCGTGAATTCCCGATCGAGGCCTATGAAGCTCTGGCGGACGCGGGCTACATCGGGCTGTTCTATCCGGAACACCTCGGCGGCATGGGCGGCTCGTACCGCGACATCACTGTTCTGCTCGAGACGCTAGGGTACTACTACACTGGTATTGCCCAAGCGATTACGACGTCGGCGGTCTATGCGGGTATGCATATCGCGAAGTTCGGTACCCCTGAGCTGCAGCAAGAACTGATTCCGAAGATTATTTCCGGAAAGGCGAAGCTGGCACTTTGCATGTCCGAGCCTGGTACGGGCTCCGACGTGGCGGGGCTCAAGACCTACGCCGAGCCGACCGGCGACGAATACATCCTGAATGGCAACAAGGTTTGGATTACCTGCGGCCATGTGGCAGACTATTTCGTCGTCATCACGCGTACCGACCGTGAGGGCGCCCGCCATCAAGGTATCAGCACGCTGCTGGTCGATGCGAAGGCGCCAGGGGTTACCGTGCGCCCGTTGCAGATGCTGGGCCGCCGCACGACCCATGCAAATGAGGTCTTCTTCGACAATGTCCGCGTGCCGGCCAAGAATCTGTTTGGTGGCGAGGGTCGCGCTTGGAAGAACATCATGAGCTGCCTGGGTCTTGAACGCCTTGGCCTGGCTGCCATTTCGGCGGGTCACTGCTTTAAGATCACCGAGTATGCCCGAGACTACGCGAAGGAACGCGTGCAGTTCGGTAAGCCGATTTCCGACTTCCAGGTCATCCAGCACAAGCTTGCAGACATGCTCATTCTGTCGGAAACGGCGCGCCAGGTGGTGTACCGTGCTGCCGATGTGCTCGACGCCGGCCAGGCCGCGGTGAATGAAGCGTCGATCGCCAAAATCGTGGCTAGTGAAAATAACTTCAAGTGCGCGGACATCGGGATGCAGATCATGGCGGGTGCCGGATACTCGATGGAGTACGACATGCAGATGTTCTTCCGTGATTCCCGTGTGGGCCCCATCGGCGGCGGAACCAACGAGATTCAGCGCAACATCCTTGCAAAGCAAATGGACCTGTAATCACGGGCCCGGCGCAAGAAAGGACGCGAAAGCGTCCTTTCTTGCTTTCTACTTTCTAGCTTTCCAGGGGGCGGTGTCCTTGTGGCTCAATGCAGCCGCTGCCCGGAGGGATAGTTGAACGAGTCAAAGAAAGGTGGGGGCGAACGGGTGTTCGTTCCCCCACGTAGAAAGCCCGTCGGCCGATTGTCTATGGCAGGCGGGTGCAATCGGATTACTGCGGGCGCAGACGATACAGCAACGTCGTAATCATGGAGTGGACGACTTCGCCGCGTTGATTCTTGACCTTTCGGTCGAACGTCACGATGCCGGAAGTACCCTTGCTCGACATCTTCTTCTCAATGGGGGTAATCACGACGTGGATGGTGTCGCCGTGCTTGACGGGCAGATGCATGCGCCATTGGTTGTTGCCCAGCATCGCAATGATGGTGCCGTCATTGATGCCGCTGAGGCATTGGAGGCCACCTGCGATGGCTAGTACCAGTGGACCATGGGCAATTGGTTCTCCGTAGGACTGGGTCTTGCAGAACTCATGGTCGATATGGGGTGCATTGTGGTCACCGGACAGGCAGGCAAAGTTGACAATGTCAGTCAGTGTCACCGTGCGACGCGAGGTGACAATGGTCTTCCCGATCTCGAAGTCTTCGAAGTACATGCCGCGGGGCTTGCGTTCTTCAATTTCAGACATGGCTCATTCCTTACCCGGCTCTGTACCGGCAGTATCGTTAGGTTGATAAAACTGAGGGAGGTGTTCTCGCACCACCGGGCCATCGATTCGCCAGGACCGGCACTGGTTAAGGTAGTGGGGGCGGGCGCCATTCAATGGATCCTCACCCCTGTGTTTGCGTTGTTGGGCTTGCCAGGTCGGAATGGCTTGGAACGCCGCCGTGGCCATGTTCACCAGCAGCTCTCGCAGATGTGTGCAGCTTTCGGTGCCGCCCAGCCGTTCATTGATCGTATGTCGCCAGCCGTATCCCATGCGCACGCCTACCATCGTCGTCAGACTTTTCTCAATCTCTCGGCATACGCGGAAGGGGACGGCCTTCATACGACTCACTATGTCTCGCACCGTCAGATCCTCGTCTACGACGAGTGCAATCAGCATGTGATGTACGGAGGTTCCCGCTGGAAGGTCGGCTTGCTCCGCCACTACCGTGTCGTAGCTACGGAAGTCCCGCATTTCTCCTTCGATCTCCCACAGCCCGTCACCGCGCCGGTAGCACCGGTAGTGCACTTGGCGCGTGTGCAGCAAAACTCGCTCGTCATTCATGGGGCGCCTGCTCTGGTTTTAATGGTTGAGCCATTGTATAGTTTCATCAAGGGTGGGTGCAACGGGCTTTGGTTGCTCAATCGTCAAGGCATCGTCTGGCTGGCCGAGCGTGGCGGGCGTGATGTACGTCCAACATCCTGGGCATGGGCGACGCTCGTGCTACTCGAGCATTGGATGTTCAGGGCTCGCCACCATCGTTGAACCATTGGAGACTTCATGAACCAAGAGAGCACTTCGTCCACTTCGGGCCCACTTGCTGGATTGCGGGTGATTGAAATGGCTGGCATCGGCCCTGGACCATTCGCGTGCATGCTCCTATCTGACATGGGTGCGGAGGTGGTCAGGATTGACCGGAGCGATGCCAAATTGGGAGACCAGTTCGACATCGTTGGCCGTGGCCGCAAGACGGTACTCTTGGACCTCAAGAACCAGGCTGATGTTGAGACGGTGCTGGACCTCGTTTCAGAAGCGGATGTCTTGGTAGAAGGATTTCGCCCGGGTGTCATGGAGCGGCTGGGTCTAGGTCCTGCGGACACTCAGAAGCGTAATCCGAAACTTGTGTATGGCCGTATGACCGGTTGGGGGCAGGACGGGCCGCTAGCCCACGCAGCTGGCCACGATATCAACTACATTGCCATTTCGGGCGCGCTCGCCGGTATTGGTGAGGCCGGGCGGGCGCCGGTTCCGCCTCTGAACCTGGTAGGTGACTATGGCGGGGGGAGCCTATATCTCGTCGTCGGAATTCTGGCAGCGGTACTGGAAGCGCGACGATCGGGCAGGGGGCAGGTGGTGGATGCAGCCATCTGCGATGGCGCGGTATCGCTCACGAGCCTGTTTCATACCCAACTTCTGCGTGGGCACTACGTCGAGAAGAAGGCCAGTAACATGCTCGACGGGGGTGCGCCTTACTACAAGTCTTACGAGACGTCTGATGGCGCCTACATCTCGGTGGGTCCCATTGAGCCAAAGTTCTTTGTATTGCTCTGCGAAAAACTGGGCGTGCCTGCCGAACTGCACAAGTCACAGAACGATCGGGCAAAGTGGCCGGCGTTCGAAGCCCACTTTGCCGAGACATTTCGCACGAGGACGCGCGCTCACTGGTGCGAACTTCTCGAGGGCACGGATGCGTGCTTTGCCCCAGTTCTGACGCTGAGCGAAGCCGGTCAGCATCCGCATCTTCAGCACAGAAACGCCTTCGTCTCGGTTGGCGGCGTCCAGCAACCGGCACCCGCCCCGCGCTTTTCTCGCACGCCTGGTGCCGTCCAGGGACCCGCTCCCAAAGATGCAGTCAAGCCAGCCGGCTTGCTTGAAGCTTGGCGGGAATCTTCGCGTACCTAAGCGACATGCGGCTTTGCACTGAGCGCCTGGCTCATAGGTGGGAAGGCCGCACGGGAAACACATAGAGGCGACGACCCGCCGAAAGGTTCATCATGAAAACACGCGTTACAGAGTTGCTGGGCACTGCCTATCCAATCATCCAAGGGGGCATGCAGTGGGTTGGGCGCGCCGAGCTAGCCTCCGCAGTCTCCAACGCAGGTGGCCTCGGCGTCCTGACAGGACTTACCCAGCCCACCCCCGAAGCGTTGCATCGCGAGATCTGCCGTTGTCGTGATATGACGGACAACCCGTTCGGCGTCAACATGACGATCTTTCCGACCATCAAGCCGCCGCCGTACGCGGAGTACATCGACGCCATTATCGAGAACGGTGTCGGTGTGGTGGAGACTGCCGGAAACAAAGCCCTCGAGTACCTTCCCCGGCTTAAAGCCGCGGGCGTGAAGGTTATCCATAAGTGCGTGGCAGTCCGCCATGCGCTCACTGCGGAACGTCTCGGCGTGGATGCTATCAGCATGGATGGTTTCGAATGCGCGGGTCATCCTGGTGAGGATGATATTCCGGGGATGGTGCTAATACCGATCGCTGCCCGACAACTCCAGGTGCCCGTCATTGCCTCCGGTGGCATTGCCGACGGGCGCGGTATGGCGGCGGCGCTGGCATTGGGTGCCCATGGGGTGAACATGGGGACGCGCTTTTGCGCAACGCGTGAAGCGCCTATACATGACAACATCAAGCAACGCCTTCTGGCTGCCAGCGAACGCGATACCAATCTAGTCTTCCGAACGCTGAAGAATACGGCGCGGGTGTTGAAGAACGCGGTCTCGGATCAGGTTGTGGCGACAGAACGGCGCCCAGGTGGCTGCGAGTTTGAAGATATCCGCGAACTTGTCGCCGGCGCGCGCGGGAAAGCGGCCTTGCAAGAGGGCGATCCGGATGGCGGGATTGTGACCGCCGGCATGGTGGTCGGGTTGATTCACGACATCCCAAGCTGTGCAGAATTGCTTGAGCGGATGGTTGCTGAATGCCGCGAGAGCCTGACGAGCGCGAGCGAGCTAGCCCTCGCACGATAGTCTGAGATGAATTGAGGCCGAGGACCCTCGGTCCCGGGCTGTGTTTGGAGAACTGGATAATGAGCAATCGAGAAGAGCAGGCAAGCGCCGTTTTGGAGCATCTTCTGTCGTCGCGGCATAGCTGCCGTGCCTTTCTGCCCGAGGAGGTCCCGCAGGACGTGGTCGAGCGCATTGTCTCGCTCGCGCAGCGGACCGCGTCATGGTGTAACGCCCAGCCGTGGCAGGTAGTCATTACCCGAGGTGCCGCTACCGAGCGCTTTCGGGAGGCGATGCTCGCGCCGTCGGCGGAAGACGACAAGCGCCCGGACTTCGAGTGGCCTCGAGAGTATCGCGGAGTCTATCAGGAGCGCCGCCGGGAATGCGGTCTCGCGCTATACGACGCCGTTGGGGTTGCGCGCGGTGACCGCGCGGCTTCTGCCAGGCAGGCTCGCGAGAATATGCGGTTGTTCGGTGCCCCGCACGTTGCCATTGTGACCAGCGACGACGCCCTATCTACTTACGGTGCTGTCGACTGCGGCGGCTATGTGGCCAACTTCATATTGGCCGCGACCAGTCTGGGCGTTGCCACAATTGCGCAGGCTGCGCTAGCCTCTCGTCCAGAACGAGTGCGTGACTGTCTCAGTCTGCCGCCGGACCGGCGCATTGTCTGTGGGATTTCTTTTGGCTTTCCCGACACTCGTCATCCGGCGAACAGCTTCCGAACCAGTCGCGCGGATCTCAGTTCGACGATAAAGTGGCTTGACGCCTAATCATGTGCTCTTTCGCGGCGCTGGACGCTGCGATCGGGACTTCGGCGCCTCCTCTTTCCCGGTAACGAGGGAGAGGTAGGCTTGCTGGAGTCGCTTGAGACTGGCCTCCATCTCTGCCACGGCGGCATCGGCGTCCTTCGCGTGCATGTGTTTCATGAAACGCTTTCGGGACGGCAACACGAAGGTGTTCTCATATTCGCCAATGCTATTGACGAACTTGGCCAATACGGCCAGTAGCCCATCCATCATGATGACCATGATGGGGTTGCCCGACATTCTGGCAAGCATGCGATGGAAATCGAAATGAAGCTCAGCGCGACGGGGGAAGTCACCTTCTGCTGAGGCTCGTGTTGCTTCGTCGATATTCTGTTGCAATGCTGCCAGGTCGTCGGCCGTTGCCCGACTGCAAGCCTCGCGGACGATGACGGACTCAAGCCAGATACGAGCCTGGGTGAGCTGATCTGGCGTGATGGACCCGACGTGGTACAAGTCCATAAGGCTGTTCGTGATAGCGAGGCCCGAGCCTTCGCTGATGAATGCGCCGCCGCTAGCACCCTTCTGGAGCCTGACCAGTCCAGCATGCTCGAGGGAACGGAGCGCTTCTCGCAGGGTATTGCGGGACACACCGAATTGCACGGCCAGAGCTCGCTCCGCCGGTAATCGGCTGCCCACCTTGAGTCTGCCCTCTGCAAGTTCCGCGCGAATCTGATCTGCGATCTCTTCGAAAGCTCTGGCTGAGCGCACGGCCTCAAAGCGAAGTCCCGTGGTGCCAGTGGGAACATCGGCGGATTTCAACGTAGAAGTGGTCATGGGCTTGCTAACTTAGTCGATTTACTGCGGCGGCGCGAGGCGGATGTGGTCAGGCGGCGATCTTCCGCTTGCGTGCAGGCTTCTTGCTCTCGCTTTCCAGGTACTCGCTGACGTGCCGCAGGTGAGTCGTCATTGCCTGGCAAGCCCCCACGGCATCACGCTGCCGCAAACTCGCCATTACCTTGCGACGTACCTGCATGATGTCCCGTCGCGGCTCTGGCGCAATCTGTGCCAGCAGCTTCCGAATGATTTCCGACAGCGCATCGACCATCAATACGATGACAGCGTTGTGTGTGGCCTGAGCGATGAGCCGGTAGAACTCGATCACAGACTTCGTATTCCGCGAGCCACCACCATGACGGAACAGCTCGGTGTGATACGTCACGTCGGCCTCGATTGCGTCCAGCTCTTCCTCGGTAGCGCGCTCGCACGCCAAGCGAAGGGCCACCGTCATCAGCTCGATGCGAGCTTCTGTAACGTTCGCAATCGAAACCTGGCCGAGCGACACCAAGTCCTGGACTGTCTGTGTCAGCCCGGTCGTCGTGCTACCACTACGGATGAAGAAGCCCCCGTTGATGCCGGTACGGGCTTCGACAACACCCGCGGCTTCCAGACTACGCAATGCTTCGCGTACTGCGCTCCGGCTCACGTTGAACTGCTCGGCCAACTGGAGTTCGCCGGGGAGCCGGTCGCCGGGGCGCAGGTCGCCGCTTGCGAGTTGTTGGCGGATTTGATCGCTGACCGCCTCGAATGCCCGCCTCGTGCGCACGCGCTTGAAGATGGGACCCGCCGGGTTCTCTTCCGGTTGGCTTGGTACGGCAGGTTTCATTTTCGTCGGCATTTTTATGTGTCTTGCATTGGATCAACCTCTGCACCTATGGTACCAGAGAATGGGTGCTTAGTAAGCCACTCGAAGGGTTCCTCCACTTCTGTGTTGCGCCGCGGCGCTGCGGCGATCCCGGTCACAATCTGCTTGCCTTAAGTACAATGGTTGAACCAAAATAACACACGTGTTCGCACGGCGCGAATTTACGTTGGAGGAGCAAGAGAATGGATCTACGACTGTCGCCTGCAGAGCAGGCGTTTCGTGCGGAGGTGCGAGCCTTCATCGCAGACAGACTGCCCTCGGAAATGCGCGCGCGCTTGCGCGCTGGGCACCCGCCGCGGAAAGAAGACACCGTGAAGTGGCAGCGCATCCTCAATGAAAGAGGTTGGGCCGCACCGCACTGGCCGAAGAAGTATGGTGGCGCGGAACTGGGGCAAATGGAGCGTCTCATCCTGATGGACGAGTTGTACCGCGCACCTGCTCCGCTGCCGCAAGTGTTCAATGTGACGATGCTTGGACCGGTGTTGATGCGTTATGGAACTCCGGAACAATGCCAGCATTTCTTGCCCAAGCTTGCCAATCTTGATCTGTGGTTCTGCCAAGGCTTTTCAGAGCCAGGGTCCGGTTCGGACTTGGCTTCGTTGCGTACTGCAGCGAAGCGTGATGGTGATCATTACGTGGTTAGCGGGCAAAAAATCTGGACCACGACTGCCCACTGGGCTGACTGGATTTTTGCGCTCGTTCGGACCAACCCCGAGGCTCGCAAGCAAGAGGGCATTTCCTTCCTGCTCATTGACCTGAAGTCGCCTGGCATCACGGTACGCCCGATTCTTTCCATCGACGGCGATCATCATCTGAACGAAGTCTTTTTCGACGACGTGCGTGTCCCGGTGGCCAATCTCGTCGGTGAAGAAAACAGGGGGTGGGACTGCGCCAAGTTCCTCTTGGGCAACGAGCGCACGGGGATTGCGAACGTCGGCTTGTGCCGTGAGCGGCTGGATTTTGCACGTGAGGTGGCGAGCAAAACCCCTCAGGGTTCGGGAAAACTCCTTGACGATCCGAAGCTGCGCACGGAATTCGCAGCGCTGGATGCGGAGATCCGGGCACTGGAGGTAACAAACTGGCGCTTCCTGCTGACACCGAGCGCTCAGGCGGAGCTGCCCGCATTTGCGTCCGTTCTCAAGCTGAAGGGGGTCGAGCTGCAGCAGGAAATTAACGCGCTCCTGGCTCGCCTCGCTGGTCCGTTGGGCGTGGAGAAACGGGGCAAGGGCGATTTGGTGTACGGCCCGCTTGCTCCCCGCTACTTCTACTCGCGTGCCGCCAGCATCTACGGTGGTACCAGCGAGGTGCAAAAAGACATCCTGGCCAAAGCCATTGTGGGATAGGGAGACAAACGTGAATTTCGAGTTGAACGAGGATCAACGGGCCGTACAGGACAGCCTCCGACGGTTGCTTGCGAACCGTTATGTATTCGAGAGTCGTCGTGTTGTTGCCGAGAGTGGCAAGGGGCACGACGAGGAAACCTGGGCCGGATTGTCCGAACTGGGCCTTACCGCGCTGCTGGTGCCGGAAACGCTGGACGGCTTTGGCTGTGGGGCGGTCGATCTCTTACCGCTGATGCAGGAACTGGGCGCAGTGCTGTGCCTGGAGCCGCTCCTCGCAGCCAACGTGCTGCCTGTCACTGCTTTGAAGATCTTTGATGCCGAGGAGTGCTCAAAAGATGCGCTCCGAGAGTTGGCAACGGGCGAGCGCAAGCTTGCGTGGGCGCATGAAGAAGCCGCGCGGCGCCACGCGCCTTGGTGGATCGAGACCACCGCCTCGGAAGAGGGTGGGAAATGGATTCTGAACGGGCGTAAAGTCAATGTACTGGGTGTCGGCCAGCCGGACCAGTACATTGTGAGCGCACGAGTCCGAGGCTCGCCCGCGGATCCTGACGGTTGTGCGCTGTTTTTCGTCGAGGCCCGAGAGGCGGGGCTGGACGTGCGTGGCTTCCGGCTGGTGGACGACACGTCGGCGAGTGAGCTCGTGCTTCGCGGGGTGGCAGCAACGCCCATCGGCGACCCAATGGATGGCCGACGTGCCCTCCAGGCGATTGACAGCGCCGTGTCCATCGGCATCGCGGCGAGCTGCGCCGATATGGTCGGGGCGGCGAGCGCTGCATTCCGGCTGGCAGTCGACTACCTGAACACTCGCAAGCAATTCGGCCGGTTGATTGGCGAGAACCAGGCCTTGCGCCATCGGGCCTCCGAGATGCTTGTCAGTCTGGAGCTGGCAAAAAGCATGGCGATGGCCGCAGCGGTGGCCGTTGATGACCCTGACTCGGAAGGCGCCGCACTGGATTTGCACCGCGCCAAACTCTCCGTGGCCAAGCATGCCCGGGCCGTGGCACATGGCGCGATTCAATTGCACGGCGGCATCGGCATGACCGAGGAATACGCAGTTGGTCACTACCTGCGCCGTATCCATGTGATGGACCAACTCTTCGGCGACGGCGACGCGCATGCATCGAAGTTGGCGTCGTTGATTCACGCATTGTAAAAGACTGAAACGAACGGAGTGAGACAAAAATGAGCGAAGCTACCATCTACCTGGATGGACGTCCCAAGGCCCGCGAAGAGGTGTTGCAGCAGGCGCTGCGTGCCGCGACCGGTTTTGACCAGATGGGGATCAAGGAAGGCGACACCGTCGGCTTGCTGCTGCGCAACGACTTCGCATTCTTCGAAGTGCAGCAGGCTGCAGCAGCAATTGGGGCATATTCGGTACCGTTGAACTGGCATGGCAAGGCCGAAGAACTGCTGTATGTCCTCAACGACTCAAAGCCGAAGACCCTGGTTGCTCATGCTGACCTGCTGGAGCCGCTGCGCGAGCAAATTCCGGCGGGCATTAAGGTGTTTGTGGTCCCGACCCCGCCGGAAGTGCAGGCCCGCTACAAGATCAAGGATGAGCTGACGCAGCCTCGAGAAGGGGACACCTCGTGGGAGGCATGGTGTAGCCAGTTTGCGCCGTGGGAGCAGCCTGCCAAGCGCGGGCGCGCCACGATGATCTACACGTCGGGCACGACCGGTCACCCTAAAGGGGTCAAGCGTGATCCGGCGACACCCGAGCAGGCCCAGGCCTATGTGAAGCTGATTGAGCGTGTCTACGGCTTGACGCCGGGCGTGCGCTCACTAGTCACCGGGCCGCTGTACCACGCATCGCCGAATGCATACGGACGACAAGCCATACTGGCTTCCGAGGTGCTTGTGCTCCAGTCGAAGTTCGACCCGGAAGAAACGCTGGCGGCCATCGACAAGTACCGCATCACCAATGCGGTCATGGTTCCGACCATGTTCGTCCGCATTCTGAAGCTCCCCAAGGAAGTCCGCGACCGTTACGATGTGAGTTCGCTGAAATGGGTGACGCATACTGGTGCACCGTGCCCGCGGGAAGTCAAACAGGCGCTCATGGAGTGGTGGGGCCCCATCATCTATGAAACATACGGCGGCACTGAGGTTGGCACGGCAACACTGGCGACGCCGGACGACTGGCTGAATCATCCTGGCACGGTCGGCGTGCCCACGCCAAGTACACAGATCGCGTTCTATGGTGAGGATGGAGCGCCGGTGGAAGACGGATCCCCGGGCGAGATCTACATGCGCGTACCGGCCTATGCGGATTTCACCTATCTGAACCACGAAGAGAAGAGGAAGAGCGTCGAGCGAAATGGTCTCATCAGTGTCGGCGATGTCGGCTATCTAAAAGACGGCAGGCTGTATCTGTGCGACCGGCGTTCGGATATGGTCATCTCTGGAGGCACCAACATCTATCCGGCCGAGATTGAGATGGTGCTTACGCAATGTCCGGGCGTTCATGATTGCGCGGTCTTCGGGATCCCCGATGAGGACTTTGGGGAATCGCTGGCTGCCGCCGTAGAACTCATGCCTGGTGTCGAACTCAGTGCAGCCGAAATTCAGAAATACCTCGAGTCGCACCTAGCTAAATACAAGGTCCCTAAGCGCATCGACTTTCACGCATCCCTGCCGCGGGAGGATAGCGGGAAGCTCTTCAAGCGGCGACTGCGGGATCCCTTCTGGCAGGCGGTCGGCAGAAAGATCTGAGCCTAGGCCGGCCCGGCTCAAACGGGACGGTTTCGCTGGCCTTTTCGTGTCGCGGGAGCTCCCTTTCGGTCGGGGGGCTCCTTTTGTCGATTACGCATTGGCTCGTAAAACTTCCGCCTGTCGAAGGGCCGAGATTTCCTCCTCACTGAAACCCCATTCCAGCAGCACGGAGCGGTCCAAAGAATGGTTGTGAGTGCGTCAGAACTTATCAATGGTTCTGCCAAAAAGCAAACGGAGCCTGTTCCAGGACACAGAGCATGGGACGGAGAGGGCGCAATCCACGTGACGCGACGCGTCGGACAGCGAAATCCCGTTGACGCGGCTACGCCATCGAAATATCATTGGTTCAACCAAATAAAGGAGACTGAGATGTCGCAGATTGTGTCGTTGGAAGGCCGCACCATTATCGTGACCGGCGCCGCCCAAGGCATTGGTAAGGCCGTCGTCGAACTCGGCGTCGAGTTGGGTGCAAACGTCGTTGCCGTCGACCTCAGCGGAGAGGGCCTGAATGCAGCCCTGGCGTCGTTGCCGGCGGAGCGCGTGATGGCGGTAGCCGGGAGTGTCGCGGACTCTGCGCTCGCGACCCGTGCGGTCTGCGACGCAGTTTCGCGATTCGGTGCCGTGCACGGTCTCGTCAACAATGCGGGCATCATTCGTCCGGCAATGATCGACAAGATGACCGACCAGCAGTGGCAGGATGTCATCGACGTACACCTTACCGGTTCCTTCTACTGGACGCGAGCGGTTGGGCAACATATGGTCGCGCGATCCAAGGACGGCGACAAGTCCGGAGGCTCTGTGGTAAATATCTCCTCGGATGCGGGTCGAAAGGGCTCCATTGGTCAAATCAACTACTCGGCGGCAAAGGCAGGTCTGCTGGGTATGACGATGACCGCTGCACGGGAATGGGGGCGCTACAACGTCCGTGCCAACTCGGTCTGCTTCGGCGTGGTCGAAACACCCATGACCGAGGTTGTCCGCGGCGAGAAGTTCCGCGACAACATGCTCGCCCAGATTCCTCTGGGCCGCTGGTCGACGCCGGAGGAAGTCGTCAAAACGGTGTGCTTCCTGCTTTCTGACGGCTCGAGCTATGTCACGGGCCAGCATCTCGGTGTCAACGGCGGGTTCCACATCAGCCTTTGATCATGACGTCCGGCGATATCCTCGTCACCGACCCGAATGCTGTCGATCGCCTGGCGACCTACGTCCGGGAGCGTGTCGCGCCATTTACTGGCGCGCTGGAGCTTTCGCGGGTGCAAGGCGGGCAATCCAACCCGACCTACATCGTGGAGGCGGGTAGCAGGCGTTACGTGCTGAGGCGGAAGCCATCCGGCACGATTCTGCCGTCAGCCCATGCCTTCGAGCGCGAATTTCGGGTCATGCAGCGTCTGGTGGACACGGACGTGCCGGTTCCCCAGGTTCGCGTACTTTGCGAGGATGTCGCCGTCATAGGGAGTGCCTTCTACGTGATGGATTATGTGGAGGGAAGAATCTTCGACGACCAGACCATTCCTGAATTATCCCCGACCGAGCCCCGAATCATTGCCGTCCTGGATTGGGAATTGTCCACGCTCGGGGACTCGCTGGCTGATTTGGCGTACCACTGCATGACCTGGCACCTTGGCCTCGGGACCCATTGCACCCTTGCGGGTGTCGATGTCGGGCCTCTCGGAATCCCTACCGAGCGCGAATACGTGGCGATGTATTGCAAGAACGCTGGGCTGGACGAAAGCGAAGGGATCTCGCGTTGGAACTTCTATCTGGCATTCAACATGTTTCGCCTTGCGGCAATCCAGCAAGGGGTGGCGCGTCGGGCGTTGGAAGGGAATGCGGCCAATGGCAACGCGCCAAAGGTAGCCGACCGGGTAACCGCCACCGCGCAGACCGCGCTGTTGATGGCGGAGCTGGACGGTCTCCGGCGCACGTAAAGATGGGTTGCCAGTTTCACTTTGGTGAGGATCAGTATGAGCGACAGTGAAGATGTCAAGCTGACATATGAAGGCGGGGTGGCCATTGTCACCCTAAACCGGCCGCGTGCCAAAAATGCGCTGGTGCCTGCCATGGCGGATGCCATGACGCAGATGTTCCGATGGTTTCGTTCGGATCCGCGGGTACGCGCAGTGCTGCTGACGGGCGCAGGAAGCGATTTCTGCTCCGGCGGCGACGTCAAGGGGATGGGGAGCGCAGGCCAGCGGAATCCGGAGGAGCGCCGTGAGGGGCTGAATGCTTACAGGGATCTCGTCCTGGCCATATCGTCTCTCGACAAGCCCGTTATTGCGGCAGTCGACGGCGTCGCGTATGGCGGTGGACTGAGCCTTGCAATCCTGGCGGACATTGTTATCTGCTCATATCGCGCCAGGATGTCGGTTGCCTTTCATCGTGTAGGCCTCGTACCAGACAACGGGGCCTGGTACACGTTGCCGCGCATTGTTGGGCTCCAGCGTGCGAAGGAGCTAGTGTTCTCTGCACGGGAATTCCACGCAGACGAGGCGAAAGAGATGGGGCTGGCCATGGAAGTGGTGGCCCCGGAAAGACTGATGGCGCGCGCACTGGAGCTTGCGCGCAGTTTCGAAGGTGCCTCAGCCACAGCGGTGAGCCTGTCCAAGCAGGCTCTACAGAAGTCGCTGCAATGCGACCTGGAGACCATGCTGAATCTGGAGGCCGCAGGCCAGGCCATCGCCGGTGGCAGTGACTACGCACGTGAATCGGTTCGTCGGTTTGCGGCCAAAGAGCCAGCGCAATTCCGTTGGCCTGCGTTGCCAAAAAGTGAGTACACGCATGATTGACTACGAGAAGACCAAAGCCTGGCAGTCGGGCGATGTTCAGCACCACTACACCGAGAAAGATAGCATTCTCTATGCACTCGGCTTGGGGATCGGCGCCGATCCGCTGGACGCGCAACAACTGCAGTTCGTCTACGAGAAGAATCTCGTCACCTTGCCGACGATGGCGGCAGTTCTTGCCTCGCCGGGTTCCTGGATGCGTGACCGCAAAGAGCTCGGAATCGACTTCCTCAAGCTGGTTCATGGTGAGCAGGGCGTGACGTTGCACAAGCCCCTTCCTGCCTCCGGCTCCCTGATCGGACGCAGTCGCGTGGTACGGATCGTGGACAAGGGCGAAGGGAAAGGCGCAGTGCTGCACGTCGAGAAAACTTTGCATGACGCAGCGACTGGCGAGCAGTTTGCGACAACGGAACAAGTGCTCTTCCTGCGCGGCGACGGTGGATTCTCCAAGAACGGAGGCGGGGACGAAGCCGCGCCTGCCTCGCCGTCAACGCCCGAGACTGCGCCCGAAGTTACGGTGGAGCTGCCGACGCGACAGGACGCGGCTGTACTTTATCGCCTGTCTGGTGACCTGAATCCGCTGCACATCGACCCTGCCGTCGCCGCGAAGGCGGGCTTTACGCGCCCCATCTTGCACGGGCTGGCAACCTACGGCAACGCGTGTCACGGCATCGTCAAGGCCTACTGTGGGTACGACGCGAGCCTGCTCCAATCCATTCGCGCGCGTCTCACCTCACCGGTGTATCCCGGAGAAACTCTCTTGCTCGATTGTTGGAAAACCTCGAATTCCGAAGTGGCATTCCGTGCGCGGCTGAAGGAGCGAGATGTCATTGTCCTCGCGAATGGCAGGGCCGTGCTGGCGGGTCGCGCATAAGGAACGACTCCCCGTGGCATAGATGGAAGCGAGCGGGGCCGTCACACAAGTTAAACGAAGTCTGATAGGTGAAGCAGTGAAGATACTTGTCGCAGTGAAGCGAGTGGTGGACTCCAACGTCAAGGTCCGCGTGAAGTCGGATGGTTCGGGCGTCGACTTGGCCAACATCAAGATGAGTGCCAATCCCTTTGATGAGATCGCAGTCGAGGAAGCCGTGCGTCTGAAAGAGGCGGGGGTGGCGACGGAAGTGGTCGCGGTTTCTTGCGGAACGTCGCAGTGCCAGGAAACCCTGCGTACCGCGATGGCCATCGGTGCCGACCGCGGCATCCTGGTGGAATCGAATGAAGACCTGCAGCCGCTGGCCGTGGCCAAGCTGCTCAAGGCGCTGATCGACAAGGAACAGCCGAGCCTGGTGATCCTGGGCAAGCAGGCCATCGACGACGACTCGAACCAGACCGGCCAGATGGTGGCCGCGCTGGCCGGGCTGCCGCAAGCCACGTTCGCCTCGAAGGTGGTGGTTGCTGACGGCAAGGCGTCGGTCACGCGGGAAGTGGATGGCGGTCTGGAAACCGTGTCGGTCAAGCTGCCGGCCGTGGTGACCACCGACCTGCGCCTGAACGAGCCGCGCTACGTGACGCTGCCGAACATCATGAAGGCCAAGAAGAAGCCGCTGGAAACCGTCAAGCCGGAAGACCTCGGTGTCGACGTGAAGCCGCGCCTGTCCACCGTCAAGGTCGTCGAGCCTGCCAAGCGCAGCGCCGGCGTGATGGTGCCGGACGTTGCCACGCTGGTGCAAAAGCTGAAGTCTGAAGCCAAGGTTATCTGAGCGCGGGGAGATAGAACATGACTGCACTTGTCATTGCTGAACACGACAATCAATCGATCAAGGCCGCCACGCTGAACGCCGTGACGGCAGCCGCCCAATGCGGCGGCGATGTCCACGTGCTGGTGGCCGGCTCGAACGCCAAGGCCGCTGCCGACGCCGCCGCGAAGATCGCCGGCGTGGCGAAGGTGCTGCTGGCCGATGCGCCGTACTTTGCCGACAGCCTGGCCGAGAACGTCGCCGAGCAGATCCTGGCCATCGCCAGCGACTACTCGCATATCGTCGCGCCGGCCACCGCCTCGGGCAAGAACATCCTGCCGCGCGTGGCTGCCAAGCTCGATGTGGCGCAACTGTCGGACATCACCAAGGTCGATTCGCCCGACACGTTCGAGCGTCCGATCTACGCCGGCAACGCGATCGCCACGGTCAAGTCGGCCGACAAGATCAAGGTGATCACCGTGCGCGGCACGGCGTTCGACCAGGCTGCGGCTGAGGGCGGCTCGGCCAGCGTGGAAACGCTGCCGGCGGTTGCCGACGCGGGCCTGTCGCAATTTGTGTCGCGCGAGCTGACCAAGAGCGACCGTCCGGAGCTGACCGCCGCCAAGATCATCGTCTCGGGTGGCCGCGGCGTGGGGTCGGGCGAGAACTACACCAAGGTGCTGACGCCGCTGGCCGACAAGCTGGGCGCTGCGCTGGGTGCATCGCGCGCGGCAGTCGACGCCGGCTTCGTGCCGAACGACTATCAGGTAGGCCAGACCGGCAAGATCGTCGCGCCGCAGCTGTACATCGCCGTCGGTATCTCGGGCGCGATCCAGCATCTGGCCGGCATGAAGGATTCCAAGGTGATCGTGGCGATCAACAAGGACGCCGAAGCCCCGATCTTCTCGGTGGCGGATTACGGCCTGGTGGGGGACCTGAACACCGTGGTTCCCGAGCTGTTGGGGGCACTCTAACGTGTTTGGTTGACGGCGTCCCGCGCGTTGCCGCAGGGACCTGTCTGCAATTGTTTTCGGGTGGTGACTTCAACCAGCTTGCTCCTGCTGGCTTACAGCGGCGCTGAACGGCGCCGCTTTTCTTTTGCTGGGCGAGCCCTGTTAGGCGTGCGCTTCTATGTCGAGGAAGTTTGGGTTGTCGTCAATCCAGGCCCCTGTCGCTTCGGGATGGATATTCGGACGATGTCTTCGAGTCGCTACGTGTCGACTTGATAGGTGATCCACAAGAAACAAGAGTCGATCGGCATCGCGCGGCGTTAGGCATTTCGGTCAGCAAAGTTGACCAAATCGGTCATCGCCGTTTCCCGCTAAGAACTCTAAGCTATCTCCACGCATTTTCCGGCCTCATCGGGCCAAGGTCGGAAGCGAAATCGGATGGAGACAAAGATGAACGACATTGTAGGTGAGACACCCTTCCTCGAGCTAAGGCTTGCAGCAAGGCGGCAGGAAGCGGAAGGCATTATGTCCTTTGAGTTGATGCATCCGGATGGAGCGCCACTGCCGGCCTTTGAAGCTGGCGCGCATATCCTGGTAGACGTTGCACCTGGTGTATCGCGCGCGTACTCCCTGTGCAACGATCCAGCCGAGCGACATCGCTATCTCATTGCGGTCCTACGTACGGAAGATTCACGGGGCGGATCCGTCGGCATGCATCAAGCGATCCAGCCCGGCCAACTGGTCAGGGTCAGCTTCCCCCGTAATGAATTCGAATTGCTACCGGGCGAAGGCCGGACACTGCTTATCGCCGGCGGAATCGGGATTACACCGCTACTGGCGATGGCTGAGACGCTGGCAAACGCCAATCGAGAGTTTGAACTCCATTACTGTACACGTGAGGCGGCGAAAACGGCCTTTACGGCCCGGATAAAGACCCGATTTTCGGCGCGTACCCGCTTCTATCACGATCTGCCACCGGAAGCACCGCCATTCGACGCGCGCAAGGTATTGCAGCAGCGGGGCCCCGATGACCAGGTGTACGTCTGCGGTCCGTCGGGATTTATCGACCACATCCTGTCGACGGCGGCAGCGCTCGGATGGGACAAGCGCCAGCTACATCGGGAGTTCTTCGCTCCGCCCACCACACAGCCCGACGCCCTGGCCGATGAGACTGCCTTCGATCTGATTCTGTCCTCATCGGGGAAGAAGGTGCACGTGCCTTGTGGGGTGAGCGCCGCGGCAGCACTGCTGGAGGCGGGCATCTCCCTCTCGATGTCCTGCGAGCAAGGAATTTGCGGCACCTGCGCGACCACGGTTCTCGATGGAGTGCCCGAGCATCGCGACCACTATTTGACCGATGAAGATAAGGCTCGCAACGACTGCTTTATGCCGTGCCGCTCGCGCGCCAGAACCCCAGAGCTGTTGCTGGACCTTTGACCACATTGAGGGGACGAGAATGGAAATGCAGAACATCGACAAGGAACTCGCAAGCCACGAGCTTTATGCCGATCCAGAGCGGATGCATGAGCTGTTTGCTCAGGTGAGACGGGAGGATCCCTTGCACTGGACGGCTGCGCCCAGTCATCCGCCGTTCTGGGCGGTGACGAAACAGTCCGACATTGTCGAAATTGGGAAACATCCCGATGTCTTCATCGCGTCGCCAAAGAGCTTTATCCTCGATGACGTGGAGCTTCGGATCCGCAATGAGGAGACGGCCAACACCAACGGGAAGCTCGTCCGAACGATGATTCATATGGACGAGCCCGACCACAAGAAGTATCGAGGCCTCACGCAGTCCTATTTCATGCCCGCAAGCATCAAGCGACTCGACTCGATCATTCAGGAACGCGCTCGCGCGCTGGTGGACAGACTGCTCCAGAAACAGGGTGCGTGCGAGTTTTGCAGGGAGATTGCGGTCTGGTATCCGCTGCAGATTGTCATGACACTGCTGGCGGTACCTGAGGAGGATCACGCATACCTGCTTCGGCTGACGCAGCAATTCCTGGCACCCAAGGATCCGACGCTTCGGCGCGACGGAGCCGATACAAATGGCAAGAGCGCCGTCGCCAAGGAGTACTTCTCCTACTTCGGAAAGATGCTTGGCGAGCGGCGCGCGGCCCCGCTCAAGGAAGACTTGGGCTCGCTGATCGCGCATGCGATGGTAGATGGCCAGCCGCTGCCCCTAATGGAAGCGGTCTCCTACTACGTCATCCTTGCGACGGCGGGGCATGACACTACGAGTTCGTCCATGGGCAGCGGCCTTTACTACCTCCTGAAACAGCCGGGAGAGATGGAGCGTCTTCGTGCACATCCCGAACTGATGCAGACGGCGGTGGAGGAAATGTTCCGCCACGGTAGCCCTGTCAAGCATTTTGTTCGCACGGCGACACGAGATTTCGAGCTGCGAGGCAAGACGATTCGGGCAGGGGAGGAGGTCGCCTTGTTCTATCACAGTGCGAATTTCGACGAAGAGGTTTTTGACGATCCTCGCTGTTTTCGCATCGATCGCTCCCCCAACAAGCATGTGGGATTCGGATTCGGGATTCACGCCTGCCTGGGCCAAAATCTCGCGAGGGCCAGCATGCGTGCCTTCTTTACCGAACTGCTGACGCGCACGGAGCGTATCGAAGTTGTTGGCGATCCTGAATTCATCGCTAGCAACCAGGTTGGTGGTCTGAAAACACTGAACATCCGTGTTACGCCTGCGCGCGCGATCACGCCCTCACACGGAGAAATTGCTGCATGAGCGCCCAAATGGATACCCTGCACCCCTTCACGCTGACTATCGGCGGCAAGTCCGCCAGTACGGCGCGCTCGATTGATGTGATTGATCCGGCCACTGGCGAGGTGTTTGCAAAAGCGCCGGATTGCGAGCCAGAACTGCTTGATGCCGCAGTTCGGGCGGCGCGCGCAGCCCAGCCCGCATGGGCGGCGTTGCCATGGTCGACGCGCCAGGCGTATTTGACGAGGATTGCAGCAGTCTATGTCACACACCAGGACGAGCTGGCGAGACTGCTAACGCGAGAGCAAGGTAAGCCCCTGGCACGCGCCAAGGCCGAAGTGGCGAACGCCGCTTACTGGTTCTCGGAGCTTGCACGGATGAACCTTCCTGATGTGGTGATCCAAGACAACCCTCAAGCCTACGTCTTGACCCGGCGCGTGCCGATGGGTGTCGTGGGCGCCATGGTGCCCTGGAACTATCCGGTCGTCCTTGCCGCGTGGAAGATTGCGCCGGCGCTGCTGACCGGCAATACGCTTGTCCTCAAACCGTCGCCATTCACGCCCCTGGTGACCCTGCGTCTTGGAGAACTACTGCGCGATGTGCTGCCGCCCGGTGTGTTCAATGTCGTCAGTGGTGGGGACGAACTGGGCCCATGGATGTCGGCACATGCGGGCGTCGACAAGCTCTCCTTCACAGGCTCGACGGCAACGGGCAGGCGCGTCATGGCGAGCGCGGCCGGAAGCCTCAAACGGCTGACTCTGGAACTTGGCGGCAATGACGCCGCGATTGTCATGCCAGACGTCGATATCGAGACCGTGGCGGAAAAGCTGTTCTGGGGAGCTTTCGTCAATAGCGGACAGATCTGCATTGCCGCAAAGCGCGTGTATATCCACGACTCCATCTACGACCGTATGGCAGAGGCGCTCGTCCGTCTGGCCGAGAAGACACCGATGGGGCCCGGCGAGCGAGACGGCATTGAGCTCGGGCCAGTACAGAACATCCGGCAATTTGAGCGTCTCGAAGGCTTGCTTCAGGACTGCAAGGACAACCATCTCAGGTTCCTGGCCGGCGGCGACGTTGTGAGCGGGCCTGGGTACTTCATCCCAGTGACGCTGGTGGACAACCCGCCAGATGATGCGCGGATCGTCAAGGAGGAGCCATTTGGTCCAATCCTGCCGCTGCTGAGGTTCAGTAGTGTTGCCGAGGTGGTGGCCCGCGCCAATGCGTCGGAGTACGGCCTGGCAGGCTCGGTATGGTGCCGCGACGAGACGGTGGCCCTCGAGATCGCTAGCCAGTTGCAGACGGGAACGGTCTGGATCAACCAGATACAGGCGGTCACGCCTCACACCCCAATGGCCGGACACAAGCAATCCGGGGCGGGTGTCGAGAACGGGGAGGAAGGACTGGCGGGGTATACGTTGCCGCAGACGCTTTCGGTCAAACGTGCGAACTGAAACTCGCTGATGAATACATATTGAGAAGATAGCTATGCAACTTCAGAACAAAGTCATTTTGGTAACTGGCGCCGCAAGTGGCATCGGCCGGCAAACGTCCCTGACCTTGGGTGCAGCGGGCGCCAAAGTGTTTGCCACCGACCTCAACCACGACGGCGCGGAAAAGACCGCGGCGATGATTCGCGCCGCTGGCGGCATCGCGACTGGCCTGCTGCACGACGTCACGGAAGAGGGTGCATGGCGGCGCGTCATTCAGTGCATTGAAGAGACAGAGGGCCGGCTTGATGGCTTGGTCAACAGCGCCGGGCTCATGGTGGTGCGCCCGTTCCTTGAGACCGATTTTTCCCTGTACCGTCGGCAGCAGGCGATCAACGTTGACAGTGTCTGGCTTGGCTCCCAAGCGTCCTACTCGCTTCTTTCGAAGACGGCGTCCGAATATGGGAGCGCCTCCATTGTCAACCTTTGCTCGATCCTCGGGCAGAAGGGAGGCGGGATGCACGCGGCGTACTGCACCTCGAAGGGGGCGGTACGCCTGATGAGCAAAGCCTTGGCGATCGAGTTCGGTAAAGCCCGGATCCGCGTCAACTCCGTTCATCCCGGGCTGGTGGAGACCCCGCTCGGTATGGGAGCGATGCAGGACATGATCAGTCATGGAGTTCCGCTGGCGTCTGCAGGTGCCGCGGCAGACATCGTCGCGCAAAAGACGCCACTGGGTCGGTGGGCCCAGCCGACGGATGTGGCTAACCTCATCTCGTTCCTCTGCGCGGAGGAATCGCAGTTCATTAGCGGTACCGAACTGACTGTCGATGGCGGGTACAGCGCCTCCTAGTCCGCGCGGCCCGAGTCTTGACGTCGGTACTGAACCGGCGTCAGGCCGGTGGAGCGTCGGAATGCACGGTGAAATGCACTAGGCTCGGAGAAGCCCAAGCGGATGCCGATTTCGGCTACGGTCAGCCTGGATTGGTCGAGCAGACGAATGGCCGCGTCGCGACGCACCCCATCGATAATCGCCCGGAAGCTTTGTCCTTCCTGGAAGAGCTTTCGGCGCAATCCCTTGTCGGTGAGTCCCATGGTTGCCGCCAACTCTGCCGAAGTCGGTAGCCGTGCTACGTCCCACTGGTAGAGACGCTTCCTTACCTGTATCGCAACGGGCATATCTTCGGAGTACAGCGCCATTCTCCGCGCGGGCCAGTGCAGCAGGAAAGACCGGAGGCCCCGAAGATCGGTGACGACGCGGTCATCGAGATGGCTCGCATCAAACGTGATCCGGCTCTTGTTACCGGGGCATACGGGCGCCTGAAAGAGCGCAGATACTGCAGTGCCGTCCAGAAAGTACTGTCGAAGAGACACCTCGTGGATCGCGATGGGTCTTTGGACCAGCCATGACATCAGGCCGATGGCGCCATACAGCAAGATCAAATGGCCGGTGGAGCGATATGTTCCGGCGGGACTGTTGTCCACAATTTCCAAGCAGGCCACCTCGCCTTTTGTACGCAGACGCGGCGAGAATTCGTCGATGGCGAGCCGGTACAGACTGCAACCCACGCGCAACGCGTCGCCGAGGCGATGGGCTGAGAAGCATCTGCCGAGCGACAAGCAAAAACGTCCCAGGGCGCACCGCCCGTGAGCACACGCCCATCATTTCGTCGCGCAATGCACGCTGCAAACGTCGCATGACTCGTGCGAATTGAAGCAGTGAGACGTCTTGAGTCGCATTGCCCTGTAGCGTTGTCGGCAACCCGTATTGACGAAGCAGCGTGTCAATGTCGTGGCCTCTTGCCTGCGCAGGATAGAGAAGGACGAGCAAGTAGAGCAGTGGGATGCCTTCCTGCGTTTCCACGCCCGCTAAGTTTCTGTGCTGTTGCATTATCGGACCTACGTCGCACGCTTTTGAACATCGGCTTGGCATCGGTCCACCCTAGAGCGTTTGACCGACGCCGATTTCGTAGGAAAGATGGATGGCCGGTGGATGTTCCCCCGTCCACGTCCAGGCGTCTGCCGGTACCAAGGACGTGTCCAATCCCACGGCCGTTCCTTCATTACTCGAAACGCTCGTTACGTTCAGCCTTGTGGACAAGCAGGGGTGGCGGGCTGAAACGTTCGCCGAATCGCTTCGCGAGCTCTGCGGCGCGTTCAGCGCACCGGCGGGTGCCAGTCATGTTCACGAACTGAATGACGCCACCGGTCCAGCGGGGGAAGCCGATGCCGAGGATGGAACCGATGTTGGCGTCGCGCGTTGTCTCGATAACGCCTTCCTCCATAATGCGGATTGCTTCAATGGCCTGGATGTAGAGAATCCGGTCGCGCAGATCCTCCAGCGAGAACTCGACGTCTGCCTTACCAAACTCCTGGGTGAGGCCCGACCAAAGGTGCTTCGGTTTGTTCTTGCGGTATTCGTAGAATCCGCCGCCGCCAGCCCTGCCGGGGCGGTTCAAGCCCTCGGCCATGCGCGAAATGACCGCCCAGCCTGGGTGCGAGGGCATGGTCTTGCCCAAGGCAGCCAAGTCTTGCTCGGTCTGCTTCTTGACGGACAAACTGAGCGCCATCGATGTCTCGTCCATGACGGCTAGGGGGGGCCGACCGGCATTCCGACACTGAGCGCCGCGTTTTCGATGACCGCCGCTGGGACTCCCTCCGACAGCATGGAGGGCCACCGAACCTCTGACGTTCAACGCAATGCTCTCGGATGTCGTTATCCATTTAGGCACAAAACAACTCCTGAAAGCGTTTAGGGAAAGGCGGACGCGCCATGCTTCATGTCGAACGCCTGACGACCATCCAGAACACATAGCGGAATAGCTGGCTCTGTCTGCCGACTTCTTGGATCAGAGACTGAATCATGGCATTCGGCCAACGGATCGACAGTTCACTGCCCGCCGCCATTAACAGCACCGACGATTGAAAATCCCCTTCCGAGACTGACTCGTCCACGGCGGAAACCAGTAGGGCGCGACGCTGCGTCTGCGTCAGGGTTGGGGAGGCGCTGATGATTGACCTAGTCAGCGTACGCAGGTCTTTGAGCAGGGAAGACCGTGTTTCTTTGTTCGCTTCCGCGGGCAGGCCCACTTCTGAGGCCAGAAATCGGATCTCGTGCTTGATGGAGGCGTGGTCAAGTTCATTCATGGCGTCGGGGCTTAAGCAAGCTAAGGGTGGCAATACTGAGATGGCGATTGGGGCACCGAGAGGGGTAAGGGGCGAGCCCTGATGTGCCAACGCGGGCGCGCGACGCACCAACTCACCCCCTCATAATAGCAGTGGTTGAACCAATGAGAACATCGATCGGGTTTTCCACTATACCTATGGTTCAACCAATGCTATTTAATCCGTCGAAGCGAACGGACGGCATCAGACAAGTCCAGCGCCTGAAGCTCTTAGCGAGGCATTGCTCGCGAGATGACGAAAGAGAACCGGAGGAGACAAGGTGAAGAAAACGATGCTTGCTCTGACAGCCGTTGGGTTGTCCGGGGCTGCGTGGCATGCCAATGCCAGTGTGACCCTGTATGGCGTCATTGACTCGAATATCGAGTATGTGAACAAGCTTACGAATACCAGTGGTGTATCCGGCAGCGCCTTGCGCAATAGCGGCGGGGGCTTTGCAAGCAATCGCTGGGGCATGCGTGGAACGGAAGATCTCGGCGGCGGCCTCAAGGCGGTGTTTACTGTGGAAGGTGGCTTCTCCACCGATACGGGCACGCAATTTAACGCCGCCAAGCTCTATGACCGGCAGACATTCGTGGGCCTGAGCAGCGCGACCTATGGCACGCTGACGTTCGGTCGGCAGTACAGCACCCTGTTTCGTGGCCTGGCCAACTATTCCCCCACCGCGTACGCGCCGATGTACGAGCCGTTGGGGCTGCTCATCGGGATGAACCTGCGCAACGACAACAGTCTGAACTATCTCATTGAGCGGGGCGCGATTTCGGCGCGTGCGCACTGGACGTTCGGCAACGGGGTCTTTGGGGCGGGCGAGACTCCGGGGCAGTTCCGCGCAAACGCAGGCTACGGCGCGTCCCTGGAGTACTCGCCTGGCAACTTTGGCATGTCGGTCGCGTATGACCAGTTTTATCCCACGCTGACGGCGCTCGGCGACACGGGCATCGGGAACTTCCGTAAGGCCGCGATTGCGGCTGGCTACAACATGGGTCCGATTCGGCTGTCTGGTGGCTATCGCTGGGGGCGCAACGAGTTTTCGAACGGCTCGGTGGCGTTTCGAGACGATTTCCTCTGGTTTGGTATCAACTATCAGGCCGCCCCGAAAGTCAATTTGACGCTGGCCTACTACTACGACAAGCTGCACACCATTCGCGCCCAGTACAACGGCGCGGAAGTCGATCGCAACAGCCCCTATCAGGTTAGCTTCATGGCGAGCTACGACTTCTCGAAACGGACCAATGTCTATCTGACGACCGCATACGCCAAGAACGCTGCCTTGGCATTCGGCGGGATAGCAACCACTGCCACCAGCGGCAGCTACCTGCTCGGTGCGGGCAAGAGCAGCCAGGTGGGGGCGGCCATTGGTATCCGCCACATCTTCTGAATCGCGTTTCGAATTCATGCTTTGGGGCGCCGTGAGGCGCCCTTTTTTTGCTCGTCGTAAGCGGATGCTCGTGCCCGCCGCACCTTTAGGCACTGTCGCGGCAGGATGGCGCCTAATGACGAATTAGTCGACGCGGATCGCGCTCGCCTGTTTGATGGCTAGCCACTCCGCATGCGATTTGCGCATGAGCGCGCCGAATTGCTCGGGTGACAGGGGAGGTGCGACTTCGAGACCATTGTCGAGCATCTGGCGTTGGAATTCGGGCGAACTCGAGGCGCTTGTGATGGCCGCATGCAATTGCTCGACAATGGCCTTCGGCGTTCCCGCGGGCGCAAAGCAGCGGTTGTCCCTTGCGTTGCGGGATGTGATCGGACGGATTTTCCCAGCCGGGAGGCCACCTAAGTCGCAGGCATTGCTCCCTTGCGTAAGTGAGCGATATGGGTGGGATGGTGCCGAGCGCGCAGCCCCGTGGGCCTGCGCGCTCGGCGATCACGTTGAGGCAGGCGGGACGCCGCGGAAGGGCGGCGTGCGTTTGGCCAACATGGCATCGATGGCGATCCGAGGCTCGGGCGCGGAAAAAGCGGCGGCCTGGCTTGCAGCCTCCAGACTGAACATCGACTGCTGGTCAACATCCAAGGACGCATTCAGGGCGGCTTTGGTCAAAGCCAGAGCCGCCGGGGCGGCGTGCGTCAGGCTTTCCGCGATATCGCGCACCCGGTCTTCCAGGGCGTCGCTCGGCTGAACTTCCATGACAAGGCCCATTCGCTGCGCTTCGTCTGCGCAAAGCTCCCGGGTCGAGAACATCAACGCCTTCGCGCGTTGCAGACCCACGGCCCGCGGCAACAGGTACAGTGCACCCAAATCTGGTACGAGGCCCAATCGCAAATACGCCATGGAGAATCGGGCGCGCGGGGTGGCAATGACCATGTCTGCCGCCAGCGCCAGCGCAAAGCCTGCGCCGAAGGCTGGACCATCCACTGCAGCGATCACTGGTTTTCCCAGGCTCAACATGTCGTGAATGAAGCGCAGACCTTCCTTGATGCGATGTTGCCAGTATGCCGGACCTGAATCGACATGTTCACGCAACAACTGCAAGTTGCCGCCGGCGCAAAACGAGCCCGGTTCACTGATCAGGACGAGTGCACGAATCTCCGAGTCGCTGCGGGCGCGCTCGAGGACCGAGATCAGTTCGGAACGCAACTCCGCGTCAAATGGGTTGTGCTTTTTGGATCGGGTCAGCCGGATCCATCCGACGCGGTTGATGACTTCGAAGGCGAGAGTTTCCATGAGGGGCTCGCTATACCGGGGTGAACATTGGGATGACGGCATCGTCGCCCTCGGCCGGTTTGAAGCAAACCTTGACGCGTTGGCCGATTGTCAGGGTGTCCAGGTCGCAATCGACGATGTTAGTGAGCATTGTTGGCCCTTCGTCGAGTGTGACGTAGGCAATGGCGTAGGGCGTGGGGCCAGCCTTGCGGGTAACGCTCACGCTGTAGATGGTTCCTTGTCCGGACAGGCCTTCCCACTCGGTGTCACCCTGACAGAAGGGGCACAGCGCGCGGGGGTACCAATGCAGCTTGCTGCAGGACTTGCATCGTTTCGTGCTCAGAACACCTTCCCGAGCAAGGCGCCAGTAGTGCTCGGTACTGGCGTCGGTCAGCGGAGGCGAAAGCGGGCGTTCAACGTAGGGGGTGCTCATTGCTCATTCCCTTTCCAGAATTAATGTTGCGCTGCCATGCCGCGATCCGAGCAGACCGCCCGTACCTTGTGCGAGGGCCAGGCCGCAATTGGCTACCTGGACCTTCGGGTGGGCCTCACCGCGGAGTTGCCGGACAGCTTCGATGACCTTGGTAATGCCGCCACGATTGGCAGGATGGTTGTTGCACAGGCCGCCGCCATCCGTGTTGAACGGGAGCTTGCCTACCCCAGAGATGAGGTTGCCGTCCGCCACAAAGTTGCCACCTTCGCCTTTCTTGCAGAATCCGAGGTCTTCCAGTTGCATTAGGACCGTGATTGTGAAGCTGTCATAGATGGAGGCGTACTGGATGTCTGATGGCCTGACGCCTGCCTCTTCGAACGCGGCGGGTCCGGAGATGGCCGCCCCGGACCAGGTCAAGTCGACATTGCCGCCCAGTTGGCCTTTGATCGTTTCGCCTGCGCCCAGTACGTTGACAATGGGCCGTTGCAGTCGTCGGGCGATCTCCGGTCGTGCCACGACGAGCGCACCACCGCCGTCGCTGACCACGCAGCAATCCAGTTTATGGAGAGGATCGGCGATCAACGGGGATGCGAGAACGTCTTCCACCGTCACCGGTTCTCGCAGCATCGCATGGGGGTTGTGCTGTGCATGGGCCGCTGCGGCCACCTTGATCCAAGCGAGTTGCTCGGAAGTGGTGCCAAATTCGTACATATGCCGTGCGGCTGCCAGGGCATACATGTTGACCGTCACGGGCGCATACGGCATTTCCCACGGTACGTCTGGCGTGGACGCGGTGACGAGTCGCGCGCCAACGCCGACGCCGCTCGCCCCTTCAGTACGAGGGCGCCCGGCGAGCGTAATGAGTGCGACATTGCACTTGCCGGCAGCAATCGCCTGCGCGGCGTGCGATACGTGAATCAGGTAGGCGGAGCCACCTGTATCCGTGGTGTCTACGTAGCGAAGATGCGTCAGGCCCAAGTAGTCGGCCATGCTGTTTGCCCCCAGTCCGGGGGCATCGCCGGCGCAGAAATAGCCGTCCACGTCTTGAAGGGTCAGCCCGGCGTCCTCGAGCGCGCCTTTCGCGCATTCGGCGTGCAACTGGGCGACGGTCTTGTCTGGTGCTTTGCGTGTGGGGTGCTCGTAAGCGCCCACAATGCATGCCTTGCCTTTGATGGTCATGTTTGCTCCGTTTGGATCTGTCTCCACGTCGATAATATCATTGGTTCAACCATATGCAATAGAGAGAAGGGACGAGCGATGGCGGGGGCGAGGCAAGCGCACGAAGATGGATGCGAAGGCGGTGGAGCTGGAAAGACAAAGAGCCCGGCGGAACGAACGATCCGCTGGGCTCTTGCGGCCGGAAGCCGGCGTGTGGCTAGTCTAGCTTGATGTTGTTGTCGAGAACGATCTTGCCCCAGCGTTTGATATCGCTCGCAATGAGTTCCGAAAACTGAGCGCTGGTCGTGACGGTCGGCTCGAATCCCATTTCGAGGATCTTCCTCTGAACGTCGGGCAGGGCGACGACACGTCGAATTTCCTGGCTAAACTTCTCGACGATCGCCGCAGGCGTACCAGCTGGCAGGAAGATGCCGCCCCATCCCGGGATGTTGATGTCAGGATATCCCGCTTCCGCGAAGGTGGGGACGTCGGGAAAGGTCTTGAGCCGCTTCGTGCTCGCGACGGCCAATAGTCGAACCTTTCCGCCACTCATTTGATGCGCGTAGAGTCCTACCGATCCGTAAGCCAGTTCAATATTGCCGCCAACGAGATCCGTGAAGGCAGGGGATTCCCCCTTGTAGGCGACATGCTTGATCTTCACGCCTGCGAGGTGGTTCAAGCCCTCGCCGATAATATGCCCCCCGGAACCCATGCCGTAGCTGCCGAAGCTGAATTTGTCCGGTTGCGCCTTGGCGAGTTTGATGATGCTCGCCAGATCCGTGGCGGGCAGCTTCGTGCTCGACGCCAACGCAACGGGCAACCAGGCGACTTGGGACACGGGGATCAGGTCGCTCGCCTTGTACGGCGGGTTGGGCTGGAGAACGAGGTTCTGCACGAAGCCGCTCACGGTAAGTAGCGCCGTATAGCCATCTGCCGGCGACCTGGCCACGGCACTGGTGGCCAGCATCGTGTTTGCGCCCGGCTTCGAATCGACAACGATTTGTTGTCCCCAGGCCTTGCTCATGTGCTCGCCGAGGATGCGTGCCATGAGGTCCAGGTTTCCGCCGGCGGCGGTCGGCACGACCAAGCGGATGGGCTTGGTCGGAAAGTCCTTGGACTGCGCCATGACCGTCGTGCTTGCGCTGACGAACAAGGCGCCCACCGTAGCGGTGAGAATCCTGCGCTGCCTGTTGGGTTGGGTTGCCATCGTTGTCTCCGTTTTGTTCATTATTGCGGGCTGCGAGGCCGGAAGCCGGTAAGGTGTCGGCAGGCGTGACACGTCGTCCAGCGGCCTGTCTGTTCAAGCAAAATCAGCCCCATCGCCTCCCGCTCACTGCGTGGATGGGAGCTGTGGGATATCCGTCATCCGGATTAGCCGTGTTTCCTGTGCCGTGATGAGGTGACCGGATGCCGCGAGATATTCCCCAAAGCGAGGGTGGCTATCTCGGGCCCGGCACCGGTTCTCGTAGTCGGTGAGGTCCTCGTAAGCCCACAGATGGATGAACTGGTTCTGCGGGCCCACCATGCTGGTGTAAAACCCTAGCGGATGCCCGAGGGTCTCCATCAGAATCGGCATGGCGAGCCGGTGGAAGATGTCGAGGAACTCCGGCATCTTTCGCAGGGCAATGGTGTAGACCCGATGGTCCACAAGAACTCTCTTCCTGGTGGTCACGCCGCCCCCGCCTGCTTGGCGATGTGCTTGCCAGTGATGTAAGCGAAGGTCATGTTGGGTCCGTGGGTAATGCCCGCGCCGGGATAGTTGCCGCCCATCATGCTTGCACGGTCGTTTCCGACGGCGTAGAGCCCCGGGATCGGTGCCCCATCTTTCTTGAGCACGTCGCCTACAACGCTTGTGGTCAACCCGTCAAAGGTTCCGAGGTCGCCCATGACCAGCTTGATGGCGTAGAACGGTCCCTTCTTAATGGGGGCGACACAGGGGTTCGGCTTGTGATCCGGGTCGCCCAGGAATCGATTGAACGAAGTCGTCCCTCGGCCGAATTCAGCATCTTGTCCGGCTTCGGCTGACTTGTTGTACTCGTGGACGGTCTGGACTAGGCCGGCAGCATCGATGCCTGTTGCGCGCGCCAGGTCCTCCAGCGTGTCGCCACGGAAGAGGTAGCCATTTCGGATAAATTTTCCGATCGGCATCGGTGCGGGTTTCACATAGCCGAGCCCATATTTGCCGAGAGTCTCTCGATCGCAGACGAGCCACATGGCCGTCTCTTTGAGGTTTTCGCAAGCTTTGATCATCGCGGAGCCCACGTCGTGATACGAATTGGACTCGTTGGTGAACCGCCCCCCGTGGCTCAGCACACCAATGACGCCGGGCTTATAGCGATCCAGCAAGTGGGGGAATACGCCAATCTCGCCATTGCCGAAATCGACTTTGGTCACGGGCATCCAAGCTGCGGGCGACGTGTATCGGATGTTAGCGTGGCCGCCTGCCGTTTCGGCCATGGCCACCCCGTCACCTGTATTGCCCTTCGGCGTTGGCGAAAGGTGTTGATGGCCGCGGCGCAGATGGGGATACGCGGCGCCGATCCGTTTGAGGTCGTGCGGAAATCCTCCACATGCGAGTACGACGCCGTGACGCGCCATGAACGACTTCTCGCCATCCCTGGTCTTTGCAACGACGCCCATTACGCGGTCTCCCTGACTGATCAGCTGAGACGCGGGGGTATCTGTCAGGATAGGGATGCCCAGGTCCAGGGCAGACTTGGCGAGACGGGCGGCCAGTGCATTGCCACTCGTTACATGTATCGCTCGCCGGTAAATCGCGATTTCCTTGACGTGATTCGCGAGACGCCATGCCACATAGAGGAAAGACCGGAAAGACTTGGTGGCGCGGAAGAAGTGCTTGAGGTCAGCGTTGGACGAGTTGAACATCATCCCCATGAAGGTGATGGTCTTCAAAGGTGGCTTGAGTCTCGGCATATCCTTGCCAAGCCCCCTGATGTCAAAGGGGGCAGCAAGGATGGATCTTCCGACATCGACGCCGCCGGGAGCAATCGGATGATAGTCCGGGTACAGCGTCGGTACGAACTTCATGTCTGTCTCGCGTTCAAAGAAATTGACCATTTCCGGGCCGGCTTCGATGAACGCCTTCGCGACGGCCTCGTCGTAGAAGGTGCCTGTTTCGCTGCGCAGGAACTCCTGAACCGCTTCGATCGAATCTTTTGGGTTTTGCTTCAAGCCATGATGGGTGAGAGGCACCCACAGGACGCCACCTGACAGGGCGGTCGTGCCGCCAAAGACAGGCTCCTTCTCCAGTACCACGACATTCATGCCCCGTTTGCGCGCGGTAATGGCGCAAGCCAGGCCTGCGGCGCCGGAGCCAATGACGACCAGGTCGTATGCGAGTTGTTCAGACATAGCGCGATGACAGACTATTCAGCTTGGATGTTGTACTTGGTGATGATGTCCTGCCATTGCGCGGTTTCCTTTTTCAGAATCGCAGCGAAGGCGGCAGACGAAGAGGGCTGTGCTTGGGCCCCGGTCTTGATCAGCCAGTCCTGAACGCCCTTGTCGGCCATCACCGTGGCAATGGCGCTATTGACCTTCTGCACGATCGCGTCCGGTGTGCCGGCGGGCGCCAGCAGTCCGAACCAGGCTTCCGCGGTAAAGCCGGGGACAGCCTGGTTGATGGTGGGAACGCCCGGCACAACAGGCGATGGCTTCTCGGTACCAACCCCGAGCATCGTGAGCCCACCCGGGCCTACTTGCGAGAGCATGGTCGGCGACGGGGTCGTGAGCAGCATGTCCACCTCCCCGGCTTTTGCGGCGAAGGTCGTGCCGGCTTCCCCCTTGTAGGGGATATGGTCGACTTTGATGCCCGCCATCTGGCCAAATCGGACAGTCGCGAGGTGACCATAGGAAACGGTGCCGGCAGACGCATAGCGAACGCCGTTAGGCTGCTTGCGGGCGTACTGGAGAAATTCCTGCAGGTTCTTTGCCGGGACAGCTTTGTTCGCGACCAGCACCAAGGGCACGGACGTCACGGTACCAACCGGGGTGAAATCCTTAAGCGGGTTGTATCCAGATTTTTTGTAAAGCAGCGGGGCGATCAGCAGCCCATTGTTGGCGTACAGGAAGGTGTAGCCATCGGGCTTTGCGCGGGCGACGGCCATGGCTGCGATACCGCCAGATGCCCCGGCCTTGTTGTCCACCACGACGGGCTGCCCCAGGAGTTTTGACAGCGGTTCCTGGATCTTCCGGACCTGGATGTCGCTGGTGCCTCCCGCAGGGTAGGGCACAACGATAGTAATCGGGCGCGAGGGGTAGGGGTCCTGTGCGATCGCATTGCCCGCGAGGAACGCACATGCCGCCATCAGGGGCAACTTCAGGTATCGCATGTTGTCTCCATCCTTTTCATTGTTCAATGGTTGGTCCATTGATTATATCGACCGATGCGGTATCCATGTCAAGGCAAACTGAAGGTGGGGTAAGCCCTGAGTGGAGGAGCGCTGCTGCGGTGAGGGGAGGCATTATGTTAGTGAATGCTCTCAATATATTCGGCATCGTAATTACATTTCATGTGCACGGCGGCGGATCGACACACATACCGCACCCCCGAGTTTTATCGTTCATTCATAATGGTCGTACCATTGACATTTCGGCGTTGCGGCTGCTACGCTGAGTGCGGATGAAGTGGGGACGCGATGAATAGCCTCCCACATCAATATGGCTTTTAATGCACTAATTGCCGGGATGGAGACGATCTTGCGTACTCAGGTTGGAATCATTGGTGCAGGTCCGGCGGGCCTGCTGCTGTCGCACCTTTTGCACCTTAAGGGCATCGACTCGGTTGTGATTGAGTCACGCACCCGTGACGAGATCGAATCGACCATCCGGGCTGGTGTGCTCGAGCAGGGGACCATGGACTTGCTGCAGGAAGTGGGGCTGGGAACGCGGATGGTGGCGGAGGGTGCTCTTCACCGTGGGTTCGAGCTGGCTTTCGAAGGTGAGCGGCATCGTATTGATCTGACCGATTTGACCGGTCATGCCATTACGGTCTACGCGCAGCACGAGGTTATCAAAGACCTGGTCGCGGCGCGCGTCGCCGCCGGCGGAAAGCCGGTGTTTGGCGTGTCGAACACGTCCCTGCACGACATCGAATCGACGAAGCCTTCCATCCGCTATGAAAAGGATGGCGATACTTGCGAGATCCACTGCGATTTCGTGATCGGCTGTGATGGCTCGCAGGGGCCCAGCCGCCAGGCCATTCCTGAGGCGGTACGTAAGGACCACCAGCGACTCTATCCGTTTGGCTGGTTTGGAATTCTCGTTGAGGCGCCCCCTTCGAGCGATGAACTCATCTACGCGCGACATGACCGCGGCTTCGCGCTCATCAGCACGCGATCCCCAACGGTTCAGCGCATGTATTTCCAGTGCGATCCCAAAGATTCAGTTGACAACTGGTCCGACGACCGAATCTGGTCCGAGCTGCACGCACGACTGGACCAGGCCGATGGCTGGCGCGTGACGGAAGGTCGCATCTTCCAGAAGAACATCGTGGGGATGCGCAGCTTTGTCTCCAACGTCATGCAGCATGGCCGGCTGTTCCTCGCGGGTGACTCCGCTCATATCGTTCCCCCGACCGGCGCCAAGGGAATGAACCTGGCCGTCAACGATGTGAAGATCTTGGCCGAAGGACTTGATAGCTTCTACAAGCACGGCACGGAGGACAAACTGAACACCTACACGGCCACTGCGCTTCAGCGCATTTGGCGGGCTGAGCACTTTTCTTGGTGGATGACCAGCATGCTGCATCGGTTTGATGACGCGAGCCCGTTTGATCAGCAGCTTCAAGTATCGGAGCTACGATACGTGACGTCGTCCCGAGCCGGCGCCACAGCGCTAGCCGAGAACTATGTAGGGATGGTTGGCCTGAGCCACTAAGTTGGTGCGACGGTGCACAACAAGGGCCTAGCGCTGCGATTCAAGTAAGACGGATCGCGATTTCATTGAGGTGGCGCAGCGCGGGTAGAGGACCTGGCCCTGTCCGTATTTCAAGGGGCGCGGGGACTCGGGATGAGTGAAAACATGATTTCCGCCAAAGACGACGTCCCCGATAGAATTGAGCGCAAGGCCCAAGCTCGTCTGCCTGGTTGCCCAGCCGCGAAGCGGTAGACGGTATTCGCGCGTACCGCAGGGCACTGCGAGATAGCCGGTCTCGCCGCTGCGTTCGGCCAATGAGCGCAGTGCCGGAGCGAAGACCGTCGAAGATCTGATGCGCGACCGTCCCGTCGATGATTCCGAAGTAGCGGAAGAGCGGGGCGTAAACCGCATTGACCATGCCAAAGGCCGCGCCCGCGAAAAACGGCCCCATGCCCATTTCCGACTCCAGCTTGCCGAGCCGTTCGCGAAATGCGGTGCGCTTGGCATCGGCAGTCCCAGAGTCGCGAGCGTGGAGGAACTGCCAAGCTTCGGCGAAGGTCTGGGTGGCAAACTCGATCCACGCCCGGTGTCGGGCGCGAGACAGCGCGTCAGCGGGGTACATCGCCGCGCCGCCCTGCGTTTCGTCAAGGTACTCGCAAATGACCACGCTTTCGAACAAGATCGCGTCCTCCACGTTGGCCTGTCTCAAGAAGCACGATTGTGGCGCGCTGGACGAATGGGCACAGTGGATGACTTATTAGCGTAAGTGTGTTCATTGTGTCTTGTGGCCCTGGATGGTTTATCAAACAGAAACCGCGGCACAGAATTCGCCCAATTCTTGGGCTACGCGCTTAACCATTCAGCAAGCGGCCGCCGTCAACGACGATTTCAGAGCCGACCGTCCAGCGCGACTCGTCAGAAGCCAGATACAGCACGGCTTTGGCCACCTCGTCGGACGTACCGAAGCGCCCAAGCGGAATGCTTGCCGCAATCTCTTTGTTGAGCTGCTCGCGATACGCGTCCGGAATCCCGAGCTTGTCGTACAACGGAGTCTCGACCGGTCCGGGGCTCACTGCGTTGACACGGATGCCGCGGCCCAGCAATTCAGTCGAAAGCGTCTTCGACATGTTCAGGAATGCGGACTTCGTGGCGGCATACACGGACGAGCGGTCCGCGCCGGCATGCGCGCTCACGGAGGTGGTCAGTACGACTGACGCAGGATTTGCGAAGACCGGAAGCAGTGCCTGCATCAGGAAGTAGGGACCTTTGACGTTGATGTCGAAAGAACGGTCGAACATCTCCTCCGTCCACTCTTCGATAGGCAGCCAGACGGATACGCCGGCATTGAGGAAGGCAACGTCCAATTGCCCGTAGTGGTCCTTGATGGCTTGTGCCAGTTCTTTTTGTGCTCCAACGCTGGCCGAGTCAGCGCGCAGCACCAGAACTTCTGGGCCCAGTTCGGCTTGTGCCTTTGCAATCGTATCGGGATTGACGCCAGTGACGATCACGCGGGCGCCTTCCGCTAGAAACTGCTTTGCCGTTTCCAGCCCGATGCCACTGGTGCCGCCAGTGATGAGGGTACGTTTACCTTGCAAGCGCGACATTTGAATTCTCCGGTGAATGACGACCACCGCGGTCGACAGGGAGAAATATGCGCTCATGCAGAAATATAGATAAGATTGTCTATTCGTATATAATTCATGCAAAATCAGCATGAATTGAGGTGAAGGCGTGGATCGATTCCTTTTGATGACATGCTTCGCGCGTGCCGTAGAAACCGGGAGCTTTTCGGCGGCAGGGCGCGATCTAGGGCTGGGGCAACCCAATGTCAGCCGCTATGTGGCGGCTCTGGAGGATCACTTGCAGACGCGCTTGCTCCATCGGTCTACGCGAAAGCTATCTTTGACGCCGGAGGGCGAACGCTACTATGCGGACATCCGGGGCATCCTGGATGCGGTGGATGAATCCGAATCATCCTTCAGGAACAACGTCGAGCCATCGGGGCTCTTGCGCGTAGCCTGCCCTACGGCTCTCGCACACGCGTTTGTGTTGCCGCATGTGCCGACCTTTTTGGAGCGCTACCCCCAATTGATCTTGGATCTTCAACTCAATGATCGATACGTGGACTTGGTCAATGAAGGGACCGAACTCGCCATTCGCATCGGACACCTGGAGGACAGTACCTTGCGCGCCCGGCGTCTTGGCTGGTACGACCGAGTCTTCGTCGCCAGCAAGGACTACCTGGCCAAACGCGGAGTTCCGCAGACCCCAGATGACCTGCGCGACCACGATTGCGTCATCTACACCCTGCTGTCGTCCGGGGCGACCTGGCGATTCCGGGACGCGGACATCCCGGTTTCCGGCAGGCTTAGAGTCAACTCGCCCGACGCCGTGAGTGCCGCGGTCACGGCAGGCTTGGGCGTGGCACATGGACCTGCGTGGCTGTTTGAGGGCGGGCTGAACAGCGGTCGATTGCAGTTCATTCTGACGGACCATGCGGCTCCGCCCGTCCCGGTGCAGATGGTTTATGTGGCCAACAGACTGCTTCCAACGCGGGCTATCGTGTTCATGGATTTTATGGCTGACGTGTTTTCGAGGATTCCTGCCTTGAACGGCAACACCCCTTTGCCGAATCGATAAGTGTCTCGCGGGTCATGCCCCATGCTTCCCTGTCACGTCACTCGCCGTTCAAGCTCCCGTCAATGGGGGTTTGTATTTCAGGAGCAGCTTGAATTCCCCGTTACGCACCATCTTATTCCAGCGGGTTGACGCTGGCGGCGCTGATGCGCACCAGCACGTCACGCGGCGCGGCGCGGCGCGGCGCTTCGGGCATGCGTGAACTGCGCATCCATGGCAAGCAGGTTGCGATCCAGGCCTCGGTGGAGCAGATCACTTTTAGGCGGGCATGGCAAGCGGTGGCCGGCGGCATCCCCGCCGGCGTCTCAGCGGCACTTCAGTGGTGCTTCAGTGGCGTCTCAGCAATATCTCAGCCGGCATGAGCGGCGCGCTTGTGCGTAGCGGCGCCGGTGCTGGCGGCGGTCCCATCCAGGGTGGCCGCCGCCTGGCTGAACTTTTCGAACATAGCCTGCACTTGCGTGGGCAGCGAGGCGGTGCTCCCGGCCTGCTGCAGCGCCGCGGCCTGGCAGCGCTGCCAGGTCTCTGCGGCTTCCCGCAGTTGTTCCACCATGGCGGTCTGGTTGTGAATGGCGAGATTCATCCAGGCTTGCATCCGCTGTGCATAATGCTCGGCCTGGTTGCGCAGGAAGGTCGCCGGCAGGGTGGCGAGCGTGGCGAAGTCGCCGGCATTCGCCAGCTGCGTGCCTGCGTCGTGCAAGGTCTTGATGTCCTTGCGTACCGCGTCGAGCTGTAGTTCGAGAAAGCGCTGCCGGCTCTCCTGCATCAGGGTCAGCGCGCGCAGGCCCGCCTCGCAATTGGCGGTGAAGCATGCGAGGGGGACGTCGGTCTGGTCTGTCATGGTGAGTCTCCTGGATGCGCGCGGTAACGCGATAGTGCGGTAATGCGCGTGGATTGCTGCTGAGCCGCCAACTGATGTCAACGGTCAGGGCGGGCCAGTCTTACCGGGCCCGTTTTGCCGACCCCGATTTACCGAGCCCGTTTTACCGGGCATGTCTCACGCAAGTCGCGCGGCCACGGCAAATCACGGTTTCGCCCATCAGATGATTCTAGAAGCATGCCGCCGGCGCTTGTTGATCCGCATCAAGCTTGCGGCACATCAAGCCGGTTGCGCAGGCATGGGCCAGACTGGAATGCAATGGTGCCGGTAAGCTGGACCGTTTCCGGGGGGATAGCATGGATCACACGGTCGTGGCATTTAGCGTCGCGCTCGGGATCGGCCTTGCGATCGGGCTGGAGCGGGAGCGCAGCCAGGCGGCGGAAGGTGCCGAGGCGCCGGCCGGCTTGCGCACGTTTGCCATTGCCAGCGTCAGCGGCGCGCTGGGCGCGTTCCTGCCCAACGCCGGGTTGTTGCCGGCGGTCCTGCTGGCGATCGCCGGCCTGGCCGCCCTGGGCTACCGCCACACCGCGGCCAGGGATCCCGGCATGACCACCGAGATTGCACTGCTGTGCACGGTCTTGCTCGGCGCGCTGGCTGTCACGCATCCCGCGCTTGCCGCCGGCATCGCCACTGTCCTTGCGATCCTGCTGCACGGCAAGGCAACCCTGCACGGCCTGGTGCGCAACGCGCTGAGCCGGCAGGAACTGAGCGATGCCCTGATGCTGGCGGTAGCCGCGCTGGTGATCTGGCCGTTGCTGCCCGACCGCTACATGGGCCCGTTCGACGCCTGGAACCCGCGCACGCTCTGGCTGGTGGCGATGCTGGTGATGCTGATGGGCGCCGCCGGGCATATTGCCACGCGGCTGTTCGGCGAGCGGGTGGGCCTGCCGGTGACCGGCCTGTTCGGTGGCTTCGTCTCCAGCGCGGCGACCATCGGCTCGATGGCGGCGATGGTGCGCAAGGCGCCCGGCCTACGCGATGCGGCCGTGGCGGCCGCGCTGCTTTCCAGCGTGGCCACGTTCGTGCAGATGCTGCTGTTGCTGGCGGCGACCAGCGCGGCAGCGCTCAGGGCATTAGCATTGCCCCTCGCGGCCGGACTGACGGCAATGGGCCTCTATGCCGGCGCCTGGCTCTGGCTGGCAGCGCGCAGGCCAGCCGCGCAGGATGGTGCGCAAGAAGGCCCACAGGACGGCGCACAGGACGGCGCACAACTGGCGGGCCCCTCGCTGGACTGGCGCGTGGCGGCAGGGTTCGTGCTGCTCATGGCCTTGCTCTTGCTGGCCAATGGCGCCACGCGAGCATGGTCCGGGCCCGGGATGCTGATGATGGTGGCCGTGGCCGGCGGGTTTGCCGATGCACATGCCGCAACCGTGTCGGTTGCCGCGCAGGTAGCGGCGGGGCGCATGTCGGCAGAGGCGGCGGTGTGGCCGGTGCTGGCGGCTTTTTCCGCCAACACCGCTACCAAGATCGTGCTGGCTGCCGCGGGCGGGCGTGCCTTTGCGTTGCGTGTCGGTGCGGGGCTTGTGCTGGCTGCCGCAGTGACCTGGGCCGCGGCGCTCGCGCTGGTGTCGTTGCGCTGATGCCGGCCCGGGCGCGCTGCGCTGCGCTGCGGGCAGATCGTCAGGCGTCCCCCAGCGCGTGATACAGCTCGTCTTCCTGCGCGAAATGCAGGCGCAGGATCGCGTTGAGTTCATAGAGCAGGCGCCGGACTTCCTGCGCGCTTTCCAGGTCGATGCCGTCCGCGGGCTGGTCCGCGGCGATGCGCTCCAGCATGCCGACCAGGTGGAAGATCTCGCGATGCCCGCCGCTGAGCGCGGCTAGCGGGTCCTGGCCGCCGAGGCGCCGCGCGAGTTCCGGATAGAGGTCGGCATCGTCGTGGATCTCATGCGCGAGCAATTGCTCGCGCAGCGCCTGGTTGAGCGCTGCCAGTTCGGCTGCGGCGGCCTGGCCGGGGAGGCTGGCTACGCGATCCGCCATCGATCTCACCTGGTCGAGCACCTGCCCCAGTTCGCTATGCTCGGTCTTCAGTCTGGTGGCCTCGGCCGCCGTGATTTGTGCGGGCTGCCATTCAGGCCCTGGCTTGCGTGCCCGTAGCGCGTTGAGAATCACAACGACATCGATCAGTTCTTGCAGCAGCGCGCCCGCCACTGGCGGCAGGTAGCCGAATGCGGCCGCGATCATGGCCGCCAGCGACAGCGCCATGCCCGCCACCACGCTTTGCACGGCGATGCGGCGCGTGCGCCGGGCGATCTGCATCGCCTCGGCCAGGCGGTCCAGGCGGTCGACCAGCAGTACCACGTCCGCAGCCTGCGCCGACGCGGCCGCGCCTGCCGCGCCCATTGCCACGCCGACGTCGGCGGCGGCCAGCGCGGGCGCGTCGTTGACGCCGTCGCCAACCATGATGACCTTGTCATTGCGCTGTGCCTCGCGAATTGCTGCGAGCTTTTGCGCGGGCGTCTGCTGGGCGCGCACTTGCGTCACACCCAGCATCGCGCCTGTCATCTGCGCCACGTCGTCGCGGTCGCCGGTCAGCATCACCATGCGCAGGATGCCGGCCTGCCTGAGCAGCCTGAGCGCGCGCGGCGTGTCAAGCCGGATCTGGTCCGCAAGCTGCAGCGCGCCGCGCATGGCGCCATCGACGCCAAGAAAGACGGCCGACGCGCCCTCATGGCCCATGCGCCGCACCCATGCCGTGCTCCACGGCGTGGGTGCGCTCGCGCTGGCCACGTGCGCCAGGGAGCCGATGGTGACCACATGCCCGCCGATCCTGCCGCGCAGGCCGGCGCCGGGATCCTCGGCGACCTCGCCCGGCAACGCCAGCGCCAGGCCGCGCTCGCGCGCCGTGGCGACCAGCGCGCGGGAACTGGCATGCACCGAGGCCTGTGCCAGCGAAGCTGCCAGGCGAAGCACTTCGTCCTGCGCGTGTCCTGGCGCCGCCTCGATGGCCGAGACGCGGGCCTGGCCCGTGGTCAGGGTTCCGGTCTTGTCGAAAAACAGCACGCGGCACTGCGCCAGCCGCTCCAGTGCGCCGCCGCTCTTGACCAGGATGCCCCGGCTGGCAGCGCGCGACATGCCGCAGACGATGGCCACCGGCACGGCCAGGATCAGCGGGCAGGGGGTAGCCACCACCAGCACCGCCAGTGCCCGGTGCGCATCGCCGGTCATGATCCAGGCCGCGCCGGCCACGGCCAGCGCCAGCGGCACCAGCAGCAGGGCGTAGCGGTCGGCCAGGCGCATGGACGGGCTGCGGCTTTGCTGCGCCTCCGTCACAAGGCGGACAATGCCTGCATAGGTACTCTGTGCCGCCGTGGCGCCGGCGAGCATCTCGAACGGCGCGCCGGCATTGACCACGCCGCTGCGCAGTGGCTCGCCCGGCGCGCGGCGCAGCGGCATGGCCTCGCCGGTCAGGGTGGATTCATCCAGTTCGGCAGCCTGGAGCAGCGTCCCATCGGCTGGCACCACTTCGCCCGCGCGTACCAGCAGCCGGTCGCCGGGGTGCACAAGCTCCAGCGGTACCGGGCGCCATTCGCCGCCTTCGAAGCGGCTGGCTTCGCGCGGCGCGTGGCGCAGCAGCGCGCTCATCTCGCTGGCGGCGCGCGCTTGCGCATAGCTCTCCAGTGCGCGTCCGCTGGCCAGCATCAGGGCAATCACAGCGGCGGCAAAGTGCTCGCCCAGCCACCATGCGAAGCCGATGGCCAGCAGAGCCAGGACATCCACGCCGGCATTGCGGCGCCACGCCGCGAGCACGGTGCTGGCGGCCAGGGCAATCAGCACCGGCAGGACGCCGATCAGCCACACGGTGCGCGCGAGCGCCGCCGATTCGAACCAGTACAGCAGCGATCCGGCGCTCAGCGTGAGCGCGCAGGTCGCCAGCAGCCCGAGGTTGAGCCAGCGGTGGTAGCGAGGCTGCGCAGGCGCCATATTGCCTTCGATCCGCCATCAATCCGCTATCGATCCGCTATCGATCGGGCATCAATCCCGGCGCGAGACCGACATGGCGACAAGCACCCCGCATACGGCGGCAACGGCCGCGGCCGCGCCCAGCGCACGCCATGGGTGCGCCTGCACGTACGCTTCTCCCGCATCGGCCAGATCGCGCACCTGGCCGCGGCCTTGCGCCTGCAGCTCGCGCAGGCGCAGCTGCAGCGCCTCCAGCCGCACCTTGAACTGTTCGCGGGCCTGGCCGGCTTGCTCGCCGGTCAAGGCGGCGGCGTCGCGCAGCAATGCCTGCACATCGGCTAGCAAGACGTTGACATCGCGCTGTAGCGCGGCGCGGTGTACGGAAAATACGGATCTGACGTCGTTCATGGCGCACTCCTGGCGGGTGGAAACGATGAAGGTACGGCGGGATGAAGCTAAGCCACACACCACTATAGGTTCGGCGCCGGTCTGGCGGTTGATCGACATCAAGCCGCCATCAAGCCGGCAGCAAGCAAGCGGATGCGGGGTCCGGCCGCTAGTGCCGGGCCCGGGCCGCGGCCCGCTGCGGCATCAGCAGCAGGCAAAGCGCCATGAAGCCCAGCAGCGCTGCCGAAGCACTGAAGCGACCCAGTGCCAGCCCGCCGGATTGCAGGGGTTTGTCGAGGAAGTCGCCCACCACCGCCCCGAGCGGGCGCGTCAGGATAAAGGCCGCCCAGAACAGCAGGGTGCGTGAGATCCGCGTGCGGTAGTAGGCCAGGGCTAGCAATGCCAGCAGCGAGCCGAAGATCGCCATGCCGCCCACGTAACCCATCCCGGCCGTGTCGGCGGTCCAGTCTCCCAGCGCCGTGCCAAGCGTCTGCGAGAACATGATGGTGACCCAGTAGCACAGCTCGGCGCGCGGCGAATGCACGCTGTCGACCGAGACCGTGCCAAGCCAGCGATACCACAACGCCAGCGACAGCAGCAACAGCAGCGCCAGCAACGTGGATCCCCCGGCGTAGCCGATGCCGAGCGAGCGGTCCGCGAAGTCCGCCAGGGTCGTGCCGACCGTGGTGGTGGCCACGATGGTGGCCCAGTACAGCAGCGGCTGGAAGCGCGTGGCGCGAACCTGGGCGTAGACCACCACCAGGAACACCGCCGCAAAGATCGCTGTGCTGACCAGGTAGCCCAGTCCCATCGTCATGGACAGCGCATCGCCGCCGGTCTCTCCGAGCGTGGTCGCGGCGATCTTGATCAGCCAGAATGCCAGTGTGACTTCCGGCACTTTGCTGGCCGCTGCGGCGCTGGCCTCGTGGCTGGGGCGTGCTGTCATGTTGAACTCCTTCGACGTTAGGCTTGGTGCGGCGGACTCCTGCCACCGCAAGGATTGCCAGATACTAGTTCGCGCGGGATTAAGGCAGCATTAAGGCCGTGTTGCGGCGCAACGGGCGGGGCGGAGGACGAAAGTTGACTATCAGCCGCTGGCGCGTGGTGGCGGGAGGCTTATCGCGTCAAGCCCGAACGTGACAATCCCGAATGTGACGGGTTTCGACGTCAGAAGACGCCAAGCGCAAGACCTGCCGCCAAGCCAGCGCCCAGCTCGGCACAGTGCGCCAGGTCCTCGGCGCTGATCTCCTTGTGTGCCAGAATGCGTTCGGGCGTCTGTGCATGGGTGCAGACGATCAGGCCCGGCGCCACACACTTGAGCCGCCAGCCGGTAGCGATGCGTTCGACCTGGCGCAGCGCGTTCTGCCCGTCGCTGCCGGCACAGATCATGGCCGCGTACGGGCGGCCGTTCACACGGTCAAGCGCCGCGTAGTAGCAGCGATCAAAGAAGTCCTTCATCAGCCCGGACATCGCAGCCAGGTTCTCCGGCGTCGCGAACAGATAGCCGTCGGCCGCCAGCACATCGTCCGGACCGGTCTCGGCCGCCCGCTGCAGCCTGACCGCGATGTCAGGCTGCATACGCGCCGCGTCGGCTGCCGCCTCGGCCATCTGCTTTGTTCCCCCGGTCATCGTGTGGTAGACGATCAGCAGCGTCTTCATTTGTTCCTACTCGCCATCCGCCGGTACGCCGGTACGTTGCGCACTCTAGCACGCCCCAAACACCGGCTAGCCGAGGAAAAGCCGCGGTCCAGCCCTGAGAGCAACTTCGCGCGTGCCGGTGCGCCGCTTGATAGTCGGCTTCACGCCTGTTCCGTCCACGTCGTTCCAAATCTGGGACGCTGATATGCGCTAGCGGTATCTATTCGGTCGCTTGTGCCGAACGCATAATTCGGGGTTTTCGCGCGAAGTCCAGCCAGGAGGGGCGGCGGGCCGGGGAATTGTTCGCCATGCCGATGGAATCCTCTTGACTTGTGTTCACTTCCAACGCGATCAAGGTATCACCAACAACAAGAATTCATCTTCACAAGGCTTTTGTCATGCTTCGATCTGTCTTCTCCTTCGTCCTGATTTCCAGTGCGTTTGCCAGCGCCGCAGCGCTTGCCGCGCCCGCCAGCGAGGATGCCGCGTGGTTCGAGCCGGTTCGTCTTGGGGCAGCACTGGGTGCGGGCGGCGAGGCCTCGATCGCACGCCTGGAGGCGCGATGGAACCTGAAGACCGACCTCTGGGCGACGAGCTCGCGGTCAGTCCGTGTTCGCCTGGGTCTCGAAGCTTCCGTGGGTGGTTGGAATCCACATGGCAGCAATAGCAACCTCATGGGCGATGTGGGCTTTACACCTATCTTCCGGGTTCAGGGTGCCGGCCGCTCGGGGCCCTTCGCCGAGGTTGGCGCCGGCGTGCACCTGCTGTCGCGCACGCGCATCTCGGACTCAAAAGTATTCTCGACGGCGTTCCAGTTTGGCGATCGCATTGCCGCCGGCTACCGGTTTGGCGACGCGATCGACTCGGAACTGGGGGTGCGCTTCCAGCACTATTCCAACGCCGGCATCAAGGAGCCGAACCCCGGCATCAACTTCTACATGCTTCAGTACTCGGCCCGCTTCTAAAAGGGATTCATCCGACTTTCGTGTGGGTCGATGCATCGCTGGGCTAAATCCAGCGCTGCCGTAGCTCCCCTCTCCCGCATTGCGGGAGGGGTTGGGGGAGAGGGCGGGCCTGCGCAAGAGCGAGGCGCATGACGTTGAGCGAGCGCCCGCCCACTCCCCCGGCCCCTCTCCCATTTCATGGGAGAGGGGAGCGAACCAGCGTATTGCTTCCCGCCACTTACCCACGCGAAAGTCTGAAGAACCCTAAAAGGCTTGCGCCCGGGCTCAGGCGGGAGCGATGCCGTAGCGGCGGCCAATGCGCAGCAACAGCGCGTCGAGTTCCTGAAGGATCGGCCTGCGGTCGTCGGCCGGCCATACCAGTGCCGATGGCATGGCTGGCAGGTCGATCTCGACAAACGCGACCCGGCACCATGCGCGCCAGCCGCTCCTGCGGCACGCACAGCAGGCGCTGGTCCCGTCCGCCGTGATCGGGGCGTGGCCATCGAGTACGAGCAATAGATCCTCCGTTAGTCTGCTTCGACCACGATCGCCTTGCGCTCGACATTCAGCTCCAGACGCTGCGTTTCGCGCTCGATGCCCAGCCTCACAGAAGTCGCCGGCTGACCTCGAATCAGATCCGTGATCTGGGTGAGCGACATCTCGGAGGTCAACCGGTCGTCGACCGTCGTGATCCGGTCGCCTGGTTTCACGCCGGCGAGTTCAGCCGGCGCGCCGGGAATCACCGCGTGCACGAGCGCACCCGTGCTATGCAGCGGCGTGGCGATCACGATACCGATGCCGACGAGCGATTGCGTCGCAGCCGGCAGTTTCAGCCACTTACCCGGCATGGCGGGATAACAGTCGGTGCACTGCAGCGAACCGTCACGCTCGCGCTGGAAGTGAAACGTCGGCTTCTCCGCCGATGCACATCCTTCGGCCCGCATCGTATCGAACAACGCCAAGCCCTGTTCGTTCTGGCACGCGCCCATCGTATTGAACATCATCGGCAACGGCGGGTCGGCCAGGATGCCGAACGACACATACGCGATGTCGCCCTTCACCACGATCGCCGGCTGAGCTGGCTCGCGAAGTTGCCCTTTGCGCCACGCGGCCCATGCGGTCTTCAGATCCGGATAGGATGCGGGTACGTAGGTGCCGTTGAGCGGACCGCCCGGATTTGCCGGGCGCTGCCGCAGTCCGGGCGGCACGATGATGCTCGGAAGGTACTGCGGCGCCGCGTCCTCGCTGCGCAATTGGCCGTCTCTGAATGTCAGCATGAACAGTTTGCCGGCACGTTCGGCGAGCCCCTGTCCGGCTCCATTGAAATCCGCGACTACGTCATAGGCGGGCACCTTGACCGGCTGTCCTTTGCTGTCGACGAATCTCGTCAGATTGTCTTTGCGCACTTGGATCAAGCCGATGGTGTTCAGCGTTTCGGTTCGGACGCTCTGGTAGATGAAGGGCAGCACGAGCTTGCCCGTGTTCGCGTCAAGCACGCCGTATTGCGAGCCGAGCCGGGCCTTGGCCAGGCCCGGGAACTCGATGTCCAGACGGTCGTAGCCGGTGTCATTGAGCGGCTTGCCGTTCTTGTAGAGGTAGTACTTGCCGTCGCGCTTGGTCACTTGCGAGGCGACTGCGGCCGTCGTGGCGTCGGCCGATTCGCTTGCTGCCAACGCGGGTGACGCGATCAGAATCTGGGATAAGAGTGCAAAGACTGCGGCCAAGATCGGCTTGCTGCCGCGCCGTGCGGCCTTGCGCGACGTGTGCACGGCACGGTGAGGCGTGGCACCGCTGATTATTGTCGATTGCATTGGTTCGTCCTTTCTGATGGCTGATGATCGTCGCGACCGAAGATGGCCTGACGCCAGCCGCGCGGCTGCAAGCTGGTTCGCCCAGCACCTGGGCAAGCCGGCGCAAGGGCGATGATCCTCAGGCAGATAGCAGGCCGACGGGAGCATCGCACGGCAAGGCGCGTTCAAGGTGCGTTCAAGGCGCGTTCAAGGCGCGTTCAGGGCGCGTTCAGGGCGCGGGGAGCAGGCTAAGCACGGCCAGGCTCATGGCGGTGACACCGGTCTTGATCGACGGCTCGGGCACCGGGGCGAAGTAGGGCGAGTGATTGAACACCAGAGGCTTGCCGCCGCGCTTGCTTGCGGCCGAGACGTCTTCTGGGTCAAGCACACCCACAAGGAAGAACATCGAAGGCACGCCCTCGCCGCCGTATTCCGCGAAATCCTCACTGGTCGTGAGCGGCCGCGTACGGGCCACCTTGTCCTTGCCCAGGCCCGCCTGCAACGCGGCCTCGACGCGTGCGACCACCGTCTCGCTGTTCACCACGCCGAGGCCATTGTCGGTAATCGTGATCTCCGGTTCAGGGGCAGCGGCCGCGCTTGCCGATGCCCGCGCAACGCGCCGTACCCCGTCGACGAGCAATTCCCGGACCCCGGAATCGTAAGCGCGGATGGTGCCGCGCAAGACCGCGCTGTCGGGAATGATGTTGCCCGAGCTTCCTGCCTGGAGCGCGCCGACGGTAATCACGCCGAATGCCATCGGATCCTTTTCCCGGCTCGTCACGGCCTGCACATCCGTGACGAATCGCGCGGCAATGATGACCGGGTCCAGCGCCTTGTTGGGTGCGGAGCCGTGTCCGCCACGGCCTTTGAAGAGGATCTCGAACGAGCTGGCGGCAGACGTCATCGGGCCCACGCTGTAACTGATCGTGCCGTAAGGCCGGGGATCCGTGTGCAAGGCAAGCGCGGTGTCGGGCTTGGGAAAGCGCTTGAACAGCCCGTCGGCCAGCATGGCCCTGGCGCCGGCGCCGATCTCTTCAGCCGGCTGCGCCACGAACATCAGGGTGCCGCGCCACTGGCCCTTCATGGCGACCAGGGCACGCGCGGCGCCTACCCAGGTCGCCATGTGCAAGTCGTGGCCGCAACTATGCGCAACAAAGCTCTCGCGCCCGTTCCACGTGGTGACTGCCTTGCTGGCATAGGGCAGAGAGGTTTTCTCCTCCATGGGGAGGCCATCCATGTCGGTGCGCACCATGATGGTCGGGCCCGGGCCGTTGCGGTACAGGGCCACCACGCCGGTCTTTCCCACGTTCTCGGTCACCTCGAAGCCGAGCGCGCGCATCTCCCCGGCGAGCCGCGATGCGGTGCGGGTCTCGGCGAATGCGAGCTCGGGGTGCGCGTGCAGATCCTTGTACAAGGCGTCCAGCTCGGGATACATGGTTGCCACCAGGCCGTTCAACTGGGTGGTTCGTCCGGCGCCAGGCTCGCTGGGCTGCGCCAATGTTCCGGCACCGGCATTGACTGCGGCAAGCAGCATGGCGGCCGCCGCCGCACGGCGAGCCAACGTGCGTCTTTGTTGCACTTTCTTCTGGGCTTTTTCTTGCACCTGGGATTCTCCTTTCTTCCTGATGTCAGAGCCGGGGATACGAAACCTCACGAAGCCTCACGAAACCACGCGCAACCACGCGCAACCACGCGCAACCACGCGTTGGCATCCTGGCCCGATATGGGCTTGGGTACGGGGCTGTGGTCACTGTGGTCACCAGCTGTACCGGTAGCCCATGCTGACCGTCCACGGGTTGTCCAGCCTGGCGCCGCTTGCGTACCCGTAGTCGGCGTACAGGCGGTGGTTCGTGCCCAGTGACGCGGCAACGCCCACGCCCAGCTCGGCAAGGCCGCCGGACAGGTCGGTCCGGGTAGCCACGCCGTTGGTGCGTACCGTGCTCTTGCCGTCAAGCTCCTGCGACAGGCTCAGCTTGACGTAGGGCTGCACGGTGCCGCCATTGGCCAATGCAATGCGGCGGCCGAGCAGGGAGCCAACGCGCAAGCGCATCGAATTGCCGCTGTCGGCATCGACCTGCAGACCGTTGCTGGCGCGGTAGCTGGCGCCGCTGGCGCGGAGCATCGACAGCTCCACCTGCGGCTCGACGAACCAGCCCAAGCCGAACGGCACCTGGCGGCCGGCTTCCACCGACACGCCGATGGCGTTCTGGTGGGAATCGGCCTTCACCGACTGGCCGTCGGTCGCCACCACCGCGAAGTTCTGCTGGATTTTGTTTGCCTTGAACACGCCGTCGACGTACCAGCCGGCATCGGCCAGCCAGGTGGCATAGCCGCCGAAGTGGTAGCTATCGGCGCCGCCCGTGCCTTCGTCACGAAAACGGCGGTCGGTCGAACTGTATCCGGTCATGCCGCCGACGTACCAACGCCCGCCTTCGACCGGCAGGGACTTGTCGACGCCGACCTCCAGGCCGCCCACGGTCTGCTCGAACGAGCGGCCGCCGCGGTTGTCGAGTCTCTGGCGCTCGCCGAAACCCCGCATCCAGACGCCACCTTCGTTCTTGCCCTGGCGCAACTCACCCATCCGCCTGGCCAGCGTGCCTTTTTCGGCGTACCAGATCGCGTGCGCGGTGCCGGCGCTGGACGTATTGATGGCGGCGTTGGCGGCCGTGGACAGGTCTTCGGGGCCAGGCGGCGCAATCTCGGACTGCCCTGGCGGCGCCACCGCTTCCGGCGACAGCTCGCCGCTGTTGACGAGGCTCCAGTCGGTGGCGCGCCCGCCGACCGTATCGCTGCTTTTCAGCGCGTAGCGATAGGTGCCGGCATCTACCAATTGATCGCGGTTGGCGAGCGTGAACGACCCCGGGCCGCCTTCGGTCTGAATGATCCTCAGGGACCCGCCGCCGGCCATCGGCTCGGCGCCGCTGTTGGCCACCAGCACGCGGTGATCGCCAGAGACGGTGCCGCCGACGCGCAGCAGGTCGCCCTGGCCGGCGCCCAGGTCGGTGCGCATTTCGAACAGGCCGCCGCCGCTGAGGTTGCCGGTCACGTCCAGCACCTTGAACGCGCTGCCCGGGGTGGCAAATGACACCGTGCCCGCATTGTCCAGGCGCGCCACCGCCGAGTTGCCGCGCACGCGCCAGGTGCTGCTGCCATCGATGCTCAGCGTGTCCACCATCCGCCCGGCGTTGTTGTGCAGGGCGCCGGTCAGCACGGAGTGGTCGCGCAGGCTCACGCTGGCCGACCCGCTGTCGAGCACCACGTCGCCCTCCAGGTGGCTGCGCTGCGCGTTGAGCTGCACATCGCGTGCGGCAACCACATCGCCGTCTGGCGAGGAGGGGCGCCGTTCGTCCACGTACAGCAAGGCGCCATCGCCGCTGCTGGATTTGCCGATGATCGTGGTGTCGACCAGGTTCGCGGTGAGGCCGCTGCCTTCGACCGTGATGCCATTGCCGTTCGCGGCCTCGATATGGCTGTTGCGGATCGAGATCGTGTTGTCGACGCCGGGCGTGTTCGAGTAGGCCAGGATGCCATTGGCGCCTGTGCCGCTGGTGCGTATGTCGACGCCGTCCAGGCTGACCTGCGCGCCCTGGCGGCCCATCATCAGCCCGTGGGAACCGTCACCAACGGTGCGCACGATGGTACCTGTCGCATCCAGGCGCGCGGCGTTGGCGAGCAGGCCGTAGGCGGTGTGGCCGTGGGTGGTGACCGAGCCACCTTCGAGCACGACGTTGGACCCGGGCAGGCGCGAGACCACGCCGATGGCAGCGTTGCCGAAGGTCTCGACTGCGACGCCGCGCGCGGTGGTCGTCGCGCTGCTGCCGCTGCCGCTATAGAGTTCGGAGACGTAGATACCGTGCCCGCTTTCGCCACGCGTGGTGATCGAGCCGCCGTCCATGGTGACTGTGCCCGCCCGGTTTTCCACGCCCACGCCTTTTTCCCCGCTCATCCTGATGGAGACGTCCTTGGCCACCACAACGCTCTCGCTCGGAACCCGGATGCCGGCGACGTTCGAACCATTGCTGCTGATCTGCACGCGCTCCAGCCTGGCATGGACGCCATCAGCGTTTGCATCGATGCCGGAACCCGTCTCGGCATGCACCACCACATCGCGCAAATCGGCTGTGGACGGGGTGAATTCCGCTCCGCCGGCCCTGGTGAGATACACGCCATCGCGATACGCGTCGATGGTGCCATTGGAGAACGAGACGCTGCCGCCGGACGCGTGAATGCCAGTGCCGCGGACCGAGACGATGTCGGTGTTGGTGGCGGTCACGGTACCGCGGTCGACACTGATGCCTTTGCCGCCCCAATGCGTGGTGGCAGTGGCATTGAGCTTTGCCTGATCCAGGACGACGCTGGCACCATCCGCTGCGTGGACTGCCGAGGCGCCATCGCCAAGGACGGTGATTTGCGTTTTGTGGGCGGTAATCACGGCGTCCGTGCCCGCTGCATTCAGGCCATGGGCTTCGTCACCCTGGGTGGAAACCGAGCCGCCTGTCATCTCGACGCGCCCGCCGTCGATGGCGTGCACGCCGTGGGAATATTGACCCTCGGTCTTGATCCGCGTGTCGTTCAGGGTCGCCGTGCTGCCCGCATCGCGCACGACCAAGGCATTGGCCTCGAAGCTGCCCAGTGCGGTGAGGTTGCTGTCGGACAGTGCCAGGGTGCCGCCGGCGCTGACGCTGACGCCCTGCGCGCCGACGCTCGTGCCCGCGATGCCGGACTGGATGCTCACGCCGTTGCCCGAGAGGGCGTTGTTGGCGCCGCTGATGTTGACCGCCGTGCCGGCGCCCGCATGCGTGACCGTGTCACCGGGAACGAGCACCCGGGTTTCTCCATCGGGTGTGGAAAGATCGATGCTGGGGTAAGCCGTCGCCGCCGTGGCCAGTTGAATGCCCGGGAACAGCAGTGTCAGGATGGCGACGGAAATTCGAGTTGGTTGCAGTTTCATGGAGGAGTGTCCGGCTTGCTCCACCCCCAATACCAAATGCACCAGACCTGAATCGGCTAATGGAAATAATGAAGCGCGTATGGCAGCGTTGAAGGGGAGCGTTGAAAGAGTTTGATTCGCCGGTCCATTCTAGAGACGCGTTCACCAGATTTGAATCAGACAAGTACGAAAAGCAGGGTGCTCAACGCCACGGCGCGCGCTCCAGGCACGGCGCATTGCTTGACCGAAAGCGAAATCGACAGCGAAATTGACAGCGAAATCGCAGCGGGCGCCTGGAAAAGCCGATGTCGGGATGCTGGCCGGGAGCGACACGCGTTTCGCCTGGCGCGCGGCCAGTCTCTGTGCCACGCCGAGCGGGGCGGAGCCGATGAAATCGGCGCAAGTGGAAGGCCGCAGCCTTACTCGTCGATCAGCCGGGAGTGCTCATGCAACGTGATATGCGAGTCGGGCGGCAGATAGGCCACGGCGCTCGGGCGCGAGCTGGCGTCGTACGCCGGCACAGCCAGCCTGTAGCCGGCGCTGTAGCCCGCGCTGTAGCTCGCGTTATTGTCCGCGTTACTGTCCGCGCTATCGCCCGCGTCATGGGCTGCCGGCGCCCTGGCGCTGCGCGCGGCCATTTGCCTGGCAGGAACCGGCTCGGCATACGAATGCCTGCGGGCTACGGTGTGCTCGACCGCAGCGGCGATGGGGCTGGTGGCGGCGCGGGTGGCTGTGCCGTTGCTTGCGCTGATGGCTGTGCTGTTGGCTTTGCTGGTGGTTGCGTCTTCAGCCAGCAAAGGGGCGGGCAGAGGCGCCGCGGGCGCGGGCGAGTCAACCGCCGCAGCCACGGCAGCCACGGCTTCCGGCTGCTCGGCCACAGCGGCTTGCAGCCCGGCATCTGTTGCTGGCGATCGCGCAGGCGAGGACTCGGGCATGGACACAGGCTTGAATGCGGGCAAGGGTGCAGGCAAGGGCGCGGGAGCGGGGCCTGTCAACGACGCCGCCAACAGCCACGCCGCCGCCGCGGCCGTGCCGCAGCCCACCGTGCCGGCAGCCAGCCCGCGCAGCCGCGCGCGGCGCAACGCCCGCGCCTGGGTGGGGGCCGTGGCCGCAAGATGCACTTTGACGGCCTCGGCACGGTACGCAGCAAGCGTATCGCGTATATCGAAGCGCGTGCCCCATGGTGGCGGCACATCGAGTTGGGAAGGAATAACGGAATCAGGCAAGGCTCACCTCTGCAGCGCAAAAGCGACGCAACACCGCCGGTCGATCCGGGCGAAGCTGGTCAAAGGGCAATACTAGCATTGCTGATATGAGTCGAAAATCGGACAAGTCTGATTCTGCGCAACGCCACGCCCGGCTCTCGAATTCCGCGCGCTGTACCTCGAAGCACGCGTGGACTGAGGATGTGGCATCTTTGGCGGGCTTAGTCATTTCGGACTTATCCGATTGATCGCGCCATGAAATTCAGACTTATCCGATTTCCTGAACCGTGAAACCTCGTTAGACTTTTGTTTGTCGGCATACCCCTATGTGCCGATGATCGACCTTTGCAGAGTGGGTACCCCCCTCCAACCCGCAATCGCGCCCCAGGCTGTTATCCCCGTGGCAGCCTGGGTTTTTTTACTGGCGCGAAGAAGGGCGGCTATGTCAGCTCCGGTTTGCAGCATGGGAGAGCTGAAGCGGCAAGGGTGACGGTATCGTTCAAGGATCGGTCCGACGGCTGAGTTCGGCCATGAACCACCAGCCGGCGACCTTGCCCAGCGCCCCTTGAGCGTGAGCTCCGTTGTCAATAACGGTTCTTCAAGCGTAGCAATCGATCCCGGAGACGTCCGCTCTCGCTTAACACCGGGACATACCGCGATCAGTCTGGGGGACCGATCTCCTCGAACCAATCCATCGCCCGTTCTCTGGCTTCCCCAGAGGAAGTGGAAAGTATCGCGAGCAGGTCGCGATGTGCTTCGTTTACCCTTTTATCCTGGGACAAAAGGCCATCGAAGTACGATGCGATCAAGACATAGTCCAGATCAAGTTGATGGTTGAGCTCCTTCCCTGCCGCCGCGACGTTCCCCCCATTTCTTATCGTGATCAGGCAGTGCCTTGCCAGCAGATAATTGTATCGGAGGTACATCGGCTTCCGGGCGATGAAGCGGAGTGCGTCAATTTCCTCCATGCCGTGATCTTTCTTAAGCATCTTCAAAAAGAAGATCTCAGACATCACCTGAACGAAGGCGAGAAAGCGTGGCCAACTCAGATTTGGACTTCGGATGGAAGCGATGAGCTTAGGCCTCAGGCCTTGATGCAATACTTCCAGAAGTTGCTCGGTGCGGAGTCTGGCATTGGCTGCATCCAGATCTTTGCCCAGGAGAGACGCTCTTGCGTCGCTAAATCTCTTTTGAATGCTATCGTTGGTTTTATCGTTCTCGTCTTTTGCGAGATCCGTTATCAAATTGCCAACTAAACTCGTGAACTCGGAAGATAGGATTCCATCCGGGGTGGAAGGGCAACGCGAGTTCAACTCCGTATTGGATATCTCACCCACGCTGAAAGAAACCGCCACCTGATCGATGTGCGGGGAGAACACCTGCAATGCCAGTTTCATGGTCAACCGACAGTCCTCGTGCTTGCACATCTCAACCAGGGCGACATCTGGAATGACAAACCTGGACTCGGCTTCCGCTCGGATTTTCGCGGCAAAGTCAGGGCATTGCAGGACGTTCATGTCCACGACATAGGTTTTCATAGAAATTCTCTCTGATCGGCGTCAACGCACGCCTGCCGCAGCGGGCGCTCCTCACGCTGGTCATGATGGACTGCGGAATCAAGATGGCGGCGAAAGGCGGGCGCCAGAACGGCGCCCGCCTCTCCTTCTCTCATCCGCGCCGCGTTATGCGACGGATGTCTTCAGCAGGTTAGTACCAGCGCGTATTCCAGCTGATGGGCGTCGCTTGCCACCAGGGGTTGGCTACGGGCACCTGCACGGTCCAGGTCTGCTGCACGGGCCAGGCCTGCTGTGCGGGCCAGACCTGCTGTACAGGCCAGACCTGCTGCGCCTGCCAGACTTGCTGCCCGGGCCAGACCTGCGCGGGCTTGGCTTGCTGCACGGGCTTGGCCGGCTCAACGGGCTTGGCTTGCTCAACCGGCTTGGTCGGCTCAACGGGCTTGGCCTGCTCAACCGGCTTGGTCGGCTCAACGGGCTTGGCCTGCTCCACCGGCTTGGTCGGCGCTACGGGCTTGGCCTGCTCCACCGGCTTGGTCGGCGCCACGGGCTTCGCCTGCTCCACGGGCTTGGACGGCTCTACGGGCTTGACCTGCGCCACCAGCGGGGCCTGCTCAATGGTCCCGGAGTTGGAGTAGATCATCGACTGCACCTTCACCTTGCCCTCTTTGGCGGACAAGCGGTTCACGTTGGTGAACGTGAGGCTGGAGAAGTCGAGGTTGCCGTGCTCGCTGGACAGCGTGCCTTCGTTCCTGGCGGTCGTTGTATTGACCGAAAGATTCTGGCTCGCGGTGATCTTGCCGGAGTTCGTGAACGTCGTCGCCTTCACCTTGGTGGTGCCAGTCGCGCTGGAGAGCGTACCGTTGTTACTGGTGGCTACGGCATCCACGTTGAGGTTGCCGGCGTTGGAACGGATCACGCCATCGTTAGTCAGGGTGGCGGCCTTGACCGAAAGGTCCCGCTCCGATTCCATCGTGCCGTCAGCGCCATTGGTCATGGTGGAAGTATCGGCCGTCAGCGTGCCGCTGGCCTTGATGGTCTTCGTGTTGCGCAGCGTGGCCGTGTTCAGCTTGATGTCACCGTCCGACGTGATGGTCCCGTCATTGATCAGCACCGCCGACTTGAACGAGACGCCGGATTTGCCGCTGATTGCGCCGGCATTGTCCACGCTGTTCGAACGGATATCGGTGGCGCCCGCCGCCAGCAGTTGCGCGCCGGCCCGTACGCTGATCTTGTCCTCGGTGGCCTTCCCGGCGACGACGAAGCCAGGGGCGACTTCGGCGCTGGCGGTTTCGCCGCCAGCCTTGTCGTCGCTGGCCTTCCCACCGCCCTGATCCGCCGTCGTGATGACCAGGCCGGTCTTCTCGATCTTCAGGTCGCCGGTGAGCGCCTGCACCTTGCCTGCGATGTTCACGCCGGCGCCACCTTCGGTGCTGCGCAGCGAAATGGCGTTCGCGTACATGCCGCCGAGCGCGGCCACGTCGATGGCGTGCACCGGCACGTGATCGGTCCCCTTGGTTTGCTCGGCATCGATACGGTCGCCGTCATAGGCGATATCGTTGCGGCCCGCCACGGCGCGGATCAGGTCCTTGGCACGGACCGCCGCGTCGATCTTCATGGAACGCGACAGCAGGTCGACCTTGTCCACCGTGCTGGCATCGAACCCCCTGCCGGTGATGGCGATGTCGCCGCCGGCCACCGTGAAGCCGGACACGGAGCCGCCGCTGGTGAGCGTCGGCGTGCCCGTGGTCAGCGTGACGCGCGAAGCGTTCAGCACGCTGCCGCCATCGACGGAGATGCCGTTCGGGTTGGCGACGATCAGCGCGGCGCGCTGCCCGGCGATTTCCGTCGTGCCGTTGAGCATGGTGCGGGAATTGCCGACCACCTCGTTCAGGATGACGCCGGCGGCGCCATTGGCGAGCGCGGCATTGCCCGCGACATTGCCGCCGATCTGCGTGGCAGCGCCGTTGGCGCTGTTGTTGAGCACCAAGCCATTGGCGCCTACGTTGTAGTTCTGGAACTGGTTGTGCGATACGCCGGCGGCGTTCGGCGCGTTGATCTGCACGAGCGGCACGCCATTGGCGGTCGCGCCGATAGCAGGGCCGCCAGGCGCCGCGCTGATCTGCGCGGATGCCATGGAGGCGTGAAGCGCTGGGACGGCCAGCAACAGGGCGCTCAGCAAGGTGCTGCAGCGGGGCTGGCGGGCAATCATGGATGTCTTTTTCATCATTTGGACCATGGTAAGTAAAGTGAGAGACGGCAGGCCGCCGGCATACGGAGATCTGTGCCGATTTGGGGGCGGGCATGCCGGGTCAGGGTGTTGGAGATTCAGTAATGGCTGTGGTTGGCTTCCTCCTTCAGGTTGTGGATCAAGGCAATTTCCGTTCATCCGGCTTTGGTGTGGGTACTGCATGCGGGCTGGAGTTGCCGGAAGAAAGACGCTGTTTTGCTCCCCTCTCCCATGAAGTGGGAGAGGGGCCGGGGGAGAGGGCGGGCGCTCGCTCGAAGTGAAACGCCTCGCTCTTGCGCAGGCCCGCCCTCTCCCCCAACCCCTCTCCCGCACGGCGGGAGAGGGGAGCTACGGCGGCGCGGGATTCAGCCCAGCGGTGAATCGACTCACACGACACACGACTAACAACACACGACTAACAACACACGACTAACAACACACAAAACCCGACACCCCGACGAACCCAATGTCAGAGCTTCATCGATAGCTGCACGGCCACCGTTACCCGCGCGGCCTCGAACCCGGCAGGCTTGGCCACCGGCATGCCGACCGACACGTCGTAGCCAACCTTGCCGTACTCGCCCCGCACCCCGAGCGCCGCGCCAACCAGCGTTCGCCCGGCGAGTTCGCGTGTCACGCTGCCACCCACGGCGCCCGCGTCGGCCGCCACATAGGCTTCCTGTCCGGTGTTCCCGATCGCCACCGCGACTTCATTGCGCAGCACCCATCCGCTTTGTCCCACCAAGGTGCGCGAGCCATCGAAGCCGCGCACGCTGTACCGGCTGCCGATCGAAAGCATCTCGGTTGCTGGAATCGCATTCGGCGCTGCCTGCGCATTCATGCTGGCGCGATAGCCAAAGCGTTGCCTGCCGACGGAGAAGGGCGCGTCGACGCTCGCGTTGGCGCTGAGGATGCTGTAGCGGCCGTTCCATTGCGTTCTGCCGCTCACATAGCCGCTGTTGGCCGACCACGCGGGAATGCTCCCGCGCACGCCGAGCCCGCCGGTGAACGTCATGCGGCGCGCGCGTTGATAGTGGGAGTAGCTGAGCGTGTAGCCGGTGATGTCGCGCGTCTGCACGCCGATCGGCCAATCGCTGAGCCGGACGTCGTCCGAGCGCCGCGACAGCTTGGCGCGCACCGTGCCCTTCATGGTGCCGGTACGGTAAGCCACGTGGCTGGCACCCACCTCGAACGTGCGCGTGCGGCCCGTGTAGGGCAGGTTGCCGGCGGTGGTGGCGATCGTCTGCAGGAAGTCATACTGGTTCGCACCCAGCCAGAAGGAGCCATAGCCATACGGCACCGTCCATTGCAGGCCCATCGCGCGCGATCCGACGCTACGGTTGCCGAAGTGCGCGTCATTGTTGTAGGTGGCGATGAGCTGGTCGTACAGTCCCAGGGGGGAATCCACCACCAGGACGCCGCCAAGCTGGTTCTTGCCGGTCGCGTCGATGCCGGAGTTGTCGGCGGTGACGATGGCCCGCCAGCGGCGCACCTCGGGCGCGTGGTGAATGGCGAGATCGGTCTGGCCAAACTCCTTGCCCGGCTCCAGCACCATCCGTACCGATGCGTCGCCGGCCACGGTGCGGATGTTTTCCAGTGTCTGGTCGAGATCGCGCAGATTGAGCACGTCGCCTTCGGCCATCGGCATCGCCATCTGGCGGCGGCCCGGCGCGTCGCCGGTCTCGGCGATGCTGCCGATGCGCCCTGGCACAAGCTCGATCTCCAGCTTGCCGGCGCGCAAGTCTTGCTGGCCGATGAGCACTTGCGTGGTGACGTAGCCGCGCTCGATGAGCAGGTAGCGCAGATGGTCGCGCAGGCGGGTGATGCCCTCGGACCCGATGCACACGTCCTGCACCTGCACGGCGCGCACCAGCCATGCGAACGCCTCGGCGTTCTTCCACTCAAGGCGCGAGATAGCGAAGCACGGCGACTCGGCGGGAAAGACGAGTGTCGCGTGCGGGGACGCTTCGCTGCCCGACAGCACCGGCGCCGCGGGTGAGGCGCGCGTCAGCGCCTCATCGACCTGCTGCGCCTGGCGGCGTGTCGTTTCGGTGGTCTCGGCGGCCGCATGCGGTGTCAGTGACTGTGCGGTGGCCGCGGGGGCCCGAAGCAGGAGCAGCGCAACTGCGCCGCCGATAATACGGATGGATTTCATGTTGCCCATGCTGCGCGTGTTGCCTGGAACACAGGCGCAGGTTTGTTGCAAAAACGCTAGCCCGCCAATGCCTGAGCCGCTTGATGGGCCAGGGTGGCAGTCGCTGTGTGTTGCGTTTGGTGTCTTGTGTCGCGCGTGCGTGTCGTGCATCGCGCGTCGCTGCTGTCGCTAGCGAAGTAACAGGATTCTGAGTGTGATTCTGAGTGTCTTGGGCAGGGAAGACAATCGGACAAGTTTGAAAATGCGGCGGAATTTGCAAGAAAACCCGGCGCGGCAGCACGGGCGGACTCGATCACGCCTTCAAACAGCGGCATGCCCGTCGCCGCGACGGCGTGCGGCGCGTGGCATGCGGAGTGGACAGTGCGCGTTTACTGGTAATCCACCAGCACGGACATCATGCCGGAAATCGTGCCGGGCGTGACCGTTGCTTCGGTTTGAATGTAGCGCGCGTTCATCGGGATCGTGTACGAGCCGCCGGTCGAGCTGTTATAGGCGCTGAGCGCAAACCGTTGATTGAACGTTGCGGGCGTGCCGTTTGTGCCAGTGATCTGGATCGCCACGCCCTTCGCCGTCGAGCCGCCGGCCACCGGCAGCGCGCCGGCGAGGGCGGGCAGCGGGCCTCCGATCGGGGTGAGCGTGTAACCGACGCGCGCAAAGCCGGGCGGGCAGTTGTTGAAGCGAAGGTCGAACCCCTTCGTGCCCGACTGGTCGCCGGTCGATCCCACGCCCTTGAACTTGTACAAGACCATGGAGGGCAGCGCGACGCTTTGATCCGGCGTCGCGCAGGTGCCGTTGACCAGCCTGACGGTGGCCGCCAGCCTGATTGCGAGACCATCGCTCGTCGGAGTGCAGTTGGTGCTGCCGCGCAAGCACACATAGTAATAGGCCGGGTCGCTGCTCATGCCCGCGAGGCTGCCGGCCGACAACGGGCGGCTGTCGCGCAGCAGTTGCACTTCGAGTGGCGAATTGACGATGAGGAAGTTGCTACCGCTGCTGGAGAATGCGGTGACGGGCTGGCCGTTGACCAGCAGGCGAGTCGAGATGCCCGATACGTTGGTCGTGACTAGCGGTCCGGATGCAGTGGCAGACCCGCCATCCGGAAAAAGGGCTACCCTGGAAACCTCGCACGACGATGCTGCGCGGCAGAGTTGACTCAACGGAATCGTATAGCGACTGATGACGGTGCCTGTTGGCAAGCTGTTCGGCAGGTTAAGCGTGGATCCGAACGCAGTGACAATGGTGAGCGCGAGTGCTTTCGGCGAAATCGATGCGACAACGGCAAGAACGATTGCCGGGATCAGTCGCGCAGCGAGACCGCGCAGGATTTGATGAAACTGTTGCATAGCAGAAATTTTCCTTGCCCCCTTCCGTAAACGAGGGAAACCGTTATTGCCCCATTTTTCGGATCATGCATGGCGTGGCCGGGACGCGCGGGCTTGATCTCGGATGCTATCGGGATTGCAGGCCATTTAAAATCGGACGAGTACTAAAATGCGTGCCGCCGACGTGAATACGCTGCGTCCTGATACGGTCGCCGTCATAGGCGGAAGGCGCGAGATAGCGAAGCACGGCGACTCGGCGGGAAAGGCGAGTGTCGCGTGCGGGGACGCTTCGCTGCCCGACAGCACCGGCGCCGCGGACGAGGCGCGCGTCAGCGCCTCGTCAACCTGCCGCGCCTGGCGGCGTGTCATTTCGGTGGTCTCGGCGGCCGCATGCGGTGTCAGTGACTGTGCGGTATGCCCGTCGCCGCGACGGCATGCGGCATGCCGCGCGGGCAGCGCGCGCTTACTGGTAATCCACCAGCACGGACATCATGCCGGAAATCGTGCCGGGCGTGACCGTTGCTTCGGTTTGAATGTAGCGCGCGTTCATCGGGATCGTGTACGAGCCGCCGGTCGAGCTGTTATAGGCGCTGAGCGCAAACCGTTGATTGAACGTCGCGGGCGTGCCGTTCGTGCCAGTGATCTGGATCGCCACGCCCTTCGCAGTCGAGCCGCCGGCGACCGGCAGCGCGCCGGCGAGGGCGGGCAGCGGGCCTCCGATCGGGGTGAGCGTGTAACCGACGCGCGCGAAGCCGGGCGGGCAGTTGTTGAAGCGAAGGTCGAACCCCTTCGTGCCCGACTGGTCGCCGGTCGATCCCACGCCCTTGAACTTGTACAAGACCATGGAGGACAGCGCGACGCTTTGATCCGGCGCCGAGCAGGTGCCGTTGACCAGCCTGACGGTGGCCGCCAGAGCGATCGCGAGACCGGTATCGTAAGAGGTGCAGATTTTGCCAGTGGTTGACCAATCATGGCGCAGGCACACATAGAAATAGGACGGGTTGCCGCCTTGCTGGCCCGCCAGGCTGCCGGCCAACAGCGGGCGGCTGTCGCGCACCAGTTGCACTTCGAGTGGCGAATTGACCATGAGATCGTTGCCAGGACTGGCGTTGACGTTGAACCCGGTGACGGGCTGGCCGTTGACCAGCAGCTGAGTCGAGATGCCCGATACGTTGGTCTGGATTAGCGGTCCGGGGTTGGTTGCACCCCCGCCGTTCGGCCAGAGCGATATCGAATCAACCTTGCACGGCACCTGGCTGCAGAGTTGACTCAACGGAATCGTGTAGCGACTGACCACGGTGCCTGCTGGCAAGCTGTTCGGCAGATTGAGCGTTGTTCCAAACGCCGTCATCTGAGAGAGCGTAGCCGCCGCTTTCGGCGAAATCGACACGAAAACGACAAGAACGATTGCCGGAATCAGTCGCGCAGCGAGACCGCGCAGGATTTGATGAAACTGTTGCATAGCAGATATTTTCCTTGCCCCTTCTGTAAACGAGGGAAACTGTTGTGCTCCCATTTTTCGGATCATGCATTGCGTGGACGGGACGCACGCGCTTGATCTCGGATGCTATCGGGATTGCAGGCCATTTAAAATTGGACGCGTACTAGAATGCGTGCCGCCGACGTGAATACGCTGCGTCCTTGGCGTGTCGAGGGCGAGATGCTCCCGATCGATGACCCGCCGCGCCTGCCAGCCGGGCCCATGTGCGATCAACCGTCAGCGAGGCAGCGGGCCAGTGTGATTGAGCTGGCGATAGGCAAATTGCAGGCTCCAGGGCGCGTAGACGTAGTGCAGCGCTCGCCCCACGGCGGTGCCGGCGGCTTGCGGGCGGCCTCCATCGCGCACCCTGTCGCCCGACGCGTTGCCCAACTCCAGCGTGACCAGGACCAATAGCGCCGCCTTGATGTCGGAGTAGCGGTCGCGTGGCAAGAGCCTGGCCACGATGTTCCGGGCCATGTCCTGCTTCTGCGGCGGCAGGCTTGCCAGGGACGCGGTCGCCAGCGCGCAGTATCCGCTGCCCTTCGAGGCAAGCTGCCATAACTGCCATGAGTGCGAAGAGCGCATCTGAAAGTCCTTAAGTCGTTGCGAAGTCGTTGCGAACCGGAAACCGGAAATCGGGAGGGCGCGGCAGCGTGCCCGCCTGCCGCGCGGTTACTGGTAGCTCATCGTGAACGTGGCGTAGCCTTTTGCCTCGCCGGGTGTCACGGTAGAGGCGGTCTGGATGTAGCGCGCCTTGAACGGGATCGTCACCGGCACATTGCCGAACTGCCCGATGAACCACTGGTTCGGATTGTTGCTCTGTGAGGAATCGGGGCCATAACTGACCAGGCTGTTATCGGTGCCGCGCAGTACCTGAATGCCGACGCCCGTTGCCTTGGAGTCACGCGACAGGGACAGCAGGTTGCTTCGGTTCGACCAGTTGGTGCCGTCCGTCATCGTGAAATACATCCGCGTGGACGTTCCCTGCGTGCCCCCTGAGCACTGCAGCCGAATCTCGAACGGCTGCGCGTCGGTGGTCGTGCCGACGCCCTTGAACGCGCGGATCGGAATCTGGCCGAGCGGCACCGAGATGGACGGTGTCATCACCCTGCATGCGGGGACTTGCGGCCTGATGGGGAGCGAACCGTTGATGAAGACACGCCGGACGACGAAGCCGTGATCGACCGCGGTAGTCGTGCCGATTTCGCCCGACAGTGCCCCGCCCGCCGTGATCGGGCCGGTCTTGACCAGTTCCACCTTGAAATCCCCGCCTCCCAGGTACCAGCCCTTGTCCTTTGCGACATAGGTCTGTTGCGGCCACCATCCGATCCATCCTCCGTCAATGCGCACACCGATCCCGGAAATGCCGGTGGCATAGGTATTAAAGGCCCCTGGAGCCCCTTTTCCCTCGTATTTGACCGTGCCAATCAGGGATGTGCAGGTAAGGTCGCCACTGGGCCCGGTTGCCGTCCCCTTTTCGGAAAAAAGAACCGTGCCGTCTGGAACCGTGGGGTCAAACGAGGAGGGCGACCAGGCGGGGAGCCTGACCTCGAGATACTCGACGGGTCCGACGCCGTCCCTGGCGATGATCGAGCAGCTCGCCAGTGCCTCCGAAACAGGAAGGGCAAACGCTGCGGTGCAGCCAATTCCAAGTATTGCCCGGCGACACCGCACGGCGCTCTTCTGAACAACGCGTTGCTGTCGTGGCATCTTGATTCTCCTTATGACGTTTTGCTAACGGCCAGCCGGGAGGGCGGCCGGGCATGGCATGAAGTGCGAGGCAATCGGCTGGCGCTACTGGTACGAGAACGTAATCGTGCTGAGTGCGCTGACCGAGCCAGGCTTGATGACCGGAAGGGTCTTCACATATTTGGCAACCATGGGAATGGTGAAGGTGCTGCCCGAAGCCGATGCGTTGCCGACCAGCCATTGGTTGGTGTTTCCCTTTTTCGACGAATCCGGACCGAACAACAGTGGCGTTGTCTTGCCCGACCGAAACATCTGAATGCCCACGCCGGATGCGGTGGAATTGCCGGCCAACGTCAGCGTATTGCTGGTATTGGTGGGATCCGAGGCATCGGTGACCGTCGCGTACAGCCCCAGGTCGGCGTCGCATTTCACCGCGATGGAGAAAGAGGCGGAAGCATCCGATACCGCGCCGACCGTTTTCAGGCTATGTGCCAGCAAGGTGGGCATCGTGACAGCGTTGTTCGCGCCGGAGGTCACCGTGCACGCCCGTGCCGTCACCGTAATATTCAGAGGCCCCAACAGTGCGTACATTGGAGGGCTGAAATCGACTTCGACCCCTTTGTTCGTCCCCTGCAAGCTCGCTATCCTTTGCGTCGGCGTGCTGAAGGAGCCGGTAACAAGCGGCCCGGTCATAACCAGGTACACCCTGTGAATGGGACTCGTACCCGACTCTGGGATGAGTAGCGTCGTTCCCGGGCCTATAGCTCTCTGCTCGGAGACGGACCCAAAATTGTCCCGGCCCCCATCCATTACGTAGCCGATGCCGGGAATTCCGGTTTCATAAACAGGATAGGTGAGCCCCCCGTTTCGGAACGTAACGCCGGGGACCAAGATTCCCAAGGGGGTCGACGTTAGCGTATCTACGACACAACCGTTGAAGTAGCCAGAAACCTTGGCCCCAATCTTACTTGACGGAAGCTGAGTCCCCGGGATGGTGGCATCTCGGGAAGTACTAATGGAACTGGGATAGGCGGGGTTGATGGGGAATCCCGTATTGGTGGTCTTGCAGACCGCATGCGCAGCGTTTGGCAAGAACGTCGCACCTAGCGTCAGCGTGCCAAGGCATGCCATCAAATACCGACGCAGGATCGGTGTATTGATATGTTTATTGACATAACTGGTAAGAGATTTCATTGATGTTCCAACCTGATATGTTTTTTATTTTCAAAATTTCGTATTTAATTTTTTCGCGCTGGCACTACTGGTACGAGAACGTAATCGTGCTGATCGCACTCACGGTACCCGGCTTGATCGTCTCTTCCGTCTTGATATAGCGCGCTTCGAAGGGCACCTTGATGACACTAGCGGATGTCCCGGATTTACCGACCAGCCACTGATTGGTATTGCCTTTGGCCGAGGAATCCGGCCCAAAATTCAATGGACTGGTCGTGCCTTGCTTCATGATTTGAATGCCCACGCCAGATGCTGTCGAATTCTTTGCCAGGCTAAGGACATTGCCGGTATTCGCGGGATTGGTCGCATCCGTCAACGTTGCATAGACACTGAGGTTCGCATCGCATTGGAGTCCCAACGAAAACGGCGTCGATTTGGCGGCAGAGACATCGCCTACCGCTTTCAGGCTATACGTCACCAACTGCGGCATAACGACCGTGTTGGCCGCGCCGGACGTGATCTTGCATGTTCTTGCCGTAACGGCAATGCTCAATGCGGCCAGACTTGCCGCCTGCCTATTCGACACGACAGCTCCACCCAGCGTGGCGATGATGGTCAGGATGTTTTTAGCCGGGGCACTATAGGTTCCCGTTTCGATAGCCCCCGTTACGACGAGAGTCACCTTGTGGCTGTAACCCCAACCGCCAGAGCCGGGGGGGCCGGGTGGAAGCACAGTTGGCCCAGCCCCAAGAGGGTAAAGAGGCTCGTTGAGATTCCCCGTTTCCACGGCATAACCTATGCCGGGAATTCCGGTTTCAAATACAGCAGCGCTGCCCCTCTCGCCTTTAAACGTCGCACCCGGAACCACTTTCCCGAGCGGCGTTACGATGATTTCATCGAAATTGCAATCGCGGGTTCTGCTGACACTGTGACGGGCGTATCCGGCCGTCGATGACGGAAACTGAATCCCCGGGGCTACCGAATCTCGAACAGTGCTGAGCGAGGGCGGAAGTTTTGCCGATGCCTGACTGATCGGTGTAGTGATCGCACAATCAGCAAACGCTGATTCAGATAAAAACATGACGCCCAGGATTAGAGCGCGCGAAGTCATTTTAAATAGCATAATAAATCCCTTTGCCAGATGCGCGGTGGATCCACCAAAGCATTCTAATGCCAGCCGAACGTCGGAATACGCCATCGGGTGCATGTTTTCATCTCACCGTGCGGGCCGCCTGTGCGGCCGAAAAATCCATTGCATCTCTTTCAAGATCTGATTTGCACTACTGATACGAAAACGTAATCGTGCTGCGCGCGCTGACCGAGCCAGGCTTGATGACCGGAAGGGTCTTCACATATTTGGCAACGATGGGAACGTTGAGGGTGCCGCCCGACGCCGACGTGCTGCCGACATACCATTGGTTGGTGTTTCCCTTCGCCGATGAATCCGGGCCGAGTCCCAGCGCTGTCGTTTCGCCCGGCCGGAACATTTGAATGCCCACGCCGGTCGCGGTGGAGTTGCCGGATAACGTCAGTGTATTGCTGGTATTGGTCGGATCCGAGGCGTCCGTGAGGGTCGCGTACAGGCCCACATCGCCATCGCACTTCACCCCGATGGAGAAGGACGCCGATGCATCCGACACCGCGCCGACCGACCTCAGGCTATGGGAAACCAAGGTGGGCAACGTGACGGCATTGGTCGCCCCCGACGTCACCTTGCATCCCCGCGTTGTCACCTGGATCGTCCCTGGGGCTCGAAAAGCGATGTTATCTTCAGTGTACGGTTTACCGTTTTGATCCCTCGGTCTCATGATGGCGATCTCCTGAGACGGAATGGTGTAACTGCCAGCGGCAAGACGTCCTGAAATAACCAGGATTATCCGATGCTGAAACGCCATGTTATTCCCTGGCCCGTTATATACCACCGTTGAGCCGGGACCAACCGGAACCCACGCTGAAGAGGCAGGAGGAGTTGGGGTAGCGCGGGTTGCACGCGCGCCAAGGACATAACCGATTCCCGGTACGCCCGTTGCAAAGATGGGGTAAGTCTGGCCGTTCTCCGTATAGGTCACCCCGCTGACCACTTTTCCAAGCGGGTCAAATGTTACGGTTTGGATTGATCTAGCTGGAGTACACCAGTCGTAAAAGTAATCGCCACTCTTTGCTGTAACGGGCGACGATGATGGCAGAATGGTCCCCGGGCGGTAAGTGTCCGCCGCAGTGCTAAGACTGCTCGGTACAGTTAGCACCGCAAAGCCAGTACCACCCGAAGAGCATAGCTGCGCGTGGACCGCTGCCGGCAAGACAAGCAGCAGCGGCAGAAGCCATTTGAACAGTCTCTTCATGTACGATCCAGCGAGACTCGTCTTAGTATCTGGATAGCGCATTCTGTTTCCCCTGCATGTCTTTCATGTCGTAATTGTTCATCGCTGTTCCAACATGCTATGTTGTTTGTATTTCGCAATTTATTTTTTAATTGCCAATATAGTTTTTTCGCGCTGCATCAAATGAAGATGCGGCCCAGCGAGGCCAATTCCACCAACTCATCAGGGTCGATATCGTATGTCTTTGAAGATTGATGGATCCCTAAGTTTTCGCTGCGCGCGTAGCCCCCCACATCGCGCAGCGTCCTGCTCGTCCGAACCGCCTTCTTAGCGATTCGGCCGGTTCACCGCATAGGACGGCCTTTCTGCTCCGTCCGCGCAAGCCGCATCGATGCGCTGCAGCGGCTGCAGCCCCTTCTCCTTCTTCCGCTCCGGCAGCTTGTACGGGACATGGCACACCGCCGATTTGTCCTTGCCCCATTTGACGGTCAGCTCGCCCTGCGACTCCAGGCCGCGCGCGAAGATCTTGCCCATCTGGCCGACCGAGCCGACCTCTTTGCCTTGCTCGTTGAGCACGGTTGCGCCAAAGGGCAGCGGCGAGCCGTCCGGCCGCCGGGACCGGATCAGGGCGGAACGCCCGGACTCCGTGGCAAATTTCAGCAGCGGGACGGATCCCGCCAGCGGCGCCACGCGCTGGCTGGTCTCCTTGAGCTCGACATCGGTCGACAAGCCCTTCGGATCCAGCTCGATCATGTTCATATTGAACGGCGTGAGGTACGGCACGATGGCGTAGCCCCGGCTGTCCACCCGCACGCCCGATGCATTGGTCACGCGCGCACCGGCCGCTTCCGGCGCTTCGACGATCGCGAACGTCTCCGACAGCGGCTGCGACAGCGTGATCCCGCCGCTATGCGCGACCATGGCGCCGCGCGCCGACACGGAGGCCTGCTGGTAATCCGCGCCGCCGCTGACACTGGCGCTGAGCTCGGCGACGGGCGCGCGATACATCACGTTGGCGCCGCCATTGGTCGTCGAGCTGCCGTCGCCGGACGCGTGATTGGCGTTCAGGCCGTAGGAGAAATTGTTGTCCAGGCCGGCCGAACCGGAGAGCGACGATTGCAGCTGGGTTTTCCCGTTGCTGTCGTGCACCATGTTGCCCGACAGCGTCACGGGGGTCTTGCGGCCCAGCGGAATCGTCACGCCGACGTAGTACTGCGTGCTCATGCCGCCGCTCGGGCTGCGCTGGCGCGTCGCGGAAACGCTGTAGGAAATATTCTTGTAGGCATTGCTGTAGCCCACCGAATAATTCACGTCCGAGCCGCTGCGGTTCCAGTACGTTGCCGTGGAGGCGGTCGCGCTGAGGTTGCCGCCGCGCTCGCCCAGGCGCTGGTTGAGCGTCAGCGATGCGCGATTGCGCTGCCGCCATACCGTGTCGATCGAGTTGCCGCGTTCGGCCTGCTCGCGTGCGAGCATGGCGTCATTGAGGCCGAAGTACCCGGCTGTCGAATAGCGGTAAGCCGCAATCGAAACGTTGGTGCCGGTCTGCACCACGTTCTTCGCATAGCTCACCCGCACACTGGAGCCGTCGAACCGCTTCACGCCCGGAATCAAGGTGCGTGCCTGCGTGATGTCGGCGCCCATGGCGCCGAACGAGGTGTTCAGCACGCCGCCGCCCATCACGGACACGTAGCCTTCGGCCACGGTGATGCCGCCATAGCCGGTCAGCAGGTTGGTGAAGCCGCGCTGCCAGGTGGCCTGGGTGAAGAGGGGATTCTTCGAGCTCTGCTGGTTGCGCACCGTTCCCGCCACCACGCTGTAGCGGTTGGTGCCGGGGCGCAGCGACAGCGGCACGGCCGCATACGGCACGGAGAACGAGTGCACGACGCCGTCCGCTTCCGTGACGGAAACGTTCAGGTCGCCGCCGTACCCGGTCGGGTAAAGATCGTCGATTTCGAACGCGCCCGGTGCCACCGTGGTTTCGTAGAGCTTGACGCCGTTCTGCGAAATCGTGACCTTTGCATTGCTCTTGGCCACGCCGCGCACCACCGGCGCGTAGCCGCGCAACGAATCCGGCAGCATCCGGTCATCCGTGTAGACGCGCACCCCGCGGAACTGGGTGGAATCGAACAGCTCGCCCGAAGTATAGGATTCGCCGATGACGAGCTGCGACGACAGCGACGGCAGGCTCCGCTGCACATAGGTTGCAACGTTCTGGTACTTTTGCCGTCCTTTGTCATCCCAGTTGTACGACCCGTCGTGCCGGAAATGCCAGGCCCCCAGGTTGAAACCCGTGTTCAGGCCGAGGTATCCCTGTGTCTGGGTGCTGCTGCCCTGGTTCTTGGTGCTGTAGACGTTGAGGTTGTAGCCGAGCATCCCGACGGGGACGCCCTGATCCCATTGATCCGGGCTCACGTACCCGCGCGGGTTACGCACGAGCGAAACCTGCGGAATGCTGAGCGTGAGCCGTTGTTCGCTGAAATCGAAACTGCTGCTCGCGTCCGGAATGGCTTGCCCGAGACGAACGCAGGCACCGGGCTCGGCGAGCGAGACCTTCACATGGTGAGGCAGCTTGCCGAGATTGACACCGGCCTGCTTCAGCAGCGCTTCGCTGAAGCAGGGCTGGGCATCGGCCGTGCCGGGCACGGCCTTGAACGGAACGCTGGCGCGCCCGGCCCAGTTCTGCTCGACATAAAGGTCGACGCTGTACGTGCCAGGCTGGACCACGTTGGCGCGCTGGAACTTCGACAGGTCAACGGTGCCGGCGCTGTTGTTGAGAAAGCCGCCCTCGAACTCGACCTGCGCGACATGCAGCGGCTCCGGTGCCTCCGGTGTTCCGCCGTCCGCGTGCGCGTTGCTCTGCCAGCCGGCCAGGCTGGTCAGCAGCAATGCGCATATTGGCCGCAGCTGCGGCATGTGACCAATATCGGAATTCGGACGCTGAATCGGCGGCATACAAAACACTCCGGGAGTGAGACTTCAGGCGATCATGGATCGGACCACGACATCGAATCCAGGGTCCGATCTTGCCGCCCGACATGCGTACGTGGCGCACGGGCGCGCAACGCTGATTGATGGGAGATTTCTGTGCCCCCAGCAGTGGGGCGGGTGACGACGTGCTGACCGGCCAGGCTACTGCCGCAGGTCGGTGACGACGGGCATCTGGGTATTCTTGCTGCCGCCCCAATCGTCGATGCTGTTGAACTCGACTGTCGCTGGCGCGGTGGGCATCGATTCCAGCCCCTTGACCGGGAAGGTCTGCGACGCGCCGGGCAGCACATGGCCCATGCCGGCATCGAGTGTCGTCCCACCCATCTTCAACTGGACGCTGCCAAGGCTGACGACATAAGGGGTCGGGTTGACGGTTTTCAGGACATACTGGTGCTCGCCTGCGCCCCTGGTGAGCTGCCATTTGAGCTGGGCGGGGGCTTCCTCGGCTCTGCCGGGCAGGCCGGTCGGCCGGTACATCAGTTTGATCCGTGTGCGAAAGGCGACCTGGAGCAGGTTGCGCTCATCCTCGGCGCTCGGCTTCGGGGGAACGTCCAGCACGTTGAGCCAGAACAGCGTTTCCTTGTCAGTCGCCATCGGCTCGTTGGTATGGATCACACGCAGGGTCTGGCCTTTGCCCGGCTCGACCCGGAACATGGTCGGCATGAGCGTGAACGGCACGTCGATCTTGTCCGGCACTTCATTTTCATTGCCGTTGCCCTTGTCGATCCAGGCCTGAACCAGCGAAGGGAGCTTGCCATCGTTCGTGAGCTTGATGGTCATCTCGCGCTCTTCGGCGGGAAAGACCAGGCGGGTTCCTGACACCACGACCGTGGCATTGGCCGTTGTCGCGATCGATGCGGAAACAATCGATGCCGACGCGATCGCCATCGCGCTCAACAACTTCGGAATGCTGTGTCTCATCTTGACTGTCCTTTGAGTTATACCTCCTGTCGCAAGCCGCCGACCCGTTCAGGCCGGGCGGCTTGCAAAGCTGGTACGATCAATCCCCGGAAATCAGGGATCCGTCTTCGCGCTTAGGGATACATCAGGGTGTATTGCACGAACGAGTTCGCGGTACCCGCCGTTGCCACGCCAGTTGCCGTGTATTCGGCGGCGTAGGTCATCTTCGCGGCACCGCTGGTGGCATCGATGTCCACGATCTGCGAGTTCTGGTCGGCGCTGGCTGCACCCACCTTGATCGGCTTGAACTGATCGTTCAGCAGGCTGATTTCCACGTTGCCCGCGGCGTCGGCGCCTTGCAGCTTCAGACGGCCGGTGTCGGCGTTGACGCTCGTGCCGGGTTCGAAGGTAACCGAGACCTTGGTCGGTGCATCCTTGGCGACGCTGCAGCCCGTCAGCGCGAGGACGAACGGCGTACGGCCCGCAGTGGCGCCAGCCTTGGACAGCGCGCTGGTGCTCGCGCGCGGCAGCGCCACGGTCAGGTCGTTGGTGCCGGCGTTGATCTTGCAGGTGGAGGCGATCACGTTGCCGGTGAAGTTGATCGTGCCGTCGGCGGCTTGCGCCGAACCGGCTGCGGTCATCAGGCCAGCCGTTGCCAGGGTGATTGCCAGAATTTTCGTTTTCATTTTCAAGTTTCCTCTCGGAGGTTGTTAAAAGTAAGTTGCAAAGGTTGCTTGAAATGCGTGGCCACTCAGCAATATCGCGAGCGAACGGCTTTGCATTCATGCAAGGGGCGAGGCTGCACACTCTTTCATGAGTGATTACCTCGGTACTGAGTGGCTCACAGCCGGTACTGTGGGCGACCCGGTATCAGGGAAGCCAGCCAGAAGATGGCGGGGTGCCGCTGCGAATGCAGTTCATCAATGCTGGCTATGACTAATGTCATTGCCATACTTGATGAGATCAACATTGCTCTTTATGCCGAGCTTTCGCATGGCGCTCATCTTTTGGCAGCTGATTGTCTGCTTGCCCTTCTTGAGAAGGACTGCGATTTCACCGACGGTCAAGCCCGATATATAGAGGCGCATTACCTCGGTTTCTCGGGCCGAGAGCGGTTGTGACCGATCGATGCTGGACTGCAAGCAAGCTAGCGCCAGGCGGACCCGTGGAGAAATATATTCCCCGCCTGAAGCGCTGACATGAATGGCAGTGATTACCTCGGTTGCATCATCATGCCGACCCACGATGGCGGAGACGCCAAGGGCCAGAACAGACTTGATGATGGCGGGCTGCTTGTATCTGGTCAGTACAACAATTTTCACGTTTGGGTGAAGCCGGCGGAGGCGGGATAAATAAGACAGCCCATCGCCGGATTCTCCACCACGAATGGAGTAGTTGGTTACAACAACATCACAACTGATGTCGGACAAAGTGCTGAAGAGTTCAGCTGACGATTCACATGACGCCAGGACATTTATCGTCGGAATTGAATTTAGTGCGCATTTCAAGCCATCCAGTATCAATGGAGTGTCGTCGGCTATCACCACGTTTATATTTAATCTACGCATATTAACCATGGCCCCTTTGTTTGCTGATTGTCTGGTTATCCCCTATAGCGATGGTGGCGTGTGGAGTTGCAATATGTGTATCTTCTACGATTCTTCGTCCCAGATACATAGGACATGTACGAAATTTTCAGGGCTTAATAGGACAAGTCCTAATTTTTACAATTGTTGACACTTTTCATCTCCAGGGTCACAGGCGGGAATTCCATCAATTTTTCATCTGCGGCCCGGCATCTCCGGCGACGTCAGGGCGCACTGTGGCGCGGGTTTCGGGGTGGCAGCCAGTGTTGCGGACGCTACATAACAGCGCGCAGGTGGCCGTCTTGCCGGGCTTGTGTTCGGCTGTACCCAACGGGCTGGTGCTTGAGCGAGGCGCCAGGATGGCTGGCAGGGCGCCCGCGGCGAGGCGTTCAGGGCGGTTCATGAGGCAAGGCCTTGTTGTGGCCGATGCGAGCCGGGAGGCGGTCAGCAAGGGCGGGAGGGCGGTTGCCTATATGGCGGCAGCCAGGGAAACGGCAGCGCTAAAGGGGAGGGCGCGCCAAGGATCGCCACGAATCACAACGAATCACAACGAATCACCACGATCCGCTTCCAGGCAAAGGTCAAAACGACGACAGGTGACCGTAATTGACGGTCGGCGGCGGCGCCATGCGCCGGATCAGCTTGCGGAGAAGAAGCGTGGGACGGCGTCTTGCTGGATGGCGGGCGATATCAGGAAGCCTTGCGCCCTGTGGCAGCCAAGCTCCTGGAGAAGCCGCCGTTGGGCTTCGGTCTCCACGCCTTCTGCCACCACGGTCAGGCCCATCTTGCGCCCAAGCTGCACCACGCTTGAAAGGGCGGCACGGAAGGCGTCGATCATGATGGCGTCCTTGACCATGGACCGGTCCAGCTTCAGCTCCGTGAAGGGCGTCGCCACCAGTCGGTAGAACGAACTGAAACCGCTGCTGAAATCATCCTGGGCCAGGCCAAAGCCGTGCATGCGCAAGCGGCATGCGCCAGCGTAGTAGTTGCTTTCCTGCGTTTCCATGGAGTCTTCGGTCAACTCGAAGCAGATGCGCCGTGGATCGCCCTTGGCCGCTTTGACCTGCGCATGCAACCGATCGGGAAGATCCGGGTCATCCAGCAGCCTGGTCGTGAGGTTCACGGAGACGGCAATATCGTGGCCGCAGGCCTTCCAGTCTTGCTGGGCGGCGAGCGTCTGTGCCAGCATGGCCTGCAGCAAACGGTCCTCAAGCCCCTCGCGCTCGATGGCGGGCAGGAAGGCGCCGGGCAGCAGTAGCCCGAATTCCGGGTGTTCCCAACGCACCAGCGCCTCCGCGGCATGGCCCAGGTCATCGACCAGCGCGTACTTCGGCTGGAACCAGGCTTGCATTTCGCCGTTTTCCATGGCGGCGATCAGGGCGTCGCGGTGAAAATCCGGGGTGTTGCCGGGGCGGGCGGGACGGACACGCTTCACGCTCTCGCCATACGCGCCAAGCGCCGCATGCACGCCTTGCTGGGTGAGCGGCTTCGGCAACGTTGCCATCACCGCGATGCCCCGCGACTCGGCGACCTTGCGGGCGCCCACCAGTATCGGCCGCGGCGCGGTGCTGGTGATGACCAGCGCCGGCGCGAACGCGGACGTAGGCAGGCTCTGGATGATCTGGATGCCGTCAACGCCGGCCACATTGAGGCCGGTGACAACCAGGTCGAAAGGGCATTCGCCCAGGCGCTGCAAGGCTTTGGCTCCATCGGTGTAGCCTTCCACATGATGGTCGCCCTGACAGGCGAACATCTGCATCGTGGTGGAGAGATGCAGCGGAGTCTCTTCCACGACCAGGATGCGATGACGGCTCGCATTGCCCGGAACCGCGGGCTTATCGTGGGTGCGTGCGCCGCAACCATGCAATGGCGTGCCATGGAGTTGGGCTTGATGCAGAGCGAGGGTGCTGAGAGATCCTTTCATACCGACAGGATAAAAGGATGGCAGGCATTACTAAATAGGACGAGTCTGATTCTGCAGGTCAGAGTGAAAGAAATCGACGCGTCAGCCATGCCCGGCTGGCAATTGAGGGGGCATCGGTACGGATCGTATACCATGGATATGGTCTACTTCGCACTTATAGGCGGAAAAGTGATCGAAGAGTATCATTGCGGCCAGGGTTGAAACCCCTGGCGCCGTGTGGACCAAGAACGGTACGTGGCGACGTTGCGCTGTTTGCCATTCGTACCATGGGGTCTTGTGCAATTTTCTACAAGCGTGGGCTTGATGGATGACTTTCATTTGCGTGTCATGGTGGCGGACGATCACCCAGTCACGTTGCTTGGGATTGCCCATTCGCTGCAGGGGGCCGGCGGCATTGAGGTAACCGGCACAGCCTCGAATTCCACGGAGCTGGTCGATGCGCTCGGCAAGCAGCCGTGCGACGTGCTGGTGCTCGACTATGTCATGCCGGACGGTAAGTACGGCGACGGACAAGCACTCATCTCGATGATCTTGCGGCGGTACCCCGAGGTGCGCATCGTGACCATCACCATGGTGGACGATCCCGCGGTGCTGCGCGCCATCCAGACGCTTGGCGTGACCTGCATACTGAGCAAGTCCGATGCCATGGCGCATATCGTCACCGCCGTGCATGCCGCCTATACCGGTGGGCAATACGTGTCGCCCACCGTGGCGTCCTTGCTCGAAGACCAGGAGGACCCGGGCGCCACGCGCAAGCTGAGTGCCCGGGAGGCGGAAATCGTGAGATTGTTCCGGGCGGGCTACAAGGTGGGCGAGATTGCTGCCCAGCTGCATCGTAGCAAGCAGACCATCAGCGCGCAAAAGGTTGCGGCAATGAAAAAGCTCGGGGTCACGCGCGATGCGGACCTGATCCGCTACAGCGGCAACGAGACGCAGCCGGAGCCGGAAGACGGCCAACAGGAAGCGTGACGCCGGGCTGTGCGCCTGATAGGTCCAACAGAAGCAGAATAATCTCAACGTCGCCGTGAAACTGAAGCCCCTTGTCAGGCACCGCATTTCCCGCGGCCGCCGCGACTTCAATCCAGAGTTGATGAAGCGGTATCAGCTCACCCTGCTGTACGGCGGTGGTGCCGCACTATCGGCTTTCATCCTGCTGTGCTCGGTGCTGGCCGTGTGGATGGCGGCCAGTGACTACAATGCGGCCGCGCGCGCGGGCTTTCTGACGCAGCAATCCAGGCTCCTGGTCAGCATGACGGGGGCCAGCGCGGTCCTGAAGCGGGGCACGGGCTATGCGGAAGGCGTGTGGGACCGCCATGCGCTGCCGTCGCCAGCCTTGCGTGAACAGTACCTTTCCAATCATGGCCAGTTGCGGATCATTCAGGATTCGGGCCGCCGGGTCTATGCCGTGACCACCGAGGTCAGCGACGCCCGGCCCGCTGCGAGCTTCTTGCCGCTTCTGGCAATGGTGGAGAAGCAGCTCAAATCCAGTGTCGTGCTGACGCGCACGCCCGAGCTTTCCGCCAACACCTATTTCCTTTCAGTACAGGGGGATTTCCTGGCCACGCTGCTCCGGTCGGGAAGCGGCTACGCGGTACCGGTGTCCCGCCTGCCCGATGCGCTCCGATTGTTCAAGGAGGCTTGGCCAGACGTCGTCAGCCTCACGCAGGCCGCGCAGGAGCATCCCGAAGCCACGCCGGCGGACGTGATCTGGATGGCGCCGCAATTCGATCCGCTATCGGGTGAACTGGTGGTCCGCTTCGCACAGTTCCTGTTCGACAGCGACAGGAGGCCGCTCGCCGTCGTCGTTGCCAACAGGCGTCCAGGCCGGTTCCTGAATGGCCTGCAGAATCCGGTCGATGGGGGCGAGTTCGCCATTCTCGACGGGCACGGCAAGGTGCTGTTGACGCCTGACGCCGAGCGCAGCGACTTCATCAACCATGTGGCTGCCACGCATACCGCCGCGGCGCGGCCGGGCGTGCAACAGGCCTTCAGGGACGGCGTCTTCAAGATCAGTGAGCGCCTGCCAGGGACGGACTGGACCCTCGTTTATGCTTACACGCCTTACACCATCCTGGCCGGCCTGAAGTATCGCCTGCTGACGATCAGCGCCCTTGCCTTGGTGGGATGGTTGGCGTTGTGGGTCCGCATTGTCATCTACCGCCGCAAGATCCTCATTCCGGGCTACCAGCGCGCAGTGCGCCTGAAGGAGAGCCAGAAGCTCAACCGCGCGCTGATCCATACCGCACCGGTGGGCCTTAGCCTGCTTGCGCAGGCCGATGGCCGTGTGATCGTGGGCAACAACGTGATGGCGCGGTATGCCGAGCAGGTTGGCGCGCCGCCGCTGAGCCAGCGCATGTGGGAGCTCTATCGGCGCGCGTCGGAGGCGCGTCCGGGCCGTCCGAACAGGAACCGGCCGTTGATCGGCCAGGAGCTGACCCTTGGGACGGACACGCAAGCCTTGACGCATCTGCTGGTGAACTTCACCCATGTCAAGTATCGCGGGGAGGCGGCGCTGCTTTGCGCGTTGCACGACATCAGCGCGCAGAAGAAGACGGAGCAAAAGCTCAGGGAGGCGCGCCAGGCGGCGGACCAGGCCAACAAGGCCAAGTCCACGTTCCTTGCCATCATGAGCCACGAGATCCGTACGCCGCTGAATGCGATGATCGGCTGCCTGGAGCTGATGGGGCGCTCGCCATTGTCTGCCGGCCAGCGGCGAAGGCTGGAGATCGTCGAGTCGTCGTCCGCTTCGCTGCTTCGCATCATCAATGACGTGCTGGACGTGTCCAAGGTGGAAGCGGGGCAGCTGACGTTCGAATCCATTCCTTTGCGTTGCGACCAGCTGCTGCAGAATGTGCGCGACACGTTCGCGCCGCTTGCGGAGGCCAAGGGCCTGGCGCTGGCTTGTGAAATCTCGCCCGGTGCCGCCGGCTACTTTCTTGGCGATCCGACCCGGATCCGGCAGGTGATCGCCAACCTGGTCAGCAACGCGATCAAGTTCACGGAATCCGGCCAAGTGGTAGTCCGCGCCGCCTTTGTGCAGGACAACGAGACATCTGTCGTGCAGTTCGAGATTGCGGATACCGGTATCGGGATAGATCCAGCCGTCGTGCCAACCCTGTTCGCGCTCTACACGCAGGCTGACAGTTCCATCCATCGACGTTACGGAGGCACCGGCCTCGGGCTGCCGCTGTGCCAGCGCATCGTGGAGGCAGCGCAAGGCCATATTTCGGTCAGCTCCACGCCGGGGCAGGGCAGCACCTTCACGGTCAGGTGGCCATTGCAACGCACGGAGGCGCCTCCCCAAGTCGCACAGGCCGGGAGAGCGGCGACAGCCAAGGCATCGGACGCCGCCAGCGCGGTGGAGTCCGGTGATGGCGAGCGGCCCATCCAGGTGCTTGTCGCGGAAGACCACCCCGCAACCCGTGCCATGCTGGCCGACCAGCTCGAGCAACTCGGCTTTGACGCGACGATTGTCGAGCATGGCGCGAAGGCATTGGAGGCGCTTGCGCAAAGGCAATACGACATCGTGCTGACGGACATCGGTATGCCGGTGATGGATGGCTATGCCTTGGCATCGGCCATCCGGCAGCAATATCCAGGCTTGCCCGTCGTAGCGATGAGCGCGCATAGCACACCGGAACAGGCGCAGCGCAGCCTGGAATCGTCCATTTCCACGGTGCTGGTCAAGCCCTTGCCGCTCGCGGTGCTGGGGCGCGTTCTGCGCTCGCATGCTGGCCGAAGCGCGCCAAAGGAATCCGATAGCGGCAAGACATGGCCCGAGTTGCCGGAATTGCCGATCACCCCGCAGATCTGTGAGGCGATGCACTCCGCCACGCGGCAGACCATGGCGGCCATGACAGATGCCTTGCGGGCGGGCAACGCCGACGCCGTCCTCAATGCACTGCACTCGCTGAGCGGAGGCTTCGCACTGGTGGGAAATGCGACCCTGGCGGAACTATGCAACGGCCTGCAGCAGTTGGTCAGGAGCGAGGGGCTCGAGAGCTTCCAGGGGCTATGGCCGGCGTTCCAGCAGGAAATCGAGGATGCGCTGGGGGAGTTGAAGGCCTGACGGCGGTCATCGCGGCGGCTTGCGAATGCGGCCGCGGCAAATCGGCTCGCCACGAGCCGCGGCAGAATCCCCCTTGCGGGGATGCAGGCTAGCGCTCGGAATACGCACTCGATCATGCGTGGCTATTGCGCTACCATAGGCAGCTTTTTCATATTCTGCAAAGAGCTGGCGGCCTAGTCGACAGACGTTTGCCGGGTCATGTTCCCCGCTCTTTCAGCGACCCACTTAAGGATACCTTTCATGTCGCTTCGCCTGTTTCTCCGACGCGCGCTGCTCTGCGCCGTCACGCTTGTTCCTGCCGCGCCGGCTCTCGCATACTTCGACTCGTTCATCCATGGCACCGTGATCGGGAGCATGAGCCAGAAGGAAGCGGCCGCACTATACAAGACGGTCAGCAAGACGCTGGACGATGGCGCCGACGGTGCGGTGGTGCCATGGACCTACCCGGCGTCGGGAAAACGCAAGCCAATCGAGGGAAATCTAACGCCGATGAACGGCAAGACCGATAAAGGCCAGTCCTGCCGCCAACTGAAGCTTCAGTTGAAACGCGCGGACCAGGAAGACAACTGGACCGGCTGGTTCTGCAAGCAGGGCGACGGGCGCTGGCGCTCGCGCAAGCTCAGCGACGGTTGAGCACCTGTCTGGCTCGGCATCCGCAATGGCGCCGTCTGGCATTTCATTGGCGGTTCGGCTGCGATTGATATCGTGGCAAATATGATGCTGGAGAAATCCGATGGATTTCGAAAGGCTTGGTGGGGAGTTGGTGCAATCCTGCTCCTTTGGGCAGCTTTCCTCTTACTGGGCCAGGCCATCAAGAGCATGGATATCGCCGTCGCCTATGCAATGTGGGGCGCCATCGGCATCCTGGGAACCGCAGTTTGCGGCCGGCTACTTTTCGGGCGCCGCTTGAAGCCGATCGGATGGATAGGGATCGCCTTTGTGATCGTGGCCGTAGTCGTTCTCTCATTGGTCGAATAGCGGCTGCGCAAATAGCGCGAGTGCGACAGCTCCAGCACATAGCGCACCGGGCGGTCCAGGGCACGCAGTCCGGTGGGCGCCCGCCAGCGGGGATGCAAATTACCTTGTGACGAGATGAATTCTCTCGCTTGCACTATCCATGGGCGTGGCGCAGGCACCAAAGCGGCGGGAAAGCAACGGGAAAAGTGGGGCAATCTCCGCAAGATGTTCTAGAACAACGTGAACGTCAACAACCGGCGCAAGACCGACGGGTTGTACTGGCCCGCCGACTCCGATGCCGAAAAAAGCCCGCTGGGGCCGGATGCGCTGGTGATGGGCCCCGATACGCCCGCCGCCGAAGCATTCCATGGCTGCCACTACCGCATCGTTACGCCTGGCAAAGGCAGCGAGGCAAAATACGTGTTCCTGGCGTGGCCGGTGGCGTACGGCAAGACCGGCACGCAGACCTTCGCGCTCGACAGCAGCGGCACCTTGTACCAGCGCGATCTTGGCGCCGGCACAACCTCACGGGCCAAGGCCATGAGCGTGTTCGCGCCGGACGCAGGCTGGGAGAAGGTGGAGTAGGGCTGAAGCGGGCACTCCTTGACCCGCTCCCTCGTGTCGGGCGAGCGCTTAATCCGGACCGCGCCGGACCACGCCGGACCACGCCGGACCACAACCTGGCCCTGAACCCAGCACCGGATCCGCTTCTTCTTGCACGCGCTGCCGATCCTTGGCGCCAACGCCGGACAGGCACACTGGCCCTTGCCAGAAGAAGTGCCGATCAAGACATGCTGCGCTAAACGCGCTGCCTCGATTTTCGCGCTCAAAGTGCTCGCCGGCTGCGGCGAAACCAAATAACTTCCCTTCCGCATAGCTTGTCACGTGGCGATCTAGGCACCGCATCGCGATGTGAAGTACAGCTTTCCATATCTCGCGCCTAGACTGCAACTGTGTTCTATTTCGACGCACGCATGTGTGCTTCTTATGAATACAGCTTCGCCCCTACTATTCCTTCCAACAAAATCACGCGTGGCCAGTTCCAGTCCCCAAGGCTCGCTGACGCGCATTCATTGGAGCTACCGTCGTGAGAGACGAAGCAGGGAAGATAAGCGAAGTCCGCCCCCACCTTGTCGCTGGGTCGCACCCCGGACGAATCGACATCATTGCGCTGCCCGGCATCAGCGCCATCAGATTTGACACATGCTGTTCGGCCGCGCAGTTGCAATCGGACGATCAAGATTTCCGCCGCCGCGATGCGCTTGGCGGTGACCCGGTTGGAAGGAGCGTCCATTGAAGCTCTACGAGAAGTTCGCCGATGATATCGAGCGGCTGATCCAGCAGGGTGTCTACCGCCATGGCGAACGATTGCCTTCCGTACGGCAGGCTAGCCAGCAGCACCGGATCAGTATCACCACGGTACTTCATGCTTACCTGCTGCTGGAAAGCCGCGGCCTGCTGGTGAGCCGGCCGCAGTCCGGTTACTTCGTCGACCTGCAGCGCGGAAGCGACGAGCGGCAAATGCAAGAATTGCGAGCCTCGAAGCCGATCGCCATGTCTGCCTCGGTGGACGTCAGCCGGCTGGTGCTTTCGACGTTGCGCTCGATCGGCGCCGGCGATGCCGTACCGCTCGGCTCACCGTACCCGGATCCCGTTATGTTCCCGTTCGAGAAGCTGAACCGGTATGCCTATATGTCGGGCCGCGAAAAGACGCTCTGGAACGTGACGAACGCGCTTCCGCCCGGCAATCCGCGCCTGGTCCGGCAGATCGCGCGCCGCTACCTTGAGAACGGCATGCCGGTCGACCCGAACGAGATCATCGTCACCGTCGGCGCGACCGAGGCGATCAATATCTGCCTTCAGGCAGTGGCAAAGCCAGGGGACGTGATTGCCGTCGAGTCGCCAACGTTCTACGCCATGCTGCACGCGATCGAGCGCATGGGCATGAAGGCGATCGAGGTGTCGACGCATCCCGAATACGGCATCGATATTGCTGCTCTGGCAGGGATTGTGAAGTCGCAGCCGATCGCAGCCTGCATGGTCATGCCCAACTTCCAGAATCCGCTTGGCTTCCAGATGCCGGATGAGCGCAAGCGGGAACTCGTCGAGTTACTGACGAGAGCGGACATTCCGGTCATCGAGAATGCCGTGTACAACGAGCTGTACTTCGGCGACACGCATCCCAGCACGTTGAAGACCTATGACCGCAAGGGCATCGTTTTGCATTGTTCGTCGTTTTCGAAGAGCCTGACGGCAGCCTATCGCATTGGCTGGGCGCTGCCAGGCCGCTACCGCGATCAGGTCGAGAAGCTCAAGTTCCTGAATACCCTGGCAACGCCGACGATTCCGCAGCTTGCCATCGCGGAGTATCTCGAGCGTGACGGCTTCGAGCATCATCTGCGGAGGATTCGCAAGGCCTACGCGCAGCAGGCCAACCTGATGCGCGCCATGGTTTCCCGCTTCTTTCCGGAGGGAACGCGCATGTCCAGCCCGGCCGGCGGCTACGTGCTCTGGATCGAGCTACCCGCGAAGGTCGACGCCATGCAGCTCTATCAGCTAGCGCTAGACCGCGGCATCACGATCGGGCCAGGGTATATGTTCTCGAACTCCGGCAGCTACCGGAATTTTATCCGCCTCAACTACAGCAGCCCGTGGTCGAGTCGGATCGAGGAAGCGGTGATCGAGGTCGGCAAGCTCGTCGCGATGTGTGCCCGCTGACGGAAGGCGGGTGGGGCGATACCGGGGTGGCCCTGCGTCCAGGGCCCTGCCGTCTGGCATCGGTCTGGCATCGATCAGCCGCCCGTGACAGGCGGAAAGAACGCGATCTCGCTGTCCTCGCGCACCACGAAGGCGCCATCGACCAGTTCCAGGTTGACAGCGGCCCGTACCGGCCGGTGGGTCTGCAACGCTTGCGCCGAGCGGGCGTCTCGCGATGCGAGCGCTTCCCTGATGCCCTCTACGGTGATCCCGGGCGCATGGATATCGACGATCTCTTGCGTGACGCCAAGATGTTCACGAATGCTGGCGAAGTACCTGATGGTGAGTTTCATGTGCGCTGTCCTGTTTTTGGTTTCTGGCTGGATGGGCGGGGGGTCAGCCCCAGCGGTTCACAGCCAGCTCGTCTCGTGCCTTGGATTCGACCCATTCCGCTGTGCCGTCGCGTCGGATCTCTTTTTTCCAGAAGGGCGCGTAGGTCTTGAGGAAATCCATCAGGAACTCGCATGCATCGAACGCTGCCTCACGATGCTGAGATGCGACGATGACAAGGACCACCGGATTGCCGAGCGCGATACGACCGATCCGATGCACGATCTTCACGGCATCCAGTCGCCACCGCGCGTTTGCCTCCTCGATGATGCTCCATAGTGCCCGTTCGGTCATCCCTGGATAGTGTTCGATCTCGAGCGCCGCAACATCGTCGGCGTCACCGAACTGGCGCACGACCCCCAGGAAATTCACAACCGCACCCACATTGGGATTGCGCATGATGGGATCGATCTGCGCTGCGAAGTCGATCGGCTGGTGCTGCACGCGCACCTCGAAGCCGGCGGCGATGGCACGCTGCGCAAAGTCCGCGCTCTCCGTGCTCTGCGCGTCGTCCTCGGCGCGGGCCTCACTGCCCGTGCCGGGTGCGTCGTCGGCTGTCATCTTTGGATGGAACGTTGATGTCATTGTTGTTCTCCAGGTATCGGCTCGCTTCGTACCCACTGGTGAAGACTCAACCCCCGACGAGCGACATGCGGACAGTCGGGTAACGCTGACTCTGCCTGTTGCTGCGGGCCGTTGCGCGCAGCTCGGAATAGCGGTCGGCGCGGCCGGTCCACTGGTGACGGATCGCCTGCGCCAGCTGTGCCTCCGACGCGCTCTCCGACAGCCAGGGTTTGAGGCTGGTCCCTTGACTGGCGAACAGGCAGGTATAGAGCTGGCCGTCAGCCGAAACGCGCGCACGTGAGCACGATCCGCAGAACGGCTGCGATACGCTTGCGATGAAACCCACCTCGCCGCCGCCGTCCGTGTGACGGTAGCGGAGCGCGGTGCTCGATCCCGGCCCCGGTTCGACGGGGGTCAGGGGAAACTCGGCTTCGACCCTATCCCGAGTCTGCCGAGCCGTGAGCACCGCGGCATCGGACCAGAAGTCGGCCCCGCCGACGTCCATATATTCGATGAATCGCACCACCACGCCAGTGCCTTTGAACAGGCGCACGAGTGGGAGGATCTGGCTTTCGTTTACGCCCCGCTGCACCACCGCGTTGACCTTGACCGGCGCAAGCCCGGCGGCGGACGCGGCCTCGATGCCGTCCAGGACGCGCGACACAGGCACGTCGGCGTCGCTCATACGCCGAAATACGGCGTCTTCTACCGCGTCGAGACTGACGGTCACGCGGCTCAGGCCGGCGTCCTTGAGCGCGCGGGCCTTGGCGGCGAGCAGCGTGCCGTTTGTCGTTATCGCGATTTCCAACGGCTTGCCAGACACGGTCGTCAGCTTCGCAAGCTGCTCCACCAGTGCTTCCAGGCCGCGCCGCAGCAGTGGCTCGCCCCCGGTAATGCGGATCTTCTCGACACCGAGCGACGTGAATGCTTTTGCGATCTTGACCATCTGCGTGAACGACAGACGGTCGGCCGATGGCATGAATGCGTAGTCGGCAGGGAAGACCTCCCGTGGCATGCAGTACGTACAGCGAAAGTTGCACTGGTCGATGACCGAGAGGCGCAGATCGCGCAGCGGGCGACCGAGCCGGTCAAGCACATTGGCATCGGCATCGACGTCAGCCGATATGCGGGTGTCGGCAAAGAGGGAGGCAACGTTCTGCTTGATGGCGCTCACGATCTATCCGGTGGCATGCGAGGCGAGACTGTGGAAGGGCCGGTCTCCGGCATCTGTCTTAAGGCTTCGGGCAGGAGGGCGAGCGCGGCCGGTCTGCCAATGCGGCTGGCCTGGACTCAGCATAAGCCGGACCCGGGCGGGGTCGCGCATACAGTTCGCCGAGGATCCGAAGAGTACAGTTACGCATCGCAAAGCTCGAGAATGGCCTGCGGGAAGAGCATCTGTGCATGGCCCTTCACCGCATCCCGTGCTGTCTGCTCGGCGCCATGGCATCGATTGCCGCGTCGCAGGCCGCAGGCGTGTACTCCACGAAGCCGTCGCCACGGCAGAAGCAGAGCAGCCGGATCCCCGCCTGGCGCGCGATGTCGATCGCGAGGGTCGTGGGAGCCGAGATTGTCGCGATCATCGGGATATGGAGGCGCGCGGCCTTGCGCACAAGCTCGTAGCTGGCGCGGCTGGAAAGCAGAACGAAGCCGGCGCGCGTGTCTGCCTTGCTTCGTGCAAGCTGGCCAATCAGCTTGTCGAGTGCGTTGTGCCTGCCGACGTCCTCGAAGACCTCGAGCACGGCACCGTCCCTGGCGCACCAAGCCGCGGCATGGACGCCCCCCGTCTTGCGCATGAGCATCTGGTGCTCGGGCAACTCGCGAGTGGCGCGCCAGACGGCTTCGGTGCCGATGTCAGCCGCCGAGCCCGCGTGAAGAATGCGCGCCGGCTCCAGGTCCAGCAGCGCGATGCTCTCGATTCCGCAGACGCCGCACCCCGAACGCCCGGCGAGTGATCGCCGCCTTCCTTTCAGGGTGGCGAACGCCTCTTGGGAAATTGTCAGCCTCACTTCCGCGCTGCCGGCATGGAAGAGCAATTCCATATCGAATACGTCGGAGGCGCGCTCGACAATCCCTTCGCTGAGCGAGAAGCCCAGCGCGAATACTTCCAGATGGATGGGCGTGGCCATCATCACGGCGTGCGAGATGCCATTGAACACCAGCGCAACGGGCAGTTCTTCCGCAACGTGATCCGAGATCGGAAACTCGTCGCCGTGCCTGTGGCGTATCACCGTGCACTCGACGCTACCGGTTCGATCCATGACGGACGGGCATTGCAACATTGGGGACCCCTTGAAGGCATTAATTCAGCAGTTCAGAACATTCGTGAGTACGGCATGCCGCATGCCGTGGGCAGTCCGCGTCAAGCCTGACAGTTGGATTTATATGCGCCGCCGCGCCAAATCGCTAGAGCACAGATCCGATGGCCGCTGCTGTTGCTGCAAGCTGTATGCGAACGCCACGACTTCGGTCAGGCAGAACACAGTTTGCATGCTATCGCGATGCGCACCCGGTTTTCGGGCACAGCTCAATACGAATCGACGGAACACAGTTCTCGTGCAGCGACATTCGTTTGCATGCCCTCTCAAAACTGCACTATCGTCGTATCCAGATTTGATGCCCTCGCGCTCCGGTGTGTCTCCGGTTAGCCGGTTCGGCGTGCCCCCCTCCGGCCTCGCGCGATCCGGAAGGGCCATCTTCGATTTGAATCGCGCGGTCCTGGCTGATGCCGTGGACCCTTCCTTCCAGGTGCAAGTGAGAATCATGGAAATCTTCGATGCCTTACATCTTGCCAGGCTGCAGTTTGCCTTCACCGTTTCATTCCATATCGTCTTTCCAGCGATCAGCATCGGCATGGCGAGTTTCCTCGCCGTGCTGGAATGGCGCTGGCTGGCGACGGGGGATAGCAGCTACAAGGATATGTTCCTGTTCTGGTCGAAGGTATTCGCGGTCAGTTTCGGCATGGGCGTGGTTTCCGGCGTTGTGATGGCCTACGAGTTCGGCACGAACTGGAGCGGGTTCTCGCAGGTTGCGGGCAACATCACGGGACCGCTGCTGACGTATGAGGTATTGACGGCCTTCTTCCTCGAGGCAGGCTTTCTCGGCGTGATGCTGTTCGGTTGGCAGCGGGTGAGTGCTCGCGCGCACTTCTTCGCGACACTGATGGTTGCCTTGGGTACGCTCATTTCCACATTCTGGATCCTGGCGTCAAACAGCTTCATGCATACCCCGCAAGGATTCGCCATGGAGAACGGCCGCATTGTCCCGGTCGACTGGCTGAAGGTGGTGTTCAACCCGTCCTTTCCCTATCGCCTCGCGCACATGACAATCGCGGCGTTCATCGTGGCGGGATTCATGGTCGCCGCGTGCGGCGCCTGGCATTTGTTGCAGGGGCGGCGCGATGTGCCGGTCAAGCGCAGCTTCTCGATGGCGTTGTGGATCCTGCTGCTGGTGACACCGGTCCAGATCGTCGTGGGTGACGCGCATGGCCTCAACACGCGCGAGTATCAGCCGGCCAAGATCGCAGCGATCGAAGGTCTTTGGGAAACGGAGAAGGGCGGCACGGCGCTCAATCTGTTCGGTCTTCCCGACATGGAGTCGGAAGAGACACACTACGCGCTGAAGGTCCCTCATCTCGGCAGCCTGATCCTGACGCACAGCTGGGATGGCGAGATTCGCGGCCTGAAGGCATTTCCGCGGCAGGACCGGCCATACTCGCCGATCCTGTTCTGGACGTTCCGGATCATGGCGGGACTCGGCATGCTGATGCTGTTGACCGCGCTGCTCGGCCTGCTGCTGAGAAAGCGTGGCCGCCTCTATGAAACGCGCTGGTATCAGTGGCTCGTGCTGTGCATGGGGCCATCCGGGCTGATCGCGCTGCTGGCGGGCTGGATCACGACCGAGGTCGGCCGCCAGCCCTGGACCGTATATGGCGTGCTGCGCACGGAAGATTCCGTCTCTCCGATCAGCGCCCAGCTTGCCGGGGTTTCCTTGCTGATTTTCGTCATCGTTTACTTCCTGGTCTTCGGGATGGGCGTCTACTACATGATGAAGCTGATGACGCGCGGACCGGTGCTGAACTCGCATGCCGCCGCCTTGCTCAAGCACCCAGGATTGCGTAGTCGCGCACTGGCCGCACCCTCGGACGCGCTGGAAGGAGAATGAATCCATGTCAATCGATCTGCCCGTGATCTGGGCCGCCATCATCGGCCTCGGCGTTTTTATCTATGTGATGCTGGATGGATTCGATCTTGGCATTGGCCTCCTGTTTCCATTCTTCGAAGCCAAGGGAGACCGGCAAGTGATGCTCAATACCGTCGCGCCGGTCTGGGACGGGAACGAGACCTTCCTGGTGCTCGGGGGCGCAGGGCTGTACGGCGCCTTCCCGGTCGTCTACGCGACGCTGCTGCCGGCGAACTACCTGCCGCTGATCCTGATGGTCGTCGGCCTGATCTTCCGGGGCGCGGCATTCGAGCTGCGGGCGAAGGCAAAGCGGACGCAGCATCTGTGGGATCTCGCCTTTATTGGCGGCTCCGCGCTGGCGTCCTTCTGCCAGGGGATCGTGCTCGGTTCGCTCCTGCAGGGGATCAGGATCGTCGACGGCCGTTTTGCCGGAGGACCGTTCGACTGGCTATCGCCATTCAGTGTGTTCTGCGGCATCGGCGTTCTCCTTACCTACGCCGCGCTGGGCTGCGGATGGCTGATCCTGAAGACGGACGGTGAACTGCAGCGCAAGATGCGGCTGCTGATGCGGCCTCTGGTGTGCGTGCTGCTGGGTGCCATCGCGATCGTCAGCCTTTGGACGGTACTGGGATTGCCGGCGGTGGCCCATCGCTGGTTCGGCAGCGGCAACCTTGGCTGGTTCCTGCCGGTGCCTGTCCTGGTGCTGGCCTGTGCATGGGGCATCTTCCGCGCAGTCCGGCTGCGGCACGAAGCGACCCCCTTTCTCCTGACGCTTGCGCTGTGCTTTCTCGGCTATAGCGGCTTGATCATCAGCATCTGGCCGAACATTCTTCCGCCGTCGCTGACGATCTGGGAAGCGTCTTCCAGCCCGTCCAGCCAGCTCTTCGCGCTGGTTGGCACCGTCATTGTGTTACCGGTCATCCTGGTCTACAACGCACTCCAATACCGGGTATTCCGGGGCAAGGTGCGCGAGGGCGATGCCGGCTATCACTGACCCATGCCAGATACCGGTCGCGCCGGCGTTCCGGTCCTTTGCCGGACTGCGTGGCCGCACCGCAGTTCGCTCCCGCTAGCCCTGGAGCATCCCCCACCCGCAGCAATGCCGGAGAAGAAGACGCCATGATTGTGAGGCCGAGACAAAACTGGTTCCTGATGCTGTTCGTCTGGAACGGTTCGGTATTGCAAACCATCATTCCCCAACTTGTTTTCATGGGGGCTGTCAGCAGCCTGGCCGTGTTTACCCATGGGAAGGTGTTTGGCGAGAAGATCCCGCTCAATACGGCGCCATTCACGCTGTTCGGCCTGGCGTTGGCCATCTTTCTCGCGTTCCGGAACAACGCGAGCTACGACCGTTTCAACGAGGCTCGCCACTTGTGGGGCAACCTGCTGATCGCATCGCGCTCGCTCACTTCGCAGATGCTCTGCTATCTGCCAGACCATCTGGAGGCGGTGGATCGCACCCGACTCGCCAATACGCTGATCGCGTTCATCTATGCGCTTAAGCATCGGTTGCGCGCGACCGACCCGACAGAGGACCTGCGCCGCTTCCTCGCCCCTGAGCAAATGGCGGCGTTGCATGGGAAGTCCTACACGCCGACGGCCTTGCTGAATGACCTTCGCCGCGGCCTCGCCCGTTGCCAGGGACAAGCCGCTGGAGCCGACACCACGCGCTGGATACTCGACACCCAGATCAACGAGTTGGGTAAGGCGCTTGGGGGATGCGAGCGGCTCGTCTCCACGCCGATTCCGTTTGCCTATAACGTGCTGCTGCATCGCACGGTCTACGCCTACTGCGTGCTGCTTCCGTTTGGCCTGGTCGACTCGACGGAGTTCTTCACGCCATTGCTATGCGTCTTCATCTCCTACACGCTGATTGCGCTGGAGGCGATCGCAAGTGAAGTCGCCGAGCCGTTCGGATTAGCACCGAACGCGCTGGCGCTCGATGCCATGACGCGCAATATCGAGCGGTCGATTCTCGAGCTTTGCGATCGCGAGCTACCGGCGGAAACGGTAGCGGTCCGGCCTTATCAATTCACGTAGCCGATCTTCCCGATTGGCAAGAGTCAGCAGGAGTCAACAGGAGTCAACAGGTGCCGAGCATGCCAACGAGGTCAACCCGGTCAATCGGCTTGCGATGCCGCTTTGAGCGAACCAATCTTCAGGGAACCGTCCTGGCGCTGCGCCCGCGACGACAAAGGGGAGCCATGACCACCGCTATCCGCTTGATTGGCATTCGGGCGACGCTCGGCAAGGTCTTCCAGCAGCGTGGCCGATGGAATGAAGAACAGGCCGCCGGTGACTGCCCTGCTGAAGTCCAGCAGCCTGTCATAGTTTCCAGGCGGGCGCCCGACGAACATGTTCTCAAGCATCTGCTCCAGCGGCTTGGGCGAGCGGGCATACCCGATGAAGAACGTGCCAAACTCACCTTTGCCTGGCTGTCCAAAAGGCATGTTGTCGCGCAGGATCTTCACCTCCTCCCCGTCTTCCTCAAGCGTGGTGAGCGAACTATGCGACGACGACGGCTTGACCGCTGCATCGAGCTCGATGTCCGACAGCTTCGTGCGGCCGATGATTCGCTCTTGCGCCTCGACGGAGAGGTTGTTCCAGCCAGCCATGTCATGCAGGTACTTTTGCACCATCACGTAGCTGCCTCCGGCGAACGAGGAGTCCTCATCGCCAATGATCGTGAAGCGGACGGACTCGGCGCCCGTCGGGTTCTCGGTGCCATCGACAAAGCCGACCATGCTGCGCATGTCGAAGTAGCGAAAGCCATGTACTTCGTCAACCACCGACACGGCCGCGCCAAGCCGGCTCATCAACTGAGTTGCGAGTTCGAAGCACAGGTCCATCTGGTCGGCGCGAATGTGCAAGAGCAGGTCACCCGGCGTCGCCATGGCGCGGCGATCGCCGGCACCGAATTCGCGAAAGGCGTGCAAGCCAGCGGGACGGGGGTCTCCGAACAGTCTGTCCCAGGCATCCGAACCAAATCCGCAGACGCACGAGAGGTTGCCACCGGGGACTCGCTTTCCTACGGCACGAACGAGGGCGCCGATATCCGCGCACAATTCACGCACGGTATCCGCGCTGTTCTCGCCCGCGGACAGGACCGCGACGATGAAGATCGCGCTACGGGTGATCGGACTGCATACGGCTTGCTGTTCGGGGATCGTGTTTGCCATGTTGACGAGTGTATTCCAGGACGAGTTTCAAGAATGGTGGAATGATAAATGACTGTTATGACTGTTATGACTGTTCGCGATAGCCGGACCGCTGTCTATCCTATCATTCAAAGGTGCCAATGCTGGGTGGATGGCCCACTTGTCTCGCGGGAAGGTTAAGTTCGCCGAACGCAAGCGTTGCTGGTCACTCCGGAGGATCAAAGAGATGAACAACTTGCTCAATCGGGCTTCAAGGTGGCGCAGCCGCTGGAGCCAGTTATTTTGGCTAGTCGGGCTCTGGGCCGCCGGCGTGCTTTCAGTCGCTTTGGTCGCGGCACTCATCCGGCTCGCGATGGGGGCCATTGGATTCAGGTCTCATTGAATACAAGGATGGACCCTGTGTTCATCGATCGGCGGTGTCTGTTGACGCGTGTGGCCTGGCCAAGGCAGGCCCTTGCGTTTTAGTGGGGAGCCCGAACATGCAGGAATTTGACTTTTACATCCATCTCAAGAAGCCGACGCTGGGACTCTACGTGCTGAAGGGGGCAGGCCTGCCCGACCTCCAGGATGCAAGTCAGTGGCAGCTCGAGGGGCATGTCTGGCAGAGCGAGCTGCCGCCCGGACTCCTGAAGGAACTGCAAGCCAACGGCCACGCGTTTCAAGAGCTGGGCGGGTGAGCATGCTCGCGGTCCCGCCATGTGGCGGCGGTGGCCACTGCCATCAGATGGTCGACAGGCAAACGCGCCGCTCGGCGGGTCATCTACCGCCCCGAACGTCCAAGCACGACGGCCGCCTCGGCGGTCAGCATGAGAAAGGTGAGCGTTTCCTGAAAATACAATCGAACGGTGGCGTCGGTATGGTCAAGGTACCCAATGGATACGTCCTGGCCGATGTGCAGTTCGAAATCGCCGCCCCGCTCGGTGAGCACCATGCCGCCGTCCATCGCTGGCGCCCAGATGATGTCGCCGTCCACAAGCTGGCGAATGTCGCGTAGAACGGGATATCCGTTGTCAGTGGCCCCGCTCACGGCCGTGAATGGCTTGTCGCCCAGAAGTAGCCTGTAGGGCCCATCGACACCAGCACGGCGCAACTGGTCTACGGCCTGCGCCACCGCGGCCGGATATCCGCCGATATCGGGTGGAAGGTCCAGCGCGGCATGGCTGGCACCCTGAGAGATCCCCTGGATCCCGGCCGCCACATAGCCTTCGAAGACAATGTGATCCTCGGCCTGTGCGAGTTTGCGCGCCGCATCCTTCAGTGGCTGCAGGTCGGGATTGTTCGACCCACGTTCGACGCCATCCATCTCCTGGCGCGACAGCGCAAACGGGACCCGTAGTTCCACCAGCGCCCGCACATCGCGTTGGACCGCTTCGATGCCGTCGCCCGGCGGTGCGATTTCCCGCAGTTGGCCAGTGCCAACCGCTGAGAATTCGAGACCCTTCGGTCCAATCAGATCGACAACACGCCGAGCGGCGAAGTAGCGTTTGAGGGTGCGAGATGCTTCCTGCTCAATCTGCTCCCAAGCACCTTCGGAGATTGGCGCCAACTGCCGATGGAGATTGTTCATTTGAAGGCTTCCTTTGACTGGCCGCTACGCATCGTATCGTCATGCCGTCTTCGTTGCATGTCTGGTGTTCGATTCTTTCAACCGCGACCTCCTGGGTGCCGGTCGAGCGCGTCGTTGCGTCGTTGCTCGAGCATTCTCAATGAACGTCACGGACCGGGCAAGAGCACAGCAAGGCTTCTGCCGCATCGTATTGTGCAAGCCGATCCCACTGTGCTCTAAACGGTGCTCGCTGCCACGCCCGGAATCAGGAACAGCGCCGCCGCACCATTCAATTTCATCCGATTTCCCTCACCGAACAGACGGAAAAGAGGGAGAGCACAGTCGACGCGCACCGATCGTTATCAACTGTATCTTTGCGCCGGCTTGGCGATCAGCTATGTTAGCCACAGGCTGATCTCACTGCGACGAAGTCGGAAACTTGCCAAGACAGGGGCAGAAGAATCAGTCAACAGCTGGATGATTCCAGTGGCCTCTCGGCCTCGCAACGCCAGAACAGCCCGGCTGCCATGCCGCATCCGATTCGAACAGTCTGAACGCTTCGACCAACAAGGATCCTCACGCCATGCCAGACCTCTGCGATATCTGTAATGCACGCCCCGCGGTTGCCCGTGTCACCGTGATGGAGAACGGCGAGCGCAGGACGCTCTCAATCTGTGACTATCACTACCGGCAGATGTTGCGGCACCAGAACATGCTGAACCCGTTCGACTCCCTGTTGAGCGGAGCAAGCGGGCTGTCCCATCTGTTTGGGGGCATGGGCGGCGAGCCTGGCGATGCGGGCTCGTTCTCCGCCGAGGTGCCGCGCGAATCCGTCGATGCCACGGACGCCTTCAGCGAGCAGACACTAGAACTGTTGCAGCACGCGGCAGAAAAGGCGCACGAGTTGCACCGCGCCGAGCTCGACACGGAGCATCTCCTGTACGTGCTTGCCGACAACGACATTGCTGGCGCACTGCTCAAGGAGCTCAAAATATCGGCGCAGGACATCAAGACCTACATCGACGAGCACGCGCGCACTGGGGAAGCGGCCCCCGACGCGCCGCTCGACCGGATGACGATCTCGCCGCGTTTGAAGAAGGCCTTTCAGTTTGCCTTCCAGGCGTCGCATGAGCTGGGCCACTCGTACGTCGGGCCCGAGCATCTGCTGATCGGCCTTGCCGCGGTACCCGAGAGCATCGCGGGAGCCCTGCTCAAGAAGTATGGCGTGACACCGGAAGGCTTGCGCCAGAAGGTCGTCAAGGTGGTGGGCAAGGGCGCGGAGGATGGCCGCATCGAAGGCGGCACAGGCACGCCTAACCTGGACAAGTTCGGCCGCGATCTCACCGCCATGGCGCGTCAGGGCAAGCTCGATCCGGTGCTGGGCCGCGCGCAGGAAATCGAGAGCACGATCGAGGTGCTGGCCCGGCGCAAGAAGAACAATCCCGTGCTGATCGGCGAGCCGGGCGTCGGCAAGACAGCCATCGTGGAAGGACTCGCGCAGCGGATCGTCAACGGCGACGTGCCGGAGGTGCTGCGCGACAAGCGGCTCGTCGAAGTGAATATCAACGCGATGGTTGCGGGAGCGAAGTACCGCGGCGAATTCGAGGAGCGCGCGCAAAAGCTGATCGAGGAGGTCACCGCGAAGCAGGACTCGTTGATCCTGTTCGTGGACGAGTTGCACACGATCGTCGGGGCCGGTCAGGGCGGGGGCGAGGGCGGCCTCGACATCGCCAATGTGCTCAAGCCTGCGCTGGCGCGCGGCGAGCTCAGCCTGATCGGCGCAACGACACTGAATGAATACCAGAAGTACATCGAGAAGGACGCGGCACTCGAGCGGCGCTTTCAGCCGGTCCTCGTGCCGGAGCCGAGCGTCGAGCAGACCATCGTGATCCTGCGCGGCTTGCGTGACAAGCTGGAGGCACATCACCAGGTGACCTTCTCCGACGATGCTTTTGTCGCGGCGGCCGAGTTCGCGGATCGCTACATCACGTCGCGCTTCCTGCCCGACAAGGCGATCGACCTGATCGACCAGGCCGCGGCACGGGTGCGGATCGGTGCGACATCCCGTCCGGCCGCGATCCAGGAACTGGAAGCGGAAGCCGCGCAGCTCAAGCGCGAGCAGGACTATGCGTCGTCGCGCAAGCGCTTCGACGAGGCGAAGCGCTTCGAGGAGCGCATCGGCGAGAAGCAGAAGCAGCTCGACGAGGCGATGGAGGCGTGGCAGCGAAAGACAGGCTCGGAGACGCTCGAGGTGACGGTGGCAACAGTGGCCGAGGTGGTGTCTCGCCTCACTGGCATTCCGGTCGCGGAGCTCACGCAGGCAGAGCGGCAGAAGCTCCTTGCCATGGAGGCGAAGCTGCGCGAGCGGGTGGTTGGCCAGGAAGATGCGGTGGTCGCGGTGAGCGATGCGGTACGTCTGTCGCGCGCGGGCCTCGGCCAGACGCACAGGCCGATCGCGACCTTGCTGTTCCTGGGACCCACCGGCGTGGGCAAGACGGAGCTGGCGAAGGCTCTGGCCGAAACCGTATTTGGCGACGAGCAGGCGATCATCCGCATCGACATGTCCGAGTATATGGAGCGCCACGCGGTAGCGCGCCTGATCGGTGCGCCACCGGGCTACGTGGGCTACGAAGAGGGCGGCCAGCTGACCGAGCGCGTGCGGCGGCGTCCTTACAGCGTGATCCTGCTTGACGAGATCGAGAAAGCGCACCCCGACGTCTACAACGTGCTGCTGCAGGTGTTTGACGACGGGCGGCTCACCGACGGCAAAGGCCGCGTGGTCGACTTCAGCAACACGATCCTGATCGCTACCAGCAACCTCGGGGCCTCCATCATCATGGAGAACCTGGCGCGGCCCGAGGCCGCGCGCAAACCTGACAAGGCAGTCCGCGAGGCGCTGATGGACGTGCTGAAGGGGCACTTCCGTCCAGAGTTCCTGAACCGGATCGACGAGATCATCGTGTTCAACGCACTGGCCAAGGAGAATATCCGCGCGATCGTGCACATCCAGCTCGATCGCATCGTGCGTACCGCGGCAGCACAGGACATCACGCTCAGCTTTGGCGAGGCGCTCGTCGACCATCTGGTCGACGTCGGCTACCAGCCCGAGTTCGGCGCACGCGAACTGAAGCGCCAGATTCGCCAGATCATCGAAACGCGTCTCGCGAAGGAGATTCTCGGTGACGCGCTGAAGTCGGGCGACAGCGCCATGATCGACTACGACAACGACAGCGGCGACATACGGTTCGACAAGCTCCCGGCCGAGCCCAAGGCAAAGGACATCCCGCCTTCCGATGGAACCACGTCGAAGGACGCGGATCCGGATCGTCGTGCCGGATCAAGGCCGAAGAAGTCGGCCGCATAGTCGTAGACAGCGAGGCGCGTCAAATCGGCTCGATTGCGTAGCGCCACAGTTTTCATCCATGGAGTTGATCAAATGACCAATCGACGCGAAGTGCCCGGCATCAGGGAATACGACGGCCCTGCTGGCGGCTGGGGAGCGCTGCGAGCGACGGCCCAGGCCATCCGGCTGCAGATGGAAACCATCAAGGCCCCGATCACGCTGCTTCGGACCAATCAGCCCGACGGCTTTGATTGCCCGGGTTGCGCCTGGCCCGACAAGGAGCATCGCTCCAACTTCCAGTTCTGCGAGAACGGCGCGAAGGCCGTCACGTGGGAGGCGACAACCAAGCGCGTGCGCCCGGAGTTTTTTGCAAACAACACCGTGTCATCGCTGCTGCAGCGGTCGGATTTCGAGCTGGAGGACATGGGCCGGCTGACGCATCCGCTCGTGTACGACCGCGCCACGGATACATTCCGGGCTGTCGAGTGGGAGGAGGCGTTCGGCCGGATCGGGCAGATCCTGCGCAGCTTGCCGCCGGACCAGGTGGAGTTCTATACGTCCGGCAGGGCGTCGAACGAGGCCGCCTACCTGTACCAGCTCTTTGTGCGGGAGTACGGCACGAACAATTTCCCTGACTGCTCGAACATGTGTCACGAGCCGACCAGTGTCGGGCTGCCGCAATCGATCGGTATCGGCAAAGGCACGGTATCGCTTGACGACTTCGACAAGTGCGATCTCATCATCGCGATCGGCCACAACCCGGGCACGAATCATCCGCGGATGATGGGCACGCTGCACGAGGCATCACGGCGCAACGTGCCGATCATTGTCTTCAATCCGCTGCGCGAACGTGCCCTGGAGCGCTTCGCCGATCCGCAGAACTGGCTTGAGATGGCCACCTACGGCTCGACCCGGATTGCCTCGACCTATTTCCAGGTCAATGCCGGCGGCGACGCGGCCGCGCTCAAGGGCATCATGAAGTCGCTGATGGCGATGGAGGCGGAACAGGGCAACGTGCTTGACCGTGAATTCATCGCCGCGCACACGACCGGCTTCGACGCCTTCGCTGCGGATCTGGAGGCCACGACATGGGAGGACATCGAAAAGGCGAGCGGACTATTGCAAGCCGATCTCGAACAGGTGGCCATTGCCTATGCGAAGTCGAACGCCGTGATTGTCACGTACGGCATGGGCGTCACCCAGCATAACAAGGGCACGGCCAATGTCCGCCTGATCGCCGACCTGCTGCTGTTGCGGGGTAACTTCGGCAAGCCTGGCGCTGGCATATGCCCGCTGCGCGGGCACTCCAACGTCCAGGGAAACCGCACGGTCGGCATCACGGAGAAGCCGTCGGAGGACTTCCTCAAGCGGCTCGAAGGCGTCTTCGGTTTCCAGCTTCCCCGCGAACACGGCCACGACGCCGTTAATGCCATGGAAGCGATGATCCATGGATCATCGAAGGCCCTGATCTGTCTGGGCGGGAATTTCGCCGTGGCACTTCCGGATCCCGAGCAATCCTTTCCGGCGATGGCAAAGCTCGACTTGAGCGTGCACGTCGGCACCAAGCTCAATCGCACGCACCTCCTGGTGGCGAAGGAAACCTACATCTTCCCGTGCCTTGGCCGTACCGAGCTCGATGTGCAGCAGAGCGGGCCGCAATCGATCACGGTGGAAGACTCGATGTCCATGGTCCACGCATCCGCCGGCAAGCTTGCTCCCGCATCCGAGCAGTTGCGCTCGGAGCCGGCCATCGTTGCCGGCATCGCGCACGCCACCTTGCCGGACAGCAAGGTGCCATGGCTGGAGCTGATTGCCGACTACGACAAGATTCGTGACCTGATCGACAGGACCATCCCGGGGTTCGAAGCCTTCAATGAACGCATCCGCACGCCGGGCGGATTCCGCCTTCCATTGCCGCCGACCGAGCGCAAGTGGCTTACGCCCTCGGGAAAGGCCGAGTTCTCCGTGTACGGCGGCGTGCACGAGGATGCCGTGGTTCTCGGGGGTGAGAACGTGCTGCGCCTGATCACGATCCGTAGCCATGACCAGTACAACACCACGATCTACGCTCTGGATGATCGCTATCGTGGTGTGTTCGGGCGCCGCGACGTCCTGTTCATGAACGAGGCTGACCTGACGTCGCATGGGCTGGAACACGGAGACCTGGTCGACATCGAAACCATCGTCTCGGACAGGCCGCTGCGGCTCAAGAACATCACGGCGATCGCCTACAGCATCGCGCGGGGATCGGTGGCTGCTTACTATCCGGAGGCGAACGTACTGGTGCCGCTCGATTACATCGACAAGGAGAGCGGCACGCCGTCATACAAATCCATTCCCGTTCGCGTGACACGTGCGGCTGGCAATTGAAATTGACGATGGATGCGCCGGGCATAGCCTGGCGCCGATGCTATTCCTCGCCCGCCTTGTATTGCTGCTCGAGGCGGTCGAACAGCACCTTGTTCACCAGTCGCTGGCGTTCGCTGAACGATGCGACCAGCGACGGATCCTCGTCCAGCCGCCCGCTGTCGCGCAGCACGGTCAGCGCCTGCTGCATGCCGTGGACCGCGCCTTGTAGCGCCGCGTTCGCGTACAGCACGATGCCATAGCCCAGTTTGCCGAGTTCGTCGCGCGGCAGGGTCGGCGTTTTGCCGCCGATCACGACATTGATCAGTTGGGGTGTATCGAACAGCGCGGGCAGGCGCTGGATATCGGCGAGCGACTCGGTCGCCTCGATAAAGAGAACATCGGCACCGGCCTCGACGAAACGATGGCCGCGCTCGATCGCGGCTTCGATGCCGTGCCCGGCGCAGGCGTCGGTGCGGCCCACGATCAGCAGGTTGCTGTCTTCCCGCGCATCGACGGCCGCGTGAAGCTTGCCAATCATCTCGCTGGTCGAAATCACCGCCTTTCCGGCAAAGTGGCCGCATTTCTTTGGCAGCACCTGATCCTCGATCTGGATGGCGTCGGCACCTGCGCGCTCAAGCGTGCGCACCGCGTGGCGGACGTTCAGCGCATTGCCGAAGCCCGTGTCCGCGTCCACGATCAGCGGCAGGTCAACGGCATCGCGCACGCGGGCCGTATGCTCGGCGATATCCTGCAGCCCGATAAAGGCCAGATCGGGCAGCCCGAACGACATATTGGTCACGCCTGCACCCGTCAGGTAGAGCGCCTCGAAGCCGGCGTCCTCGATGATGCGGGCACTTAGCGCGTTGAACGCGCCGGGCACCAGCAGGCCCCTGCGCTCGTCGACCTTGCGGCGCAATGCCGCGCGGCGGATGGCTGAATGAGATGACATGGCACTTACCTCTGGACTCTGAATAATGGAGACACCCTTTCAGCACAATCCATGCCAAAGGCTGGCTTTTTCATATCTCCCGATAAATCAATAACTTACGCGCGCGCTCCAGCGAATGATTCGTGCGAGAATGTTCCTTCATTTTTTGGAACGTTTCGCGAAACGTTTCGTGGAACATCTCACACCAGCTGGAGGAAACCTCTCGTGCCGACGCTCTCTCCATTCACTTCCGTTTCGCGGCACGACGCGCATCGGCCCGGCATTGCCCTGGTCAGCATCAGCCGCCTGCAAGCGTTGTGCGAAACCGTGGCGCCGCGCTACAGCGACCGGGCGAAGATACTTGCGGTACGAGAAGGGTATGGCGCCGCGGTCGCCGCGCTGCAGGCATACGTCGACGCGGGCACCGTGGATGTCGTGCTTGCGGCGGGCTCGAACGGGGCCTATCTGCGCGATCACCTGAGCGTGCCCGTGGTGATGGTCAAGGTAAACGGCTTTGACGTGCTCAGCGCGATCGCGCAAGCCGCTTCGGCCTGGCCGGGAGAGCGGGTCGGGCTCGTCCTGCATGAGACGGTTTCGCATGAGCTTGACGATCTGCGGGCCTGGTTGAAGGTGGATCTGCTCCAACGCGCCTATCGCTCGATCGACGAGGTACGGACCGCGGTCGCATCGCTTGCCGCGCAGGGTTGCACTGTCATCATCGGACCCGGCATGGCGTGCGACTTCGCACAGCAGGCCGGCCTCGAAAGCGTGTTCCTGTACTCCCTTGGGGCGGTCGAGGAAGCCTTCGAGCGCTCTATCGAGCTGGCAAGGGTCAGCCGGCACAAGGAGTCGAAGCGCGTGCGCTTGAACACCATCGTGGCGCACCTGCGCGATGGCGTGGCAGCGTTCGACGACGCCGGGCAGCTCGAAGCCGTCAATCCCGCCATGGTCGGCCTGCTCGGGCTGGCTGGCGACAGGGATATCCCGCGTCAACTGACGGCTGCGGTGGGGCCCTTCCTGCGCGAATCCATCAGCACCGAAGGCCCGCTGGAAGAACGGATCGCGCGCATCGGCGGGCGGGCGCTGATCGTGACCTGCCTGCCCATCGTCGAGCATGGCTTGCGTACCGGCTCGGTGGTGACGGTGCAGGACGCGCAGGCCGCGCAGCGCATCGACCGGTCATTGCGGACCACCCAGCGCCCGACGCAACTGGTCGCACGGCACAGCCTGGACGACCTGAGCGGCAGCTCCGCCGTGCTGGACAGGGTGCGGCGCCTCGCCCGTGCCGGCGCGGCGCATGACGCGACCATACTGCTGACGGGCGAGAGCGGGACAGGCAAGGAGTTGGTCGCGCAGGGCATTCACAACGCGAGCGGCCGCCGCGGCAACCCCTTCGTCGCCTTCAATTGCGCGGCCTTGCCGGAAGGCCTGATAGAGAGTGAACTGTTCGGGCATGAAGAGGGTGCGTTCACGGGCGCGCGGCGCGGAGGCAGGCCTGGATTGTTCGAGACCGCCCACACCGGGACGATTTTCCTCGATGAGATCGGGGAGATGCCGGCGGCCCTGCAAAGCCGGCTGTTGCGCGTATTGCAGGAACGCGAGGTCATGAAGCTAGGCTCTGGGCGCGCCACGCCGATCGATGTGCGCGTCATCGCGGCGACGCACCGGGACCTGCACGCCCTGGTGGCAAAGGGCCTGTTTCGCGCAGACCTTTACTTCCGGCTGAACCTGCTGCAGATCGCGCTTCCGGCGTTGCGCGAGCGGCGCAGCGATATACCGGAACTGGCGCGCCACCTGGTCAAGCGGAGCATCGCGCAATATGGCTTGCCGGACGAAGTCATGGCGCGTGCGCTGGAACTGCTGGCCCCCCTGTTCCACGGCTACGCATGGCCCGGCAACGTGCGCGAACTGGAAAATCTGCTGACCCGCGCGGCGATCTACCTTGGCGATCCCCAGGCCGGATCCATGCAGGAGATTCGCGCTGTCTTTCCCGAATTCGAGCGAATGCGCCCGGAGCCGCCGGCGCTTGGCAGCGATGCACAGCGGCTTGCGCTGACCCGCGCCGACGTACTGCTTGCGCTCGAACAAGCCGGCGGCAACCGCGCCGAAGCCAGCAGGCAACTGGGGATCGGGCGCACCACGCTGTGGCGGATGCTGAAAACGGGAGGGTAGGCGGATTCCGCGCCGGACGCGCATGCATCAAGCTCAATGCCGGGCTGACTCCGGATCGCCCGGCCATTCTCCGCCGAGCGCCCGATACAGCTGCACGGCGGCCAGCGCCTGCGCCGTTTGCGTCTGGATCAGTTCGTCCGCCCGCTGCAGCGCGCCGACGCGCGCGTCCAGCACATCCTGCAGCGTGCGCTGTCCGCCTTCGTAGAGGCGCGTGGCGTTCTGGCTGTTGCGCTGCGCGGTGGCGACCACGTCGGCCAGCCGGGCGCCGCGCTGGTCCAGGCTGCTGCGCTGGCTGTAGGCGTTATCCACTTCCTCCAGCGTGCGCAGTACCGTCTGGTTGTATTCGGCCTGCGCGGCCTGCAGGCGGGCGTCGCCAGCATCGATGCCGGCCTGGACGCGGCCCGCGGTGAAGATCGGCAACTGCACGCCAACGCCCACCAGCCCGCCGGTGCCGCTCAGCGCCGGCAGCCCGTCCACGTGCAGGCGCCCGTCCTGGCCGAGGAACGTCAGGTAAAACCGGGGAAACCGTTCCGCCTTGGCGCTGCCGAGCCTGGCAGCCTGCGCGCGTACCAGCGCGGCCATGGCGCGCACATCCGGGCGCCGCTCGATCACGTCCGACGGCACCTGCCCGGCGGGCGGCGACGGCACGAAGTACGCGGGCGGCGGCGAAAGCGCCGCCGCGGCCTGCGGCACCTGGCCGGCGAGCACCGCAAGGCGGCGTTCCCGCATCGAGATCTGGCTCGTCAGCACCGGGCGCTGCGCCTGCAACGCGCCAAGCTGTTCGCTCACGCGGTCGACATCGTAGGACAGCGCCTGTCCGGCCGCATAGCGCGCGCGGGTATAGCTCAGCAACTGAGCGACGATCTCCGTGCTCCGGTCCAGTTGCTGCAGGCGGCGCTGCAGGCCGCGCGCCGCCAGGTAGTTCTCGGCCACGTCGGCGGTGATCACCAGGCGCGTGCCGCGCAGGCGCTCTTGCGCGCTGAGGGCAACGGCCGCTGCGGCTTGCGCGTCGCTGCGGCGGGCGCCGAAGACGTCGACCTCCCAGGCCACGGTCAGTCCGGCAAGATGGCCGTCCAGGCCGGGCGAGGTATCCGGCAGGCCCGGGGGGCTGCGCAAGTCGGCCACGCCGCGCGCCGCGCGCGCCTGCGCCGACAGCGTCGGGTAGAGCGCCGAATCCGCAACCTGCCCGATCGCGCGTGCCTCCGCCACGCGCGCCTGGGCCACGCGCAGATCGAGATTGGCCGCCAGCGCCTCGGTCACGCGCTGCGTCAGTTGCGGGTCGTTCCAGTTCTGCCACCACTGCGCCAGGTCCTGCGCCGCGGCCGGCGTGCCCTCGGCGGGGGCTTCGCTGAACGCGGCCGGCGCCGCGATACTGTCGGGCACGGCGACGTCGACCGTGGTGCAGCCGGCCAGGCCGGCCGCGGCGATGCTTGCGATGCCTGCAATGAGGCCGGCGAGGATGCCGCGTCGTGGATAGGTACTCAAGGCGGAAATCCGTTGGGTGGGCGGGCTGGAGGAAAGGCGGGCGTGGTAAGGGTGGTAAGCGTGGTAAGCGTGGTAAGTGTGGTCAGGCATGGCGGTCTATCCTTGCTGCGCCAGCATGGAGCGGAACCGTGTCAGCGCCAGGGCCAGGAAGATCCCGCCCGCGGCTGTGACGCCGAGCAACTGCGGCCACACCACATCCACGCCCGCGCCGCGGAACAGGATGGCCTGCGTGAGCGTGACGAACTGGGTGGTCGGCAGGAACTGCACCGCGTGCTGCATGGCCTGCGGCATGCTCTGCACCGGCGTGGCGGCGCCGGACAGCAGGTAGGCAACGGCATAGGTCGGCACCGCCAGCAAACCAAACTGCGGCATCGCCGGCGCGATGGTCGCCAGCCACATGCCGAGCGCCGTCACCGAGAACAGGTAGAGCGCGGTGCTCAGCGCAAAGAGCCCCATCGAACCGGTCAGCGGCACATCCAGCCACAGATGCACCACCAGCCACAGCGACAGCAGGGACGCCAGGAAGATCACCGCGCCATTGGCCAGGATCTTCGCCACCGCGATCTCGCTGGCGCGCACCGGCATCACCAGCAAGTGCTCGATGGTGCCGTGCTCGCGCTCGCGGATCACCGCCGCGCCTACCAGGATGATGGCCAGCACCGTGATATTCACCACGATCTGCATGGTCGACGTGAACCAGTGCGACTCCGTATTGGGATTGAACAGCACCGTGCTCTGCGCACGCACGGGCAGCTGCGCCTCGATGCCCCGCGCGTGCAGGAACTCAAGCGCCTCATGCGTGAAGATCTGCTGCAGGTAGCTGGCCCCCAGGCCCGCCTGGGTCATCGCGGTGGCATCGACCAGCACCTGCACCGCCGGCGTTCTTCCCGCCAGCACGTCGGCTTCGAAGCGCGGCGGGATCTCGATGGCGAAGATGTAGCGCCCCCGGTCCAGCTCCGCATCGACGGCGTGCCGGTCCACATCCACCGGCGTCTTGAAATACGGCGGCCGGATCGCATCGCGCAGGCGGCGCGAGAGCTCGGAGTGGTCGGCATCCACGATGGCCACCGATGCATTCGACACCTCGGCCTTGATGCCCTTGGCGACCGAATGCACGGCCAGCGTAAAGGCAAAGACGATCAGTGCCATCAGCGTCACATCGCTGAACAGGCTGCGCAACTCCTTGCCGCACAGCCTGGCCACGTTCTTGCACCATTGATTCATCGCGGCATCTCCCGGCTACGCTTCCTGCTTGCGCAGAAGCAGACGCGCGCCCGCCAGGTACAGCAGCGCGAAACCCAGCAAGGCCAGGTACATGGTGCCGAAGCTGCCCACGCCAAGCCCCTTGGTAAAACTGCCAAGGCTGACCAGCTGGAACCACGACGACGGAAAACCCAGGCCGATCCAGTAGCTGCTGCCCGTCAGCGTCGACACCGGATACAGCAGGCCGGAGAAGTTGACCGACGGAATCAGGCACAGGATCGCGGTGCCGAAGATGGCCGCCACCTGCGAACGCACGAAGGTCGACATCAGCAGCCCGAGCGCGGTGGCCGCCAGCACGAACAGCACGGCGCCGATCGACAAGGCGAGGAAGGATCCCTTGAGCGGCACCTGCAGCAGCACGATGGCCAGCGCCACCAGGGTCAGGTAGCTGATCATCGCCAGCCCCACGTAGGGCAGTTGCTTGCCGATCAGGTACTCGCCCACGCTGGCCGGGGAGGCGTAGAGGTTGGTGATCGACCCCATCTCCTTCTCCCGCACCACGCCGAGCGCGGTCAGCATGGTCGGGATCAGGATCAGCGCCAGCATGATGATGCCCGGCGTGATCGCGTAGATGCTGCGGAACTCCTGGTTGTAGATAAAGCGGGTCTCGATCGACACCGGCAGCGCGGCCGGGCGCTCCGGCTGCGCGCGCATCTGCGCATTGGCGTAGGCCAGCAGCACGCCACTCACATAGGCGCGCGTGGTGGCGCCCGGGAACGGGCTGGACCCGTCGACGCGGAATGCGAGCTCCGGCTGGCGCCCGGCCAGCAGGTCGCGCTCGAAGCCGGGCGGCAGCTCGACGATCAGCATATCGGCCGCGGCGCGCAGGCGCCGGTCCGCGTCCGCCTCGCTGTGCACGCCATCGGTCTGCACAAAGTAGCGCGAGCCGGAGAACTGCTCCACCAGCTCGCGGCTGGCATGGCTCTGGTCGCGGTCCAGCACGGCGAAGCGCACGTTCTCCACATCGAAGGACACGCTCCACGCCGCGGCGCACAGCAGCACGATCGGGCCAAGGATGGCGAATGCCAGCCGGAGCCGGTCGCGCGCCAGCTCCATGGCCTCGCGCCTGGCGAACGCCCAGGTCCGCGCCAGCCGCGAGCCGCCGGCATGCGCGGCTGGCCTGCCGACCGGCGCGGGGGGCGGCGCGGGTTGCGCGGGCGCGGCCGCCGCAGCCGAAGCGGCGGCGACCGCGGCGGCTGCGCCGTTCTCCGGGGTTTCCGCCTGCTCCAGGTAGCTGACGAACGCATCCTCCAGCGTCCGCGCGCCGCAGCTTTGCCGCAGCGCGTCCGGGCTGCCCACCGCCAGCACGCGGCCGCGGTGCATGAAGGAGATGCGGTCGCAGCGCGCCGCCTCGTTCATGAAGTGCGTGGAAACGAAGATCGTGACGCGCTGCCGGCGCGACAGCTGGACCAGATGGCGCCAGAACATGTCGCGCGCGCCGGGGTCCACGCCGGAGGTGGGCTCGTCGAGGATCAGCACTTCCGGATGGTGCAGGCAGGCCGCAGCCAGCTGCAGGCGCTGGCGGATGCCGAGCGACAGGGCGGCGGGCCGCGCATCGGCATGCTGGTCCAGCTCGAAATCGAGCAGGGCCTGCCCGACCGCCTTTTGCGCGCGCTCGCCCTCCATCCGGTAGAGCCTGGCATGCAGGTCCAGGTTCTGCCGTACCGTCAGTTCCTCGTACAGCGAGAACGCCTGCGACATATAGCCCACCCGCATGCGGGTACGCATATCGCCGGCGTCGATGGTCTGGCCGAGCAGGCGCGCGGTGCCGCTGGTGGCATCCAGCAGCCCGGTCAGCATCTTCATGGTGGTGGTCTTGCCGCAGCCATTGGAGCCGAGAAAGCCGAAGATCTCGCTGCGCTCGATGCGAAAGCTCACATTGTCCACGGCGGTAAAGGCACCGAAGCGCCGCGTCAGCCCCTCGGCCTCGATGGCGGGTTCGTCGCCATCCGGCGGGCGGGGCGGGATCACCAGTCCCGTGGCATCGCCGCGCCGGGCCGCCGGCAGCAGCGAGATATAGGCCTGCTCCAGGTCGCCGGTGCCCGCGCGCGCCAGCACATCGGCGGTACGGTCGCACACCAGCACCTTGCCTGCATCCATGGCCACCAGATGCTCGAAGCGCTGCGCCTCCTCGATATACGCGGTGGCGACGATCACCGTCATATTGCTGTGCTCGGCGCGCAGGTCCTCCACCAGGGTCCAGAACTGCCGCCGCGACAGCGGGTCCACCCCCGTGGTGGGCTCGTCGAGAATCAGAAGGTCCGGGTTGTGGACCAGCGCGCAGCACAGGCCCAGCTTCTGCTTCATGCCGCCCGAGAGCTTGCCCGCCGGACGGTCCGGGAAAGGCGCCAGGCCGGTGGCCGCGAGCAGGCGCTCGATGCGCTGGCGCCGCTGCGTGCCGCCCAGGCCGAACAGCCGGGCAAAGAAGTCCACGTTCTCGTAGACCGACAGCGTCGGGTACAGGTTGCGTCCCAGCCCCTGCGGCATGAACGCCACGCGCGGCAACAGCGCCTCGCGCGCTTGCCGGTCACGCAAGTCCGCGCCCAGCACGGTGGCATGGCCCTGTTGGATACGCTTGACGCCTGCAATCACGCCGAGCAGCGTCGATTTACCGACGCCATCGGGGCCGATCAGGCCGATGGTGGCATTGCCGGGCAGCGTGAGCGACACATTGTCCAGGGCCACGCTGGCGCCGTAGCGGTGCGACAAGCCATCGATCCGGATGGCCGCGGCACCGTCGGGGTGCGGACTCGGCATGGCGTCAGGCCGGCTGCGGGGGCAGCGTCAGCGCGGCGGGCCAGGGCTGCCTGGCATCCAGGCGCACAAAGCCATCGCCCGTCATGCCGGCCTTCAGTTTGGCCGCGTAGCGCTGGGCAACCTCGGGCGCCAGCTGCAGCTTGACGCGATACATCAGCTTGGCCCGCTCGGCATCGGTCTCGACATACTTGGGGGTGAACTGCGCCTCGCTGGCCACAAAGCTGACGCGGGCCGGGATCGGTTCGTCCTTCATTGCGTCCAGCACGATGCGCGCCTCGTCGCCGATAGCCAGCTTGCCGGCAGCACCCGCGGGCAGGAACACCGTGAAATACATATCGGCCAGGTTCAGCAGCGACGCCACGCGGCCGCCCGCCGGCAGCACCGTGCCGACCTCGATCACGCGATACTCCACACGCCCGGCCACCGGGGCACGGATGGTTGCCTCATCCTGCAGGATCTTCAGGCGGGCAATCTGGGCATCGGCCTCCGCGATCGCCGCGTTAGCCTCGCCAAGCGCGGCGCGCGCGCCGGTCACGCCCGCGCTCTCGCCATCCAGGCCAAGCTGCCGGCGATCGCGCTCGACGGCAGAAATCTGGCGGTCCTGGTAGAGCTTGACCGCCTCGGTCAACTCCAGCCGCGCCAACCGCTGGCGGCTCGCGCGCCCCTCGATCTCCGCCTGCGCGCGCGACGCCGCCTGCACGGCACGCTCGCGGGCTGCGGTGGCAAGGCTGAGTTGAGTCAATAATTCGGCGTCATCCTGCCGGGCCACCACGGCGCCCGCAGCCAGGGCATCGCCCTCGCGAACCGGCAGATCGATGACGCGGCCCGGATACTTCACCGCCACGTCCAGGCGGCCGATCTCCATGCGCCCATTGCTGTGGGCCACATCCGCCGGCCACGGGTCGCGCTGGCTGCCAAGCCACCACACGGCGGCTCCAATGGCGCCAGCAACGAACAATACCGCTATACCCCAGCCTGGTTTGAGTTTCATCGGCTACCTGTGCACCTGTGCGCTGAATGATGGAATGCCGCCGGGCGCGCCAGGGGGTTCAGGGTGTCGGGCAAAGGGGGGAAGGGGAGACGACAAAGACAGACCTTGATCCGCGGGGCGACGGCGTAGGGTCCAATGCTATCCGGCGGGGTGGGGCGTGGACTTGATCTAGCGCAAGTTGGTGCCGAAGGGGGCACTTTTTGGAGGGGGAGTTCTAATTAGGCGATTAAGCGATGCGCAGTACCGCCGCGCCGGCCAGGCGGCCCGCGCGCAGGTCGGCCAGCGCGGCATTGGCCTGCTCCAGCGGATAGACCGTGGTGGTGGTGCGCAGCGGCGTGGCCTGGGCGATCCGCATCAGTTCCAGCCCGTCGTCGCGCGTGAGGTTGGCCACCGACACGATCGACCGCTCCTCCCAGAGCAGGCGATAGGGGAAGGCCGGAATATCGCTCATGTGGATGCCACCGCAAACCACGGTGCCGCCCTTGGCGACGGCTTGCAGCGCCATCGGCACCAGCGCACCCACCGGCGCGAAGATCAGCGCGGCATCGAGCGGCTGCGGTGCGGGCTGGTCGCTTGGACCGGCCCAGCACGCCCCGGTGTCACGCGCGAACTGGCAGGCGGCGGTGTCGCCGGGGCGCGTGAAGGCAAAGATCTCGCGCTGCTGGGCGACGGCGATCTGCGTCACCAGGTGGGCCGCGGCGCCAAATCCGTAAATGCCGATAGACCGGACCTTGCGGGCGTCCCCCGCCATGCGCAGCGTGCGGTAGCCAATCAGGCCCGCACACAGCAAGGGCGCCGCATGCTCGTCGTCGTAGTGCTCCGGGATGGGGAAGCAAAAGCGGCTGTCGGCCACTACGTACTCGGCGTAGCCGCCGTCGCGCGTATAGCCGGTGAACTGCGGCGTATCGCACAGGTTTTCGCGACGCGCCGCGCAATAGCCGCAGTGCCCGCAGGTCTGCCCGAGCCACGGCACGCCGACCCGGTCGCCCGGGGCAAGGCCCGTCACGCCTGCGCCACAGGACTCGACCCTGCCAACGATTTCGTGTCCGGGAATGAGGGCGGCTTTCGGGTGCGCGAGTTCGCCGTCGACAATGTGCAGGTCGGTGCGGCAGACGCCGCAGGTGCTCACCGCGATACGCACTTCGCCTGGGCCGGGGTCTGGCACGGGGACGCGCGCCAGGCGCAAGGCCGGCCCGGTGCCGTCGAAAATCATGGCGCGCATCGTCTCGTGCATGGTGACGTCCTCGGCGGTGCCCAGCATTTAGCCTAGGTCACGCTGACGGTTGCCGCTTGATCCGTATCCATGGCGTACGCGAGGCGCCAGCCCCTGTGCAGAAGGTATCGGCTTGACCTGAGTCAATAGCCACGTCCAAACGCTTCCTAGACTGGATTCAGGCTCCCAAACCCAAACCTAAACCGCACAGGAATGTTATGGAATACGCCAGCATCATGGTCCACCTGGACACCAGCCCACGCGCGCTGGACCGGCTTGAAATCGCTGCCCGGCTCGCCGTGGCACGCCATGCCCGGCTGATCGGGCTGTTTGCCGGCTTTATGCCGGATGTCGCCTGGTTTTACCTGATGGAGGGTGCCGCGACCTATATCAACGAGGACCGCCAGCGGCGCAGTGAGGCGCGCGAGGCGGTGCACCGGCGCTTCCTGGCGGCAACGCAGGACCTGGGGATCGAAACCGAGTGGCGGGCAGTGGATGGCGATCCGTTGATGATGGCGCTGCGCGAAGTGCGCGAGGCCGACCTTGTGGTTGCCGGGCAATACGATCCGGCCGACCCAGACAGCTTTGTCGCGACCCAGTTCCTGGAAACCCTCATCCTCGACGGTGGCAGGCCGGTTCTTGTCATTCCATTCGCAGGCCAGTTCGCTGTCCCCGGCGCACGTGTCATGGTGGCTTGGAACGGCGGACGCGAGGCCACGCGCGCCTTGCACGACGCCATGCCCTTGATCTGCGGCGGGCAGGCCAAGGTGCTTTGCGCGCAAGGTACCGGCGCGCGGCCCGATGCGAGCCTGCCGGGCCATGCCATGGCCGCGTTGGCAAGCCATGGCGTCCAGGCAGAGTTTGAACACTGCCAGGAAGGATCGGACATCGCCATCGGGGAAACCTTGCTCTCGCGCGCGGCGGATTTTGGCGCCGATCTGGTGGTGATGGGCGCCTACGGGCGCGGCCGCCTGCGCGAGTTGGTACTGGGTGGCGTCACCAGGGCTTTGCTGGACACCATGACGGTGCCCGTCCTGATGTCACACTAGTCACATCAACTGCCGGCATGGCGCGGGCGCGATATCCGCGCCCGCGCGCACCATGGCTGCGGCCGGCTCCGCGCATGGCCGGAAGTGAGATTGACGCAGATCATGCTAACCGGCAACCACCCACCTATATTGAAGCTTGAAGCGGAACGAGGGTTCAGCGCGCCACGCCGCAGGCACTTCGTGCCGGCGGCCCATCACTTGATCTGGCGCAAGCGGCCTGCCCGATGTCATCGCATCATGGATGTGGATCCACCTTGCCGCGCCCGGGAGTCGACGATGTCCGATTTAACGAAAGAGCAGCTCTCCAGCCTCGTCGCCTTGCTGGACAGCAGAGAGCAGAGAATCCGTGGCCAGATGGACGCCGCAGCCGTTTCCCGTACTGTGTCCGCCGAGCGCGAAGCGAGCGACGACGCGGATCTCGCTGAGCATGGCACCGAGGAGCGCATGGACGATGCCGTGGCCGAACACTACCGCATGGAACTGGCCGACATAGCGGTGGCGCGCAAGCGGATCGCCAGGCTCAGCTACGGCGTGTGCGTGGACTGCGGCGAGCCCATTCCTTATCCGCGCCTGCAAGCGTATCCCACGGCCAAACGCTGCACCCCGTGCCAGCGCAAGCACGAGCACATGTTCGGGGCGCCGAGCGGTATGCGATGAGCATGGGCGGGCTCGCCAGGTGAGTCCGCAATACTGCAGGCAGGCCGCGTGGGCGCTGCCCGATTCGATTTCAGGAGCCAGACATGAAAGTCCGTGAGCGTTCGAGCCAGGTCAGGCCGGCCCGTTGGGACCGGCTTCCCCAGGATCCCATCCACGATGCCTACAAGCAGCCGGAGCAGGCGCCCGCCATCGCTTCCTGTCCCGCTTGCCACGCGGTCCTCCTGAAAGGACGTTGGCAATGGCGGGCCGTGCCGCCCGGCGCCAAGGCGCTGATGTGCCCGGCCTGCCACCGCATCGCCGACCATGTGCCCGCGGCGCAGTTGACGCTGGATGGGGCGTTCCAGCGGGAGCACCGGGATGAGATTCTCGGGCTGGTGCGGCACCGCGAAGCCCTGATGAGAGAGAGTCATCCGATGGAGCGCATCATGGCGACGCAGACTCAGGAGGATCGCATCACCATCACGACCACGGGCTTTCACCTGGCACGCGATATCGGCTCTGCCGTGCATCATGCGTATCGTGGCAAGCTGGAAATCGACTATCCCGACGCCGACGAGACCCTCTATGTTCATTGGCACCGCGCTTGAGGACCGTCATGGCGCGCATTGGGGGCCGTCCAGTCTGACAGACACCTCGCCTTACGGCGTCGATGGAAGTCGCTAGCCGGCTAGCCAGCTAGCTGGTCCCTCACCGGCAAAAGGTGATGTCATGACTTTCCAGGACAGGAACGAGGCCGCCGAGCGGCTAGCCGAAGCGCTCTCCGGGTACGGCGACGCCCATCCCCTTGTGCTGGCCATTCCACGGGGTGGCGTGCCGATGGGCAAGATACTCGCCGACCGGCTCGGCGGCGAACTGGACGTGGTCCTGGTCAGGAAGCTAGGGGCGCCATTCGACCGCGAGATGGCGGTCGGCGCGGTCGATGAAAGCGGCTGGGTCTACGTGACGCCCTACGCGGCACGAGTTGGCGCCGACTCCAGCTATCTCAACCAGGAGCGCAACGAACAGCTTGCATTGCTGCGCCGCCGCCGCAAGCAATACACGCCGGGGCGCGCCGCGCGTGCGCTGGACGGGCGCACGGTGATCGTGGTGGACGATGGGCTTGCCACGGGCGCCACCATGATTGCCGCATTGCATGCCGTGCGGCAGCAGCATCCTGCCCGGCTGGTATGCGCTGTGCCCGTGGCCGCGCCGGCTTCGCTCGCCGAGGTGCGGCGTTACGCGGACGAGGTGGTCTGCCTGCGATCGCCGGCCAATTTTTCCGCTGTCGGTGAGCATTATCGGGAGTTTCCGCAGGTTGAGGATGAGGAAGTGGTGGCTTGCCTGGAGGGCGATCCGGGGCAGCACGGGGTGGGGCGTTTGGCGGGACGGTAGTAGGGGTGGGCGTTCTGGAGGCGGTGCTTTTGGTCTTTTCCGGCTGCTGCCAGCCTCTGGCAGCCTGGCCAGTTAGGGAAAGGCGGGCGGCTAGCGCAATGTCATGGCCCATTGCCTGAGTTCGACCCCGTCAGCAAGAGGCGGAGTTCCACGCCGTCGCTGGCAGGCTGGCCAGTGCGCAGAACGTGGATACCGCTGCTTTCGGCGAGCCTGAGCATCGCCCTGTTGGTTGCCAGCGTGGTCCCGACCAGCTCCCGCGTGCCGCGTGCGCGGCAGTAGGCCACCATCTTGCCCAGCAGCAGGCTGCCGATGCCCTGGCGCTTGCAATCGGAGCGCACCGCCACGGCGAACTCAGCGCGCAGGTTGTCGGGGTCGGCTACGGCCCGCACTTCGCCCAGGATGGCCGGCTGCTCGCCGATTGCCGCGCCGACGGCGACGAATGCCATCTCACGGGCGTAATCGATCTGGGTCATGCGTGCGAGCTGGCTGTGCGGCGGCTGGCGGATCATGCAGAAGAAGCGCATGCGGATGTCATCCGGGGTCATGGCGGCAAAGAAGGCCTGGTAGGCGGGCTCGTCTTCGGGATGCACCGGGCGCAATAGCAACGGTGCGCCGTGCCACGCCACGGTCTCCTCCAGTTCCTTGGGATAGGGCCGGATGGCAAGGCGGGCGGCGCCTGGCTGCGTAGCCGCCGCCACGCCGATGCGCGTGTCCAGGGCCAGCACGCCCGCGCCGTCGGCCAGCAGCGGATTGATATCGAGTTCGGTGATTTCCGGCAGGTCGCATAGCAGTTGCGACAGCCGGATCAGGACCTGGTATAGGGCGTCATGGCAGATCGGCGGCTGGTCCCGATAGCCTGCAAGCAGCTTCGCAACGCGCGTGCGGGCGACAAGATCCCTTGCCAGGTTGACATTCAGCGGCGGCAGGGCGATGGCACGGTCGGCGATGCACTCGGCGGCGGTACCCCCGTGTCCAAACAGCACCACAGGGCCAAACACCGGATCGGTGGTCGCGCCCAGGATCAATTCGAAAGCACCCGGCCGGCTGATCATGCGCTGGACCGTGAAGCCATCCAGGCGCGCCCCGGGCCGTTCGCTGCGAATGCGGGCTTCCATTTGCTCCAGGGCCTGCCGCACCTGGCCGGCAGACTGCAGGTCCAGCGCCACGCCACCGACATCGGACTTGTGCGTAATGTCCCGCGACAGAATCTTGGCGACAACCGGAAAGCCGACGCCTTCGGCAGCGGCGACGGCGGCATCGATGTTGGCAGCGGTCCGGGTCTCCACCACAGGGATGCCATAGGCGGTCAGGACCGTGCGGGCTTCGGGCTCAGTCAGCATCGAACGGCCGGTGGTGAGCGCGTCGCGGATGCACTGTCGCGCACGTTCGCTGTCGGGCTCGGCGCCGGCCGGAACCGATGGCGGCGTCTCCATCAGCAGTTCCTGGTTGTGGCGGTAGGCCACGGTCTGCAGGAAGCCGCGCACGGCCTGTTCCGGCGTGTCGTAGGTGGGAAGGCCCGCATGCCGGCAGATCTGGCGGGCGCGGGTCACCGAGTCGCCGCCGAGCCAGCTTGTGAAGACGGGGCGCGATACCGTCGACGGTGTGGCCGGCGCAGTTGGCGTGATGGCGCTGGTGAGGGCAATGGCGATGTCGCTGCTTGGCACGATCGCCGTGGGCGCGTGGATCATCAGGATCGCATCGCTGCCGGGGTCCGCCGCAAGTCGCTTCAAGGTGTCGACGTAACGTTCGACGGGAGCGTCCCCAACGATGTCGACGGGGTTCCCGTGCGACCAGGTGGGTGGCAAGGCCGCGTCCAGCAGCTTCAGCGTGGCGTCTCCCAGGGTGGCCAGATGGCCGCCGCCAAGAATCAAGGCATCGGTGGCCATCACGCCAGCGCCGCCGCCGTTGGTCATGATCGCCAGTCGATCGCCGGCGAGCGCTCGCGCGCGAGCGAGCGTTTCCACTGCGTCGAACATCTCTTCGGTGGTGCCCACGCGCAACATGCCGGCCCGGCGGATCGCCGCGTCGTAGATATCGTCGGCGCCTGCCAGGGCACCGGTATGCGAGGTTGCCGCTTTCGCGCCTTCTGGCACCCGGCCGGCCTTGATGATCAGCACTGGCTTGTTGCGGGCAGCCGCGCGCGCGGCGGACATGAACTTGCGCCCGGACCTGACCGCTTCCACATAGAGCAGGATCGCCTGGGTGCCCGGGTCGCTGCCGAGATAGTCGAGCACGTCCGCCACGTCGACGTCGGCGCTGTCCCCGAGCGAGACGAAGTGAGAAAAGCCGATTTGGCGCGATCTTGCCCAGTCCAGCACCGCCGTGGTCAGGGCGCCGGACTGCGAGACGAAGGCCAGCTTGCCGGGCAGGGGGGGCGCGTGCGCAAAGCTGGCGTTCAACCCCAGGCCTGGCACGAGCAGCCCCACGCAGTTGGGACCAAGGATGCGCAGCAGATATGGCCTGGCGGCGCCAAGCATTGCATCCTGCTGGGTTTGCCCGCCCGCGCCATCCGCTCGCGCCATGCCCGCGGTAAGGACCACGGCGGCCAGGGTGCCACGTTCGCCCAGTTCGGCAATCAGGCCCGGCACCGTATCGGGCGGCGTGCAGATCACTGCCAGTTCGGGCGCATCGGGCAGCGCGGCGACGCAGCGATAGCAAGGCCGACCTTCCAGCGCACGGTACTTTGGGTTCACCGCATACACCGGGCCGGCGAAGCCGCTGGCACGGAGGTTGGCAAACACGGTGGCCCCTACGCTGTGCGGTCGTGCGGACGCGCCGATCACCGCGACCGAGCGCGGATGAAACAGATGTTCCAGGTTACGAATACTCATCGTGCTCGGGGTCGTCGGGGTGGGAGGGGGCGCCAGTTCCGTATCCGGCTGCGAGGCGGGCTGCAAGGCGGGCTGCGCGTCAGGCCGGATGCGCCATCGCGTGGACGCCAATATGCCAGCATTGTTCAGCTTGGGGGCATCGGTCTTGATGCAGGACAAGGATGCTGCCGATCGGGCAGCAGAGGTATCAATGGACCGGGATTTCCAAAGCCTCTACTACCTGGCACCTGGCGCTGCGGGCCAGCCCCCGGCCCCCCCACGATCTCTCTCTGCCGGGCAACACCGCGCTTGATCTGGGACAAGATGCGGCAGGCGCGCTGTGCCACCATGAAGTGGCGGTCCGCTCCTCATGCGGGCCCTTCACTCCAAGGAGGCGACAATGAGCAATCTCAGGATTCACGATCCGCTGTCGATCGAACCGGTTGGGGACATGCTGCAAGGCATGTTGCGCGCGTTTCGCGGCAACTATGAAGGAGGATTCGCGTTCAAGGTCGATGTGACCGAGTCTGACAAGGCCTACAACGTGGTCGCCGAGATTCCCGGCGCCAGGAAGGAAGATATCGAGGTGTCCGTCGATCGCGGCACGGTGATGATCTCGGCCAAGGTGGAAAAGTCTTCCGAGCAGAAGGAAGGCGAACGTGTGATCCGGCGTGAGCGCTACAGTGGCTCGATGCAACGCGCCTTTACCCTGGACAGCTCCGTGGACGAAAGCAAGGTGGATGCCAGCTACGAGAACGGTGTCCTTCGGGTGGTACTGCCCAAGAAAGAAGCCTCGCCGCAACAGCGTGTGACGATCCGCTGACATGGTGTTTTCCGGGGCCGCCCACGGGCGTTAATACAGCCAACGCAGCCGATGCAGCCGATGCACAGAGCACATCATGGACCACCGGACCGTGCTGGTCGCGCTCGGCGTGGATCCCGACTGCGCATCCACGGCACTTTGTGGCGCATGTCGAGCCGGCTGCGAGCGCCCCCCGCGGCAATGGATCGAGCGAGAGTTGCTGCGGGATCCTGAGGCTGACCGGTGAACGGGGCGTCGACGCGGCCACATTGAGGCACCGGGCATGCAAGGGACCTTTGAGGCCGCGTTGCGTGTGCTCAAGCCGGGAGGCACGCTTATTCCTAGCCCTCCAGCACGTAGCTCCCGGGGGCGTCGGCGAGCGCGCCGTGCGCCGCGTCGCGCGCGGGGACCCGTCCAGTGGAGTGCGACGCCAGCCAGCCCTGCCAGCAGGGCCACCAGGATCCCTTATGCCGTTGCGCAGTCGAGAGGTAGCGTTCGGGGCTGCCATAGGTTGCCTGCGCCGCGCGCGTTTCCACCCGGTATCGGCGGCCGGGATGCGAAGGGTCGGCCACGATGCCGGCATTGTGGCCGCCCGAGGTCAGCAGGAACGTCAACGGCGCCGACGTCAGCAAATGCAGCTTGTAGACCGAGCGCCAGGGCGAGACATGGTCATGCTCCGTGCCGACCGCGAAGATCGGCATGCCGATGTCCGACAGGGCGACGGGGCGGCCATCCACGCAATAGCGTCCTTCCGCCAGGTCGTTGTTGAGGAACAGCTTGTGCAGGCACTCCGAATGCATGCGAAAGGGCAGGCGGGTGACGTCCCGGTTCCACGACACCAGGTCGTTCGGGCGCAGCCGCTTGCCGAGCAGGTACTCGCTCATCATGCGGGACCAGACCAGGTCGCGCGAATGCAGCATCTGGAAAGCGGCTGCCATCTGGGGACCGTCCAGGTAACCTTGCTGGCGCATCATCGCGTCCAGCGTGGACAAGGCGCTGCTGTCGATGAACAGGCCGAGTTCTCCTGGCTCGGTGAAGTCCGTTTCGCTGGCGAACAAGGTCAGGCTTTGCAGGGGCAAGCCACTGTCGTCGCGGCTAAGCGCCGCTGCGCAGATCGACAGCAGCGTGCCGCCCAGGCAATAGCCGGCGGCGTGGATGCGCGTATCGGGGTAGCGCTCCTGCACCGCGTGCAAGGCGGCCCGCACGCCGAGGCGCAGGTAATCGTCAAGCCCGAGGTCGCGCGCATCGGCACCCGGGTTCTTCCACGAGATCATGAAGACCGTGTGGCCTTGCTCGACCAGGAAGCGCACCATCGAGTCACGCGGCTGCAAGTCCAGGATGTAGTACTTCATGATCCAGGAGGGCACGATCAGCACTGGCTCCCGCCATACCTCGGCGCTGGCTGGCGCGTACTGGATCAGCTCGATCAGGGCATTGCGGAACACCACCTTGCCGGGCGTAACGGCGACATCCCGTCCTACCTTGAAGGTGGGCGGGCGACGCAGCTTCGGGTCGCGCGACAGGTCCGCCACCACGTCCTGCATATCGTGCAGCCAGTGCTGGGCCCCGTTGAGGAAATTGCCGCCGGCACTGGCAGCCGTGGCCTGCAGCACCACGGGATTCAGCCACCAGGCATTGCCGGGCGAGCCGGTATCGAGCATCTGCCGCGCGCAGAACGACACGATCCGCTCATGGTGCGGGGATACGCCACGCAGCCCATGCGTCAGCGACGCCCATAGCGCCTCGTTGTTGTGAAAGGCATCGCGCCAGAAGCGGAAAGGCCACTGCGACCAGGCGGGGTCGGCGAAACGCAGGTCGGACGGCGGCGCCGTCGCGCCGGGCGCTGGTTGCGCAGTGGCCGGACCAGGCAACATACCGCCGGTCGCGGCAATCATTGCGCTCATCCACGCTCCCAGGGATGTATCGACCTTGCCAGGGGAGATGGCCAGGTGCAACGCCCAGTCCAGTCCGGCAAGCCAGAACGAGGCAAGCGACATGCCTTGCGTCGCGCAGGCCAGCGTAGAGCGCACTTGCTCGTCGAGCTGGTCCGGTACAGCCTCGATGGGAGCGCAGCCGCATTCCGCCTCGGGTGCAGCGGCAGGTTCACGGGTTGGCATTGGTGCGTTCATTGCATGTGCTGCCCGCCATGGATGGCGATATTGGCGCCGGTGACAAGTGCTGCGTCATCGGAGCACAGGAAGGTAACCGGCGCCGCGACCACTTCCGGGCGCCCCAAGCCTGCCGACAGGGGCCACCGGCGCAGGCCGGCAGGATCAGTCGGGGTTTCCGCCTGAGGCCGGGCAGGTCTTGACGCCGAGCAGGCTGTAGAGGGGACAGATGCGGACGAGCCCTGTCAGGACCGGGATCACGCCGATCCATCCCCACACGCCGATCGTGCCGGTGACGGCAAGGCCGATCAGGGCCAGGCCGACAACGATCCTGAGCGTGCGGTCAACCGCACCGATATTGGTTTGCACAGCGTCCTCCTTTCGATAGCCCGTTAAATGCAGGTGCGGCGTTGCCGGGTTCGTTTCGCGATCCGGCGGCTGCACGAGCCCAATATAGCCGGATGGCTGCCGGTGGCCTTGATCTATGGCAACTTTGACGCGTACTAGTACTAGTGCTGGATTGCACGCAACTCCGGTGTCACCGGCCGCGCCGCAGGCGAGATTGATCTGCGTCAAAGGCCACCAGGCGCCCGACACTAGACTGAGTACACGGCACCAGCGTGCCTTGATGCCCCTGCGCAGCACACGGCCAAGAAAGCAAGAACATGGTGCCCGGTATCCTCAAACTCGCGTACAAGCTGCTGGTCAACGACCGGGCCAAGTTCACCGGATTGCTGGTCGGGATCACATCCTGCTGATGACCGTGATCAGCTTTATCGTCGGGCTGTCGATCTCCGGGCAGACGTTCTACACCTTTATCCTCGAGAACCTGGAGAAGTTCGGCGCACTCAAGGCCATCGGCGCCAAGGGGCACGAACTGGTGGCGATGATCGTGTTCCAGGCGGCTTTCACCGCGTACGGCCTGGGCATTGGGCTGTGCGCCATCCTGATCAGCCTGGCGCGGCTGCGTATCCCCGACTACGCCGCCATGATCACGTTCTATAACCTGGGCCTCGCGCTGGTGATGGTGATCGTGATCGCTGCGGTGTCCGGTTATATCGGAGTGCGCAAGGTGCTGCGCATCGAACCCTTCGATATCTTCCGGGGGTAAGCATGCCGCGCGTTGCCATTGCCGCAAAGGCGCTGGACAAATGGTTTGGCGAAGGCGAGGCCCGGACCAATGCGCTCAGGCAGGTCACCTTCGAGGCGTACTTCGGCGAGATCCTGTTTATCGTAGGCCCATCCGGCAGTGGCAAGACCACGCTGCTGAGCGTGATCTCCGGCATCCTGCGCCCGGACGGTGGCGAGGTGGTGATCGACGGCACCAGTATCTGGCAGATGGACAACGATGCGCTGGCGGCTTTCCGCCTCGCCAGGATCGGCTTCGTGTTCCAGGACTTCCACCTGTTTGGGCGCCTGACCACGCTGGAAAACGTGGCGATCCCGCTGATTCTCAAAGGCCGCGACTGGAACGATGCGCTGAACGAAGCCAAGCGCTACCTGGAGATCGTCGGGCTTGCCAACCGCGCCCAGTTGCCGCCGATCAAGCTCAGCGGCGGCGAGCAGCAGCGCGTCGCCATCGCCCGTGCCATTGTCAGCCAGCCCGACATCCTGATTCTCGACGAGCCCACGGCCTCGCTGGACGGCGACACCGGCCACGCCATCATGGAGTTCGTCAAGGTGCATATCCTCAACGACAAGCGCTGCATCGTGATCGTCACCCACGATGCCCGCATCTTCGACATGGCCACCCGCATCCTCGATATGGAAGATGGCAAGCTCAAGGGCATCGAGCGGGGAGAGCACAGATCCAGTCCACCACCGAGCTGGCGGCCCTGGTGCGCGAGCAGGTGGAGATCACGCGCGCGCAGGTGCGGGCCGGCACGACAGCACACGCCAGCGAACTGAGCCTGGCGGTGCAGCTTGCCGCGCTGGAGGCGACGCTGCCGCCGTTGCGGCAAAAGCTGGAGCAGGCCGATCATCTGGAGGCGACCCTGTCTGGCCATTACCCTGCCGAGGGCGAACCGGTTGCCGTGACGCTGGAGACCCTGCGCTTGCCGGCGGACATTCCCCGGCTGCTGCCGGCGGAACTGGTCCGGCGCCGTCCCGATGTGCTGCTGGCCGAAGCGCAGCTCCACGTCGCCAGCGCCGAGGTGGGCGTGGCCACCGCCGCCATGTTTCCCGCCATTACCCTGAGTGCTGGCTATGGCCGCGAGAGCTTGCAGACCGGGACGCTGTTTGGCGGCGGCAGCGCAGTCTGGAGCCTGGGGGCGGGCCTCACAGCGCCGCTGTTCCATGGCGGCGAACTGTACTACCGGCAGCAAGCCGCCCTGGCGCAGATGGACGCGGCGCAGGCCGGCTACCGTCAGGTGGTGCTGGCTGCATTTGGACAGGTGGCAGACGCATTGCGCGCCCTGGACCACGATGGTGAGCTGGTCGAGGCCACGCGGCATGCGCGGGATCTCACCCATGAGGCCTTGCAGGAGGTCCAGGCCAACTTCCAGGCCGGCACCGCCGGCTACTTGCAGGTGCTGGTGGCGGATGCACAGTTTCACCAAGCCGATATCGGCTACCTGCAAGCCAGGACCCAGCGGCTGCAGGACACCGTGGCCTTGTTCCTGGCGCTGGGCGGGGGCTGGGACGCCAGCGCCTAGTGTCCAGGCAGGGCAGGCGCTCAGGACTACCGTTTCGTGATGGCGCCATTCAGCCAATGTCAGCCTCCGACAGCGCCTCGTAGCCAGCCACCACATCGAACAGTTCCTCGTCGATCGCGCTTTGCCGCTCGCTGTGAAACCGGCCGCGAAGGCTGGCGAGCAGTTCGTCGATGTTCTTGTCGGCCCGCTCCATCGCAGCCAGGCGGCTGGCGTTCTCGCTCGCCAGCGATTCGGCGCAGGCGCTGAACAGCGAGATAAAAAGGTGCTCGCGGATCAGCGCGCGCATCGTGGCAGTGCCGCCCCCGATCACTTCCGGCGGATTCGGCGTTGGCCAGCGCTGTGCCAGCAACCCGGCCAGCCATTGCGCGTCAAGCGGCAACAGGCGCTGCTCCACGGGCTGGAAGAGGGCGCCCGGCCTTGGCTGATTGTAGAAGACGTAGATCCGAGGCTGCGCGGCCTGGCTCGGGTGTGTTTCCGTATCGAGCTGCAGCCGGTCGACCAGCGGGGCAATGGCCTCGACCGAGCCGGGCACCGCATAGGTGCCGGCCACGCTCACGCCGGCGCTGGCCAGGCGAGCCCGCACCCGCTCGCCGACGGCCCAGACCTCTCGCTTTCCGGGCATGGCCAGGAGCGTTTTGAGCGCATGGTCGACGATCACCTCGTTGAACTGGCCCACCAGCCCCTGGTCGGAGCCGAACACGATGGCGCCGACCGCTCCCGTTGAGGCAGGCTTGCTTTGCCCCGGCGTTAGACCGGCGGGCGCCAGCGTGCGCAGGCATGCCCAAAGACCAAGGCTCACCGCGCGGCGGTAGTCGCCCAGCGCCAGCACGGACTGTTCGTACTGGCTGATGCTGGAGGCGGCCAGCGCGCGCATGGTGCGAACAACGGCTTGCAGATCCGTGGCGCTGCCGATCTGGTGCCGCAGCGTGGCGGCCGAGTCGCTCATTGCCTCCACCCCTCTGCCGGAGAGCGTGCCTGCGCTTCGAGCCCGGCCCCGCTATTGGTACCGGTATCGGCACCGGCCTGGAACTGCGCAAGGGCGGCGCGGACGAGCGCGGTCACTGCCTGGCCATCCGCCTCGTCCGGCTTGCCCGCGGCCTCGAAGCGGGCGGTTATCGCCGGTGGGATGCTCGCCGCCGCGGCGCGCACTGCTAGCTGCGCGTCCTGCATCCGGTCCAGCGGCACGGCATCGAACAGCCGCGCGGTCAGCGCGCTCAGGATGGCGATCTGCGTAGGCACCGGGACCGGGTCCGATTCGGGCTGCATCAGGCAGGCGCGAATGCGCTGGCCGTGCGCGATGGACTGGCGGCTGTCATCATCGAGCCTGGCGCCGAAACGAGAAAACGTCTCGAGTTCCTCGAACTGCGCGTAGGCGAGCTTGAGATCGCCGGCCACCGCGCGAAAGCTGCCCCGCTGCGCCTTGCCGCCCACGCGCGACACCGACTTGCCGACATCCACCGCGGGCAGCACGCCAAGCGCGAACAGCGTAGGCGACAGATAGACCTGGCCGTCGGTGATCGAGATCAGGTTGGTCGGGATGTAAGCCGACATGTCTTGCGCCTCGGTCTCGATGATCGGCAGCGCGGTAATGGAGCCGCCACCGCGCTCGGCGGCGAGGTGCGTGGCCCGCTCCAGCAGCCGCGAATGGATATAAAAGATGTCCCCCGGGAAAGCCTCGCGGCCGGGCGGGCGGCGCAGCAGCAGCGAAAGCTCGCGGTAGGCGCGGGCGTGCTGGGTGAGGTCGTCGTAGACGATCAGCACGTCCCGCCCGGCCTCCATGAAGTGCTCGGCGATGCTGGTGGCGGCATACGGTGCGATATAGGCCAGCCCCGGTGGCTGGTTGCCTTCGGTGACGACCACGACGGTATAGTCCATCGCTCCCTTGGCGCGCAGGGTCGCCACCGCCTTGGCGACGGCCGAGGCGCGCTGGCCGATGGCGCAATACACGCACACGACGTCCTGGCCGCGCTGGTTCAGGATGGTATCGATGGCAATGGCGGTCTTGCCGGTCTGGCGGTCCCCCAGGATCAGCTCGCGCTGGCCTCGCCCGATGGGAATCAGCGCATCGATGACTTTCACGCCGGTCTGCAGCGGCACCGTGACCGCCGCGCGCTCCATGATAGGCGCGGCCGGGCGCTCGATCGGCAACCGCGCGCTGGCCGCGAGCGGCCCGAGGCCATCGAGCGGGCGGCCGAGCGGATCGATCACGCGCCCGAGCAGCGTCTTGCCCACGGCCACGTCCATCACGCGGCCCGTGCGCTCGACCTGGTCGCCGGCCCGCAGCCGCCAGTAGTCGTCGAGCAGCACCACGCCGACCTCGTCTTCATCGACATTGAACGCAATGCCGTACACGTCGCCGGGAAAGCGCACCAGCTCGTCATAGCCGATGCCAGGCAGGCCGCGGACTTGCGCGACGCCCGTGGCCACGCTGACGATCGTACCCACCTCCTGCGCCGCCAGTGCCGGCACGAACCGGCTGCGCGCCTCGCCCATGGCGGCGAACGCCCGTTCGATGGCGGTTTGCGGCGGGGTAAGCGCGACGGTCATGGCTGGCTGGCCTCGGGCTTTGGCACTGGCTTCGGCGCGGGCTGCGGCACGGATTCCGGCTCGGGCCCGGCATGCATCGCCGCGTTCTCCGGGCTCAGCAGCTCGCTCACGGCATGCTCCAGCGAGCCGAGATAGCCATCGATGCTCCACGCCAGCTTCTGGCCGCCGACGATGAGTTCGATGCCGCTCACCAGTTCCGGAGCCGTGTCGAACTGCAAGGGGATGGCAGTGCCCAGGATGTCATCCACCGCCGCCTGGATGGCGGCGCGCTGTGCGGCAGGCAGCGCGAACGCACCGCGCACCACCGCGTGCGCCGCCGGCTGCCCGAACGCGGCCGCAAGACTGGCTCTCGCCGGCTCGTCGAGCGCACGCAGACGGCGGATGAAGACGTCGGCCACGCGTTCTTCCAGGCTCGCCGAGGCCAGGTCCGCGAGCGCCCGGCGCGCGATGGCAAACACCTCGCGCCGCGCCAGGTCGCCAAGCGCCTGCGTCAGTTGCCCGGCTTCGCTGCGCAGCGCGTCCTGCCGTTTTGCGGCAAGCGCGTCCGCAGCCTGGCGCGCGGCTTCCAGCCACTGCCGGCGCTGCGTCTCGGCATCGCCAGCCGCCTGTGCCAGCAGCGCAGCGCGCTCGCGCTCGAACGCATCGGTCTTCTGCTGGAACGCCTCGCCTTGCTTGCACGCCTCGGCCTCCCTGGCGCTGGCGTCGGCGATCTGCCTGGCGATCCTGCCTTCGCGGGCGTCGATGGCGTCAAGCACTGGCTGGTAAAGAAAGCGCTTCAGCAGCCAGACGAGGATGACGAAGTTGAGCGCCTGCGCGCCCACGGTGAACCAGTCGATCAGCATGGCTTACCTGGCCACCGCGCGGGCGATGGCGGCGTTCCAGAAGGGGTTGGCAAAGATCAGGATCATCGAGACGACGAAGCAGTAGATCGCCGTCGACTCGATCATCGCCAGGCCGACGAAGAGCGTGCGCGTGATCGTGGCCGATGCATCGGGCTGCTGCGCCAGCGACGTCAGCGCCGTCGCTACCGCCCGGCCTTCCGCGAGCGCGGGCCCCATGCAGCCGAAGCCGGTGCAAAGGCCGGCCATGGCGATCGATGCCACCGCGATGATTGTCAGGCTGTCCATGGGATGGTTCCTTGGTCGGGTTCAGGGTGTCTTTTCGATCGGCAGGCCTGGCTCCGCCTTGCCGTCATGCGTGGCCGCCGCGAGATAGACCGCGGCCAGGATGCTGAAGATATAAGCCTGCACCATGCCGGTAAGCAGGCCGAGCGCGGTCATCACGATGGGAAACAGGAACGGCGTGATCGTCACCAGGATGGCGATGATCATGGCTCCGCTCATCATGTTGCCGAACAGGCGAACAGCCAGCGCCAGCGTGCGCGACAGTTCGCTGATGATGTTGAACGGCAGCATCATCAAGGTCGGCTCGAGGTAGGACTTCAGGTAGCCGCGCAGCCCCTGGTCGCGGATGCCGTACAGCGGCACCGCCACGAACACGCACAACGCCAGCGCCAGCGTGGTCGACAGCGATCCGGTGGGCGGCTCGTAGCCGGGAACGATGGTAAACAGGCTGGCCGCGGCGACGAACAGGAACAGGGTGCCCAGGAAACCGAGATACTTGCGCGGCTGGCGCAGGCCGACTTCCGCGATTTGCTGCGCGATCCCGGTCACGATGATTTCAAGCAGGTTCTGCCAGCGCGAGCGGCGGTGGCCCAACGAGAGCCGGCGCGTGACCAGCCAGGAGCCCAGGGTCAGCACCCCCATCAGCACCCAGGTGAAAAGGATCGTGCCGTTGAGCTTGACGAAGCCGTGCTGCCAGAAGATCCACTGGTCAGGGCTGAGGCGCATGGCCCGTCTCCCGAGGCGCCGGGGCGCGGCGGTGGTCCGCCCATCGCCCCGTCATCCATGTCACCGCCACGCGCGCCACCGCGAAACCAGCCAGGCAGGCAGCCATCCGCTCCCATTGCCCCGCGCCGACGGCGTAGAAGCCGAGCAGCGTGACGCCCATGCGCAGCAGCAGGCTGCCCAGCAGCCATAGGGCCGACTGACCGGATGAAAGCGTCCGGCGGACCGTCCACCACAGGCCGCCGAAAAAAAAGCCCCCGAGTGCGCCACCCGCGAGGGCCGCAAGCAGCAATGCCGCCACGTCATGTATCCGCATCGTCTTTCTCCTCCTGGTCCTGGCCTTGGTCTCGCCGCATGGCGCGGTCCTCCTTGGCGACCCAGTGCCACGCATTGAAGCAGCCGAGCACCAGGCCAGCCACCAGCAGCGCCAGCGTCCATGCGTGCCGGCCGGGATAGTGCTTGTCCAGCCAGATGCCCAGCGCCGCGCCGAGCAGCGTCGGCACTACCACCGACCAGCCGACCAACCCCATCATGCCCAGCCCGAACCAGACCCCCGGCACGCCCTGGCGCCGCGCCCTGAGCTTGCGCTGCGCCTTAGCGCCCACTTTGCCTGCCAGCGTGGGCGCGGGCTTGGGCGGCCCGCCGGGCGGTGGCTCGGTCATGGCGACGGCTTGTGAAGCTTGGCGAAGCGCGCAAGAAAGCCCGTCTCCAGCTTGGCCATGACCGTGCGCAGGCTGCGCGCCTGCTCGTCCTGGGCCAGGAACTCGCGCTCCACGGTGTCGCGCAGCGTGGCCAGGTCGGCGCCCGCCATGGCGCGGCGCACCGACACGCGCACATCGAGTCCGGTCTTGACCAGCACGCCGTCATCGACCGCGATAAACACTTCGCCATCGGCCGGCGTTTCGAAGGTCAGGATGCCGGGTGCGAGCGCCGCGACGCAATCGAGGCGATGCGGCAGCATGCCGAACGCCCCCCCGGCGGTCTCCGCCACGATGCGCGACACATCGCGCTTGCGCAGGAAGACCCGGAAGGGCAGCAGTATCTCAAGCAGCATGCGATCCGGCGGCATGGCTCTCCTTTGCTGGTTCTGGCGCCGCGGGCGCGGGCTTGCCCCTCGCTTCGGCGATCGGCCCGATCATGTAGAGCGCGCTTTCGGGGTAGTCCTTGAACTCATCGCGCAGGATGCGCTCGCACCCATCGAGCGAATCCGCCAGGCTGACTGTCCTGCCCTTGATGCCGGTGAACTGCTCCGTGGTGAAGAACGGCTGGGTCAGGAATCGCTCCAGGCGGCGGGCGCGGGCGACGACGCCGCGGTCGGCGGGGGAGAGCTGTTCCAGCCCCAGCATGGCGATGATGTCCTTGAGTTCCGCATACTGCGCCAGCGTGCGCCGGATATCCTGCGCCAGGCGATAGTGGCGCGCGCCGACGATGCCGGGCGTGGCCATCCTGGAATTCGATTGCAGCGGGTCGACGGCAGGGTAGAGGCCCTCGCTCGCGCGCTTGCGCGACAGCACGATGGACGCCGACAGGTGCGAGAAGGTATGCACCGCCGCCGGGTCGGTGAAATCGTCCGCAGGCACGTAGACCGCCTGGATCGAGGTGATGGCGCCGGTGTCGGTGTTGGCAATGCGCTCCTCCAGCCCGGACAGTTCGGTGCCCATGGTCGGCTGGTAGCCCAGCCGCGACGGCATCTGCCCCATCAGGCCAGACACCTCCGATCCGGCCTGGATAAAGCGGAAGATATTGTCGATCAGCAGCAGGACGTCGCGGTGCTCATCGTCCCGGAAGTACTCGGCCATCGTCAGCGCCGCATGGCCAACCCGGAAGCGCGCTCCCGGGGGCTCGTTCATCTGGCCGAAGACCATGACCATGTCCTGCAGGACGCCGGCCTCGCGCATGTCGTGGTAAAGCTCCTCGCCCTCGCGGCAGCGCTCGCCGATGCCGCAGAAAATGCTCACGCCCCGGTGCTGCCCAACCATGTTGTGGATCAGCTCGGTGAGCAACACCGTCTTGCCCACGCCCGCGCCGCCAAACAGGCCTGCCTTGCCCCCGGTTTCGAGCGGTAGCAGCACGTCGATCGCCTTGATGCCGGTCTCGAACACCATCGACTGCGTGGAGCGCTGGGACAGGGGTGGCGGCACCCGGTGCACCGAACGCCACTGGATATGCTGCGGCGCCGGCAACCGGTCGATGGGCTGGCCGAACACATCGAACATGCGCGACAGGATGCTGGCGCCCACCGGCGCCTGCAACGGTCCACCGGTGTCCTGCACCGCCATGCCTCGCGCCAGCCCCTGGGTGGACGTCAGCGCAATGCAGCGCACATGCCGCGCATCGCGCTGCGCCAGGACTTCGACGGCGATCCGGCCATCCATGCCGGTACGCAGCAAGGTGCGAATCGGCGGCAGTCCTGCGTCGAAGCGCACGTCGACGACGCTGCCGCGCACCGCGGCAACCACGCCCGGGCTCGCGCTCACCGGCAGCCCCCATGTGCGCGCGGAACCGGTCCATGCGGGCACCTGGCCTCTAACCGTACCCGCATGGCTGTCCGGCGATGCGCCACTGCCGCTGTCCTTGCTCCGGTCATGTGATCATCCTCAAGCCGCCCGTGACTTGCTGCCGTTTTCACCATGCCGCCTACACCAGGCGCCGCGCGTGCGGCAATGCCCAATGATGCGCTTGCCCAGCCGGGAAAAGTTGATACAGATCAACTTAGCGCATGCGTGGCACCGAAGCAAGACGTTGCGCAGCCGGTGCGATCGGATCGCTGATTTGCGGCGCGTGGAGCGGCAGCGACTGCAACGCTTCAAGGGCCCTGTCGACCGCTCTTGCGTGACCGGCGTCGGACAAACTCCGCCAGTTGGCGGCGGATATCGCCGATCACGGCCCCCCGGTCAACCGCGCGGGAATCGAAGGGCCCCCAGTTGAGCATGGGCAATGCCTGCTTGAACGACGTGCAGTCCGGCGCGATTTCAAAACTCGCCCTGGACAAGTCGGCTCCTTGACCCGGGTGGGCAGTTCATGACTCCAGCGGGCAAGCCGTGCCTGCCGCTAGCGCTCTAGCCGCAGGAAGGCTTCACGACTGGCGATGGCTCGCCACTACCCCATGCGCCGTGCCCCCGCACAGGAGCGGGCGGGGCAGCGCCCGCCCGAACGGGCTCAGCCGGGCGCTGGTGGCGGGGCTGAGCACGAGCGGCGTGCCGGCCTTTCCCGTCCCGCCGATAGTGGTAAATGAGGTGGGATGGGATTGAGAACGATATAGCAGAGGATCGGCGCCTGGCCGGCGCCGCAACGGACGGGTAGCGCGCCGAGCGGGGCCTAGGCGCGCAACATCGGCCGCGCGCCAAACCATCAGACCGTGCTCAACGACGGCCTGAATCACCTTGAAGCGGTCAACTTCACGCAGACTCATGGTGATCAACCCTCGATCCTTCACGGCGCGCTCCCGTCCAACCCAGGCGCTACCAGTATAGGTCTATCCAGAGGACATTCTGATGTGGCTGGAAGCGGACATTCTGATTTGGCCTTTACAGTCAAACTCACCGATAATGCTTCTTATGTTAAATCTAAAATATCATAAATCCGCGCCTGAAGCGCTTTGGCTGAGATCGGCGGAATCCTTGAGGTGTTGCGTTGAGTGAATGGGATTCGGGTAAAGGAAAAAATGGCGCGCCACGGCGCTTTACGCCGTGGGCAATGGCGGCTGACCGAAGCAGCCTCGGATCCTGGTAGTCAGGTTTTGATGTCGAGCTTGGTGATCAGCTGTTTGAAGGTGGCGTTGTCGCGCGCGATCACGTGTTTGAAAGCGCCTTCGTCGAGATAGCCTTCACCCATGTTCTGCTTGGCCATGGTCTCGCGCAAAGCAGACTCCTGCATGGTCTTCTCGATGATGGCGCGCAGCACGGCCACCACTTCCGGCGGCGTGCCCTTGGGCGCCGCTATGCCGCGCCAGCCGTTGATGACCAGGTCCACGTTGCGCTCCTTGAGCGTGGGCACCTTCTCCCAGCCCGCCTTGATGCGCTGCTCCGACATCACCGCGAGCGGGCGGATCTTGCCGGTCGCGACATAGGTAGCCACCTCCACCGGTGTGACCGCCACGGCCTCAATATGGCCGCCCAGCAAGTCCAGCACCGCGGGATTGGCGCCGCGGAACGGCACGTGGTTGAGCTGAATCCTGGCCTTGTCTTCCAGTGCGGCCGCTGACAGGTGCCCGAGGGAACCGGGCCCGGCATTGCCCACGCGGAGCATGCCCGGCTGCTTGCGGGCGGCGGCTAGGAATTCTTCGATCGTCTGGTACGGCGAATCGGCGCGCACGGCAATGGTGGCGGGGTCGGCATTCAGGCGAGCCAGCGGGATCATGTCGTCCGCGGTGAACTTGGCTAGCCCCATATGCGGAATCATCGTCAGCTCGACGGTGATGATGGCGAGCCGGTAGCCGTCCGGCTTGGCGCTGACCAGGTCGGCCCAACCCACCGCGCCGCTGGCGCCGGACTTGTTCAGGACCACGAAGCTCTGCGGCAAATATCTGCGCGCCGCCTCGGCAAAGGCACGCGCCAGTACGTCGGTGCCACCGCCCGCGGCAAACGGCACGATCAGTTCGATCGGATGGGTGGGATACGCCCCGCCCTGGGCAAAGACCGGGCAAGCCGCCACGGCGGACACGGCTGCCATGGCGCGCAGCACGGCGCGGCGTTGAAGTAGCGATGAGGTCATGATGGGCGTCTCTTCGATGAACTTTGCTGGAAATAACGCTCAATCCAGCCGGATGCCGGCCGCCTTGATCACGCCGGACCACAGCTTCTGCTCGCTGCGCGTGAACTGATTGAATTCCTGGGGGGACATCGGCATCGGCTGGATGCCGAGTTCCTCCAGCTTGGCGCGAGTCTCCGGATGCTGCAGCGCTGCGACCAGTTCTTTGCTCAGGCGCGTCACCACCGGCGCCGGCAGCCGCGCCGGGCCGACGAAGCCTTGCCAGGCGTAGGCCTCAAAGCCGGGCAGCCCCGCTTCGGCCATGGTCGGCACATCGGGCAGGATGGCCAGCCGCTGCGGCGTAGCCACAGCCAGCACGCGAATCTTGCCGCTGCGGATCAAGGACAGGCTGGGCGGCAGGTCGACGAACATCGACTGTACCTGCCCCGCCATCAGGTCCTGCAGCGCGGGCGAAGAACCCTTATAGGGGACATGCAGGATATCGGTCTTGGTGCGCTGCTTGAACAGTTCCAACGCAACATGCAGTGGCGAGCCCGGCCCCGACGATGCGGAGGAAACCTTGCCGGGTGTCTTGCGCGCCAGCGCCAGGAATTCCTTCAGGTCGCGCGCCGGGAAAGCCGGATGCACGGCCAGCACCAGCGGCATGCGCCCCAGCCCGCCGATAAAGGTAAAGTCCTTGTCAGCGTCGTAGCTCAGGGTGGCATACATGGCCGGGTTGAAAGCCAGCGTGCCCGAATCCGCGGTGCCGATGGTGTAGCCGTCAGGCGCGGCGCGCGCGATCGCGGTGGCGCCGATGATGCTGGCGGCGCCTGGGCGGTTTTCCACCACCACCGGCTGGCCCAGGTCCTGTCCCATCTTCACGGCAAGGCCGCGCGCGATTACGTCCGTGGTGCCACCGGGCGCGTAGGGCACGATCCACTTGACCGGCTGGGTGGGGTAGGCCTGCGCGTGCGCGCCGCTGGCGCAGCCAAACGCCAGTGCGGCGCTCGTCAGAATACGGGCGAGTTTGCTCTTCATGTCGATGTCTCCAGTTGTGCCGGGAACTGCGGTGTTCCCTTGTCTTTTCGAATCTGGCCGCGGGTGAGCAGCAGGCGTTCAGCGTGGCACGAGCATCCACTCATGCGCGGGATCGTTCTTGAACGCCCAGCGCCGCTCGGGGCCGGCCATCGTGTTGAGGTAATAAAGGTCGTAGCCGTAAGGCACGGCGCAAGGGTGGTAGCCGCGCGGCACCATCACGGTGTCGCGGTGCTCCACGGCCATCGCCTCGTCCAGGCTGCGGTCGTCGGTGTACACGCGCTGGAAGGCAAATCCCTGTGGCGGATTGAGATGGTGGTAGTACGTTTCCTCCAGCGCTGTCTCGCCCGTGCCCGCGCTGTCGTGCTTGTGCGGCGGGTAGCTGGACGAATGGCCGGAAGGCGTGATCACCTCCACCACCAGCAGCCCTTCGGCCGGTTCGCTCTCGGGCAGGATGTCACAGACATAGCGCGTATTGGCACCCTCCCCCCGTACACTGCGCCGCATCTGGCCAGGCTCGATCACGCGCGCCGGCAAGCGGCCCTGCGCCGGCGCGGTGCTGAGCGCCACCTCGGCCCCGGTGCGCGCGTCGATGCATACGTCGCGGCCCGGGGGCACGTAGACCGCACAGGGAGACTGATCCTCGAACACCGACTGGCGGCTGCCCAGCGCGGAATAGCGCTGGCTCCCGACCAGCACGTCGACCTGGCCGGACAACACCGTAATGCACAACTCGCGCGCGCCGGTGGCAAACGCCTCGGCCTCGCCCGCGTCCAATCGCAGCGCCTTGAAGCCTACGTGCTGCCAGCCCGCCGACCGGGGCGTAATGTCCGCGATCACGCGGCCGGGTTGCGCTTTGACGAGCATGCTGCGGCCCGCTTGCGCCTGGTTCGCCCCGCTGGCGCCATTCGGGAGTACTTTGGCGTGGGTCTGGGTCATTTGCCCTCCTGCGCAATGGCAACCGCCGCTGCCTGCGCCGTCTGGCGGCTGGCTCGCCAGCCGGCGATCAGGCGGCGGAAATTGGCACCCACCTGTGCCCGGAACGCGGCGTCGTCAATCTCTTTGCCAAGCCAGGCCAGGCTGGCATCGGCCCAGACCGTGCGGCCGATCATGAAACCCTTGACCAGCGGCGAGGTCGCTTGTGCGAAGCTCTCCACCAGTTGCTCAAGCGGCTGGTTCAGGCCAAGGATCACGGCGCCACGGCACCACGGATCGCGCTCCTTCACCAGGGCTTCCAGCGCCTGCCACTGGCGGTTGGCCATCGCGCCCACCTTCCACCATTCCGGCTTCAACCCGATGTCGTAGAAATGCCGGATCGCGCCCACCGCGGCCTCGCCCTCGTCGTCGGGCGCCAGGCTGGCCTTGGGCGGAATCACTTCGAGCAGCAGTTCGTGGCCGCTGTGCCGCGTGGCTTCCCACACCACCTGCAATTGCTCGTCCTGCTCCGCACGCAGCGCCACCGGATCGTCCGGATGATAGAAAACGAGGCACTTCACCACCTGCTCGCGCGGCCAGTGCGCGAGATCCGAGGCCAGCGAGCGCGCGCCGTCGAAGCGCAGTGGGCGGGAGCCCGGCAACTCGATCGGCCGGCCTAGCCACCAGCCGCGGCCAGTGGCGTCGTGCAGGGCGGACTCGCCTAGGCGGCCATCGATCAGCACGCCAATCTTGCCGCGGCAGCCGGCTTCGGTCTCCACCTCGGCCACCACTTCCGTAATCAGGCGCTTGAGCGCCGGCACGGCGCTGGCGTCGGCGCCCACGGCGCGCGCCATATCCTCGAACTGCGCGCGATGATCGTAGGCCAGGACATACAGCTCCGGCCATTGCGGCCGCTTGACCGATACGCGATGCAGGTGCGCAAGCTGCGCATCCTGGTCCGGACGCGGTTGCCGCTGGCCCGAGAACCAGTGCGCCAGTTCCGCTGGCGTTGGCATGGCCGGCGCGCAGCCGTGCCGGGACACCACGATAGCGCCACAGGCGTTGGCGATGGCGGCAGCCTCGCTCCAGTCCTTGCCGCGCAGCAAGCCGCTCAGCAAGCCGGACGCAAAGGCATCGCCCGCCCCCAGCACGTTCAGCACCTCCACGCGCTCGCCGTACACGGTCAGTGCGTCGTCGATGGCAGCGGGAATCTTGCCCTGCACGATAGAGCATCCCAACGGGCCCCGCTTGACCACCAACGTGGCATCGGTGCACGCGCGCACGCGCGCACGCGGTGCAGGCTGGCCATCAGGTCGGCTTCGCCGCCAGCGATCAGCCATTCTTCCTCCGTGCCAATGATCAGCTCGAAAGCGCCTAACTGCGCCTGCAAATGCCGGCTGACCTCAGCGTTGCCGATATAGCGCGTCTCTCCATCGCCCTTGCCTGTCAGGCCCCACAGCACCGGCCGGTAGTCGATATCCAGTACCCGCACCACGCCATGGCGCCCGGCGATATCCAGCGCGCGCCGCGACGCCGCCAGCACGCCCGGCGTGCTCAGGTGCGTGCCCGTGATTACCAGGCTGCGGCAGCGGGCCAGGAAGCCGGCATCGATCGCCTCGGCATCCAGCGCCATGTCGGCGCAGTTTTCGCGGGCGAACAGCAGGGGGAAAGTGTCCTGATCCTTGATACCCAGGAGTACCATCCCGGTCAGGCGCTCGTCGTCAATCTGCACTTGGCTGACGTCGCAGCCTTCCCGGCCAAGCGTATCTAGGAGGAAACGTCCGTTCTGCTCATTGCCGACGCGCGAGATCATCGCCGAGCGCAGGCCCAGCCGGGCCGTGCCGAAAGCGATATTGGCCGAGGAACCGCCGAGGTATTTGGCGAAGGTGCTCGCCGACTCCAGGCCGCAGCCGATCTGTTGGGCATAGAGGTCGACCGCCAGCCGCCCCAGGCAAGCGACATCGATGTCCCGGTTGGCGGGAAAGGAAAGAGAACGCATTCGTGTCCGTCATCTGGTCATGGACTGCCGCTGCGCGACAGGGATCGAGGGAACGTCGAGGGAAAGGTTTCGTGGCCACCCCCTCGGCTTGGATGGAATGATAGCCCAGGAATAGAATTTTTGTTCCTTTTTTATATTTATGAGAAAATATTTTCCAATACATCCCTCCCCTCGCCCCGGCGCGAAGGGCGCCGCCGTGCCCGCTACCCCACACGCCCCAGCATGACCACGAACCTCCCCTACGCCACCGCCGACCAGTTCCTGGCCTCCATGCAGGCCGGCTTCCCGAGCCTGAGCAAGCAACTGAAAACCATCGCCCAATACGTCGAGAAAAACCGCGAGCGCCTCGTCCTCGATGGCGTGCACGACGTAGCCCGCCATTGCGGCGTGCAACCGTCGGCGATCATCCGCTTCGCCAAGCATTTCGGTTTCTCGGGGTTCTCGCAGATGCAGGCGCTGTTCCGCGACAGTGCGGCCCGGCAGCTCGCACCTAACCGGGACTATCAGGATCGGGTTCGGGACCTGATACGGGCCAGTGAAGGGCCGCTCTCCGCCACCGGCATCGCGCAGGAGGTCATCGCCGGAAGCATAGAAAGCCTGGAAGCCCTGCAGCGCGGGGTAGCCGACACCCTGTTCGACGAGGCCGTGGAACTCCTGGTGCAAGCCCCCTCGATCTGGCTGGCGGCGTCGCGCCGCGCCTTCCCGGTGGGGGCCTACCTCGCTTACGCCCTGCAACACACGGGCAAACCGATCCAGTGGCTAAACGGGCTGGGGCAAATGCAGCAGGGGCAACTACGGGCGCTCAAACCGGATGACGTGATGATCGCCGTGTCGTTCGAGCCGTATGCGCAGGAGACGTTGCTGGCTGTGCAGGAAGCGGCCGGACGCGGAGCGCGTGTCCTTGCCATTAGCGATAGTCCGCTTAGTCCTTTGGCGGATCATGCGCGGGTTTTGCTGCCGGTGCAGGATGGGGCTACATTCGGGTTCCGGTCGCTGACTAGTACGCTTTGCCTAGCGCAATCGCTATTCATGGCACTGGCGTATCGGCTGGAGATTGCTTATACGCAGCCGCAGGCGGAAGCGCCGCCGGGGCGCAAGGCGCGCTCGGGGGGGAGATTAGCGTGAGGATCTTGTGCGGCAGTCTTGCATTGAGTGACGGAGCGTGAGCGAAGTGTCGCCTATTTGCCGATCGCCAACCCCTTGGAACTCCACGTATTCGAGACCTATTTGCCTGAACCGCAATAGATGGATTTATCTGAAGCGCACGCCTTGCTCGATCCGGCCCCGCTTGCCCTGGAGACCGGCTATGAACGTCTCGCAAACGGCGTCTTGCACGTGGCCTGCCGCACGGAACTACGCGGCTGTACGGGGGAAATGTTTGAATGGTGGTTCCGCTGTCGCCCAAATACGCAGCAGTACACCTGGTGGCATCCGGCCGACCATGTCTCCAGCGAGTGGGTAGAGGCTCTAGATGGGACACATATCGGGTCAATTCATCTGGTCGAGGAGCATTTCTCCGGATCGCCAGCTCCTTCATTTTGCTGTGTCACAAACCAAGCCGATCATCGATTGATGCGCAGCGTGGGTGAAGTCCTGGGCTGCGCACCAGTTGGCGGCATAGTGCCTAGAGTATGCATATAGCGGGGATGTTGACAAGGAAGCCGTCTTTGATAAGGCCGCTGCAGCGACGGACGAAATCGGCAAGGAGGCCGGCATCGTCGTTACTAAATTTGCAGACAGGCAGGCTTGCAGGCAGCGGCTTGCTGCTTTACCTATAGCGCCGCTGCGCAAGATCTTGCACGCCCGACATCCGGTGGATATGAAATAGCGGCCCTATTATGTCGACTGGTCCGGGAGCCGCGGCAAGAAGCGGTCGTGCTTGATTTCGCCTCCCCGGGCAACCAAGATGGTCGCCTCGGGAATCTCCTCCCACACTCCTTGCACGTCGATCAGTGGCTCGGACAGCACCAGGAATGCATCGTCGCCGGCGGCGATGATGCGCGGGTCGTCCGGGTAGAGCGCGCGTAACTGCCTGAACGAGGTGCTGTGGAAGAGCGAGCGCGAGTCCGCCTCGCTCGAATAGCGCGCCGCCACGATCTGCTGGCCATCGGTCACGCAGACGGTCATGTTGAGCGGAAACTGCACGTTGTGGCAGTGGCCGACGTCCTCGATCAGCCCCGCCATCTGCTCCAGCGCGCTGCGCGGATCGCGCTCTAGGCCGAAAGTCAGGGCCAGGAAGAACATCACTTCGGAATCGGTCGATCCCTCGATCCAGCGGAACAGGTGCGGCGCCACGGCCATCATCAGGTCGCGCCGCACGACGGGGTATTCGCGGATCAGGCCGTTATGGACGAACAGCCAGCGGCCGAAGCGGAACGGATGGCAGTTGGTCTCCTGCGTCGGCGTGCCGGTGGCCGCCCGCACGTGGGCGACGAACAGCGGCGCCCGCACCGCCCGTGCCGTTTCGCGCAGGTTCGTGTCGCTCCACGCCGGGTGCAAGCAGCGGTAGCGGAACGGCACTTCCGAGTGACGTCCATACCAGCCGACGCCGAACCCGTCGCCGTTGGTGGTGGTATGACCCAGCCGCGAATTCAAGCTCTGGTCGATCAGCGAGTGTTCCTGCTGGAACAGCACGGTTTCCAGCGGAACGGATTTGCCCGAGTAGGCCAGCCAGCGGCACATTATGCTCCTCCTCGACAAGTGCAGTCCGGCGCCTTCCGGCCCACCTCTCAGTTGTAGGACGGTGACGCGCGAACGGCAAAGCGCCCCGAGGGTCGTGTTGCGTTGCGTGAGGAAAAGTGTGGGGGAAAAGAGATCCTTTTTGATTTCACCGCAATTTACGGGGGCAGCTGCCCTTAGCATCCTCCTTGCGCAAGCGCGATCTCGCGCGCACGGGCCAGCTTGGGGGATGGCGTCGGCGGCACATCGGTCATCCGGGCGGATTCAACGAGTTGCGTATTGCGCGCGTATTTCACTTTCGTCTCCCTGGCCGGGGTGTGCATCCGGCGGCGGTCTCACTAGCGCCTCAACTTCTTGTAGGTGCCGACCAGTTCCGCCTGTGCCAGCACATGCCCGTGCATGGCCCGCTCCAGCGCCGCCTTGCTGGGCTTGCCCAGGTCCGGCAGCACCACATCGAGCGCATAGAGCTTGTGGAAGTAGCGATGACGGCCAATTGGCGGGCAGGGCCCGCCGTAGCCAGTGCGATGCCAGTCGTTGTGGCCCTCGCGGGTGCCCGCCGGCAGGCCGGCCGGCGCCACGCCTTCGGCCAGCGCCCCCGGCTCGGGCGGAAGGTTGTACAGCACCCAGTGCACCCACGTCATGCTCGGCGCGGCCGGATCAGGCGCGTCGGGATCGTCGACGACTAGGGCCAGGCTGCGCGTGCCGGGCGGCATGCCTGTCCATGCCAGCGGCGGCGACATATCGGCGCCTTCGCAGGTCAGCTTACCGGGAATCTCGCCGCCATGGGTGAACGCCGTGGAGGTCAGGGTGAGGGGCATGACTGTCCTCGTCTGAGCATGAAGTGCCGGTGCGAATACACAGGTCCACGTCAGCAGCAGCGAAAGAAAAACATATGGCACAGCATCGTGCTCCGCCATCGATGCGTCACATTTTCACGGCGCCAGCCTCGAATCCGCTTGTGATGCTGGCGCGGTACACGCGGCCGGGAGCCCGGCCGCCCGTTCCAACTTAGTGCGGATTTCGGGGCGATGCAAGCGCGAGCGGCGCGTGCGGCCAGTGAACTATGACGGGAATCGGGGTCGCTTTGTGCCTGACGCAGGCGCCCCGCCCTAGCCACGCTTTCAGCCGGTCGAGCGTCTCGGTGGATTCCGCCTCGATACGCCGGTGCAGCATCAGCTGGCTCCGCATGGCGAAGACCAGGGGCGGCCTGCCGCCCTGCCGCGGGCGCCCTAGTCGACCCCCGCTTTGACGCGGTCTCCGTATTCGGGATCTCTAGGCCGTGAGTACCCAGTACTCCGAGAAGGCGCTGTCGGATCTCACGTTCCTCGTGGGCGCGATCAACAACCGGAACCGGCTGAACGTGGCGTTCCGCATGGTGCCCGGTTCGTCTGACAAGGCATTCGGAACAGGCAGATGCCATTCAGGGCAGTTGTGAGCTTTGGATCGGTCATCGATGTCTCCTCTGGATTATGGTTATCGCTTGCATGGTCATCCGCACAGGCGGAGGCGATCCAAGCGCCCTCAATTTAGGGGAGACGGGCCACATGAAATGTACGACCTGGCGTGCTTCAGCAAACGGTGAGCCGCCCTGGCGGCGTTCCCGGCGTGGTGGCCATGGCCACCGACCGCAATGCGAACTTCTACGAGGGGGCTGCCGGCGTGCGCCGGCTTGGTGGTGACGACCCGATAGCGCTGCATTTCGCGAATACCGGGACTGCACCCCGATGCTGGCACTGATGGAACAGCGCTTGCAGGGAGTCTGGGCCGAGTTGCTGGTCGCTGCCAGGCGTGCCACAGTCCGGTCGATTGTCGAAACATGGGGATTTGCAAATCTCGGCTTGTTTGCGGCGAGGCATCGCCAGCGGTCCGGGGAGTTTCCGTCGAGAACGCTCGGTCTGGCGAGACACTAGCTCGGATATCTCACGCAGCAGTGCATATGTCGGCGAAACCGTAGATTCCCGCGCTGAATCTGGTGTCTAGACAGTTCACCGTGGGGATTTCGCCGATGCCAAATTGTGCCGGATGCGGAGGGCAATTTTCCCAAGCTGTAACGATGTGAGATCGACGTTTGCTTTGACGATGGCCGGCCAAGAAAACCTCAAAAAATCAGCAACTTACGTATGAGCGACCGCGTCGCTGCTGGGCATATCCTGGCACAAGCCCTTGGCGATCTGATTGCTTTTCTGCCGCAGGAAAGCTCGCGTTGCACTGCACTAGAAAATTGCCACATTTTCAGAACACACACCATCAAAAATGGCATTCTTTGCCATAATAACGACCGTTTCTGACCAGTTCCAGCAAGGAGCCCGTCAATTGTCTGTCAGCCGTAAGGCACTTTTTGTGAATGGTTCATGGAAGAACAAATCACCGTCTACGCGTTCCCGGTATTCCTGCTCTTGATGCTGGCGGAGCTGGGTTACGGCCTGGTCGTCGGCCGCAATACCTATCGCCTAAGTGATGCCCTCAGCAACCTGAGTCAGGGCTTGTTAAGCCAGCTGGTGGCCAGTGTCAGCCAGCTCTTTCAGATCGGCCTGTATATCTTGACGTGGCGCCGGGTGGCACTGTTTCCCCATGCCGGCCTGTGGGGCAGTGTCTGGGGCTGGCTGCTGGCGATCGTGATGTTCGATTTCTGCGACTACTGGCTACATCGGGTCGGGCATGAAAGTGCGGTGTTCTGGGCCGCCCATGCCGTGCATCACCAGAGCCAGGATTTCAATCTGTCCACCGCGCTGCGGCAGGAGAGTACCGTTGCCTTCTTGGGATGGCCGTTTTACTTGCCGATGGCGCTGGCTGGCGTTGCCCCTCAGCAGTTTGCGCTGGCCGGCCTCATTGTGCTGCTCTACCAGTTCTGGATCCACACCGAGCACATCGGCAAGCTGGGCTGGTTTGACCGGGTGTTTTCCTCGCCGTCCAACCATCGTGTGCATCATGCGGTAAACGACCAGTACCTGGACAAGAACTACGGCGGGATGCTCATCATCTGGGATCGGCTGTTCGGCACTTTTGCCGAGGAGGATGAGAAGCCGGTGTATGGTACTCGCAACCCGCTCAACAGCTGGAGTCCGCTATGGGCGGTGGCTTCCGGCTATATGCCGCTGTGGCAGCTGGCGCGCCGTGCGCCACGCTGGCAGGACAAGCTCAAGGTGTGGTTCAAGGCGCCGGGCTGGCTGCCACCCGGCGTGAGCGATGATAATGCGCCCTTTGACCTGCAGCGTGCACGCCAGCGCTTCGATCCGCCGCTGGCGGCCGGTGCCGCGCCCGTGGCCCTGCTGCAGTTCGCGCTGCTGATGATGGCAGGTGCCGGCTATCTGTGGCAAAGCGCTGAGCTGGGGAGCGGCCTGCTGTGGGGGCTGGCACTGTTGCTGATTGCCGGTCTGGCCGGTCTGGGCGCCCTGCTGCAAGGGAAGATGCGACCACGCAGCCTGCTGGGGCTGGATGTGCTGCTGTTGCTGCTGGCCGGATTTCTGTTGCGCTGACTGGCACCCAGTCGCCAAGTGGCAAAATGGCTGGGCAGGCCATGGCTCTGCCTATGACCACCGCCATGCGTTGGCATCCAGCTTGCCGAGTTCGGCATCGATCGAAGACATCAGCTGGCCCTTCCTTGCACCGCCGGCCCAATGCGGTCAGCGACCGCATTGGCCATCGCTTCAGCCTCAGTGCCGCCCAGGCTCCGAAGTCCGTACACGACACCGTCTCGATCGGCCTGTGTGCGATTCTGACTCACCTTCCACTTTCCGCGTAGTGAACTCAGCTTGATCTCGATACCGACGATCGCGCGCAGGGTCGCGTCAATGAAATCTCCAGGAGCATCGCTCACCGCCCATGGTACCGGGCGCGCAGCCTCATGGCGCTCGCTAAGACGTGTGACGAAGGCGCGCAACCAGTGCGCATCCGCGACAGCGCGTAGCCTGCCGCGCCCCTGCACCATGATGTAGTTCCAGGTCGGTACGACTTTGCCGGTGGCTGCCTTGCTCGGGTACATTGATGGCGAGATATAAGTTTGCGGGCCTTGGAACACAACGAGCGAGTCCACATCGGTGCGCGATTCTCTCCACAACGGATTTGAGCGCGCAACATGCGCGCGAAGGATGCCCGGGCCGCCCTCCGGGTCTGCTTCGAGCAAAAACGGGATGGTATTTGCGACCATCTCGCCAGCCGGGTCCTGCGTGACCAGCAGGCCCAGGGAATGCATGCTGATCAGATCGTGCAACAACTCGGGGCGGGTTTCTTCAAAGTGAGCAGGTAGGTACATGGGACGCCCTTTCGTAAAATGGTTCCCTATTCTAAGATCGCGCCATTCACAATAAGGAACCATTTCATGGCGATGCGAGGAGCCGTTCAGGGTCAATTGCGCCAGCAGGTCTATCTACGCCTGCGTGACGGCATCGAGACTGGAGTCTTCGCGGCTGGCGCCCGCCTGCCACCCTCGCGCGAGCATGCACGTGTATTGGGAGTGTCACGCAACACGGTGCTCTGGGCAGTAGAGCGCCTGCAGTCGGAGGGCTACTTGGTCGCTCGGGTTGGCGATGGCACCTATGTGGCAAAGCATAGTCCTCCGGTTCGTAGCACGTCGCGCGGGCCGAAGGTTGTCGCGCACCAGTTGTTGTCGCAGCGCGGTCGCTTGATTGCCGAGACCGGTTCGCGCTGGAACCCCGCCACGGGCGAGGCATTGCCCTTTCGTCTTGGTCGCCCAGCGCTAGAAGAGTTTCCGTTCGCCCTATGGCATCGATTGGAGCGAAAAACATCGATCGCCACTCGCGTCGTTGGCGCCGGTTATGCCGAGGCTGGCGGCCATCCACTATTGCGCGCCGCGATCGCGCAATGGCTATTGGTGTCCCGCGGCATCCGCTGCGATGCAGGGCAAGTGCTGATCACCGCCGGCTCGCAGCAGGCATTGGACCTAGTTGCGCGACTGCTGCTCGACGTTGGCGACGAAGTGCTGGTCGAAGATCCGGGCTATCCAGGTATCCGCGCCAACTTAATCGCGCATGGGGCGCTGGTGCGGCCAGTTCCAGTCGATGCGCAAGGACTGTGCATCGCGCAGGGCGCCGCGCTTCATCCGAGGGCAAAGCTTGCCGTTGTAACGCCAACGCATCAATTCCCCCTCGGCGTACCCATGAGCCTAGCTCGCCGCAGTACCCTGATCGAGTGGGCCCAAGCGAATCGAGCATGGATTGTTGAGGATGACTATGACGGCGAATTCCAGTACGGCGCCCAGCGGATTCCCGCGCTCTGCAGCATGGCGCACGACGCGCGCGTACTGCATGTAGGCACGTTTTCGAAGTCACTGGGTGCGGGGCTTCGATTAGGGTTCATCGTACTGCCCGATGAGCTAGTCGATGCGTTCACGCGCGCGCGGGCGTTGAGTGATCGCCATTCGCCCGGCGCTGTGCAGGATGTACTCGCGCGATTCATCGCCGAGGGTCATCTGCTACGCCACCTACGGCGCATGCGAGAGTTGTACCTGGGGCGTCAGGCCGCGATGATTTACCACCTCACGCGTGCCACCAACGGCGTGATTGCGCTTGAACCTAGCTTACAAGGCATGCATCTCGCTCTCGAAGTAGGCGGACAAATCCGGGACACTGATTTGGTCCGACGAGCGCAAGAAGCCGGCGTGCAACTCGCGCCGATTTCGAGCTATTGCATCGAGGCAAAACGCCGCGGTTGGTTGTTCGGGTACGCGGGCTACGACGAGGCCGCGCTCGCTCGTGCAGCTCGCGCGCTGGGGAAACAATTGGGATAATTTGGAAGTACTCAAGGTGCATTCCCTCGAGACCGCGTCATAGGTCATCCTCTCAGGACACCCTGGCGCCGCCCGCTCCGGTCATGGGCGATGCGCCTTGGCATGCCCTGCAGGGATTGGATATGGTCAGCACGGGCCTGGTGCGCTAACACCGGGTCCGGGCGTCTTCCATTTCTTACCGGGTCTCTGCGCGTCCTCCGCCGGTCTGGTCTGAATCAGTGGATGCGGCGGCGACCTACGAGGGCGATCAAGCCGCCAGCAAGGAGTAGCGCCGCCTCGAAGAGACTAAACGCGCCACCGCCGCCCCCTTCCCCACTTGAGTTGCTACCACTACTTGTGTTGGCAGGTACCGCTGCCGACAGCAGCACACTGGTGCCGGCCGACAGTCCTGAAGCGTTGTCAGTCACGGTCAGGCCGAACTGGTAGTCGCCAGCCACCGTGGGGGTGAACGAGGCGATCGCCGCGTTGGCATTCAGCAACGTAACCCTCGGGCCGCTAAGCTGGGTCCAGGCATACGAGACGTTGGCGCTGCTGGACTGGCTGCCATCAAGCGCCACCGTCGTGCCAGTACTCACCGACTTCGGCGCAATCGCCGACGCGTTGGGAACAATGGCCTGCGCTGCCAGGGTAACGGCCCCGAATGCGTCGAGCATGCCGGCACCGCAAATCCACGTGTTGCAGCTTGAGTCTACGAAGGGCTGGGCACTCTTGCGCAGCAGTTGGCGTACTGCGGTTGACGTCAGTGCCGGCCGCAGCGCAAGCATCAATGCCGCAACGCCAGCAACCTGTGGAACGGCGTTGCTCGTGCCGATCCCAACCGAGTTATAAGCGGGAAAGTCATCGTTATCATAGGACGTGGCGCCGATGGCCCTCAACGACCAGCCATAGACTGGATCAGGCTGCGCTACCAAGCCGCCACCTCCCGGTGCAGCAACCGCAATTGCCGGGCCAAAATTGCTATACGAACCGAGAGCGCCGGTGTACGTCAATCCCGCAACGGCAATCGCGCCATGACAAGTAGCGGGCGTCGTTACCGGGCCACTTTCGTTACCAGCTGCCACCACCACCACGGCTCCCTTGGCGCTTGCATCTGCAATGGCCGCCTGCGTTACCGCGTCGCACTTCGAGACCCCAGCAGCGCCAAGACTCATGCTGATGACCCGAGCTGGGTTCGGGTTGGCAGGAACACCAGGTACGCTGGAACCCGCGGCCCATCGAATAGCGTCTGCGACGTCGAAGCTGCTCGCCTGGCATTCATCCATGACCTTTACCGGCAGAATCGACGCATTCGGGGCGACCCCCGCGATGCCCAATCCGTTGTTGGTTGCTGCCGCAGCAATGCCTGCCATGTTGGTACCGTGATAGACCATCGCTGGCGCGCTGCCGTTCTGCTGGGCAGCGTTGGCGCATTTCGCTCCAAAGACCGGCGGCTGCGTATCGGTGCCACGGCCAGTACGCGTGATGAAGCTGTAGCCTGGGAGCATCTTGCCCTGTAAGTCGGGATGGATTGCGCTCACGCCGTTGTCGACAATAGCGATCACGATGCCATCGCCCTTGCTGCTCGACCAGGCATTCACCGCGTTGATCGCACCCTTGGCATTGCCCGGGATCGCCGGGTCATGCAGGTTCCATTGGTTAGGGGCCAGGTTTGGATCGTTCGGAATCCAGCCGCCGTTCAGCGTGTTCGTCCGATGGTGGGTTTCCGCTTCAACCCAATCCACGCCGCGGATCGTCCGCAGGGCATCCAGGATGCGAGCGCGCTCCTGGTCATTGATGTTGTCCGGCAGCGAAATCACCCAGGCGTTCCCGGACATCAGGCGAACCATTTTGAGGTCCGCCCCGGTGGCGCTGCGGAAGGTCTGGATGACGGCCTCCGCATTGGAAGCGCCGTCGAACTTGACGGCCACCTGTTCGCCGGCCTGGGCCGCCCCAGCGAGCAACAGCGCTGCGCAAACACCAACCAACCATTTCTTCTTCACATTCTTCCTCCAATTTTCGCAACCTCCGAAAACAGAGCGCCAGGTAGGAAGCGGTGTCCGCGTGAGTTGCTACGGCGATTTGAAAACGACGAACCAGGTAGGATCTTGGGCCGACTTCTATACAGCGCGTGAATTCTCGCGGCTAACGTAGCCGCCTGCCTATTCGTAAAATTACAAGTGTTGTCTGAACATAAAAATCCGACTTTTCTCACAAAAAATAGGACTAGTCCGATTCCATCATCTCGATCATTCTGCTAGGTTCGCCATTGAGGACCATCTGCGAAAACCACCTGGAAACGTGATGGATAGACAAACCACACAGGCATGGAGAACCTGTATGTTCAGATATCTCTTGTAGACATATCCGACCTTGACCTTGCGGCAAGTCGTGATTTCCGTGCCAAGGATGATCTGCAGGGAGCATGGAGAGCGTTAGATGCATTGCTCCATGAGGTGCGAATTCCTCTCTTTACCTTGCGGGCGGGATTGTTCGCCTATGTCTTTACATTTTTATAAATACACCTGCGAGAGTGAGATGATAAAAATATTTTGAATTCATGGAATTTGTTTTTGCGAAGTGAACTTATAAGATTATCGCGGTATGAAAATAAAAAATAACCTGCCGATTAACTTTCATTTTGAAATTCTGATTTTTGAAGGCGAGAATCGTGAGGGGAATTCGGCGGACGGACTGCACGTTGCACTGACTATGCCAGCATCAGGCTTCCACCTTGCAGAGGCGAAGCTGTGACAGCATTTGAGCCTGGGATTTTGCAGTTCCTTTATGCGGCCTGCGCAAGTCTTTCTGCATCAGCGGGCCGCGTGTCCTACGCGCCTGGGATTGCAATCCCGCTGGTCGTGCAGGAGTTTGGAGACGTCGGGATAGACTTTCCTCCCGTAGCATCTCCATTTCGATGGCGCGGCCCCGCCCTGCCACAGTTGCTTTCCGCTGATCTCATTGAGAGCGCCTTCTATGGGCCGGACGGATCAGCGTCGCGGCTTCTCATCCAGAGCGACCCTCCTCCCGACGTCGGCTCAATCCTCGCTGCTCACGCGAGACTCCACGCTGCCTATGACAATGCGTATTCAACGATCACTGAAACATCGAGCAGTCCTGCTCGATTAAACGACAGGGAGAAGAATGTACTGGCGTATGCAGCACTCGGACTGTCGAGCAAGGAGATCGCTCAAGAGCTTGGGATTTCAGCGCGTACCGTGGACTACTATGTGGATCTCGCGCGCGATAAGCTAGGCGCTCACAATCGAACTGAAGCGATTGTTCGAGGAATCCTCACGCGCCAGATTTGCGCGCTCAAACTGCCAGGTGAGCGGAAGACGTAACGCATCGTGGGCGTTCGATCAGGCTTTCATTGAGCCGTAACGCGCAGCCAGTCCGTCCACAGCCTGGCTGAAATCCCGAATCGTTTCTTCAATGATTTGCCGTACCGTTTTTACGGAATCAATACGCCCGCAAACCTGACCGGTCAGCGGAACGGCCGCCTCCATGTCGCCGCCGAAATAGAGTTGCTGCACGCCGGCGAATTCGCTTTTGATGCTCTCCGGTACCTGCTCTTCAATCCTGGACGTGCGTGCCGTGCGCAGGGCCCGTAGCGCCGGGCCATTGCCGCCGCGATTGAGAAAAACGGTGTCCGTTTCGCGGGCATCGACAATGGCGTTCTTCCAGTTGTCATGAACGGGCGACTCGACCGACGACAACATGCGCGTGCCCATCTGGATCCCCTCGGCACCCATGGCGAACGCCGCCGCCATGGTGGCACCGTCGCAGAAGCCGCCGGCGGCGATGACCGGGATATCGACCTTCGAGCAGACCAGCGGCAGCAACACCATTGAGGCGACGTCACGCTGATTCTTGAAGCCGCCGCCCTCGCTGCCTTCCACGATCAGGCCATCCACGCCGGCGGCGACCGCCTTGAGTGCGCCGGCCAGCGTAGGCACCACATGGAAAACCGTCAGGCCGGCGGCCTTCAGTTCGGCACAATAGCGCGTCGGGTCGCCGGCGGATGTGGTGACGAAGCGGATTCCCTCATCGACGACGAATTGCACGATGGCTGGGTCGCGCACATAAGTCAGGGCAATGTTGACGCCGAACGGCTTGTCGGTCAGTTCGCGCATCTTGCGGATCTCACCACGGATGGTGTCCAGTTCGCCAGATGAGGTCTCGATAATGCCCATGCCGCCTGCATTGGAGACCGCCGCAGCAAGCTGGGCCCGGGCGATCCATCCCATTGGGGCCTGGACGATAGGATGCTGGACGCCAAGCATCGTCGTGACGCGATTGTTTATGGTCATGCCTCTTTGTCTCCGCTCGGTAACCCGTGATCGTTGATTGGGCATTCTATTTCGCAACGCCGACTCGATGCAACTGGTTGCATATTCATGTCGCCCTGCTGGTCGGGCCGATCGGTAAGTCGCCAATGGCTTCAGATCCGATACCGTGTCCGGCGGCACCATAGCGTTCATGCGGCCGTGGCAACGTCACACTAGACTGGCACCGCTGTCTCCATCGCATCTGGCGCGATCCATCCGGACGTTGGCCCGGTGGTCTGTCTGATGAAATGCCCGATCTGCGCGATCGCGGCATCGGACTCCCGCAGCACGCCAGCGTGCAGCTGGAATACGTGCCAGAGGCCATCGAATTGCTGGAGTTGCACCTGCACGCCGGCGGCAGTGGCCGTATCGGCAAGGCGCTCGGCGTCCGACAGGAGCACTTCTTCCGAGCCCACCTGGATCAGCATGGGCGGCAGGCCGCGCAGGTCGGCGAATAGTGGCGAGCAGCCCGGATCGTTCGCAGGCCTGGCGCCGCGATAGGCAGTGGCACAAGCTTGCAGCCATTGCGGATGGACCAGGCAATCGCGCTCGACATGGGTCTGCAAGCTGGCACCGGCGAGACTGAGGTCTACCCACGGCGAGAGCAGCACCAGCGATGCCGGCAGCGGCAGGCCGCTGTCGCGGATGGCCACGGCGGTGGCCACTGCCAGGCCACCGCCGGCGGAATCCCCAGCCAGCGCGATCTGCGACGGCGCGTGCCCCTGTTCCAGCAGGGCCGCGTAGACCGCCAGCGCGTCGCGCAGCGCGGCCGGAAAGGGGTGCTCCGGCGCCAGGCGATAATCCGGCAGCCACACCTGCGCCTGCGCGGCTTTGGCAAAGCGCGCCATCAGCTTGCCGTGGCTGCCCTCCCCGCCCATCACATAGCCGCCGCCGTGCAGGTACAGCACGGTGCTCGCCGGTCGCTGCGCTGTAGGCGAAAACAGGATAGCGGGCACGCCAGCTATCCTGTGCCGGCTCCGCGCCGTGCCTCGCGTGCCGAGCAGGAACCGCCCAATAAAGCGGCCCCAGCGCCGCTGGGCTCGCGCGGAGAAGCTTGGCGAGAGCACCGGCTTGACGCACCCGCGCACAAACCAGGAAAGCAGGGTTCTCTTCATGACTTGCCCTGTGGTTCAGGCCGCTGGACGGCCGGGCGCGGGATGCAGTTCGTAATCCCGCAGGTCCAGCTTGCTAGCCATGCGGCGGTACGTAAACGTGAAGCCTGGCCAGTTGATGGTGTTCTTGCCCGTGGCGGTCTTGTACCAGGAGGTGCAGCCCGCTTCCCAGACGCTGTGCTTCAACTGCCTTTGCACCATGTCGGAGAATGCCTTCTGGCGTGAAGCCTTCACGTTCATGAAGTGCAGGCCGGGCGCCTGCAGGCTGGCGACGCACTGCATGACGTAGCGGACCTGCGACTCCAGCATGAAGACGATCGAGCTGTGCGCGAGGTTGGTGTTAGGGCCATAGAGCATGAACAGGTTCGGGAAGCCGGAAACGCTGATGCCCTTGTAGGCTTGCGCGCCATCGCGCCAGGCCTGATTGAGGTCGATGCCACTCAGCCCGGTCACCCGCATCGGCGCCAGGAAGTCGGTAGCGTGGAAGCCCGTGCCGTAGATGATGGCGTCCACCGGATGGCACTGCCCATCGCGCGTCAGGATGGCGTCGGCTTCCACGCGTAAGATGCCTTGCGTGATCAGGTCCACATGATCCTGATCCACGGCCTGGTACCAGTCGTTCGAGATCAGCACGCGCTTGCAGCCGATCTTGTACTCGGGAATGAGCTTGCGGCGCTTCTCCGGATTCCGCACCTGGCGCCTGGCCTCCCGGCGTGCCTGCAGCGCGACCACTTCCAGCAGCCAGCCAAAGCGCGTAAAGCCCAGCGCGCGGCTCTCGTTTTTCCAGTAGATCATGGTGCGATACAGGCGCTCTGCCACCGGTGCATGCTTGAACAGCCATTGTTCCAGTGCGGTAAACGGCCTGTCCGGCTTGGGCACGACCCACGCAGCGGAACGCTGGAACAGCTTCAGCGCCTTCACCTTGGGGACGATCTGCGGCACGAACTGGATCGCGCTGGCGCCGGTGCCGATCACCGCGACGGTCTTGCCCGCCAGGTCGTAGCCGTGGTCCCAGCGCGCGGAGTGAGATACCTTGCCCTGGAATGCATCAATCCCGGGAACTGCTGGCACGGCCGGGCGATTGAGCTGGCCGCAGGCGGTCACAAGCACGCGCGCGCGCAACACGGCGCCGTCGCTGCTGGTGATGACCCAGTGGCCGGCTTCCTTGTCGAAATCCGCCGAGGTGACTTCCTTGCCGAACCGCAGGTGGTTGGCCAGGCCGTATCGCTCCACGCAGCCCTGCATGTAGGAAAGGATCTCGGGCTGCCGGCCGAACTTGCGCGACCAGTCGGCCTTGGGCGCAAAGGAATAGGAGTACAGGTGCGATTGCACATCGCAAGCCGCGCCCGGATAGTGATTGTCGCGCCAGGTGCCGCCGACGCCACCTGCCTTCTCCAGGATGACGAACGCGTCGATGCCGGCCTGCTTGAGCTGGATGGCCATGCACAGGCCGCCAAATCCGGACCCGATGATCGCGATCATGGTCGTGTTTGCGCTCGCCATCTCGGCGCTGGCCCCATCGGGGCTTTCCTTCTGTGACATCGCCATCCTGTCTCCTGCCTGCATCGGTTTTGTTTTGAGTGTGCGAAGGGTACGCGCGGCCAGGCAGTGCGGTAATGACAAAGCCGGACAAAAAATCGATAATCGGGGACACCAGATCAGAGAGTGGAAAGCCCCGCCATGCCAAGATGGAGTTTCGAGCGCAACGTGACCAGCATGTGCTTGATGGCCGATTTTGCGGTCATGCATGGCCTGACTGTGCCCGCCGTGCTGGCGGGTACTGGCGTTACCGAGGCTCAACTGACGAACCCCAACCTGCTCGTGCGTGGCGAGCAGGAGCTCCGCTTGATCCGCAATATGGTCGACGCGCTAGGCGATGCACGGGGGCTTGGCATCGAGGTCGGCCAACGCTATCACTTCACCGCATTCGGCGTACTTGGCCTGGCCATCTTCAGCAGCCAGACGCTGAGTGCTGCGCTCGAGGTAGCGCTGCAGTATTTCGACCTGACCTTTGCCTTCACGTCGTTTCGAGTCGAAGAGGCTGGGCAGCAAACGTGGCTCGTCGTGGATGACTCGGACGTGCCGGAAGGCCTGCGGCAGTTCAATGTGGAGCGCGACATGGCCGCCTTCCTCACCGTGCTGCGGGATCTGTTCGATGCGGTGCCGATCCAGGAAACCGTGCACCTGCGCTTCGCCCGGCCGGACTGCACCGAGCCCTACCGGCGCGTCTTCGGCGTCGAACCCGCATTTGGCATGCCACACAACGCCATCCTGCTGGACAGCAAGCGGCTCGCCGAACGGCTGCCCCAGGCCAATGTGCTGGCGCAGTCCGCCGCGCGCGATCAGTGCCGCAAGTTGCTGGATGCCCGGCGCGCGCGCCTCGGCCTGGCAGGCCGCGTGCGCGACCTGCTGGCAGCCCACTGTGCCGAAATGCCGGGTATGACGGCAGCGGCCGACAAGCTCCACATGACGGCGCGAACCCTACGGCGACGGTTGCTGGACGAAGGCACGACCTACGCGGAACTACGCGATGAAGTGCGGCAGACGCTGGCCGAGGCGTTCCTGAGTGGCCCGCACCAGTCGATTGAACAGATTGCCGCGCGTCTGGGCTATGCCGAGGCGACTAGTTTCATCAATGCGTTCCGGCGTTGGCATGGGCAGACGCCGCATGCCTTCCGGCTGGCGCTGCGCTCGGCGCGCAGTGGTGATGACTGACGGCATGGCGCCCGGCCCCAAGGCAATCGGCTCGGCGAACCGGTGGAAGCTAGTCGCCAATGCCCCTGGTTGCCCTCTCCAAGCACGCCATGCCCACACGGAACTGGACTACACAAGTCCTATCATAGATATCGTGTTACACTAAATAAAACGATATCTATAAACAAATCAACAGCTCATTGCTTCTCCGCCTGGATTTCCGTTAGCAAACCGACCTCATAGAAATCGTTTTACTTCACTTAAACTGATATCTATAACTGGAGGTTCTTGTGCCGAAGAAGCTGCTGCATGCCGAAGCCGTACCATCGCTGGTAGCGGAACGCCTGCGAACCTGGGGCCGCTGCATACGCACACAACGCGTCGCACAACACCTTCCCGCCGCCGACCTGTGCGCGCGCATGGGAATCTCAGATGCGACCTTGCGCCGAGTCGAACGGGGCGATCCAGGCGCGGGCGCCGCAACCTATCTCACCGCTCTGCTGATACTCGGGTTGCTGGATATGGCTGCGCCGCCGCCGGACCCGCGTTATTGGGCCACCAGCCCGCATGCCAGGGCTCGCCCGCCTGCTTCCGAGAGGGATGATGACTACTTCTAAGCCGCTGTTCATCTACCTGCAACGCCCGGACACGGGCGATTGGGTAACCGTCGGTCGTTATGCCCAACACGCGGACGGACGTACCGGCCTGTTCCGATATGCCCCGAGCTACATGGATGCGGCCATGCCGTGGTCCATCGATCCGGTCAACCTGCCGCTCATTGCAGGCATCGACCATCTCGCCCATCGGTATCGCGGCCTGCACGACGTGTTGCGTGATGCCTGCCCGGATTCGTGGGGACGGATGCTTTTACAGCGCGAACATAATCTTGCCGACGATGCGCACGACAGCACTTATCTGAGACTGGCCAGGAATGGCGATCGCTGGGGGGCACTGGCCGTCGGCGTCTCGCGCAAGCCTTCCGTGGATGTCATCACAAGCCCCAAGCTGCTGCAACTTGAAGGGTTGGCCGAAGAACTGCTTGCCATGTACGAAAGGCGCCCACCCGTCGATGCGAGGCTGCGCAGGATGCTCATGGCCACGCCCAGCCTGGGCGGCGCCCGGCCCAAGGGCACGCTGCAAGACGGCGAGGACTACTGGCTGGTCAAGCCGATTCTGCCCAGCGACACGGCAGACATTCCCAGCCTGGAACACTTCACCTTGCAGTGGGGCGCTACCGCAGGCATGCATTTCGCGCGATCGGTGCATCACCAGGTCAAAGACGGGCTGAGCGTAGTGCGCATTTGCCGCTTCGATCGCCACGGCCAACAACGAACCATGACACTCAGTGGCGCCTCTTTGCTGAGCGTCGAGTATCCCGGCGGACTGTCAGCCTCGTGGAGCTATCCGCGCCTGGCACAGGAACTGAAACGGATAGGCGCGCCGCTCGAAGACCGGATCGAGCTGTTCGAACGCATGGTGTTCAACGCCATCGTCGGCAATGATGACGACCATCCACGCAATCATGCGACTATTTACCACGCGCGGGAGCAGCGCTGGCGACTCTCGCCGGCGTTCGACGTCGTTCCCAATCCCGACGAGCAACCCAGGACGCTCACCATGCAACTGTCCGAGGGCCGCTTCGATATCGCGCGCGACGCCGTGCTGGCGGATGCGGTGCACTTCGGGTTTGATGACAAGAACGCAGCCGCAACGCATCTGAATCAATTGTTGGCGCGCATTGCCGATACGTTCCCTACGGTGAACGCCCACCTGTCTACCGAACTGAGGCAACGAATGCGCGAGCGCCTCGCAAAGGGCTTGCAGGCGCTCCAGGCGTAAAAGCACGCCGGCTCGCCGCGTAATGCGCGCGGGCCCGGCCAGACAGGCCGGGCCCGCAACCAAGACCGCTTCAGTGCCTGGCTTCGGCCTGCGCGGCCTCAATCGACTCCATCACCACGCGGCGCGCGTCAAACTCCTCCGCGATCTTCTGGTCCTGCGCAAACTGCGCCTCAACGTCGACATTGGCGAACTCGATCGCGCCCATGTCGGCAAACGCCGCCTGCACACGCGGGCTCCACAGGCCGATATCCTTGACGGTCGGCACGATCCGGCTGAACAGCCGCTGGCGGAACTGCCGCATGGTCTCGGACTCCCGCACGGCCTTGGCGCACTCTTCTTCCGGCAAGCCGAGGCGGCCCCAGACTTCCTTCTGGTCGAAGCGATCGCGCATCAGGTAGCAGGCCTCGATCACGAAGTCCTCGCGCTCCTTGCGCTCGGCCTCCGTCAGCTGTGGATAATAGCCGCGCAGCGCAGTGCGGCCGAAGGCAACGTGGCGCGCTTCGTCCTGCATCACGTAGGCGTTGATCGATGCCGCCAGTGGATTCTTGGAGAAGTCGCGAATGCGCTGGAACGCGGCCAGCGCCAGGCCTTCCACCAGCACCTGCATGCCGAGGTAGCAGAAGTCCCAGCGCGAGTCGGTCAGGATGGTTTCAAGCAGCGATTTCAACCCGGACGTGATCGGGTAGATGATCCCAACCTTTTCATGCAGCAGGCGCGAATAGGCTTCCACGTGCCGCGCTTCGTCCATGGTCTGCGTGGCGGCATAGAACTTGGCGTCCATCTCCGGCACCATCTGCACGATGCGCGCAGACACCATCAGCGCGCCCTGTTCGCCATGCAGGAACTGCGACAGCGAATGCGCCTGCTGGTGGCGGCGCACGTCGATGCGGTCGTGCTTGCCCATCTTTTCCCACAGCGGCGTGCCGTAGATCGGGATCATCCGGTCATCGAGCTCCTGCGGGTTCTCGGGGTCGAGCTCCTGCGACCAGTCGATCCGGTCGGTGGCGTTCCATTGCTGCTTCTTGCTGGTCTCGTAGAGCTGCAGCAGCTTGGAATTCTCGTTGTCGTACTCCCAGTTGAACTCGGTGGAAACCTGGCTGCCGATCGACCAGCCTGTCTGGACCACCGGCAGCGTGTAACGATGAAGGGATGACATGCAATCTCCTTTGGCGCTCATGGGTTTTGACCGTTCTCCCCGCCTGTTTTGCTTACCCTAGCCGGTGGTGGGATCGGTCTTGAATTTGCTTTTGCTTCCGGCTATAAACAGAATCATAATTCTCTTTCTTGTTATTTCAAGGGTCCGGCACAGGGCCCGCAGAAACCAGGAGACATTGATGCAGTTCCACAATCTGACTGTCGCGCAGATCACTCAGGAGACCGAAGACGCCCGTTCCTACGCGCTCTTGGTCCCCGATGCGCTGCAGCAATCCTTCGTCTATCGCGCCGGCCAGCACCTCACCTTCCGGGTAAACGTGGACGGGAAAACACTGCTACGCAGCTATTCGCTTTCCAGCTCGCCCGAGGCAGGCGGCCTTCCGGTCGTCACCGTCAAGCGCATCCCGGGGGGCCGCGCGTCGGGCTGGTTCCATGCGCATGTCGGCGCTGGCACGCAACTGGAGGTAAGCGCGCCGACCGGCCGGTTCGTGTGCGAGAACATGGACGCCCCGCTCTTCTTCTGCGCGGCGGGCAGCGGCATTACGCCGGTGCTGTCGATGATCCGTTCGGCGCTGGCATCCAGCAGCTGCGCGATGACGCTCTACTACGCCAATCGGGATGCCGGCAGCACGATCTTCGCGGCGGAGATCGCCAGGCTGTCCCGCGACAATTCCGATCGGCTGGCCGTGCATCTGCACCACGACGATACTGATGGTTTTCCCGAACGTGGCAAGATTGCCGCCTTGCTCTCGGCGGTGCCACACGGCCAGCTCTATCTGTGCGGCCCCGGGCCGTTCATGCAGACCGTGCTGGGGGCCGCTGAAGTGGCCGGCATGGCGCCGGGGCGCGTGCATCTGGAGCGGTTTGACGCGGCTGCGCAGGAGGCCGAGGTGGCAAGCGCGGCGCCAGTGCCCGCGCCGGCTTGCGACGCCACGGTAACCCTCGGCGGCGCCCTGCATGTGGTGCGGGTTGCCAGCGGCCAGTCCCTGCTGCAGGCCGCGCTGGCCTGCGGCGTGGATGCGCCCTATGCCTGCGAGGAAGGCTATTGCGGCTCGTGCGCGGCCAAGTGCGTGGATGGCGCGGTCGTCCATGCACGCAACGATGTTTTCAGTGCTGACGAACTTGCCGCCGGCTGGATCCTGACCTGCCAGGCGCGCCCACGCCAGGAGCGGCCGGTCGCCATCACCTTCGACGTATGACACCCGAAACCACGGCCCCCGCTGATGCCGCGGCGCCAACACTGCGCGCGGGGCTGAAACAGCCCCGCCAGGAGAGAAGCGAGGCCACGCTGAAGGCGCTGCTTGCCGCCGGGAGAGCGCTGATCAACGAGGCCGGCAGCCTGACCGGCTTCTCGCTCGCCGATCTCGTGCGGGCCGCGTCCACGTCCGTTGGCGCGTTCTATGCGCGCTTTCCGGACAAGGAGACCTTCTGCGCGCTGGTGCTGGAAGACACTCTGGCGGAGCTGCGCGCCGAGCTGGACTATTCGCTGGCCACGGACCCCGCCTGGAACGCAGGGCCGGCCCACGCGATCTGCACGCGCATCGTCGGCTTCTATATCGGCCTGTTCCGCAAGCACCGTGGCCTGTTTGCCGCGTATATGCGGCATAGCCCCGCGCAGAACCCCTTGTGGCAACCCATTCGCGAGGCCAACCGGCAGATCCTGGATGCCATGGTGCCGCGCCTGGCCAGCCGCGTTGCCGCCGGGCGCTTCAGCGGGCCGGATGATGAGACCCGCATCGCGGTCCAGCTTGTCATCAGTGCATTGACCAACATCGTGCTGCATACGCCCAGCGCCCTGGATCTGTACGATCCACGGCAGGAGCAACGGCTCACCGAGATGCTGCACCGCTACCTCGCCTTGCCAGCGGCGGGCGACGTCTTGCCTACGCCTCTGGCAGCATCAGATAGCGGCACATCATGCGGATCAGGTGGGTTTCCAGCTTGCGTTGCTCCAGGTGCAGCGGGCCCGGATCGTTGAGCAACAGATTGGCCAGCGTGCCCACCAGGAACTGAATGGCGACGCGCACCTCGAAGTCCGCGGTGCCAGCGCGTGGGGAATCGAGTTGCCTGGCCAGCAATGGCACAAGCAAATCCTGGATGCGGCGGTTGGCCTGCCGCATGGGATTGTCGCCGCCCCCGGTCGCGGAGTAATGCCGCAGGAAGCCTTTGAACAGGCCACGATTCTGGCGAAACTGGCCTACGTAGACGCGCACGATGCGCTCCACGATGGCCGTAGCCGAGCCGGCTTGCCAGACCGGATCTCTGGCGATCGATTTTTTCGTGAGTGCTTCGGCCTCGTCCAGCGCGGCCTCAAGCATGAACTGAAGGAACGCCTCCTTGTCCTTGAAGCGGGCATAGAAGGCGCCAATCGACGTCTCGGCGGCCTTCACGACGTCATTCAGGGAAATGTCATCCAGGTCGCCGCGTTGCTCTGCCAGCGCACGCCCCGCCTTGATCATGTTGACCAGGTTCTGCTCGCTGCGCGGCTGGCGTGGGGGGCGCATGGCTGGCGGGGTGACGGTGATTGCGACGGGTCCCTTTGCGGCTCGCCGCACGGGGGCGTCCTGGCGAGCGGGCGCGCTGGCTGGCGTCGAGGATTTTCGGCGAATAGGCATGGAATACAAATAATCGATAAGCGCAAGCAATGCCGCATTATGCGGCCTTCCTACCCTTGCCCTGCCGCCTGCATTGCGATCGCACGCTGCCCGGCGAGACCTGCCCGGGGGTGATCCCGATCAGCAACCGCGCGTTGATTGCCGCGCTGGCGCCGTTCGTAGGCGTAATGATCAGGAGAGCCTGGCGTTCACCTCGCCAGCGACCCGCGCGATGCACGCGATGGCATTTTGCGCCATCGGTGACGGCGTCCGGTTGCGCAGGCTGACAACGCCCATCTCGGAGAACAGCGACGGCAGCCCCTTGATGCGCAGCGGCAGCAGCGCGCCGGCATCGAGATCAGCTTGCACCGATGTCTGCGTGGCGGCGAGAACCGTGTCGGTGGACAGCGCCACGGCCCGCAGGATAGCAATGTCATCGCACTCGAGCGCAAGCACAGCTTCCTCGCCCGCCGGCAAGCCGAGCACCCTGGCCAGCTCGGTACTCAGGACGCTTGGCAACTTCGTCGCCGCGACACCGTACTGCCAGGCATCTGCCACCGTGCATTGACGTCCGGCAAGCGGGTGCGCGGTGCGTACGTAGAAGAAACCGGGTTGCGTCCCCAGTGGACGGATTTCCAGTGCAGGGTCTTGCGGCAGGTCGCGCACGTCCGCGACGAAAAACTCGATGTCTTCGGCGCGCAGGCGTTCCAGCAACTGCTGCCAGTTGCTCTCTTCCACGCGCAAGGCCACTTTGGGATAGAGGCGCCGCAGTTCGGACAACGCACGCGGCATCAGGGTCGCTGCCGGGAATGGCCCGGCGCCGAAGGCGGTGTCGCCCAACTGGCTGTCTCGAAAGAGATCGACATCGCGCTGCAGGCACCGCGCATCGAAGAGCAGCCTGCGGGCACGCCCGATCACGAACTCGCCGGCCGGGGTCGGCCGCACGTCGCCCACGTCGCGATCGAACAGGCGGATGCCGAGGTCCGCCTCGATGGCCTGGATGCTGCGGCTGAACGCAGGCTGGCTGAGGTGCACCCGCTCGGCAGCCCGCGCGAAATGCAGGACATCGGCAAGCGCCAGAACGTGGCTCAGGCGGCGAAGGTCCATCATGATGCGTTGCTCCGTACGCATTGGAACATTGCATAGTATGCATTGGACGCATTGACCGAGCAAGCCTACAGTCAGCCGGACTTAAAGCCTTTCAGGCCAAAAAGCGAGATCGGAGACAAGCCCCAATGAGTCCGCACCTTCAGAACATCTTGATCGTGATCGCCATGCTTGGCTTTGCCTGCATGGAGTGGGTCACGCGGCGCTACAAGAACAGCGTCAACCCTACCCTGGACGATACCAAGCTGGAACTGGCGATGTTCGTGAGCCTGCTCGCGATCACCCAGCCCCTGGCCTTGCTGGGGGCCGGCAAGCTTTGCGCCTGGCTGATGCCGGAACAACAAGGTGCGTGGGCGCACCTGCCATGGTGGGCAATGGCCGCGATCCTGCTGATTTGCGACGACATGACGCAATACTGGTGGCATCGCGTGTCGCATTCGCCGTTGTTGTGGCCTTTGCATCGCGCGCACCACACCGCGCAGTACATGAGCATCCGCATCACGTACCGGAACAATTTTTTCTATTACCTGATGATGCCGGGCCTGTGGATTGCAGGTGTGCTGCTGTATCTGGGTTTCGCTAAAGTCTACGGTGCGTACCTAGTCATCAAGCTGACTGTGATCCTTGGCGCGCACAGCGCATGGCGGTGGGACGAGCCCTTGTACCGAATCCGTGCACTGCGTCCGCTGATGTGGATGCTGGAACGCACGATCTCCACGCCCGCCACCCACTGGGCGCACCACGCAATGACGAATGAGGACGGCATCGGCCACTACAAGGGCAACTTCGGCAATTTGCTGTTCTTCTGGGACATCCTGTTTGGCTCGGCACACATCACGCGCAAGTATCCCGCCAAGATTGGCTTGCAGGACGACGTGCTGTTCGGGCAGGAGCGCTGGTTCACCCAGATGTTCTACCCGCTGTTCCAGTCGCGCCGGGCACACTCCGCGCTGCGCTTTGGCGGACGGGCTTATGCGGAGACCGACACCCATTCCGATACAGCACTGCAGGTCGATAAACAGCAGAGGTCCACATGAATGCTCGCGCTCTGACAGAAGAACTGGCCAGGCAAGACATCCTGAGCGCCCGCGTTCAGGCCATGTTCGCCGCGCAACAGCAAGCCTTCCTGCGCCACACCTTGCCCGATGCCGGGCAGCGGCGTGAACACTTGCGCGCTCTCAAGCACCAACTGCTGCGTTACCAGGACGTGCTTGCCGAAGCGATTTCCCAGGATTTCGGCGGACGCTCTCTGGCCGAGACCAAGATGCTGGAAGTGCTGCCGACCACGCTGGAGATCCGTCATGCCATCTCGCATGTGCGCCGCTGGATGCGGGCGAGCCGTCGCCGGCCCGAACTGCTGTTCGTCAGCAACAGCCTGCACGTTACCTACCAGCCCAAGGGCGTCGTCGGTGTCATCGCGACCTGGAATTTCCCGGTCTATCTGTCACTGGGCCCGCTAGTGGCCGCACTGGCCGCCGGCAACCGCGTCATGATCAAGATGCCAGAGACAACGCCAGCCACCAACGCCACGCTCAAGGCCATGCTTGGCGAGATCTTCGCCGAAGATCACGTTGCATTGATCGGCGGCGAGTTGCAAAACCCTGGCGTCTTTAGCGACCTGCCCTTCAACCATCTCGTTTTCACCGGCTCGCCGGCGGTAGGCCGTATCGTCATGGGCCAGGCGGCGCGCAATCTCACGCCGGTCACGCTCGAGCTTGGCGGCAAGTCGCCTGCCATCGTGTTGCGCGACTATCCCGTTGGCGAGGCCGCCCGGCGCATCGCGCATGGCAAGGGCATCAACTGCGGGCAGGTTTGCGTGGCGCCCGATTACGCGCTGGTGCCGCGCGAACGCGTGGACGAATTCGTCAAGGCGGTGATCGAAGGTTTCGGCGAACTGTTCAGCGAGCGGACCGGGCACAACCCCGATTACACGGCGCTGGCCACCGATCGCCACGCTGCACGCATCCAGGCCATGCTGGACGACGCGCGCGCCAAGGGCGCGACGGTGATGGCCTGCGGCGAGGTCGGCCCCGGCCGCCGCTTGCCATTGCACGTCGTGACGAACTGCACGCCCGACATGCTGCTGATGCGCGAGGAGATCTTTGGCCCCATCCTGCCAGTGCTGCCGTACGACACGCACGAGCAGGCCATCGCCATGGTGCAGCAACGCTCGCGTCCGCTCGCCCTGTACTGCTTCAGCCACGATGCGGCCGAGCGCAAGAAGCTGCTTGCACGCACGCATTCTGGCGGCGTCACCATCAACGACTGGGCCTGGCACGTGGTCAACCACGACGCACCCTTTGGCGGCGTGGGTAACTCAGGCATGGGCAACTATCACGGCGAAGAGGGGTTTCGCGAACTTTCGCATGCACGCACCGTGTTCAAACGGCACCGGTTCTTTCCCATCGGGCTGTTCTATCCGCCCTACGGCAATCTGGCGCAGCGCCTGACGATGAAGCTGTTTGTCGGCCAGGGCGATGTGGCGGTGAAGAAACCGTTCTGAAGCCCTTCTGAATCCGCAGCCGCAAAAGCAAAACCCCCCAGTACTTTCGTACTGGGGGGTTTCAAGGGAGAGCCTGGCGATTACCTACTTT